>CAMAPT010000047.1 GCA_945860225.1 Chitinophaga pinensis | reverse complement strand
TATTGGAAGTAAACGAATATCCGCTACTTTTTTATGATAGGCGTTTTGCATAATTGACAAAATCGCAATAAATGATATTATTAAGATGGCAATTAGTGGTAGGTGTTTTTTCATTTTAATTAATTTTTTGACAGGGAGAGGCTTTGATTATAAAATATATCGCTCGTTAAAACTTATCAAAGCCCCTCTTTCTGTCGTTTGTTTATGTGTTTTTTCTAAATTGTTCTGGAGTAAATTCAGTTTGTTTTTTAAAGAAAGTAACAAAATAAGATGTGTTTTCGAAACCTAATTTATGTGCAATTTCATTCACTGATAAGCTTGTGTAATGTAATAATCGCTGGGCTTCAATAGTTATTCGCTTTCTGATGATTTCGCCTGCAGTTAATCCTGTTTCATCTTTACATAATTTATTTAAGTAATTTGGACTTAGGTTTAATTTTTCGGCATAGGCCGATGGCATTTTATATTTTAAGTAAAATTCATCAACATAACGTTCAAACTGCAATACTTTTTCTGTTTTCACATTCATTTCTTGTTTATAGCCTATTGGCTTATACAATCTTTCTAGTTCAAACATTAAAATATTTAAGAACGAACGTAATACTTTATTGCTTTCTTTTCTGTTTAAACTAAATTCTTCAAACATTAAATTGGAAAGCACTTGCCATTTTTGCTGTTGAACATCATTAAAACGAATGTATGGCTTCGCTTCTCTTTTTAGAAATGAGAATTGATACAAAATATTATTGTTATATCTTAATGAGAAAAAATCTTCGCTAAAACAAATAATTTTGCCTTTTGCATTTCGGTTAATATCAATGCTGTAAATGCAATTAGGTTTTATGATAATGGTTTTAGGATCATCAAGACGGATTTTTTTATCATCAATAATTAGCTCTCCTTCTGCTTTTTCTATAAACAGTAAAGTGTAAAAATCTTGTTGATGAGGATGTTCTAAATGAGGATGATTGCCTAATAATCCTTTTAAATCGTCCATCCAAAACTGCCTAATACCTTCGCCAAACAAACCTAAATTGCTCACAGCTAGTTTTAGTGTGCGCATAATAGTTTATAAGTTATTAATTAAATAAAACGAAGTTTAATTAAGCAACTTGTGGCGGATGAAATATGGATGAATGATAATTACTGATGTGAAAAGTAATTGCTTGAGGATAGATGGAAATTTGAGATTTTGTAATAAGACGAGGTGCAGTAAAAACATCTTTAGTTTGACAAAATAGATTGATTTCTTTTTGTTTTAAATCAGGCAGCTTTTGTTCTTTTTTTTCGTTTTCTTTTAGCTCATTATTTAAGTAGCATTTACCCTTACATATAGGCATTGCGTCAAAACGATTAACGCATACATTTTTTGAAATATAATCTTGATTAATATAAAATGAGCCCAATATCCAAAGTGAAGAAGTACTTTGAATCATAATTACCAAAAGGCATGCTATAGGGACTAAACGTTTCAATTTTGTTTGCAAATATAGTGTTAAAATTGCTCTTTTAAAAGTATCTCAATATCCTTAATGAGTCTTTCTGTTTCATGAGGGTCGGTGCCATCATAGACACCTCTTATATGTTTATTTTTGTCAATTAGTAAAAGGCCGCCGCTATGGGTATATCCACCCTCTGCTTCAACATCTTTATAAGCAGTTGCAAAGTAATTTTCATTAGCCATATTGTAAATAGAATCTTGATTACCAGTAACAAAATGCCATTTTTTTGATGAAACATTTAATGCATTAGAGTACTCTTTTAGTCGTGGAATTGTATCATTTTCAGTATCTATTGAATGAGATAGAAATAATATATTTGGATTTTTCTCGTAAGCCTTATAGACATCAAGCATACTTTGATTCATTTTAGGGCAGATTGTGGCACATGATAGAAAAATGAAGTCTGCCACGTAAATTTTATCTTTAAATGTTTGGTTGGTTACTGTTGAGCTATCTTGATTGACAAATGAGAAGTTACGGATAATAGGAAAAATACTATCTATTGTTATAGTACCATTAATAGAATGTTTAACAAAAGTTGGATTGCCGAGTATTGGAAGTGTATCTGAATTGTTATTTTGCTTACATGAATACTGTATAATTACAGCAAGTACTATTATAAAATTTAACTCAAAGTGTTTTTTGCTTTTTACCACAAGGCAAAAATAATAGATATAGTTTACTAAGCAAATTGGTATCGTAAATTAAAAATAGCACCTTTTATTTTAGATTGTTTTTTTAATTTTACATTGTATAATTTAATTGTATATCATATGAAGTATTGTGGATTTATTTTTTTGGTACTACTATTATTAAGTAATTGTAAAAAAAATCGAATTGGGGGCAAAGCAACATTAGAAGGTGTTGTTTTACACCATAGTAAGCCAATACCTTACGCTTATATTTATATTAAGTATAACGCCACTGAGTTTCCAGGAACGGATATAAAATTATATGACACCTATGTGGAAGCAGATGGAAATGGCAACTATAATATATCTTTTTTTAAAGGGAACTATTATATTTATGCCAAAGGATTAGATTATGACATAGCTGCACCTTATATTGTAAAAGGAGGTTTATCTATCAAACTTAGAAACAATGAATTATCAATTAAAAATATTGCGATAACTGAAGAATAGCAGAAAGATACCATACGCCGTGGCACTGCGCCTTTGATTGAGCGGAAGCGAGATGCGCAAAGAGTGCGAAGCACACCTATTTATTGAGGGAAGGAATTTAGCTTATTTGGTTTTTGCCTGACTTTTTGCAAAAAACAAATAAGCTAAATTAGTGATAGCCAAAACGGGTTTTTCAAACCCGCAAAAAGTGGAGGGAAATAAAAAACTAAAAACCGTTTCTATTTCCCTAAACTGGTTTTTCAGTGTCCTAAATTGTACTTAAAAAAGCATTGTTGTCAACCGAATAATTGTCTACGGAGATTTTCGGGTGCATTACTGGTAACGTTTCGCGTGCAGGCGATCGTAACCCTGTGTTGCGCCTGCGGCAGGGTTATGGCGCTTGCACGCTGTTAGGTGCAGTTATTTTTATTTGGTTTATTTATTAAATTTTTGTTTCTCTTTCCCATTCGTCAAAGGTTATAATTCCTAATTCTGGTTTTGGCTGTCCTTCCAAAATTGAAATAAATTCTAAACAATG
>CAMAPT010000046.1 GCA_945860225.1 Chitinophaga pinensis | reverse complement strand
GTTAAAACAGTAACTGTTACTGGAACTAATGGTTGTATTGGTACAGCGAGTGTAAATGTGGCACTTGTTGGCAATGTAGTGGCTTCTTTTACAGTAGATGCTTGTACTTGTACGATTCAAAATACATCTATCATTACACCGTCTACATTAACTTCAACGGTGCTTTGGACTGTTACAAATACAACGACTAATACAGTTGTTTTAACAACTTCAGCTCCAACTATAGATTTATCGACATTACCTAATGGATCATATAGTGTTAAATTGAGAATTACCTATAATAATGGTAAATGTTCTACAGAAAAAATTCAAACAATTACTAATGATTGTATGATACCATAAGTATCAATTGAATTTGGTTTAAAATCAAAAAGGGTGACATTTAGTCACCCTTTTTGATTTTTATCTCTATTGTTCTTAAATAAGTAGGAATTAAATGTTGGTGATTTCGTTAGTAGGATAAACTAATCTTACACCGTCTTCATGGATTGTAATTTTACGTTGACGGTACAAAATACCAATCGATTTTTTAAAAGTGGCTTTACTCATATTAAAGCGTCTTTCTATCAAATCTGGTGAACTCTTATCGTTTAATTCTAAATAACCATCGTGTTTAGTTAAATAATCTAATATTAATTCGGTAGAAGAGAGGACATGTTTAAAACCAATTTTTTGAAGGCTTAAATCAATCAAATTACCTTCTCTAATCAATTTAATGTATCCTTTTGTTTGATCTCCTATAGCAATGTCTGTATAAATATCATCATGATAAATAAGTCCTTTATGCACTCCGTTGATAACACAAGTAAAACCTAAATTGGTTTCATTATAAACTAATAAATCAACTTCATCTCCTTGTTTAACCGTTAATAGATCGTTACTGATAAATTTATTGATTTTACTCGAAGCAACAATACGTTCGGTTAGCTCATCAATATATATGTAAACGACATAATTATGCCCTTCAAACATTTTTTGTTTTTGTTCTTTAAATGGCACAAAAACATCTTTTTCTAATCCCCAGTCTAAAAATGCGCCGATGCGTGATACTTCAGAAACATTGAGATAAGCGAATTGATTGACTTCAACAAAAGGTTTAAGTCTTGTTGCTATTAATCTGTCTTCTGAATCTTTATATACAAACACCTCAATCTTTTCTCCAATTTCAAATTCAGGTTCAATATATTTGTTAGGTAATAAAACAACTTCATTTTCATCATCACCCAAAAACATACCAGGGGCTGTTTTTCTCAAAATGGTTAATGTATTGGTTTTTCCTAAATGTATCATGGTATTATTTTTTGTGAATATACACTTTTTACAGCCTATTAGGTTTTAAAACAGTTGGTGAACTATCTGTTTAGTTTAAAAATGTAAATCAATCAATTGGTTAAAATATGCGCTACTTTTTAATAATCGACTTCCATACCAGCTAAACATTTCGCCATCCACTAAAATAATTTGAGCGTTTGGGAGTTTGTGATGTAAAAAATTGATATCGAGTTCTTTAAAAGGGTAGGGTTCGGAAGATAAAAAAATCACTTCTGGGTTTAAATGTATCATATCTTCTATGCTTAATTCAGGATAACGGCTGTTTTCTTGATTTAATACATTTTTGAGCCCCATTTTTAGAAGCATATCATTGATAAATGTATTAGTTCCGGCAGCCATGAATGGATTTTTCCAAATTAAATATAAAACAGATTTTGACGTTGTTTTTAATTGGAGAAAACTTTGTGCTATTTGGTTTTTGATATTAGTCGCTTCGTTTTGTTTGTTAGTGATGTTTCCAAGAGATTCAATCATCAGAAGGGTGTCTGATAAATTATAAATATCACTCATCCAAACAGGTACGTGTTTTTTAAGTTCTATAATTTGCGACTGTTCATTTTCTTCTTTATTGCCAATTATTAAATCTGGATTTAAGTCGATGATTTTTTGAACATTTAAGGTTTTTGTACCGCCTACCTTTGTCATGTTTTTGAATAAATCCTCAGGATGTATGCAAAATTTAGTAATTCCTACTAATTCATTAGTTAATCCTAAATCCCAAAGTAATTCAGATTGAGAAGGAACAAGAGATACAATTCTTTTAGGATATGAATCTAATTCAATGGTTGTTTTTAATTGATCGATAAATAACATGCCATAAATTTGAGAATAATACTGCATATTTGCTACCACGATGAATCCTTCTTTAAAAGCACATTGTTCTTTGTTTGCGGCACAAACTATTTATGCCTTAAATTATTCTATTGCAAAAGACTTAATGCCTCATCATATTAAACCACTAGGCTTGGTCATGTTAAGGATTTCTGGTGCGCTTGTTTTATTTTGGTTATTATCATTTTTTTATCCGCAAGAAAAGGTAGAAAAAAATGATTTCAAGAAATTGATGCTTTTAGCTTTTTTTGGAGTAGCATTTAATCAAATTTTTTTCATTTACGGATTGAGTTTAACCAAGCCAATCAATTCGGCCATCATCATGGTGAGTAATCCAATTGCGGTGATGTTTTTTACATTGTTTATTTTGAAAGAAAAATTAACTGTTTTAAAATTCACCGGATTAGTTTTTGGAGTGATAGGGGCTTTAACGTTATTGTTGTTTAATGCCCAGGGATCATTTACAATAGGTAGCGAAACACTTGGAGGAGATTTAATGACATTGGTAAATTCTTTATCCTGGGCAGTTTTTGTAGTAATGGCTAAACCTTTGATGCAAAAATACCAAACCGTTACGGTGATGAAATGGATTTTTTTGGTTGGATTTATATATGCTGTTCCTTTTTGTGCTAATGATTTATGGAGTGTTACATGGAGTCAATTATCCTTTGATGTCATCATGGCCTTAACTTTTGTTGTTGTGGCAACTACATTTTTGGTTTATTTGCTCAATACATTTGCTTTAAAATCATTAAGTTCATCGGTAGTGAGTATGTACATTTATTTGCAACCATTTTTAGCTACCATTATTGCTGTTTTATTAGGTAAGGACGAGCTAACAGCCATTAAATTGTTATCGGCCGGCTTAATTATTTCAGGAGTATATTTAGCTAGCAGAAAACGGAAAATAGCTTAAAGTAAAAATTCTATTTATTTTATTTTCTATGATTTTACTGCTTAACAATTAACAATTGGTTTGTTATAAGATACTAAAAACTATTCTTAATCGAGCATTCAATGTTTTAAATTTAAGTTTAAACTATTTATGATATGTTCTTATTAAAAGTATTAAAAAATAAATTCTTTTTGGTGAGTGTTGGTTTAGTAATCTGGTTACTGTATTTTGACAAAAATGATTTATTTACTCAATATGATTTGATTAAAAAGTGCGATAAACTCAACGCTGAAAAAAATTATTACATTTCAGAAATAGAAAATAATAAAATAAAAATAGAGGAACTTCAACATAATAAAAAAAGTTTGGAAACATTTGCTCGTGAAAATTATTTAATGAAACGAGATAATGAAGATGTTTTTGTTTTTGTAGAAAAATAAAAGACTGTGGTTTTATGTATAGCCGAAAAACCAAGTGTTGGCAAAGAAATAGCTAGAATAGTTGGCGCTATAAACC
>CAMAPT010000045.1 GCA_945860225.1 Chitinophaga pinensis | reverse complement strand
AAACGGTTGTGGATTTCCTCTCTTACGGATGAAGCAATTAAGGAGGGTTTCAGTAGTTTAAAAGATAGTAAAGAATATGACTTATTATATGCTGCAGGTAATGCAAGAGCCATTGGCGATTGGTTACTTGGAATGAATGCCAGTAGGTTATATACAGTGAAGTATGCTAATGGAAAAGGAGTTTTATCGATAGGCAGGGTACAAACACCTACACTGGCCCTCATTGTTAATCGATTTAATGAAATTCAAAATTTTAAGCCCGAAAATTATTGGGAACTTAAAACTGTTTACCGAGATGTTTTATTCAGTTTCACGAAACGGAAATTCAATAAAAAAGAGGATGCTATTCAAATTTTGGAAAACATACGAGGTAAGTTATTTGAAATTATTTCTAACACCGAAAAAAAGGCCAACGAAAGTCCTCTTCCATTATTTGATTTAACATCATTACAAGTAGAGTGTAATAAGAAATTAAATTTTACCGCTGAAGATACGCTCAAACATCTCCAAAAGTTGTATGAATCAAAATTGGTAACATATCCTAGAGTAGACACGACGTATTTACCTGAAAACATGCACCCTAAAATAAGTGGGATTTTAGCCAATATGACGCCATACGCAGCCTACACAAAAACATTATTAGAAAAACCGATTAAAAAAAGTAAAAAGATATTTGATGATAAAAAAATTACCGATCATCACGCGATTATTCCCACAGGTATATTGCCGCCATCAACCATGTATTTGCCCGAAAAACAAGTATACGACATTATTGCAAGGCGTTTTATTGCCGCATTTTATCCAGATTGCATAGTTAGTAATACATTAGTTATAGGCGATATTGAGAGCTATGAATTTTCAGCTACTGGAAAAGTTATTTTGGATGAAGGATGGAGGGTTTTGTATCAAAAAAAGGAAACAGATTTTAAAGAAGATGATGAGCAGGTAATGCCTTTATTTAAGAAGGGAGAAAAGGGTGAGCATATTCCGGATTTACAAGAAAAACAAACACAACCACCGAAACTTCATACAGAAGCTACCCTGCTTCGCGCTATGGAAACTGCCGGGAAGCAAGTCGATAATCCTGAGTTGAGAGAATTAATGAAAGAAAATGGTATAGGACGCCCCTCAACTAGAGCCAATATTATAGAAACTTTGTTTAAGCGAAATTATATTATTAGACAACGAAAAAATTTAGTGCCAACCGTAACGGGTCTACAACTCATCAAAACGATTAATAATGAGTTGTTAAAGTCTGTAGAATTAACAGGAATTTGGGAGAAAAAATTAAGGCAAATCGAAAAGGGAGAATATGACGCTCATGTTTTTTTGAATGAAATGAAACAAATGGTCACTGATTTGACTTATGAAGTAAAACGAGAACAAGCCAATACAATTACCATTCAGTCAGATAAACCATCGGTTTTGACAGAAAAAACAATTATCAAAAAGTCAGATAGCATCAAGATAGATTTGAAGCCAACCGATGAGCATGCTTCTGTGGATTGTCCAAAATGTCATGTCGGTAAAATGATGAAAGGGAAATGGGCATTTGGTTGCAATCAATTTAAATCTGGTTGTGATTTTAAAATTAATTTTGAGTTTTTAAATAAAACATTAACAGATAAACAACTCATAACGCTTATTCAAAAACGAAAAACTTCCATCATAAAGGGTTTTATGATAGAGGGTGAAAAAGTAAGCGGTTTTTTGAAACTGAATTCAGATTTTGTAATTGAATTAATTCTGGAAAAGGAAAAAAATAAAAATGAACCATTAGATATGGCATCGCAAATTTGTCCGAAATGTAAAATGGGTAATTTAATAAAGGGAAAAACAGCTTGGGGTTGTCATCGTTTTAAAGAAGGGTGTGATTATCGAATTCCATTTAACTAATTTTTATAGTTTTGGAATAACGATATAAGTTTTCTTTACTATTTTTTCAGGAATTTCATATTTCAAAGAAATTTCGTGCGACCCCAGTGAATTGGAAATACCTAAAGAGGATATTGTTGCATCATAACTATAACCAATTTTCATATTGTATTTATCTATATCAATTCCTATCAACAATGCTAAACTTTCCGAATTAGTGTAAGAACTAGTATTTTTTATTATAGGCAACCCTCTATACCATAATCCGACACTAAAAGGTGAATAAAAATAATATAATCCTACATCTAATTGATTATATTTTTGTTGATGTTTGAAATGAAAAGCAGTGGTTATATGTTGTTTTATTTGATCTTCAGATTCATTTTCTAGTAAAAATCTATATCCACCATGAAAGCTGGTGGTTACTGGTAGCGAAGAGCTTTTTCCAGTTAAGCTTGAAGTAGGTTTGTTCATGTGTTTTAAACTAAGCCCAACCCAATAATTGTTGGCGCTAAAAAAACTTCCGGCCGAAAAATCAAGATAATTATTTTGTTGAAAGTTAGCTGCGTCCATAGATTGGGCCGAGCCGGTAATAAATTGGTCATTAAATTTTAGTTTATTGAAATCTATTTTTTGTTGATTATAGGAAAGATTAGTTCCAAATCGCAGTTTCATAGATGAATTAATTTTTATGAGGTACGCATAATTAAAACCTATTTGATTTAATGTTAAGCCTCCGGTTCCGGCCTTATCTTGTAAAACATGAAATCCAATTCCACTATTAAAACCACTTAAGTTATAATCATAACTCGCCATATATGTTTGAAAACCCTTTGCGATACCACTATATTGATTTCTATAATTGGCTACTAAACGCTGTTTATTTGTTTCTCCAGTTAAGGCAGGATTAAGGTACATGGGAGCAGCATAAAATTGTGTAAATTGAGAATCTTGTGCTTTTAGTAATACAGAAAATAAAATAGCTCCTATGACCAATAGATGATCAATTTTCAAATTTATATTGATAAAACAATTCATTTGACTATTTATTTTAGTAATGTGACATCGCCTGTTTTAATCATTTTTTCACCTTCATTATCTGTGGCTATTATTTTCCATATATACACATCTTGGGTACAAAGTTTTCCTTTATAATATCCGTCCCAACCTATGTTTTGATTATTAGATACAAACAATAATTCTCCCCATTTAGAATAAATAGATAGTTCATAATCTTTGATTCCTTTTAATATCGGATAAAATACATCATTGCTCAAGTCATTAATATCAACTAAACCACCATTTGTCGTTACAGTATTAGGAGTAAAGGCATTAGGTACGTCTATAGAACTTTTTAATTCTGAAATGATATTAGGTGAAAGTAAAAAAGTGTCCTTGCAGCCATGAGTATTTTTTGCTATTAAATAAATTTGAAATTCACCTTCTGTTTGATAAATATGAGAGGGGTTAATATCTGTAGAGGACTTGTAGTCGCCAAAATCCCATACATATTCAATGGCCCCTATCGATTGATTGATACAATGAATAGGTGTTGATAGGGCCGTTACAAATGTTGTATTAGTAGTAAACAGTGCTGTGGGTTTTTCAAAAACGGTTATTGTTTTCGAAGTAGTGTCCGAACATCCAAATTTGTCCGACCCGATTAAATGAACCGTATATATGACGGTTGAACTTGTTGAGTTGTAAAAAGAATGTGTTATATCTTCAGTATAGGCGGAACCACCGTCTCCAAATTTCCATTGATAAGATTTTATTCCATCTATTGATGGAAAAGTAATTTTTAAAGGAGTACATCCTTTTTCTATGGTTGAAAGAATCGAAAACTGAGGAGTTGGATGGATTACAATTGGCATAAGCAATTTATCAGAACAATTATCTGAAGAATTGGCCTCCAACAGAACTGTGCATGTAATATTAGATTGAGTCGAATTATAAAAGGTTTGAGAAATTGATGTATTGGTTGATGTCAGGGCACTGAGATGCCATTGATAGTTTGACGCACCAATTGATGTATTTGTAAAGGTTAATAATTTTGATGGACAGCCAGGTGTATCAACTACAAAATTGGCTTTAGGTTTAAACAAGGCCTTGACTGGTAAAATTATAGAATCTTTGCAACCATCAGCCGACTCAGTGATTAATGTGCAACTATATGTTTTATCACTTAAACGACTTTCATTTGTGAAGGTATGAGTTGCATGAATATTTGAGGATGTGGTGTTGTCACCAAATTTCCATTGATAATTTTTTCCACCAATACTAGTATTATTAAAAGTAGTTATCAGAGGGGAACAACCAACAGATGGCGTAATATTGCATTTAGCTTCCGGATTTTTATGAACGGTTATCGATTTATAAATCGTATCCAAGCATTTAAATTGATTAGAAGCGACTAATTCTACACTGTATGTTACATCTGCCTTACTCGTGTTATAAAATGTATGCAAAGGATTATGTAATGTATCTGATGGGCTGTTGTCTCCAAAATTCCA
>CAMAPT010000044.1 GCA_945860225.1 Chitinophaga pinensis | reverse complement strand
GGTACTTTAGATAAAGTAAACGTTGTAGTTGCTAAATCAGCATGATCAATTAAATGATAGCTATTAGGTTCAATCCACACCGAATTATCTGATTTGATAATTTTTATATTACTGATGTAATACTTATAAACACTGACATTAAAGGTGTTTCCGGATTGATTGGTGTAAGTTGTATTTGCTGTGCCTAATTGTAAAGAAGAATCACCCACCATAGCTTCGAATGCAATTTTTAAATTGCCAGTGCTAGTAGAAGGGGTTGTAGGGCTGGTAGGCGTAGGTTCTGAATCTTTATCTTTTTTACAACTGATAAATGTTGCTGTCATACATGTTATGACAATGAATTTGAATATTGTTTTCATATGTAGATTTTTATTGCTTTTTAGTTGTCATATGTTATTCGCCATATATCTTCATTTGTGTTTGTGTTTCGGAAAACATGGCTATTTCATAAATTTATATTAATTTATTACACTATTTTTTTTTGTTTTTTTATTGATAATGAATTTTACAAAAAGTAAAATACCGATGAGAGTCACTAATAAATTTGCGCTTGCGGCAATTACGGTAGCAATATCTCTCGTTAATTTTCCGAAAAAATCAAGAAAATGATATTTATGTAACATAGAAAAACTATAGCCTTCTAGCAAATCTTTATCTTGAACTTTCAATGAAAGTTTGCCAGTTGAAGTATCTATGTAATAGCGCTCATTATCATTTTTATTATATTGAACTTTAACAACTGGCAATCGTTTGTTTACAAATCCATATTCTCCTTGAAATTTCAAAATCTCTTTCGATTCAATTATTTCTTGACTTTTGTTACCACTAAATTTATTAGCAATAAAAGAAGCATATAAAGAATCGCCATTATAAAGTTTTGAAAAATCAGAAATATATCGATAGTTTTTTTTCAATTCCCCTTTTTTTCCTTTATAATATATTTGCCAAAATAATTTTTCATCGATTGACACGATTGACACATTTGTAATTTCTCCATCATTTAAACTGTGTTTAAATAGTTGCGCAATATTCAAATCCAAAACATCTGTTTGTATTTCTGGTTGATGACAATAATTATTTCTATTGTCCGGTTTAAATTTCTCGTAAGCATGTAAGGCTCCACTAAATGTAAATCCAAGAGTTGTTATGGCAGTATAAATTGCAATTTTAGCATGCCATTTTTTATGTTTTATTTTATCGTGTTGTTTTTTGTTTTTTCTAGAAACGACAAACCAGATATATATTCCGAAAACTGCCGTTATAAAAGACAGCATCGATAAACCAACCAAAACGACTAACCTAAAATTACCAAAACAATTTAAAAAACCAAAACTATGAAAATTGACAAAAAATTTATTAAAGGCTCTTCTTGAATTATCCATAGCCAGTGCCATTTTTGCCCCATCGGTATCAATGTACAATCTTATCCCATCTGCCCTATTAAAATGAACTTTGTATACAGGTAAAAAACGATTAACATAAACATATTCTTCATCAAAATCATACAAAACACTAACATTTTTAACACTAGATGTATCTCCTAGCATCTGTTTTGCGATTTGAATGGCATAGTTATAATCTCCTTTTAGATTTAAGGTTCCGTCAGTCGCACTTATATAAACTGGATGTACCCTTTCTTTTAATTTAACTTGATAATAATACGTCTTATCTAATTCAATGATTCTAAAATTAAGAATAGATGAAATTTTGTTCGTTTGTAAAGCGTTTTTTAATGATATATGTATTTTAGAAGTATCAATAACCTTAGATTCAAGAAATTGCTTTTTAACTTGTGGTTTAAATGATGTCATTATTGGGTGCATAATTCCACTGATAATCCACATCACAACCGGGATAGCCATTGAAACACTTAACCATCTGTGCCATTTATAAATATTACGTTTTATCATTCTAAGTTTTTTTGAATAAGAATTTGGGTTAATATAATTATGTTAACCCAAATTCCTTATTTCTTATTTTTTACTTGTGAAATTATATTGAATTCCAAAAACAAATGTTCTTGGCGCTGCAGCTGTATAGCTTGTTCTATCAGTAGCATTATTACCTCTAGATGCATTGTAAGCATATAATTCATCTGTTAGATTCATAATATTACTAAAAACCTCTATACCCTTCCATTCGTAACCAACTCTAAAATTCAACACACTAATGCCTTTTAAGCCAAATACACCTTCATCATCGTATTTAATAGTATTTACTTGATTTTGATACCAAGGACTCAAATGCTGCCATTCGATACCAACTCTTAGTCCATTAACAAAAATAGGTTTGTAGGTAATTTCACTATTTACAATCCATGAAGGAGAATTTGGCATTATTTTACCATTTACATTTTTCACTAAATCTGTTGATTTTGTACTTAAAACAAATTCATCATAACGATGCATTGCATTTGTTCCACCAATTCTTGCCATCCATTGTGTATTAGGCTTAAATGTAAATCCAAACTCCACGCCTTGATGTGTTGTTTTTCCTGCACTTTGATAATCTGTTGAATTATCGGGTTGTCTTATGTTCAATAATTCATTTTTACCTAACATTTGATATACCGCAATGTCTATATCTAATTTATTTTTAATTAAACTAGCCCATCCTCCAACTTCATAGTTAGTAAAAGTAGCAGGGTTAAGATTATAGTAGAATTCCGCAGGGTTAGTGTTAGGCTTTTTACGAAATACTGATGTTAGGCCTGGAGGAGAAAATCCTAAGCTATAGTTTCCATAAAAACCAATATTAGAGTTAAGTTTATAAGTAGCACCAACTTTTGGAGTAAATTGTTGGTATGATTTTTTTCCTGAAGTATTATCTAAATAATTATTATAAGTAAATGACATATCATCATATCTACCACCAAGTGTAATAGTCAACACTTTAAATGGTTTAATATCCGCTTGTAAATAAGCTGCTGTATTAATTAGTTCCGCATCGTAATCTGCGATTTTAATATCTTGTCTTTCTCTATCAATTGTATATTGTTCTACTGATTTTCCACCTGGGCGTAATTTAGCCAAAAGATCAACTCGATATGAATTGTATACAACTGGAGAATTATCTATACTTATACCCCCCACTAATTTAGTTTTTAATGGTTTAATTTCTGAGGTATGTTGCAAAATAAATGCCTTACTTTTTGAACTATTATCATTAATTTCTCCTGTTGCAGTATTTTTTCCGCTAGTCCACCTAATTCCATATGCAGGATTTTGAGCAATTGTATTATCTCTATATACTAAATGTAAAACTGTATGATTTGTTTGATTCCATGTATGTTCAGCACTTAATCTAGTTCTTAATGCTTTTACTTTTCTGTATGTAAAATCAGAGGTACTAACATAACTTCTGTTGTAAAATGCAATACTATCAACACTTCCAGACATATCTGAATAATAATCATGATACGCACCAGCTAATATTAATTTTGTTTTTTTGGTTAAATCATAATCAATCCTTGCATTGATAGAATTTTTATCATAATCAGAATAAGTCATCCATCCATTTTCTTGTTTAGCATAAAATCCTCCAACTGAATACCCTAATTTTTTTCCCAACATACCTCCAGCAGCATATTGAGCTCGCTTGTATCCAAAATTATCAAATTGAATCCCTGCTTTTGCCGTAGTTATAGCCGTGGGTTTTTTTGTAATGAAATTAATAGCCCCACCAACTGCTTCCGGACCGTATAATGAAGAAGCTGGACCTCTAACAACCTCGATATTTGAAATGGAGAAAATATTCATTTCAATTAAAGCATTATGATTAAAGACTCCCATTGCGCGCAAAGGAATTCCATCTTCCATATAAAGAAAATAGGCATTGGTTCCCATTGGCTGCCTTATAGACATCGAATGCTGTTCGTTATTTAAATTAACCATAGCAACTCCTGGCACTTTGTTTATTAACTCTGTTAAAAGCGTAGCTTTTGCATCATTAATTGTCGTTGCCGATAATTTACTTATTGCCATCGGAACATCTGTTCTATTTTGTTCATCACGATTAGCGGTTACAACAATCTCTTGCATGTTTGTTCCTGAAGTTGTCAAACCTATAATTAAATCTTTTCCAATTTCCGATTTAATTTTTTGGGTTTTATATCCAACTAACCGCACTTCAAGGGAATCAATTACCTGTTGGCTTTCTAAAGTAAAAACACCATTTAAATTAGTTGTTGTAGCTATCTGCCCGCTAGAAATAATAGTTGCTCCAATAAGCGGTTCTTTAGTTTCTTTATCAAAAATTTTACCGTTCAAAATATTCTGAGCTTGTTGATTCACATATATTAAAAATATAAGTGAACCAGTTAAAATAATTGTTTTCATAAATTTATTTTTAGATTATTAATATTATTTGGTTTCTTCAACGAAGTGCATTAATAATGTAATTCGTCGTTTAATAATGTATGATTTATCCAATTTCTGCAAATCAAGAATGGTTTTGTGATAACCGAAATGACCTTTTCTGAATTGGTTTTTTCAAAATTATTATTGTGTGCT
>CAMAPT010000043.1 GCA_945860225.1 Chitinophaga pinensis | reverse complement strand
AATAGAAAAAAAACAGCAGGTAACAGGCGTTTGGCAAGATTGCGAATTTTGTAGTAAATACACGTTTATTTCTCGCAAGAAATTTTATCTTTGATAGAAAATAATCGGTTCCGAACTTCGCAACCTCGCCAAGCGCCGGAACGTTATGGCTAATTAATACTTCAAATCGATTATGAGAATAATTAAGTTTAAGCCTGCAGATTCTTTTGAATTTATAAATTACATAGATATCGGTTCATGTGAAAGAGATTATTACTACATCAATTTCTATTTACCTAGTGAACATGAAAACAGGTCAGGGAAAAGGAATTTTGATAATTATAACTCTTGGTTCGAGAATTTCAAAAATGAATCAATTGGGTCTAAATTGATAATAATTCATTATTATATATCAGAATACATGGGATGGAGTAAGTGTGAGAATACGGCACAGCTAGATTATTTCGCAGATCTTTATGGAGAAAAAACCACAAGTGTGATAAGCAGTAATTTAGATTTTTTTTTAAAGTTTAATAATCAATGGTTTGATAATGAATTTGCTTTGTTTAAAGGGTTGGACTTAAACTGGGATGACATTGACGAAAGATTTGTTAGCACTAAAGAAAATGAAGATGGCAACATCACTGAAATTAAATTCGATGATAATTCGACTATTTCATTTTTTGACGAAGATGACACAATACGCTCATTTTATGTAGCAGAAGTAGATTTTCCAGATTTAAAAAATGATATTGATAGAATTGTAAGTATGTTTCAACCTTAACTAGCCATAACAGCGTGTAAGCAATATTGCCTTGCCGCAGGCGCAAAACAAGGCAACATCGCCTACACGCAAAACGTTATGTGCAATTGATTAACTAAATTTTATAATTTTATTCTGTCTAAAAACTAACAATATGAAAAGTCTTATATTTATCTTGAAATCAAATATTAACTATCAATCTAAAAACAGTAAGAAATCTATTTGTAACAGATTTAACCCATTAATTATGAGATGTGTAACTTTGATCATTGTATTAATGATTTTCTCTTTCAAAATCAACGCACAGTTTGGCCTCAAAAAAAATCACATTCTCACTGCATACAATACAATAAAAACGACGGCTAACTTTCCCAAAACTTGGAGTTTATCGGATTACGAGGTGTATTCAGGGAAAAGAGATAGAAAATGTATTGATATTGCGATTATCGAAATAAATGCGCTTAATGGATTTAGAGTTCCAATAAATGCCAGTTTTATTTGTTACTTTATTCGGGGACGCATGTTTTGGCATATGGAATGTGAATACAAACCATCTTTTGTAAAATTATTCACTGAAGAAAGCGCTAACCATATGATCGATCTTGCGGTCAATACATCCTTAGAAATCGAGAGAACAATTTCTAAGGAGGAACTATGTAAATCATCAAAAGAAGAAGAAGAAGAAAGATTAAACCAAGAAAAGCGAAAAGATGAAGAAAGATTAGAAGCCTTAAGAAAAATTGAGGCAGATAAGGCAAAGATAAAAGAAGAAAAGGCCAGGATAGAATTAGAAGAAAAAACAAAAGTGGCTCAATCAGAAATTGAAGGCCTTATCAGAGAACGGAAGTATGAATTGGCAAGTCAATTTTACTCGACAAACAATGGCACTTATGACTTGAATAATTACTATAATGAAATTCTGAGCGGACTTACCAAGACATATGAGAAAGACACTGTAGACCTTTCAAAAGAAACAGTAAATGATTTTATAACAACCAATAAAGACAATTTAAACGCACTCAATTCTGGTGATTATGAATTTTTATTTAATACAGAAGGAGCATTTTCATTGGACAATAAAACATATAGTATTTCGAAAAATATACCCGTTAAAATAGTTGGATTAACAGATTTTAATAGCCTTAAGGTTGGCGACAAATATATGGGTGGCATTATTGTTAAAATTACTGAAAAAGAAATTTTAATATGTACTGCAAAACCAATAGGATCCGGGTCCTACTATTCTGCTTTAGAACTATGCTCAAATTATCAGAATGGGGGATTTAATTGGCGCTTACCAAACACAGAAGAATTAAAAACCATATTTTCAATAAAAAATAAATTAGATTCGTACGAGATTAATTGGTATTGGACTTCTAATACAAATGGAGAAACAGCTCAGCATATTGGTATTCAAAGGGGAGATATGGCTTATGTCTCAAAAGAACATGGAAAGTGGATTTTTGCTGTTAGCTCTATATGCTATTTTAAAGTTCCGCTATCCTCTAAAATGAAAATTTCCATAACAGAAATTAAGGATAGCACTACTAAAATAGAATACACCTCATCGAGTAAAAAACCTATTTTCAACAGAAATGACAATCAATTTTTCTACAAAACGAAAAATTCTCTGCCATTGTGCCAATTTGAAATGGACCCTTCTCTTCCTAAAAATGTTATTCGTTCTAAACGCTTTCTGGAAACTATAAAAAAAGCAAACGGAATAATTCTTTTTGAAGAAAAAAAGACAGCTAGTAATGATTATGTTATCAGTAAAAAAGAATGAGCTTTCAATTATTACCGATAGTGAAAGTAATTCATCATTACTTTTTAAGAACTAATTAATTGTTTTGAAAAATTGAATGTTTTGAAGGTGTCTCAATCAGACCGAATATAATATTTGAAAAATAACTTCATTTAAGCCCTTCAGAAATGACATGCTTTGTTGATGCACATAACAGCAAGCAAGCGCCAGCCCATATCTTGCTTCGAAACAATAAATAGTTTTTAAAGATTAAGTTTTATCTTCGGTAAAACGATCTTGTGAAAAGTGGGCCCTTCGCCTGCTTGCAAACCGTTAGCAGTAATGGTAGGACAACCAAAAACAGGCATCAATAATTGAAAAAAAAAATATTATGACAACAGAATTTCCAATAATAAAAACTGAAAGACTTTTACTTCGACAGTTTAAACTTTAAAACATGATTAATCAAAAAATATTAGTTGACTTTTTAAAAAATCAAAACCCAAATGTAAAGTTTTTAGATAAACTAAAAATAGTTTATCGACCCTACATTTGTCCATTTAATGAATTATTAAACGATATCCAAAAAAATAAATCTGTATTTGATATTGGATGTGGATCAGGTCAATTTGCTTTGTTAATTGCAGAATACTGTTCGCCTGTTAAAATAAAAGGAATAGAAATATCAGATGAATTGGTTAAAAATGCCAATTCATTGCTAAAACCCTACTCCACAAACATTGAAATATCTTTTGAAAAATTTAGTGGAGACGACATTCCAAAGAACATTTCAGATTACGAAATAGTTACCATGATAGACGTTGGTCATCATGTTCCCAAAAAGCTTCAAGTTGATTTTTTTAAGCAATTATATCAAAAAATGAAACCAGGAAGTACTTTAATTTATAAGGACATCAATGCAGATTCACCATTGGTATATGCCAATAAATTTCATGATTTACTGCTGGCAAGTGAAATTGGGAACGAAATGAGTTTAAAAACAACATTAAATTTGTTTACTACAATTGGATTTGAAATCATAAAAAAATCCTCTAAAAGAATGTTTTGGTACCCACATTTCACTATAATTGCTAAGAAATAAATTATAAAAAGCCGAACTGCTAACAGCAGTTTGGCAAAATGGCGGGTTTAGTGCTAAATTAAACATTTGGTTTTCAAATAAACATTAGTGTTAAAATGAAAGTAAGTGCTTCAAAATCCGCCACTTCGCCAAGCTGCAAACCGTTATGAGAGAGTCAATAAACAATTAATAATTAGATATATAAATTTATAAAACATGAAAAAAATCTTTATAAATACCTGTATTTTATTTTTTTCTTTATTCCTTTTTACCAGATGTGATTATGTTAAAAGAAGAGAGTTTTGTGATTGTATAGACATCGGTAAAGCTTTTGAAGATGCATGGAAATTATCTAAAAAAGAACAAGATGAAAAAGCAAAAGCTTGTGAGTGGATTAATGAAGAATTGTCAGCTCAAGAATTATTAGAAGAAATGAGCAAGTGTAAATAACAATTATCAATGATTTAAAATCAATTTTTATTTGTTTGGATTACACTAACATATATTTTAAAAAAAACTATAATAATTCATCAATAATCTGATCCATAGAATATCCTTCAGCTTCCGCTCTGTAATTTCGAACTAAGCGATGGCGTAAAATTGCTTTAGCAACTGTTTTAACATCATCAATATCCGGAGAATAACGACCGCGAAGAGCAGCATGGCATTTTGCTCCAATAATTAAATATTGAGATGCTCTTGGACCTGCTCCCCAAGTTATAAAATCAGTGGTAATTTTAGGTGCATTTAGATTTCCTATTCGTGTTTTTGCTGCTAATTGAACTGCATATTCTAAAACATTATCAGCAACTGGAATCCGTCGTATTAAATCTTGGTAATCCATTATTTGCTCGCCTGAAAGAACTTTTCTCAAAGTTACTTTTGTATCTGATGTAGTTGATTTTACAATTGCTAACTCTTCAATATAAGAAGGGTAATCCACCCAAACATTAAACATAAAGCGATCTAGTTGTGCTTCAGGCAGAGGATAAGTCCCCTCCTGCTCTATCGGATTTTGTGTTGCAAGAACAAAAAATGGAGCTGGCAAATCGAATGTTTTTCCTGCAGTAGTAACCCTTCTCTCTTGCATTGCTACTAATAATGCAGACTGTGTTTTTGGTGGAGTACGATTTATTTCATCAGCAAGAATGACATTTGAAAACAGTGGTCCTTTTATAAATTTAAACTGCTTAGATTCATCTAAAATTTCTGAACCAACAATATCTGAGGGCATTAAATCCGGAGTAAATTGAATACGATTAAACGACAAACCTAGAGTTTCAGCAATTGTATTTACCAACAATGTTTTTGCCAAGCCAGGTACTCCAACTAATAAACAATGGGCTCGAGAAAAAATCGAAATTAAAACTTGATCTACAACTTCATCTTGACCAATTATCACTTTGTGAATTTCTTCTTTTAACTCTTTGTAATGAAGAACAAGTTGATCTACTGCTGCTTTGTCTGACATATTTACTATTTTAAAATCCAATTATTTGAAAAATTACAATTTTTATACTCATCATCTATTCGGATGTATGCATTTCCAATTTTTGATTTAATCCAATTTTGAATTATTTTTTGCTTTTTATCATTTTCTGTAGCTCTTTTAATTAGTGAGTAATCATCTAGTAAATTAGCAATATGAGGTGGATATCGTTCAGATAAACGAACTATTCTAAATCCTTGCTTTCGTTCGTAAATATCTATATAGAGATTTGGTTTAGTGTAATCACCTTTCTCCATCATTTCAGTTAAAACATAAATTTGTTGGTCTACT
>CAMAPT010000042.1 GCA_945860225.1 Chitinophaga pinensis | reverse complement strand
GTACTATAACAAATCGAAGGATTTAGAGGTGATATCGTGATGACTGGAAGCGGATTTACATAAATTGTAAAATATTGCGTTCCATAACATCCTGTTTTATCAATACCTGCTACTGAATAGGTGGTTGTAACGCTAGGGCTAACCGTTATAGTTGGTGAAATTTGACCAGTACTCCAAGTAAAAGTGGCGGGAGCTATAAAGTCTGCATCACACGATGCAGTAAGTGTAGTTGTAGCACCCAAACAAATAGACGATGAAGATGCATTAATCGCAGGAGCTTTCACAACTACAATCACATTTTTACGATCAGTACAACCATCTTCTTTTAATTTTCCGTAAACAGTATACATTGTTGTTACTGATGGAGAAACCTGAACATTTGAACCAAGAAGATTTCCCGGTGCCCAGGTATAAGAATTAGCTCCTGTTGCAGATAAAGAAGATGAACTACCTGCACAAATAATGGTTGGCGAGGCCGATGCCAAAACATTTGGAATCGGTTCGTCATTGGTAATTTTCAATATACTTGTATAGTCAGGTGCCGGACAATCTTTAGTTCCATAAGCAGTCCTACGAACATAAACAGGATAAGCCGTAAATGTACCTTGAGCTACATTATAAGTATAACTATTAGATCCGGTAAAAGTAAACGTTGGTGTGAATGAAGGATTATAAGAATATTGCCAATCGTACTTGTTAGCATAAATATTAGAATGATTTCCGTCCAAAGAAATAATCGTGTTTGTACAAACCGGACCTACTGCAGTAATCGTTCCAGCTACGGCTGATGGCTTAATAGATACTAAAACAGGGATAGTAAACGAAGAGGCGCATCCAAATCTGTTCAACTCTCCTCTAATGTATATGTATGAATCTTCATAAAAATTATTTATGAAAGTAAATGGAGTAGATGATGATATTGGCCCACTATATACATTAGGAACTGCAGAACTATTAATCGCATTTAGGTATGTATAAGTTAAAACACTTGGGCCTGCTGTATTTGTGAGAGGTTGAGTACAAGATTCATCAGAATATAATGTTAAATTAAGTGTATAGGTTTTTGGATTTGACCTAGCGTCCAAATCCATCTCTGGATCACAACCCACAATGCGTTCATATAAATTCTTGATATCAATTGGCGTAGATGATTTAGCGCAAACATTTGGACCAATGATATTATGTTCCATTGGATTCGCGTTGTATGAAGTCACAACAAACGTATCGCTAGGTACCCAAATTGGCGCATGACAATATGGATCGTGCAATGCGGCCACCCTCCTAATTTTGGTACATTTAGTGGTATTGGATTCTAGATTTAACGCAGGATTCAAAGTTGGCTTAGTTATGTCAACCCAAATAGCTCCATTAAAATATTGCCATTTGTATGTATGTGGTTCTCCGTTGTCATTAGTCCAACATGGAGGACCAAGTGTCAAAGTAGTAGTTTCACAAAACTGTACATATTTATCGGGTGAAATAGTTTGAGAGCCTATAGCTATTGGCGGATTTATAAAACGTCCACCATGCATCGGTTCATTGTTACATTCATTCATTTGATGAACAAAGCCATGAAACACAGATAAAGTTTGTGTCATTACCTGGCATAAATTTTTATAGGTAATTTTAAAATAACTGTATGGTAAACCGTCATCAGTTGGTTTACATAAAATAGCATAAGGATCAGATCCACCTAAAGAATAAGTATCATACGATACACCATTATTTGATTTAAGGATGTCTACATTCAGTAAATCCTGATAAGTTTCATCACAATAAAATCCTGGTAAATCGACTTTTTTACAACTTAATCCATCAGTTGAAACTACAGTATTAGTGGTTCCAATACAACCAATATCAATATTTTCAAGATTTAAATCAATGTCCTTGTAATTTCCGGGTAAACATTGTGCTGCAAAATAAGCGTATGCATGTTTAAACCCTAAAGTAGAGGCATTATTTGATCTAGCAAAAAATGTAATGGTAATCGTTGGTGATGCACAGGCAAACTCCGAAAAATCTAAATCCATGTAGTTCCAATCAGCCATTTTTTCACACGGCGTTCCATCTTGTAAAGTGACATTCGTCATCACATTAGTTTCAGGCCAATATTCTTTTTCACCTTTTGAAATTAAATCATTTTTTCTGAATTTATTTCCTGTAGGGCCCGTATGCTTTAACCCTCTGCTAACTACTTGACCTGTATTAGCACTAATAAAATCGTAATTACAAACAAACCCAAAACCATTTCCTAAAGGAACATCCTTTGTGAAATCGTTATCATTCTTTATTTTACCAGGGCTTGTTTCTCTTAATCCCAAATAATAAACCCTCAATTTTGAATTTTTGTTTGTTGGGGTAAATTTATACTCTACATAAGAAGCATCTCCATGTGGCAATGCTGTGGTGTAAGTAATTAACCGACCAACACGCATCACATTTGTAATTCCATTGGGGACATTTAAATTAGCGAAATTTGGATCGTTTGTAAAAGTACTAGCTGATACAATTTTAAAAGGATCTTCATTCACTACTCCATTTGGAACTGTAGCAGAAATGACACTCATGGTTGTAGTACTCGGAAAAGCAAATGTACCATCTGGTTTTCTTGACCAACCACCATCATATTGAATCCTTTGCCAATCTCCTGTAGTCCACCCCCCTGACATATCTAAATTATTAGGACAACATGACGCAAGGTTTGTATTAGGGCTTATTGTACCCGTAATTGGCACCTGACAACTAAAACTTGGCAATACTTGTATATCTAAGGTAGTAGATTGGGTGCAATTACTTGGAATAGCTGTGTTAGTTGCGGTTAAAACAACTCTATAATTACCCTCAGAAAAAAATGTAACAGGAAAATCAGTTGATGTTCCTGTTGAGTAAGTAGTGTTACTAGCTAAAGAAATAACTTTCCAAGAACGGTTATTATATTCTTGACTACAAACATTTCCGGAAAAAGTATAGTTAACAGACTGGGACAGCCCTCCATTATTAGTTAAAACTAAAGCGTTTGGATAAGTTGTACCATTTACATTACTAGTTGGTGAACCTATTGAAAGGGTACATGTAATAGCACAATTAGCATCACAAGCGTTAGTATTTAGTAATGATCTTCTTGTTCCTTCCGTTCTATCGATGACAAAATGCATTCTTTTTCTTTGTCCGGGTGTAAACTTAGACATATCTTCCAGATCGCTGTAATCCATGTAATTTTCATTCATATCATTCAAATCACTAGTCAAAAACATGCCCGGTTCATTATCTTTAATAACGGATAAGGCATCTGTGTGGCAGGTATTAGTTATCATTCCTTTACCAGTAAATTGACTGAAATCCGGAGGTGTATCACATATCTTATCTCCATCTTCTAAACAATTGTCGTTTTCACAAGAACATAGCTCCGTAAGTGGATCGCACAATCCAAACGTATGAAACAATCCTAAATAATGGCCCATTTCATGAACCAAAACCGACATTTTATTCGCCAAGGTTTTTTCATCTGAAGCCATTAACCATGCGGCCTCAATATAAATACCATCAAATACTTCTCCGTGAGAAGGAGGCATGTAAGCAAATCCTGCAACACCACCTTTAATTTCTTCGACTACATATATATTAATGTATTTTTTTGTTGGGAATCGTTTGGTGTTTTGTACTGTATTACAAACTGTAAGTATTTGATTAGGATCATTATGATCAAGGACTTTTATTGAACTTTGAATACTATAATTAGTTACCGGTTTGCCAAAATCATCTGTTTTCGCTAAACAAAATTGAATATCAGTGTTTAAACCAACAGTTTTGGTACCAATTGCTCCTCCAGAATAAAGTGTATTCAACGCAGCTACTGCGGTATTAATTTGAGCAGATGTGATAGAATTAACAACCGGAGTGTTTGAACCATCTGCCATTAAATGAAAAATTATTGGAAGAACCTCCGAACGATATTCTGCCGACGTTCTGTGACTTCTCAAATCTTGTTTTGGCGCCCATTTTTGCCATGCCAATTCTATTTCTCTCGATTTTCTTAAATAGCTCGCGCTTTTTTTACTTTGAGCCAAAAAGATTTGATCTGAAGCACAAGAATTAAAAACAGTCGAGTTTTCTAAAGCAACATAAGGCTTTACATTGCTTATCTGTAAAGTTGGTTTTTGTTGCGCAAAAATTTTACTTGTAAATAGCCCAAGTAGGATAATTGAATAAAATAGTTTTTTCATAAAATACAGTTAAACAAAAAACGAATCGTTCTTTGCTCATTTTTTTAAATTTTTGCAAAAGTAAGGTATTTTTAAATGCTATTGAATAATATTTAAATTGTGAATCAATAAATTTTTGTTGATGGGGCATGTTAAACAAAAAAATTTCACTTCTCAAAAAACAAGATTTTTCACCTCAAAAATTATTTTTTTCAAGATTTAAGTATATTTGCGTGTTAACATCTAATTTATGGCAAAAAAAACTGCGGCTGCAAAACAACCTACCTTTCAGGAATTGAAGAATACGTTTCATTTTTTTCCATTCAAGAATCAAACAACGCCTTTTATAGTTATTATATTATTGGGGTTAATTTTTAATTTAACTACCCTCAATAACGAATACGCCTTAGATGACGGGATTATTATCCATCAAAATGACCATGTTATAAAAGGTATCAAAGGTATTAAGGATATTATGACCAAAGATGCCTATGAGAGTTTTTACAGACGAATGAATGCTACCGATCAATTAGCGGGTGGTCGTTACAGACCCCTTTCGGTAGTAAGTTTTGCCATCGAACAAGAATTTATCGGTTCTTATAAAAATGGATTATATCCAGGTAGATGTTGGGACACCAACGAAAATAAAATAGATGACCCAGAAGAGGATTTAAACAACGATGGGGTATTTAATGAAGTTGATTGTCAAGTAAAAGGTGCTTCGCTTAGGCATTTTGTGAATATCATCACATTTATTATAGGTGTCATGTTATTATTCTTGTTTTTCAGAAATTATATTTTCAAAAACAACCATGATTTGGCGTTTCTTGCGGCTTTACTCTTTTTAATGCATCCCATTCACTCAGAAGCAATTGCGAATGTAAAAAGCCGAGATGAAATTTTCTCCCTCATTTTCATATCCTTAACCTTCTTCTACTCTTTCAAATTTATGGAAGATAAAAAAACAAAAACTTTGTTTTGGGCAGCTTTTAATTTCTTATTGGCATTGCTATCAAAAGAGTATGCTGTTGTATTAGTGGTGCTGATTCCTGTAGCGTTTTATGTATTCGATCAAATTGTTTTTGACCCTAAAACTTTTTTTCAATCTAAAGCATTTAAACAAACTCTTTACATTTTCGGAACGTTTTTCGCCTGCGCCCTTTTTATGTTAATGGTAAAACGAAATTCCGACATGCACATACAACCCGGCCAAAAAGCGACTACCTCCTATTGGTTGTTTCCATTTGTTTATTTAATTGTTGGGGTATTTTTGATTAGTTCTAAAATCAAAAAGGAATTTGCTACCCTAATGAGTTGGCATTTCTTTATTATGTTATTTTATTTAGGAATGCGTTTGGTAGCGGTTAAACTAAAACCAGGTGTACCTGATACTGAAATATTAAACAACCCTTATTTATTAGCCACACAACACGAACAATGGGCTACTAAAGTATTTGTTCTTTTAAAATATTTCGGACTTTGTTGGTTTCCTCATCCTTTGTCTTCAGATTATTCATACAACAGTATCTTGTTCCGCACATTTGCTAGTTGGGATACGCTTTTATCCTTGGCGTTACACATCGGACTATTATATGTAGGCTTTAAATTAATTTTAAAAAAACACATCCTTGGGTTTGCCATTGCTGTTTACTTTGCCTTCTTGTTGATGATTGGTAACATCTTAATGGACATTGGAGCCACTATGGGTGAACGTTTATTATTTCACTCAACTATAGGCTTTGTAATTGCTTTAGCATGGTTTATTTTAAAAGGTTTTGAAAAAATACCCGAAACAATTAGCCTCACCACCAAACGCATTGCATTCCTTTCATTATTAAGTGTCATTACGCTATTATACGGATGTAAAACTTGGGAACGTAATTGGGATTGGAAAAACGACATTACACTCTTTTTAAAGGATGTGGAAACCATGCCAAACTCAGTGCTAGTATTAGGAAATGCGGGTGCTCGTTATATTGATTTAGCAAGCACTAAAACCTATGTTTCGAATCCGCATGATACATCGCTTATCCAATTAAAAGATTTAAGCATAACACCCGGCGAAGAAGAAACAGACCTCAGTAAAACTCTAAAACCGGCATTTGGATCTATAGAAACTTACCATGTAGACTCGGTAGATAAAGCAGCTTTTATGAAAAAGAAAGTGGCATTTTTAGAAAAAGGTTTAAAATATTTAAAACATGCTATCGAATTGCATCCACGTTATGTAAATGGGTATTTAAATTTAGGATTAGGTAGTTATCAATTAGGCAGAGACCGTGACGCTTTATTTTATTGGAAACAAGCGGAATATTTATATCCTAACAATCCTTACCTAAAAAACTACTACATTGTATTTTACAACGACCTATTAAACAGGGGGTATCAAAAAGCGCAACGAGGTCAATTAGATAGTGCCATTTATGAATTGAGAAAAACGATTCTTTTAGATCGATTAAATCCGGAAGGGTTTTACAACTTAGGGGGCGCTTATTATCAAAACAAACAATATGATAAGGCTAAATACTATTGGGAAGAATGTGTTAAACTAAAACCTGACCATGCACAGGCAAGAGCAGGATTAGCAACCATCATTACGGTGCCTGCACCAGCACAACCAGCAAAATAACTTTCATAAAAAATACCAATAAAAAATCCCTTTTAAAAAGGGATTTTTT
>CAMAPT010000041.1 GCA_945860225.1 Chitinophaga pinensis | reverse complement strand
TAAGATTTTCCTCAACTGCGCCAATTAATGGTTGTTTAATTAAAGGTTTCGTTCCGTCAAAAATTGATTTTCGTATTTTGTCTGCTACCTTGTCCGATGCAACTATACGATAATAAAGGTAAATGTTTTTTAGTTCAGAAATTGCGAAGTTAGTCCAAATGATTTGTCTCATAAAGAGTTAGGCTTACCAATTTTTGGATTGCGCTTCCAAGTCTTTCTGGTTTAGAACGTGCCCTTTCTTTATTTGCTTATTTGAAAATTCAGCTCGCTCAATTAATTCGTCTTTTGAGAGGATAATGTCGCCAGGCTTAACTGATTTTATACTTTTATGAATATTTGATTCCACTTTAGCGAATACTTTTTCATCCTGAATTCCTAAAAGGTATTCAATGAGGCTAATTTTTCTTAATTGTAGTGTCGAAGATTTCATAATTTAAATATACAAAAAGAAGAGAAATTGTCCAAATGAGTTTTTGGTATGTCTGAGTGCCTTGCCGATAAATTAATTATAACCCTCGTAAATGTTCCATTATACATACTTATTCAGTTGTATAACCACCATAGAATGAGGATTTCTAAAATACAACTATTTTTCACAAATCATCAAAAGCGGCGGTGCTTTTGGTTAGCTGTAGAGTGTATGAAATGATTGTTTTGCTTATCATTTATTTACCTACTTAATCTGTGGCTTTTAATTATGTACTACTTTGATTTCGTTGTTTGCCATCATCGTAATGGTTTGGGTTGTATAGTGTTTCATCAAATCCACATCATGAGACGAAACAATAATTAGTTTGTTTTGCTCAATACAAAGGCTTTTTAAAATAGAAAACAAATGGTGTTTTGACGTATAATCTAAAAAAGCCGTGGGTTCATCCAATATAATAATAGGCGTTTGTTGAGCCAATGATTTTGCAATCATTACCTTTTGTCTTTGTCCATCACTCAACTCATCCATTAGCTTATTTTTTAGTGATAATAAGTTTAATTCATCTAAGCTGGCAAGCACAAGCGTTTCATCAGGCGAAGTTAATTTTCCGAAAAGATTCAGATATGGAATTCTTCCACTGGCTACCACATCCCAAACTGTAAGATTGAATCCGCTAATTTTTTCAGTAGTTACAATTGAAAGAATTTTAGATAAGTCGGGTATAGGAATGTCTATAATAGACTTTGAGTTGATGATGACTTCTCCTGAAATGGCTTTTAGAGAACCTGTGAGCGTTTTTAATAAGGTTGATTTTCCAATTCCATTATCACCGATTAATCCAACTAGAGAACCAGATTTTAAATTCAGATGAATGTTTTTAAACACACATATTTTTTGATTCTTTGTATTATAGCCAATTTCTAAATTTTCTAATCTAATCATATCATATTTATCTTAGATTTAAACAATAAATACAACACTATTGGAGAACCAATTAAAGTGGTGATGGTATTGATGGGCAGCATAATACTTGAACTTAATAACTGACAAATTAGATCAGCCGTAACCATAACGCAAGCACCCATTAAGATACAAAAAGTCATTTGATGTAAGTGATGCGATGTTTTAAACAATAAGCGTGTGGCAATTGGTGTAGACATACCAATGAATGCAATAGGCCCGCAAAAAGCAGTGATAATACCTACTAGTATTGCAGTTATAATGATGATCGCCATTTTTAATCGCTGAATATTTATGCCTAAATTTTGTGCATACTGTTCATTCAGTAAAATAGCGTTTAAAGATTTTACAAAAAAGAAACTCGCAGCGACTGTTGTGACACAAATAGGAATCATCAACCATAAATCATCGCGTGTTGTATTTCCTACCTGACCCATTCCCCAAATCACAAATGTTTTTAAATCATTAGGATTACTGATGTATTCGATAAAACCTTGTAAAGCACCTAATATTTGCCCAAACATGAGCCCAATTAATAGTAATATGACATTACTTTTATTTTTTCGAGAGATGAGAAGAATGGTAAATGTTACAAATAACGCACCTATAACAGAAAAAAGAGAGATGATGCTTTTTCCAACCATATAAATCGGCGAAAATTGAGCGGATGATACAAGCATAGTGGCTATAGCTACAAAAAGGCTCGACCCACTACTAATACCTAACACATAAGGGCCAGCTAATGGATTTCGGAACAAACTTTGCATCAATAAACCACTCAATGCCAAACCTGATCCGGCCATTATTGAGGTGATGGTTTTGGGCAATCGAATATCATAAAGTATCGTTGCAAAAAGTGGATCTGAGGTTGGGACAGTGAATAAATTAATACTTCCAAAAAACAAATCACACATCATTAAAACAATAAGGATAAAACCTAAGTACGATGTAGTGAATATGAATTTTGATTTAGTCAGATTTCAAATTTAAGGTTCTTTTTTGAAATTTTATTTAATTACCATCTCACTAATTTTTAGCTCATTAGTTGATTTATCAAATATTTGTTTCACATTTAGCCGATAAAAAACATTAAAAGTCCTTAATATTTTTTTAATTTGTATAACTAATAAATTATCAATATGTACGGAAATTTTCAGAATCATTTACAAAGTCAATTAAATGAAATAGAACAAAACGGCTTATTTAAGAAAGAACGAATTATTACTACACCGCAAGGTGCACGTGTAAAGGTAAGTGATGGCAAAGAGGTGATTATTTTTTGCGCCAATAATTACCTTGGTTTATCATCTCATCAAAAGGTAGTACAAGGAGCTAAATATGCACTAGACTCTCATGGTTATGGTATGTCATCTGTTCGATTTATATGTGGAACTCAGGATATCCATAAAACATTGGAAAAAAAGATAGCTACATTTTTAGGTCAAGAAGATACTATCTTATATGCAGCGGCATTTGATGCAAATGGAGGTGTATTTGAACCATTATTTGGAGAAGAGGATGCCATCATTTCCGACGAATTAAATCATGCTTCTATTATTGATGGAGTTCGTTTATGTAAATCGCAGCGTTATAGATATAAAAACTGTGATATGGCCGATTTAGAAGCACAACTTATAAAAGCACAGGCGCAGCGTTACCGTATTATTGTTACAGATGGGGTTTTTAGCATGGATGGATTTGTGGCACCATTAGATAAAATTTGTGATTTGGCCGATAAATATAATGCATTGGTTATGGTAGATGAAAGTCATGCAACAGGTTTTATTGGAAAAACGGGTCGCGGAACTGTTGAATTAAAAAATGTGATGGATCGGGTAGATATTATTACAGGTACTTTAGGAAAGGCTTTGGGTGGAGCTATGGGAGGGTTTACCACAGGAAAAAAAGAGATTATTGAAATTTTAAGACAGCGTTCTCGTCCGTATTTATTTTCAAATTCTTTGGCTCCAAGTATTGTAGGCGCAAGTATTGCAGTATTTGACATGCTGAGTGAAACAACAGAATTAAGAGATACATTAGAAAGTAATATCGCTTATTTTAAATCCGGATTGAAAAAAATTGGATTAGAGTTTAAAGAAGGAGATTCAGCTATTGTACCGGTGATGTTATATGATGCTAAACTGTCTCAAGTATTTGCAGATAAATTATTGCAAGAAGGTATTTATGTAATTGGATTCTTTTTCCCAGTTGTTCCAAAGGGACAGGCACGAATTCGTGTTCAATTATCGGCGGCTCATACTAAAGAACATTTAGATAGAGCTTTAGTGGCATTTGAAAAAGTAGGAAAAGAATTAGGTGTCATAAAATAAAGAACTTAGTTTATATAAATACAAAAGCCTCTCTTTTGAGAGGCTTTTGTATTTATGATAAAGTGGATGTTTATTACATCATTCCACCCATTCCACCCATTCCTGGGTTGCCCATTGGCATTGCTGGAGCACCTTCTTCTTTTTTCTCAGCTAAAACGCAGTCAGTAGTTAACAACATAGCTGCTACTGATGCTGCATTTTCTAAGGCAATACGACTTACTTTAGTAGGATCAATTACACCTGCTTTCAATAAGTTTTCATATTTCTCAGTACGAGCATTAAAACCATAATCATCTTTACCTTCTTTTACTTTTTGAACTACGATAGAACCTTCGATTCCACAGTTAGCACAAATTTGACGTAAAGGTTCTTCAATAGCACGTCTTACAATTTGAATACCTGTATTTTCATCTTCATTAGCACCTTTCAATTTATCTAATGACGCAATGGCACGAATGTAAGCAACACCACCACCTGGTACGATACCTTCTTCAACTGCTGCGCGAGTTGCTGCTAAAGCATCATCCACACGATCTTTTTTCTCTTTCATTTCAACTTCAGTAGCTGCTCCAACATAAAGAACGGCAACACCACCAGCTAATTTAGCTAAACGCTCTTGTAATTTTTCTTTGTCGTACTCAGAAGTAGTTGTTTCAATTTGTGCACGAATTTGTCCTACACGAGATGCAATAGCTTCTTTGTTTCCTGCTCCATTGATAACAGTTGTATTGTCTTTATCAATTTCAATTTTTTCAGCAGTTCCTAACATATCCATAGTTGCACCTTCAAGTGTATATCCTCTTTCTTCAGAAATAACTTGACCTCCTGTAAGAATTGCAATATCTTCTAACATTGCTTTTCTACGATCCCCAAAACCTGGAGCTTTAACAGCAGCAATTTTCAACGAACCACGAATTCTGTTTACTACTAATGTAGATAATGCTTCTCCGTCAATATCTTCCGCGATAATTAATAATGATTTTCCAGATTGAACTACTGGTTCCAAAATTGGAAGTAATTCTTTCATATTAGAAATCTTTTTCTCGTAGATAAGTACTAATGGATTTTCCATTTCTACAATCATTTTATCCGCATTAGTAACAAAATATGGAGATAAATATCCTCTATCAAATTGCATACCTTCCACAGTTTTTACTTCTGTTTCTGTTCCTTTTGCTTCTTCAACAGTGATTACCCCATCATTTCCAACAACCTTCATTGCTTCAGCAATTAATGATCCAATTGTCTCATCATTGTTTGCAGAAATGGATGCGATTTGCTTGATTTTATCATTATCTGAACCTACCTCTTTAGAAATACTTTTCAAAGTATTTACAACAGAAATCACAGCTTTATCGATACCTCTTTTTAAGTCCATAGGATTTGCTCCAGAAGCTACATTCTTCATACCTGCTGCAATAATAGCTTGCGCTAAAACTGTTGCAGTTGTTGTACCATCACCTGCAATATCCGCAGTTTTAGAAGCAACTTCTTTTACCATCTGTGCACCCATGTTCTCAATAGGGTCTTTTAATTCTATCTCTTTAGCTACAGTCACACCATCTTTTGTTACATGTGGTGCCCCAAATTTTTTGCTAATAACAACATTTCTCCCTTTTGGGCCTAATGTTACTTTTACTGCGTTTGCTAATTTATCAACGCCACTCTTAAGCTTTTCTCTAGCCTCAACTTCAAATACAATTTCCTTTGCCATAATACTTTATGTTAGGGTTAGTCGAGACTAACCCGATTTTTTAATAATTTTCTTTAAAAAAATATAATTAACCAATCACCCCGTAAACATCCGCTTCTTTCATAATAAGATATTTGTTTCCATCTATCTTAATTTCAGTACCCGAATATTGACCATACATGACATTATCACCAACTTTTAAAGTAATTGGCTCATCTTTTTTTCCATTTCCAACAGCTTTAACAACACCATGTAACGGTTTTTCTTTCGCAGTATCTGGAATAATAATTCCACTTGCAGTTTTTTCTTCCGCGGCAGCTGGTTCAATTAGAACGCGGTCTGCTAAAGGCTTAAATGATATAGACATAAATAATAAATTTAAAGTTTCGTTTTCTTTTACACCAAATGTGTGCCATGTGCACTTCTTTGACATTTTTTCATTTTTTGTCCATTTTTAAACAAAAAAAATGTCAGTATGTTCGACATACTGACATTAAATATTTTGTAAGATTAATTTTATTGTTGTGGAGCACCGTTTTGAGGAGCTTGTTCAGTTGGTTGTGCTTGAACAGTTTTCTTTGGGGTAGAAATAACAGTCATTGCAATACTACATACAGCAATAACTACAGCCAAAATCTTCGTGAAATTATCAATAAATTCATTTGTTTTTTGAATACCTCCTATTTGTGTTGCTGAACCAAAGTCAGAAGATAAACCTCCACCTTTTGGATTTTGAATAAAAATAACAGCAATTAATAAAATACTTGCTAAAATGATAATAATTGATAGTACCGCCATAACTTATGAATTTAATTTTTCTTTTAACTCTTTAATTTTTTGTACAAAGTAAGTCTTTTTTTCTGGAATTGTCAAGCATAATTGTTCATAAGCTAAAATTGCTTTCGGATAATTACCTTGTATGCCTAAAATATTTGCTAATGTCTCTGTATATTGTAAGTTTTCAGAATCTAAACTTTTTTTCGCTTGTTTAATCGGGGAATAAAATTCTTTCTTTGGGTTACGTATTTTTGGATCTTCTTGAATAAATGTATCTATTATTTTTTCCGCAGAATTTTCTACTTTTTCACTTAAAACAGGTTCATTTCCAATTTTTAGCCATTTGCTAAAAGGTTGTTTAGAACCTTTAAAACTAATCTTTGTAATTTCTTTCTCTACATGTAAGGGAATATTAGTAGTCACGTCTACGATGCTATTCGTATCGTTTTCGAGAATCCTTTCTGGTTCAAACTCTCTTTCAAATACGCCTGAAATAGCATTCGAAATAATATCTAAATCTAATTCCTTTTCATTATTTTCTTGAATGTTTTCAAATATTGTTACTTCAATTTCATTCGATTCAGTATTTATTCGTTTAATTTCTTCGGATTCTATCGTATTTTCAATAATTTCTTCAACTTCCTGCTTATGAATTTCAAGGGTATTTATTTCTGCCTCTGGCATAACTTCAGTAGCTATTTCATAAAGTTCTTGCACAAAATTATTTTCTTCTTCTTTCTCGTGTAATACTTCATATAGCCTTACGCGATCTGTAATTTTATAAGCATGTTTACCTAAAGCATCTTCTAATTCTAAAGATTGATCTTTTGCTAATGCTTTTAAATACAGCAGAGAGAATAATTGTGCGTATGGATATTTTTTAGCTAATTCATGCAAAACTGGAATATCACTCGATACAAGTAACGCAGGACTTTCAATACGTAAAGCAATATCGTGTATATTCATCTTACCAATTAGATAATAATTTATTAATAATATCTTGAACGACTTGTTTATTAATATCTTTTAA
>CAMAPT010000040.1 GCA_945860225.1 Chitinophaga pinensis | reverse complement strand
GGCACTTGAGCAATATTTTTCTTCATCCATTCGTCGTTGTGCCACATTTTATGAAAATTTTCTTGCTTGGCTTGTTGTGCTTTAGGAGGTTTTACCCAACCATAGTGGTAAATGTCGGCATCTATTTGCTTGACGTTTAATTTGCGGTCATCTATTTTTCTAAAACCTTGCGCGTCTTTGTATGAGCGGATGGTTTTGTCATTTTTAATCACCCTAATTTCTTTTCGGTACCATCGTCGTGAATTTCCAACATAATGATAAGTGCCGTAAAAATGAACATAATTAAACAACAACCCATCTACTGAATCATTATCCTTATACTGTAACATAGCTTGACGAATGGTATTCAGATGTTTTTCATGAACACATTCATCGCTCTGAATATAAAAACACCAATCTACCTCTTTGCTGATATAATCAAATGCTTTATTGGTTTCAATGGCCAATACCTGACCACCTTTTCGGAGTTGATCATCCCAAACAGTTTCAAAAATTTTAATTTTTGGAGAATTGATCTGTTTAATTAGTTGCAAGGTTTCATCATCGCTATTTCCTACGGCAACCACAAATTCATCACAGATAGGTAAAATAGAGGTAATAGCCTCAACTACCGGATAATCGAATTTAATGGCATTTCGAATGATGGTGAAACCAGCTACTTTCATGCGAAGTCGAAATATTAAAACTCAGGATTTTTACCGACGTAATTTTGTGGTGTAATTTGCAATAATTCTTGTTTAACTTCAGCATTTACTTGCAAACCATTAATGAATTCATGCATGGATGATTTAGTAACATGCGTATTGGTTCGTGTTAAATCTTTTAAAGCTTCGTAAGGTTTTGGGTAACCTTCTCTTCGTAAAATGGTTTGTACGGCTTCTGCTACCACCGCCCAATTATTTTCTAAATCGTTTGCTAAAGCCGCTTCGTTTAAAATTAATTTATCTAAGCCTTTTAAAATGCTTTTATAGGAAATCATCATGTGAGCAGCAGGAACTCCTAAATTACGTAATACGGTACTATCTGTTAAATCTCTTTGTAAACGAGATACAGGAAGCTTTGCCGACAAATGCTCTAATAGGGCATTGGCAATTCCCAAATTACCTTCTGCATTTTCAAAATCAATTGGGTTTACTTTGTGCGGCATGGCCGATGAACCAATCTCTCCGGCTTTTAATTTTTGTTTAAAATATTCCATACTCACATAAGTCCATATATCACGACATAAATCCAATAAAATAGTATTCAATCGTTTCATGGCATCACAATAAGATGCAATATTATCGTAGTGTTCTATTTGTGTTGTAAACTGGCTTCTATTTAATCCAAGCGTTTGATTTACAAATTCATTACCAAATTTTATCCAATCGTTTTTTGGATAAGCCACATAATGAGCGTTGAAGTTACCGGTAGCTCCACCAAATTTTGCAGAGTAAGGGATGGATTTTAATTGCGCCAGTTGTTGTTGCAAACGTTCTACAAATACATAAATTTCTTTGCCTAATCGTGTTGGAGAAGCAGGCTGCCCGTGTGTACGTGCCAACAACGAAATGTGTTTCCATTCTCCGGCTAAAGACGCCAATTTATGAGTTACCTGCTCAATGCTTGGCAAAAGCACCTCGTTTGTAGCTTGCTTTAAAGACAAAGGAATAGAGGTATTGTTAATGTCTTGAGAGGTTAATCCAAAATGAACAAATTCCAAATAGTTTTCTAATCCTAATAACGTTAATTTGTCTTTGATGAAATATTCAACAGCCTTTACATCATGATTGGTCGTTTTTTCAGTTTCTTTAATAATTTCTGCATCAGCAAACGAAAAATTTTGATAAACTGCTTTTAATTTTTCAATCTGGGCATCTGATAAATGAGGTAACTGAGGTAAACCCTGTTGAGATAATAGGATGAAATAATCAATTTCTACTTGAACTCTGTATTTAATTAAGCCAAACTCCGAAAAATACTGAGCTAACTCGTTAGTTACTCTTCTATAGCGGCCGTCAACCGGCGATATTGCTGTTAAAGCATTTAATTCCATAATGTTAAAATAAAGGCTAAATATAGGGAATTTTTCAAGCTTGCATCACCTCTTCTTCAAAACTAAATTGGCACTATGCCCTACTGTATTTTAATAAAAAATATTAGGACAAACATATCCATTCAAGAACAATTTTGGACTTCTTATTTTTTGATACGGACGGTATAAATATTGCCCACCTGATGTGTCAATCATTGGAATGTGTAGGTTTTGAGAGGTGTTCCATCGTTTGGGTATAAAAGGCATATCATGCATAATTTTATTCTGCACCACATCACGAACTTGTTCGGCGTCTATACCAGCATTGGCCTGTAAATACTGGCCAAATTCATTTGCATATTTTACTTGCGCACTTAATAATCCATGCGACAAATGCCCATATACGCTTCCATCCATATTAACGTAACCCGGAGCAGGAAATATAGAATCGTTTCTCATTCCAAGTCCCAATTTACCTGTCCACATCGTACAATTAATGGCGTATTGCCAATAGTTACTTTGATACTGAATTAAAAAAGCACCTGTCCTAAATCGGTCTAGCGTTGGTTTGGCTAACAAATCATTTTCGCATATCACGGAGACATGATTAAATTGACATGCGAGCAGGCCTGTTACCTGTGATGTTTGAATGGCATTTATCCAAATTTGGTAAGAGTAAGCTACTGAATGCCGGTATCCTGTTTGATTACCAATAGGACTTATAAACCAATTATCCGAATGAGTTTTATCTCCGAAGCCTAAACAAAATCCTAAGGCTGTATGCATTTCGAGATTTTCCTTTTTAGGACCTAAATTTTTAAAATTATGATAGAGTCTAAATGATCCATTGAGTTGTACAAAATCATGAACCGTATAGGCTTGAACCGAAATTCCAAAACGCTGAATATGTGTTCCAAAGGCTCCTACTAACCCAACATTAAACCCATAATTTTTTTCGATTTCAAGTTGAGAATAGCCTATAGCATAAAATCCTACTAAAAAAACAACCAACAGTTTTAACGTTGCATTCACTATCCCTGATGAGTAAGGATTTGGGTTTTTAATGCTTCAATATCAACGGTTACACCGCTGGTAATAATATGAGCTTGGTTGTAAAATGCTTCCCTATTTTTAAGTAAATTTTCTATGTAAAGTAACATTTCCATATTTGACTTATCATTTAACAAAGGTCTGTCGTTTTTTGCATTAAACAATCTATTATATAACGCTTCGGCTTCCATTTTTAAGTAAACCACTTTACCATTTTCGCTCATTACTTTTAGGTTGTCGTTAAAACAAGGCGTACCACCACCTGTGGCAATTAATGCCTTCATGTTATCCTGAATGCATTCTTTTAAAGCCTCGGTTTCAATTTTTCTAAACTCTTCCTCTCCTATTTCCTGAAATAACTCCGTAATTTCTTTATCGTATTTATTGGTGATGTAATCATCTAAATCTATAAAAAAATAACCCATTGCTTTTGCTAGTTTTTTTCCTTGTGTGGTTTTCCCACATCCCATAAAACCGGTAATAAATACTAATTTTTTCTCTTCCATTATTTAAGGTTCATTAATCGTATAACTTTTTCAATATCTTCAGGGGTATCAATACAATGACTATCAAATTTGGTAATAGCACATTTCACTTTAAACCCATTTTCCAGCCACCTCAGCTGTTCTAAGGATTCTGCCATTTCAAGAGAAGAAGGTGCTAATTGAGTTATTTGCTCCAAAATATCTTTTCGGTAAGCATACATGCCTACATGCCTGTAATATTGATGGTGCTTATGCCATTCCGTTTCAGGTTTGCCCTTTATGTATGGTATTACCATTCTGCTGAAATAAAGTGCCTCCATATTGGTATTCAACGTTATTTTTACTTCTCCCATATCAAACAATACTTCATGAGAGTCTACCGGAATCATTAAAGTGGCTAATTCGGTAGTGCCAGTACAAACTTCACACAATAAGTCAATTTGACTTGGGTCTATAAAAGGTTCATCGCCTTGAATATTGATGATATATTCAAAATCATCTTCTATTTTTTGAAATGCTTCAAAACACCTGTCAGTCCCGCTCAAGTGTTCTGCTTTAGTATAAACCACTTTCCCTCCAAACGATTCTACATGATTGAATATACGTTCATCATCCGTCGCAACAATTACATCTGTTAGCAACGTCGATTTTACGGCTTGTTCGTACACTCTTTGTATCATACTCTTCCCTAAAATTTCAATTAATGGTTTTCCGGGAAACCGACTGGAGGCATAACGCGCAGGGATTATTCCTAAAATGGGATTCATGTAGTTTTTGTTTTTATATACACGATAAAAGTACAAAAAAAGTTAGGGTAAGATACAAAACAGGTATTTTAGTGAAATCTGATAAAATAAAAATACCCTCTACCTATAAATAAAGATAGAGGGTATAAACAATGTAAGCGCTTGTTTTATTCTTTTATAATTTTTTGCGTTAAAATGTTTTCAGATGTTTGAACTTGAATAAAATAAACACCAGGTGCAGCATCAAAAGGAACAGCATTCATTGATTCTGTTTCAAGATTATTCAGAACTTGAACTAAACGTCCCATATTGTCATAAATCGCCATTCGATTAATAGATTCTTTAATCGTATTTAAATCAATATGAAATTGATTTTTAATTGGATTTGGATACACAAACGAACGTGTTAAAAGTTTAGATAATTCATCGTTTCCGTTTACTAATGCCGGTAATTCAGACAATGCGTTTGAATAAGCACAGTTGTTATCTGTAGTTACAAAAACTCTTTTTGTTACAAATGTAATTTTATTAATGTTACTATATGTAGGCAAATTAAACTGATTTCCACCTGGTATCCATGTAGCGCCATTGTCAGATGAAGCAGCTAATCCTCCTTGATAACTTGCAAACACATATCCGTTATTATAAGCCATAGCTTGAATGTTATTGCTGTTTAATCCTAAAAGTGTAGTATGAGGAATCACAACCGGTGAAACATTGGTCCAACTGACATTAGGAAAATCGGACGCAAACACACCCGAACCATTAGTTCCTAGAAATAATTTAGCGCCATTGTTTGTAATTGAAGTCACGTTTAAATTGGTTAACCCATTATTAATAGAAGTCCAACTAGATGCGCTTTCCGATTTGGTATAAACCCCATGTCCAAGACTTGATAAAAAAACATCTGTTCCCCAAAAACTTAAAGATGTTGGATTAATTCCTGACGGTAAGCCTGTTTGTAATAAGTTCCAATTAATAGAATGCAAATCAGAAACGTAGACATTACCTTGAGAACAAATTGCGTATTTTTTCATATTGTGACAATACACTTTACGAATGTTCAAATTGCTTAATCCATTATTAATTTGAATCCAGGTTTTACCAGTATCAGCCGTAAAAAATACGCCTGCATTTTGAGTGGCTGCTAATACACAAATGTCGGCAAATGTTAAATCATTTACATGCAAACTGTCAGTAAGACCATTATTAGCGCGTTTATAAGTGGCTGCCAAATCCTTACTCACAAATACTCCTTTTTCAGTCGCAGTTATTACAATATTATCTCCACTAGTTACCATCGCATACGTTACCTGATTATTAAAAGAAGTATTGTTTTCTACCCAATTAATTGCACTTGCAGAGGTTTTAAAAATACCCTCTTTATTGGTACCGGCAACTAAACCGGTTTTAAACGGAACAATAGCTTTTACATCTAATGTTTTTAATCCATTATTCACAGCCGTCCAATTAATATTACCTACCAGCGAAGTAAAAACGCCTTTATTAGTTGCCAAATACCAATTAGTTCCGTTATTAGAAATAGCATTAATCTTCGTATTTGCGGGTAATCCTGAATTAGCCGATACATATTCCGGTGTCAAAGTCGTACTTGCATTTGTAGCTAAATACAAACCAGCAGCATTAGATATTAAAAGTTCGTCTGTTGTTGCATTATAAGAAATACCATTAGCATCTACATGCAATGTATTATTATCGTTAAAGTCAATCCAAGAATCTCCTTTATCGTCTGATGCCCAAACGCCACCATCAGAAGTATGAATAATTCGATTTCCGGCTTTTACCAAACCATTAATAATATAATGATGCATAACCGCGTTATTGGCTTCTGCCCAAGTTGCTCCTTTATTCGTAGTTTTAAACACACCGCCATTATCTGTTCCGGCTAATACCGTAATTGAATCAATAGCCACTAAAGATTTAATTTTAAGATTCGTTAAACCGGTATTTACTTTTTTCCAATAACGGTCGGTTCCTACAAAACCTGTGTAAATATAAATACCACTATCCGCAGTGGCAGCAAACAAATAACTGCCGGTATGAGCTAAAGCGGCTATTTTTCCACTTTTTAAACCAACTGGTTTACAACTCCATCCCACTAAAGCACTTTTGGTACTAAAGAATACTCCTCCATCTTGCGTTCCAATATATACGGTGGTATCTTGAACAATTGCACAACTTACTGATCCTCCATAAGGCCCTTTAGAACCAAAATGTGCAAAAGTAGTTGATGAATATATCAATAAAGCAGCCATCACGGCCACAAAATAATTTGTTTTAATTTTTTTCATTTGAGTAAATTTTTTTTAAAATATAAGACGACTCCCATTTAAATATTCATTACGAAATCTATATACCTAACAAGACTTTTAACCTGATTTTTTGCGAAGTCAAACAAAAAATAGTTTTAATTAAAATATACCTGTCAGCCTACAAAAACAGGGGGCGGATGAAAAATTGCTTTTAGTAAGCCGGTGGCTTGTGAAACTTGTTTATGGTTTACATATTCTATTCCATCTATTAAAGGAATCAAACTTAAAATAGAACTATTAAGGATATAATTTGTCTCTGCATGATCCTTTAAAATATTTGGCAAATTTGTTTCTGATGTATTTTGTTTATCTAACGATTTTTTTAATTGACATTTCCCAAAACATTTCGAACTGGGTTTATTTTTATTGACGCATAAGGTCCTTGTTATCTTTTCTTGATTAAACAAAAACGCAACGGCTGTAGTGCTTTTAATGCAGCACTGAAGCATAAATACCATTGATAAAAATATGGCAAATAATTGTTTCAAATTAATTTGATTCTTTTTTAGTGATATTATAATTAATTCCGAAACTAATTCTGCCAACGCTTTTTAAGTTGCCGTCTCTTACCGTTTCGAAAGCTGTAAATTGCCAAGATGTATTGAACGAAAAAGATTTATAGTAAACATCTAATCCAGGGCCCAGTAATAAAGAATTAACTTGTGTATTATTTAATAATCTAAAATGAATAGCTAATCCCTTTGTATACTCATAATTAGCTTGCAAAGAGGGATATACACTCAACTCTTTATAATTTATTTTGTAAAATACAGACACGTAATGATTGTGACTATTCTTTAATTTTTCGTGATAATTATTTGAGCCATTTACTTTGTAATTAACGCTGATATTTGCCCCCAAGTTATTGGCCACAAACATGTAGTTTACATATCCAAAACCATCTAACGAGCCACTGCCTGGTTGCATTTCAAAAGGCAACCGATTGCCATTTTGATCATGTGCAAAATGATTTCCGGTAGGTAATTTCATGCCGACTCCAACAATTAATTTGTGCCTAAAAAATTCATCGGCTTTGGGTGTTATGAAGTGAAACCCGGTATTCAATGAAATATCACCCAATCCGGTGTGGCGGTTCAATATGTTATTAGTTTTAGACTTGTTATTCTGTAGAGGTATAAATACATTGAGTTCTAAACGTTGAGTTATAAAATATTTAAAGCGACATTCAAATACTTTATACGACTCAAAATCATTACTGGAATAAGTGCGATTACCTGCTAAAAGAGAATCACCATGAGAGTCGCCATGCTGCACTCTATAGGCGGAGTGAGGGAAAAACCGGCTTGTTTCTTGATAATTCCTATACCCATTAAACACACGATAACGGTGTAAAAACGAAATACTGCTTTTGTTGTCATACGGGGTTATACACATATAGTTACCACAAATATCACAAGCCTCTGCCTCAAACAGCAAACAGCTCCATATACCAAAATAAACAAATCTTAAAACAAGGTTCATATTTTTTTCAATATCAATTATGATGAATATGCTCTACAGTAAACATATCAGCATAATTGTCTGCTATTTTTTTAGCACTGGCACCTGGCATGTGAACGGTATGTGTTGCAGAAAAATCAATGAGATCTGGGGTTTTAAACCACCCTAATAAATCGCTCGTTAATTGAATTTCAGGAGTGACAGTACTTGACACATTCGCTGTTGCTATTCCAAAACTTGGAGAAACGACTCTCATTGTTTTATTGGCACCACTAAATCCTCCGATATGGAATTTAAGATTTTGACCTATTGCACCAGATTGAGGCGATGTTCCTTCAAATTTTGCCATAATATATCCACTATTCCAAACCCAGTACATACCATTCGCTGCGTCTAATGCGCCGGTTTGAGCTCCAGAACCACCAGCATTTTTTGTACTATCTACCCCTATCATAAATTCAATGCCTTTATAAGTTCCAACAGGTACTTTAGATAAAGTAAACGTTGTAGTTGCTAAATCAGCATGATCAATTAAATGATAGCTATTAGGTTCAATCCACACCGAATTATCTGATTTGATAATTTTTATATTACTGATGTAATACTTATAAACACTGACATTAAAGGTGTT
>CAMAPT010000039.1 GCA_945860225.1 Chitinophaga pinensis | reverse complement strand
CTAGTATATTCAAGTTACAAAAAACCGGTTTACATTAGCAAAATGACCTTTGCCATGGAAGATGATGGTTTAGGGCAATCTGCAGCATTAGGCTTAGCGAGTCAGTTTGGTTTAGATGTAGGTGGATCATCTGGCGGTATATTTAAAGGTGGTAATGTTCTAGAGTTATTTAAATCTCGCTTAATGGTTCAAAAGACCTTGCTTTCCGAAATATATTTCGATGGAAAAAAGCAATCATTAGCGAATGCTTATCTAGACATTAAAGGCTGGCGAGATAATGCACCTAAAAATTCCGACTTTTCAAATATTGACTTTCCAATAGATGCAACTGCATTGACTAGAAAGCAAAATAAAATTATGAGTCTTATTTATAATGATTTAATAGCAAACGAATTGGTGGTTTCTCAGAAAGATAAAAAAATTCAAATCTTTAATCTTGAAACAAGTTTTATAAATGAGTATTTTGCTAAAGTTTTTTCTGAAACACTTGCTTCTATCGTTACTGAGTTCTATGTTTCTATCAAAACTAAAAAGTCTAAGGATAACTTAAGAGTTCTTGAGCAACAAACTGACTCGGTTCGTCAAGAGTTAAACAATGCTTTAGCAGGTGTTGCAGTAGCTACAGATCAAACATTTGGACTCAATCCAGCATTAAATGTTCGGCGTATTTCTACAGCAAAACAAGAAGTAGATGTAAAATTAAATACTGCAATACTTACTGAGTTGATTAAACAACAAGAATTGGCTAGAATCATGGTGCGAAAGGAGACTCCCTTTATTCAAATAATTGATAGCCCAATATTGCCTTTGCCTGAAGAAAAACTTGGTAAATTAACTGCTATTTTTTTTGGAGGATTTTTAGCAGGATTTTTAGTGATATTGTTTCTAATTGTGAAAAGATTTATAGTTAAGAATTTACAATGATGAAAATACTAGTAACAGGAGGAGTATATTAAAATTTGTTCATAGAACTTAATAAATTTTCAAAAATAGTATGTCAAAATTAATTAAATCATTTGTAAATAAAGAAAAAATTATCTCCGTAACTGGTTTAGGATACGTAGGATTACCTTTGGCTTTAGAATTTGCTAAGCATTTTAAAGTAATAGGTTTTGATATCAATGTATCTCGAGTAGAGTTAATGAAAAAGGGGATAGATCCGTCCAAGGAATTGGGTTCGGATGCCTTTGTAGGTTGTGATATTATCTTTACATCTAATGTAGAAGATTTGAAAAAAGCCCATTTTCATATCGTTGGAGTACCAACAGATATTGACGAAAATAAAGTGCCTAATCTAAATCCATTGTTAGGAGCTTCCAGAAGTGTTGCTTCTGCATTAAAAAAAGGTGATTATGTAGTTTATGAATCAACAGTTTATCCGGGCTGTACTGAGGAGGACTGTGTTCCTATTCTTGAAAATATTTCAGGATTAAAAGGAGGAACTGATTTTAAATTTGGTTATAGTCCCGAACGAATAGTACCTGGTGATAAAGTAAAGACCTTAACTAACATATTAAAAATTGTATCAGGTAACGATGAGGAAGCTTTAGAAGTAATTTCGGATGTATATGGAACTATAATTAAAGCTGGATTGCACAAAGCAGAATCCATAAAAGTTGCTGAAGCTGCAAAAGTTATTGAAAATACACAACGCGATATAAATATTTCATTGATGAATGAACTGGCTATTATTTTTGATAAAATGGGAATTGATACGAAGGCAGTTATTCAAGCTGCTGGAACAAAGTGGAATTTTCATAAATACCAACCTGGCTTGGTAGGGGGGCATTGCATTAGTGTTGATCCATTTTATTTAATTCACAAAGCCAAACAATTAGGTATAGATCCTCAGGTAATTGCTGCAGGAAGAAGAGTGAATGATTTCATTCCTAGTTTTATTGCTAAAAGAATAGTACAATCTTTAATTGAGCAAGGCAAAAACCCCGGAAAATCAAAAGTTTTGGTAATGGGTGTTACTTTTAAAGAAGATGTTTCAGATATTCGGAATTCTAAAGTCGTTGATTTAGTTAGGGAATTAATGGATTATTCGATCCAAGTGGCTGTTGTGGATCCTCATGGGAGTCCAAATGAATTAGCGCATGAATATGGAATTACATTAATAGATGAACCTGTTGGTTTATATGACATAATTGTATTGTCAGTAGGACATAAAGAATACATTCAAATGAAACCTGAAGATTTTCAAAAATTATCAAAAGATGAAATTTATATGTTTGATATTAAAGGAGTACTAAATCCAAATGATTATAAAAATTACTGGAGGTTATAATTTAATCAGAACATATTGAAGGCAGATATTGTAGTAATTGAAGTAGGAATTGTTGGATTATCAACAGCGTGTCATTTAATCAAGGAAAAATCAGAAGTAAAAGTTATTCTCCTTGAAAAGGAAGCTACATTCACTTTACATCAAACACGACATATTAGTGGTGTTATTAATTTCAGAATAGATTAACAAATAGCAACATAATAATTGATGTATGTTATTTAAAAAAAAGCTAATAAAGCAGTCATTGTTGCAATAAATGAGTATTAATCCACAACGATTACAGATAATATTATGATTTAATTCACAATAGTGAAAATACCGTTTAATGAATGAACTTAATTAAAAAAGAATACAAATCTCAAAAAAAGACAAATCAGTATCTCCAGGTGTTGATTTGTTTCATTTTAGGATTTCCAACCATACAAGGTGGCCTAATCACTCTATTTAGATCGGTCATTGTTATGCCATTAAAATTAGATAGTGTTATTGCATACACCTTATATTTGGCAGTCATTTTTTTATCAATAAAGTCTATTTTTAATAGAATTAAACTCGACACAATAATACTATTGCTAGTACTTACCATTTCATATATAATTAGCCTGTTAATAGAAGTACAGGAATTTTCTTTGCAAATGGGCATGGAATTATTATTTGGGTTTATTGTTTATACTGTGACAAGGGCATTAAGAAGTTATGATAATTTGATTAACTACCTAAATATTACTTCGATTTTAATCATACTTTCTGTGATTATCATGTTTATACTATTTCCGACCGAAGAAGTCACGATAAATTCATACAGCCAAACTTTTGGATATGCAATTTTACCGGCAGTAATTATTTCTTTCAATGCTTTTATGAATAACAGATCAATGCTTCAGATAATTTATTTTGTTGCGTCATTTGTACTCGTCATCATTGCAGGAGCACGTGGTCCTTTTGTTATATCCATTTTATTCATCATGATCCGTTGTTTTCAAGGTATTAAAAGTATTGGGGAGGGAAGAAAAGTTTCGTTAACATTGATAGTGTTCTCAATTTTTGTTTTTATGTCCATTATTTTTATGTCAAAAATTGAGGATGTGATCACCACAAATTCCTTTCAAGATTATAATAGAATTTTAGAAATGTTGAAGAAAGATGAATTGTTAGAAGATGAAGGTAGAAATTCATTGAAATCTAAATCAATAGCATTAATTTGGGACCATCCCTTTGGGATGGGTCTTGGTCAAGAAAGGGTTGCATTATCTGATATTCATAAGGAAGCAGTAGGGAATTATCCACATAACTTTTTTCTCGAAATTTTTATTCAATATGGATGGATTCTAGGTTTTACTATCACAGTATCATTGTTATATTTTATGTTCATCAGTTTTTTTAAAAATAAAAATGTTACCACAAAAAATATTTGGCTGATGTTTTTTTTTATTGGTTTCCTACCATTGATGTTTAGTGGATCATATATTAATTGGCCATTATTTTGGTTGTTTTTGGGTTTAACAGTAAATATTATTCATGAAAATAAACTTGTTAGAAAAAATTAAAGGAAATACCATCCTGAGGTCTGTATCCATATTAGTTTCTGGTAATATTATTGGTAGACTAATAGCCCTTTTTACCCTCCCAATTGTGTCAAGGCTATACAGCCTTGAAGATTTTGGAGAAAATGGAGTGATTATTGCTACTGCTGGGATTATAGTAAATTTAGGAGGCCTTGGACTTAATTCGGCAGTGATGGCTCCCGATAACGATAAAGAAAGCTGTATCATTTTTAAGGTGGCTTTTTATTCAGCATCATCTATCTATTTTTTTTTGTTTGTTGTTTTTTTGGTTTTATCTCCGTGGTATGAGTTGGTACAGACTTCTTTGCCCTACTTGATTACTTGTTTGTTGATTTTCCTTTTGGCATTTTCGTCACAGCTTAATAGCCTCCTTAATATATATGTTAACCGAAAAGGGATGAATAGGGTGCTTTTTAATAATGCTATTATCTCTGCAGTGTCTACATTATTTATTACCATCCCTTTTGGGGTGATGAGCTTCGGTGTGATTGGGCTTGTAGGAGCAGCGTTGATTAGTGGCTTGGTGTGTGCTTTACAAATGATTTATTATGCCAATCCATTTAAAGAAAAGATTATCTGGAGTGATTTTATAACAATATTTAAAAAATACAAGGATTTTATCTTTTATCAGTACCCATCTAATTTTATTGGGAATTTTGCCGCACTGTATCCTATGCGTTTTTTTTCATCAAACTTCGGTAACGTAAAACTGGGAACTTATAATATGAATGAGCGCATCTTAGGAATCCCATTGAATTTTCTTGCAGCACCTATTACAACCATTTATTTCAGAACGGCTTCACAACAAAAAAACCAGTTGGATCAATTAGCGCGATTTACTTATAGGTTGATAAAAAACATTATGCTGGTAGCTATTATCCCAATTATAGTATTGGCTTTATGGGGAGAAGAATTGTTTGGGTTTGTCCTAGGGAACCAGTGGAGTGCTGCGGGTAAAATGGCTTCAGTACTCGTTATTCAATATGTATTTAATTTCTGCTCCAACAGTATCAGTTACTGCAGGGTTGCACTAAACCGACAAAAATTAAATTTGTGGGTGGTTATAATTAGATTTATACTCACAGTCGTCTCACTAGTTGTTGGAATGTATATTTTTGATAATTTATTTGATGTTGTGGTGTTATTTTCAATTAGTATGACATTGTTTTTTATAATCGATATGGCGCTAAATTTTTATGCATTGCAGAGGTATATTGTAAGGTATTTAATTTTTTCAGTTGTGTATGCTTTGTCTGCATTTCTGTTGGTATATTTAATTATGTAATAATAAATTTAAAAATGAACGTCAAGCATACCATTAATTCAAGTGGTCAGTGTTTCTAATTTTTTTGTTGTGTTTCAATGAAAACAAAAGGCAGTTTTATAACATATCCAGAATATGAGGTTCTTAAATAGAAATTCAATTATTAAAAAGTATTAAATTTAATTTATGTGTGGAATTTCAGGGGTTTTTAATAAGAATAATTTGGAAATAACTAAAAATGTAATTTCCAAAGTTAATAATGTTGCTAAACATAGAGGACCAGATGCCGAAAACTATTTTTATAAGAATAACTTTGCATTTGGTCATCGTAGACTTTCTATTATAGATTTATCTAGCGTCTCAGACCAGCCGTTTAGTATGTTTGGATTCACCATAGTATACAATGGTGAAATATTTAATTATATTGAAATAAGACAAGAGCTGCTCGAAAAGGGATATCAATTCAAGACAGAGTCAGATACCGAGGTGGTACTTGCCTCCTATAAAGAATGGGGTGTTGAATGTGTAGACAAATTTAACGGGATGTGGGCTTTTTGTATTTATGACGAAAATCAAGGAAAATTTTTTTGTAGCAGAGATAGATTTGGTATCAAGCCATTTTATTTTATTGATAATCCACAATATTTTGCATTTGGTTCAGAAGTAAAACAACTACTTATCCTTTTGCCAGAGCAGAAAGCAAATAAAAAAGTGCTGGCTGAGTTCATTGTAGGGAATGAAGATTACCATGAAGAAACTTTTTTTGAAGAAGTATCTAAACTATTGCCAGGGTATAATCTGGAATTTAGTTTAGCAGAAAGGACAATCAAGAAATGGAAATATTACGAAGTAAAACAAATAGATGTCCCAAAAGATTTTGATGGATGTTTGAAAAAATACCGCTCTTTATTTGAGAGTTCCATAGAATTGAGACTTCGATCGGATGTTAAAGTCGGAACCTGTTTAAGCGGCGGACTTGATAGTTCAGCAATCGCCTCCTTAGCCTCTGCTCAATATTTTAAACAGACAAATAAAAATTTTTTATCGATTCATGCAAAATCTTTCGAAATAGAAACAGATGAGAGTTATTATGCCAATCTGGTTGCAGAAAACGCACGATTAGATATGTTTACGGTCGAACCAGATAAATCATCATTTAGTGATGTTCTGGAAAAAGTGATCCAAATCCAAGGGGAACCCTTTGGTGGTCCCTCAATAGTAATGCAGTATTTCGTTTTTGAAAAAGCTGCAAAACAAAAAATTACGGTTATGTTAGATGGCCAGGGAGGAGATGAAACTCTTATAGGCTATGATTCCTATTTCAATATGTATCTCTCAACAATACCCATTGTGAGATCGATTTTAAAATATATTAAACCTACTCGGAAAAATCTATTTAAAGTTAACTTAAAATTCGCGTTTTTTTTTAGGAAGTTTAATGGAATAATAAAAAGAAAACTCCACAAAAAGAGATTTTCTTTTTTAAAGGAAAGTTATTTCAATCGCATAGATCACTCTTATATTTTTGATGAAGCATTGAAGCATTGTAAAAATGATTTCTTATTTCAAAAATTTGAAATGGAGCATGGGATACAAAAATTATTGCGATATGAGGATAGAAACTCGATGTATCATGGCATTGAATCCAGATTGCCATTTCTGGATCATCGATTAGTCGAATATTCGCTTTCGTTACCTTTGGCGTTTAAATTGAAGGATAATGAAACCAAACATATTCTTAGGGAGATGATGGTGGGCAATGTTCCCAATGAGGTGATTTATCGTAAAGATAAGAAGGGTTTTGAAGCGCCAAGCAGTTTTTGGACCCAATATATTACGGAGTCTGCAAAAAACATTCAGGAATCCAAAATAATAAAAGATATGATTGTATGTGATGTACCTAAAGATCGCTCGTTAGAATGGAGATTAGCTAATATTGCAGCTTGGGAGAAAGCGTTTAATGTAACATTATAAAAAAGGAATGATATTCAATAAAAAAGGAGTAACTCTGGTAGCGAACGCCATTCATAACACCTCTCGTTTATTTAAGATTTCAAAATTTTTAACAGAAAAAGGAAGAATCGGGCAATTGACAGTTATTGGTTTTTGGAACGAAGGATTAGCATTAGAGGAAGACTACGCACCGAAGATCCATATAGAGCGCAGAAAATCATTAAAACAAAAACTGCCCAAAGTAAGGATAGCGCTATTGTCTAAATTTCTTACCGTGATAAGTATAATCCCTTTCTTCATAGGTATATTTTTTTCCTGTTTAAGGAAGAAACCCGAGGTTGTTTATTGTCATGATGTTTTATTGTTGCCAATAGCATTACTTGTTAAGCTTTGTAATGGGGCTTCGATTATATACATGCCTCATGAACTGGAAACTGAAGAAACGGGCTCAGGCAAAGTAACGAACCTGTTTTTGAAAATTATTGAGAAAGTAGGGATGAAATTTGTTAAACATACTACTGTCGTTAGCCCTGGCATTCAATATTGGTATCAAAACAAATATAAAACGGATAAAGTATCCTTAATTAGAAATATACCTGATTTTGATAATCAGAAGGATTCGATTAATAAAAAGCTACGATCAACATTAGGTCTTTCTAATTCGGATATTGTTTTTATCTATCAAGGACTTATTGGAAATTCCAGAGGTGTTCTAGAAGTTGCCACCACTTTTTCTATGTTAAAAGACAGCAGGAAACACCTTGTTTTTATGGGCTATGGTCCAGCCACGAATGCTATTACTGATTTTGCGTCAAAATTTGCAAATATTCATTATATTCCTGCTGTGGAGCCAAAAGATATTTTTGATTATACAAGCGATGCAGACGTAGGGGTATTTTTTATAGCACAAGAAATATCGATGAGTTATAAATATTCGTTGCCCAATAAATATTTTGAATATGTAAAAAGTGGTATTCCAATTTTAATTAGCCAAAATTTACTTTCCATTGAAGTGGAAATAAATAATAACCAAACAGGATGGTGTATTAATTCTTCTGTAGAGGTTTTACATGAGTTTCTTGAAAATATTAATTCAAATGATATTTTAGAAGCCAAAAGAAAAGTTATTCTAGCCGATGAGAATTATAATTGGGAGAAAGAGGTAAAAATTCTTTCAAATTTTTAAATAATAATAAAAAAACAATGATAAAAATATGTGTGGTATTTCTGGAATAATAAATAAAAATAATCAGGCTGTAGATTTACGGGAAATAAAAAAAATCACTGATATTGTTTCTCACCGCGGACCTGATGGAGAGGGCTTTTTATTAGAAAATAATTTCGCGCTGGGACATCGCAGATTAGCGATTATTGATATAAGTAACGTTAGTGATCAACCAATGTGGTATGAAGATAAATATGCAATTGTTTTTAATGGTGAAATATATAATTATTTAGAAATTAAAAGTGATCTGGAAAAATTGGGGTATGCTTTTAAAACAAAGTCTGACACGGAGGTTATTTTAATAGCATATGAATGCTGGGGAAATGATTGTATAAAGAGGTTTAATGGCATGTGGTCTTTTTGTATTTATGATAAAAAGAAAAACATCCTTTTTTGTAGTCGCGATCGTTTTGGGATTAAACCCTTTTATTATATTGACGGAGTTAATAGTTTTGTATTTGGTTCAGAGATAAAGCAATTATTGCCCTATGCGAAAATGACAGTTAATAAAAAGGTGTTGTTAGATTACCTTGTACTTAATTTGGAAGAACAATCTGACGAAACTTTTTTTGAGGGAATACAAAGACTTCAGCCTTCTCACAATTTAGTATACGATTTACAAACACATAAAAAACATTTTGAGCGGTATTATTCATTGGAATATAAACCTGAAATTGGTAAATTAAGTATTACCGATGCTGTTTTCCAATGTAAAACGGATTTGATTGATTCTATAAAGTTGCGATTAAGATCAGATGTTGAAGTAGGTACTTGTTTAAGTGGGGGTCTAGATAGTTCTTCTATTGCCGCTATAGCTGCTAAAGAATTTAAATTAGATGCCAATTTTAAGGGAATCCACGCTAAATCTTCTGAAAAATACACAGATGAAAGCCATTTTGCACAAATAGTGGCTGATGCCGGAAATATTAATATTGTTTATACTGAACCCAGCGAAGATTATTTTAAAACCCATATTGAAGCTGTAACTATGATTCAAGAAGAACCTATCGGAGGGCCTTCAGTTTTTATGCAATATGCCGTGTTTGAAAAAGCAAAACAAGAAGGGTGTATTGTCATGTTAGATGGGCAGGGAGGGGATGAAACTCTATTAGGATATGAAAGGTATTTTCCTTCTCTGTTGAATGATGCTTCTTTTTTTAGGAAAATAGTTGAGATGTTCAAATATTCGAGAAAGTCAAGATTGTCATTCCTCACTGTGTTGATGTATTATTTTTATTTTAAATACCCGGGCTTAAGAAGAAAACGTTTACTAATGAAGTGTTCTTTTATTAAAAAAGAGTATTTAGACTCTATTGATACATCAATATTATTTGAACTTTCAAATGCCTATAAATCGCCATTTGAATTACAAAAAATAGAAATAACCCGTACTCAACTTCCTCATTTATTAAAATATGAGGATAAAAACTCTATGGCACATTCTATAGAAGCGAGACTGCCATTTTTAGATTACAGGGCTGTAGAGAATGCGGTTTCCTTTAATCCAAAATTTAAAATTAATGATGGTTGGTCAAAATTTATATTAAGGAAAGCAACAAATGAATATTTACCTGAGGAAATCGGGTGGAGACGCAATAAAAGAAGTTTCGAGAGTCCTAGAACCTGGCTAAATGATAAAAATTATTTTATGTCGGTAATAAAAGAATCGATAATTTTAGCAAAAATAGGAACTGATATTAATAGTAAGTTGAGTGAGGATATCATATGGAAATTATTTAGCATCGCACTTTGGGAGAAAAAATTTGGAGTAAAAATAGATTAATTTAAATAGGATTCTATTCTTTAAAGCTATGAATTATAATTAGTTGCTTAAATGTCGTTTTACACCACTTTGAGAAGCAGAACTGTTATGTAATCAGTGAAATTGTCGCTTCACAAATGGTACTTATGTATGTTGTATATTAGTTGCACAAAAAAAAGATTTCAGCCTTATAAATGCAGCTTCAGCTTGGGTATAAGTATTAAACATACCATTTGATCAAAGATACACAAGTTCCGAAATGGAATGTGGAAACGAGTTGAAAAATATGCGCTCGAGGGCTTTGTTGAAACCAATACAATTGCAACCAGTATTCTCCAACTTTCCTTATTACGGAACTAAAATCGCTGAAACATTATTCGATATCGGACTATGTTTGCCTTCGGGGACTAATTTACCAGTTAAACATCGCGAGAGAATTGCCAATGTTGTAAAATCAATTTTCAAATAGATCATAAAAATTAAAAAAAGCCTTTTTAATTTCTCCCTATATTTTTTTGACTAATAAAACACAAATTACATTTTTTTTTAAAGCTTTCTAAATCAATTCCATAAATAGTGCAAACATGAGTTTAGGATCTTTGAAAGGTAATTTTTATCCCAACATTTTCTAATATCACATGAAGTTTATTCTTTGATTGTTTTTCTATTACACCATCTAAACCTTTAAAATCACCCTCAGAAATTTTTATAGTTTCTCCAATTTGGTAGTTTTCTATTGTAAATGAGTCCATCGTTTCATGGAGTACGCTTTTTAGCTTCTCAATTTCACTATCCCTTGCTAATGCTGGCTTCTTTAACCAAAATACATAGCGGATTACGCCAGGAACGTTAAAAACTACATTTCGATCTTTTTCAGAAAGTTTAACAAACACGTAGGAATTAAAAAGTGGAGTTTCAACTATTTTAGACCTGTCTGACCAATTCTTTTTTAATTTAACAAGCGGACAAAAAACTTCCACCCCATTTTTTTGAAGTAACTCCGCTACTTTTTTTTCGTTGCGTGATTTTGTATAAATAACAAACCAAGGCATAGATTTGTATATTATGATTCAGTTAGTTTGAAAAAAAACATATTAAAACTGAATTATTTAGGGTGTTATTTGATTTATTATCGCAACTGTCATTGCTGTAATAGTTGATAGAATACTCGATAATCCAATGATTTCAGAAGTACCT
>CAMAPT010000038.1 GCA_945860225.1 Chitinophaga pinensis | reverse complement strand
AGTTGGATTAATCTTTTTGGTACCAGCGGACAAGCACCTTTAATTTGTGCTATGGCGGGTGGTATTTATGCCGTTGGACGACTTGTCAGACAACATAGAAAGTTGACAAAGGACAACATTGCTTGACTTTTGAACACGGCTGACAGAGTGGTAGAAAGTTTAGTAATAGATACTCAACTGATTCAGTTGGACACTTCGCTGAAAATTTCGGCATCTTTAACAATGAAAACCTTAGCGACAGACAAGAAGACAAAAGAAAAACGAGTGCTAACAGCCGTTTTGCAAAAGCGGGGGTTTCGTTCTTCTATGACAGTGAAGTGCTAAATTCAAGCTTTGTGCAACTAATGAAGTTTAGTGCTGAAAATCCCCGCCTTCGCAAACCGGCAAACCGTTACTTGCCATTTTAGAACGACCCAATGACACTTGAAGAACATATAGAAAACTTACCAAAAGACAAGCAATTTGACATTGCAATTCGGTTGATAAAGTTGTCATTGCCAATTTGGGACAAATACGCTGACAAAAACGAACTGACTTATCGTGACACAGTCGTTGGACTTCATCATTCCGTGGACAGAGCACTACTTAAAAACACAATAGACGCAGTCGAGAAATATATTTCGACAAATATGATTAGTAAAGTAGTTATCAAAAACACTGACCTTTTATCTTTAAGCAGACAGTTTAGTGACCCAATTGTAGCTTTGCAGGACATTGACTGGGAACTACCAAACGAGGTAGAAAAAACTTTTTATGCAGTTCACAATTTGTTGGACGCTGCACTTGGTAAAGAAATGACAACTTTCAATGAATCGACAATCTATGTGACAATTAATCAAGCAATAGACGCATTGGACAGCTCTAAAACAATGACGGAGGAAGAAATCAGGAAAGTGCTTTATGACAAATAAATCGGCAAGTAACTCGGGTTTTGAATCAGGCGGGCTGCCGTGCAAACTTGAAGCTTTGTGCTACTATTAAACTTTAGTAATAAAATGAACCTTTGTGCTCCGAAACCCGCCCGAACGCAAAGCCCGAAAACGTTAGGTGCAAGCGCAACGGACAATCGAGTAGACTCAGAACAACCGACCTTTGAGAATCTGACAAGTTTCAGAAAAAAATTTTTTTCTTTCATACTGTGATTTTTTTGGCCCTTGTGCGAATAATTGGTATAATGGCTGAAAACCTGTTAAAATAAATGAACGAGAAAGAGCGAAAGCAGCATTTTCAAAATATCATTGAACAACATAAAGGTATTTTGTACAAGGTTGCTCGTGCATATTGTCCAAACGAAGAAGATAGGCAAGACCTCATTCAGGAAATTATGATACAGGTTTGGCAATCCATACACCGATACAATAATCAGTTTAAAATTTCTACCTGGTTCTATCGCATTTCGCTGAATGTAGCTATTTCGTTTTACCGAAAAAGTACAACAAGAGCAAACAAATATACAATGTTGAGTGAGCAAACTACACAAATACCAATAGAAGATAAAACAGCAGATGAAATACAATTGAATTTATTGGAACAGTTTATTAGTGAACTAAAAGAGATAGACAAAGGCCTGATGATTTTGTATTTGGAAGACAAAAGCCACGCAGAAATTGCCGAAATATTGGGGATGTCAATCAGTAACGTAGGAACGAAAATTGGACGCATAAAGAACAGATTAAAAACACAATTTTTACAATTAAACTCATAGTACCATGAACGAATTAGAATTGAAAAAACTTTGGCAAACAGCAAACGAAAAGTTGGAAAAAACTCTTGCCGATAACAGAATTAATTCAAATGAAATCTCACAGCTAAAAGTGTATCATTTCATTTCATCAATGAAGCCAATAAAACTTTTTACACTGTTGGCAGGAATCATCTGGGTTGGATTAGGGACAATTATTCTTAGTCATACATACCTTTATGCCTTTTCAGAAATGAATAAATTTTTCTTCTTTTCGGCTTCTGTTCAGGTGATATTGACAGCCATTGCATTGTTCATTTATGTTTATCAGCTAATCACAATTTATCAAGTAGACATAAGCGAACCGGTTCTAAAAACACAAATAAAATTATCGAACCTGAAAATATCAACGCTTTGGGTTACACGCATTCTCTTTCTTCAGCTTCCCGTTTGGACAACCTTTTGGTGGAATGAAGTTATGTTCCAAGAATGGAATGCCTTTCAATGGTTAATAACTGGAAGTGTAACGCTTGCATTTCTTTTTGTAGCAATTTGGCTTTTCTTTAATATCAAATTTGAGAACAGGGATAAAAAATGGTTTAAGCTTATTTTCAATGGAAAAGAATGGACACCATTAATTAAGTCAATGGAATTATTGGAGCAGTTAGATGAATATTCGGTTGACATTAGACCTGAAACAAACGCCAGCACCTAACATCGGCTTGGCAAAATGGCGGGCCAAGTGCTTTCTAAAAACAGTTGTGAAAAGTTGAAGAGTTGTGCTTTCTAAGTTGAAAATTGCTAACTTTCCGCCACTTCAAGCCAAGCCGAAAATCGTTAGCACTAATAGGGCGGACATTCCGTCGGAAAAAAAACATTATCGTAAATAACAAATTGACACAAATGACAAGACCTTTTAAATTTTTAATAATCCTCTTGACTATTTCGACTTGTAGTTTCAGTCAGACAACCCCTAGCACTAAAACCGACGCTGAAAAAAAAGCTATGGAGGAAATGGATAAGTTTGTAGAAAAATACGGCGAATCAATTCGGTTAGAAGGCGAGGGCGACGATAAAGTTAAGGAAGGCGACTTTCAAGGTGCTATTATTGCTTACAGTAACGCAATTAAAAAGCCATGTGTCAATGTACATGAATTGTACTTTAAAAGAGGGTTGACAAAAACAAAACTTACAGACTACAGAGGCGGCATATTAGATTATAATAAAGCAATTGAACTAAAACCAAAATACGCTGAGGCATACAACAATAGGGCTGCTGCTAAATTAAATCTCAAAGACAATGCGGGTGCAAAGGCCGACGCAAACAAAGCAATTACTCTTAATCCTCAAATTGCAGAAGCGTATTATAACAGAGGAGCCGCAAAAATAAATTTGGGCGAAATAAATAGCGGTTGCTTAGACTTAAGTAAAGCAGGTGAAATGGGTAATACTATGGTCTATGACATCATTAAACAATATTGTAATTAATTTTATTATTCATAACAACTTAAAAACAATTCACAATGGCACACGAAATAGACAGTATAGTAAAACACAAGACTCTCGCGGGAGAATATATTGTTAAGGCTTCAAAAGACAAGCCCTACGACGGACGACACGCTTCTCCTTTTCACGAGTTAATAAAAGTAAAAGAAGGTTTTGACTATAAAATTTCGGAAAGCAAAAAAGATGGATCTTTCTCTGCGTTCATTGACGCTAAAGACGACGAACTGACTGCGACATAATAATCTGTGTGCGCCCTACAAGTGCTAACAGTACCTAAAAAAAATGCTAGCATTAGTATAAGTTTTTTTGCCTACAAGTTGCCGCTTCGCGAAAGTTTGTTATTTTTATGTAGGCAAAAAAGAGTACAGTATTTCGGCAACTAATTAATATTGTGGTGGTAGAAAACATTTCGGTTTCAAATCCGCACTTCTTTTAGCTCCAAAACGTTATAGGGCATTTTAAGACGACTCAACATTATTACACATGACAGAGAAGAACATCACTAAATTGACAATCATTTTATCGGCAGGACTTTTTATTACTTCACTTACTCAGACAGCGTATTGCACTACTGACTGTAAAAGTTCTTTTATGGTTTTATTGGTTGGAATTTTAGGCATTTTGACAGAAATAGGTGCAGTTTCAAGTTTTATACTAGACACTCTTAATGGACACACAGGAAGTTTAAAACATCCGATTGGTGCGACTTTTACTTGGCTAGCAAATCCAATTTTACTTTTTTCATTAATTATCTTTAGACATAGTAAAAAAACAGCATTAATTATTAGTATTATTTCAACATTAATAATATTATCCTTCACTCTCTTCGACAAAGTAATAGACAATGAAGCAGGACATTACAGTACGGTGACAACTTTGAATTTAGGTTATTGGCTCTGGTTTCTTAGCTCATTGACAATATTAATGGGTAGCTTGACAATTCTAAAAATATCAAAAAAAAAGCCATCCTATAACAGCGCCTTAGCACTAGGCTCTTATACTCCACTTCGAATAAATATTTACTACATTTGAAAATAAATCTCGCTTCGGGTTTTGGGTGTTTTGCCTCGGTGTCGCCCATCGCTAAAGGCTCGGAACGTTAGGCGTAATTCTAAAAAGCAAACCGATAGAAATAAAAAATGTAATAAACAGAACATGAAAAAAACCGCATTAATAACTGGAGCTTCTAACGGAATTGGATTAGAGTTAGCAAAAGTTCACGCCTCAAAAGGTGGTGATTTAGTTTTGGTGGCAAGAAACAAATCAAAATTAGACGAGCTAAAAGCAGAATTGGAAAGTCAATACAAAATTTCTGTTTACACAATTGGAAAAGACCTTTCAGTCAATAACTCTGCCCAAGAAGTGTATGACGAAACAAATAAGCATAACATTCAAATTGATTACTTAATTAACAACGCGGGGTTTGGCGACTTTGGAATGTTTGAAAAAACAGATTGGAACAAAGAATTACAAATGATAAACTTAAACATTACAGCTTTGACACAATTTACCAAACTGTATTTACAAGATATGGTAATACGCAAAAGTGGAAAAATAATGAATGTTGCTTCAACAGCTGCTTTCCAATCTGGACCAACTATGGCGGTTTATTTTGCAACCAAAGCTTATGTGTTAAGTTTTACGGAAGCATTAAGTAATGAAGTGAGCGACAAAGGAATTACGGTGACAGCACTCTGTCCAGGTGCCACTGAAACTGGGTTTCAGGCTGCTGGAGGATTGGAAGAAAGCAAACTTTTCAAAGGAAAAAAATTGCCAACAGCTAAACAAGTGGCTGATTATGGTTATAAATCAATGATAAAAGGAAAAACGGTTGCAATACACGGCATTATGAATTATATATTGTCTAACTCTGTTAGATTTATACCAAGAGCATTGGTTTTAAAGGTTTCACGGAAAATAATAGACAAAGTTTAATATTAATTTGACGAAATTAGGATAAAAACGAACCGCTAACACGCGTTTGGTAAAAGTGGCGGTTCAGTTCTCAAAAGACACATTTGTGGTGTAAATAGCCAACTTCGGGTACAGCAAAACGTAAAAAACATTCAATATTTATCTAAACTCAAGTATATGAAACAGCTTATTTTCTCATTTATTTTCTCATTTATTTTATCAAACCTATTTAGCACCGCTGCTTTTGCGGGAGACACACTCAGTATCGTCAATAAAAAAGTTGATTTTGGCTACGCCAATTCTCAAAACAGATCCGTTGATGCCGTAATCGTTCACTCAACATTTAATAATTCGGGGGGAGATTTTTATGACATTAATTTAGTAATTAAACAATTTTCGCAATATAAAGTATCGGCCCATTATGTTATCGGACGAGATGGGAAAGTTTACCAATTGGTTGATGAGCAAGATGTGTCGTATCATGCCGGCAAAAGCAGTTTGCCGGATGGAAGAACCAATGTAAACACGTGTTCTATTGGCATAGAATTGATGACATCTTACACTGAATCGCCTACCCAACAGCAAATTGAGTCATTACTCATACTCATCTCAAAAATTAAAAAAAGACATTCCATTAAATATGTATTAAGACACAGCGACATTGCACCAGGCAGAAAAACAGATCCTTGGAATATGGACTGGGATGCATTTAACGAAAGATTACGTGTTTTGAATAACAAGTAATAGCAGTTTTATAAGATATTAATAGTTGTGCGTTTACAACGATTAACAGCATAATTGTTAAGAAAAACTAATTTCTGTTTAAAAATGGCTCTAAATCGGGACTAATTTTGCCGATATGCGATCCAAAAAAAATGAAATGAATCTGAAAGAAGTAATTGCATTAATTACTTTATTGGATGATCCCGATGATGGCGTTTATTCAGAGGTGAAAAACCGCTTTATCATTCTTGGTCCGCCAGCAATTCCTCATCTTGAAACTGCTTGGGAAAATAGTTTTGATGCGTTGATGCAAAAAAGAATTGAAACGATTATTCATACTATTCAATTCAAGGCACTGCAAACCTCATTAAAAAATTGGGCAGAAAAAGAACAAGACGATTTATTTAAAGGCTGTGCCATCATTGCTAGGTATCAATACCCAGATTTGGATGAGAATAAATTAAAAAAACAACTCCAACAAATTAAACAAGATGTTTGGTTAGAGTTGCACGATGATTTAACTGCACTTGAAAAAGTCAAAATCATTAATCATATTTTATTTGAAGTGCACCAATTTGGCGGAAATATTACCAATTACCACGCTCCTCAAAATTCTTTTATTAATGTTGTTTTAGAAACAAAAAAAGGAAATCCGGTAATGTTGAGTGTTATTTACGCCATTATTTGCAAAGAGTTAGGTATTCCTATTTACGGTGTTAATTTACCACAACACTTTGTATTAGCTTACGTGAATGATTTCACTAACCTATTCGATCCTTCAAACAAAACATTATCTGACAATATATTATTTTATATCAATCCTTTCAGTAAAGGACTTATATTTAACCAAACAGATGTAGATTTATTTATCAAACAGCTTAATGTAGAACCAGATACTAGTCATTACCTTCCTTGCTCTAATTTAGATATTATCAAACGAATCATCAACAACCTGATTTACTCATTCGATAAAATGGGGTATGCTGAGAAAGTTAATGAATTAAAAGAATTAGAGAAAAATTTATAACTAAAAGCGTATTAGTTATTATCAATTACCTTAGGTACTTTAAAATAATCGGAATCTTTTTTAGGGGCATTTTTTAATGCCTCTTTTTGTGTTAATGTTTCTTTCGGATCATCTTCGCGTAACACATTTTTCTCATCAGTCATATAAATTAATGGTTCTGTGCCATCCGTATCTAACTCGTTTAATTTATCCACAAAAGCCAACATCCGATTCATGTCATTTAAAATTTCAATTTTCCCATCTTCATTAAACTCTAATCGAGCTAAATGAGCTACTTCGTTTACGGTTTTAATATCTATTTTTTGTGCCATGATATTCGTTTAAGGTATCGTTTATTAAATTAAAAGTTTGTTCACGCAAATTTACTAAATTTTCGTCTGTCATACCTTTGGTTTCAATAGGATTTAAAATGACTATTTTAGCCAAACCCGGCCTACCGTTGCTCTTAAAAAAACCACCATTTTGTAATAATTCCCAATTATTGAGGTAAACAACAGGCATTATAGGAATTTGTTTTTCGATAGCTAGCTTAAAAGGCCCATTTTTAAAGGATTTTAATTGACCATTAGATGAAATAGTGCCTTCGGGATAAATAACCATACTGCGCCCCTTATCTATCTCCTGCGAAGCTTTTATAAATGCCTTGTGAGAATCTTTAATGCTTTTTCTGTTTACTGCAATATCCATTCCTTTAAAAAAAGTTTTAAATAAAGGTGCCTTTAATAATTCTACCTTACCCATGTATAAAGCCAAATGATCGATATAAAACGTACTTAAAACAATGTCCAGATAAGAGGTGTGATTTGCAACAAAAACACAAGGGTTAGGCATCTTTTTAGAATGTGTTTTATAAATCAAAATCGGCCAAATGCCTATACCAAAAGAAATTAAATAAGACCAAATGCGCTTGATTTTAAAAGCCAGGGATAATTGTTGGCTTTTAATCGTTACCAAAAAAAAAGGGTATAAAAATAAGAAAGTCAATAAAAACCATAATATAAACCAGGTTTTCCAAATTGCAGTCAATATTGATTTCATGATTTTCACGGCGCAAAGATACTATTTTACAATTAAACACGTTGAGGATAATTGGGTTGTATTTAAGATGAAACTTACCGAAATCATTCAATTTTAGTATTTTTACTCAAAAACTATACACTTGCGAAATACTGTTTCAATAAAAATTAATAATGCCGGAAAAAAGTTTGGCAAAGATTGGATTTTCAGAAATGTAACCATTGAAATACAACCGAGTGAAAAAATAGCTATTCTTGGGCTTAATGGATCGGGAAAATCAACCCTACTTCAAGCACTTACCAGCTATCTTAGTTTAAATGAAGGCGAGATAATTTACTATCAACATGAGCAAACCGTAGAACAAGAACAAGTTTTCAAATTAATTAGCTTAGCCTCTCCTTATTTAGAATTAATAGAAGATTTTACCTTAACCGAACAGATAGAACACTCTCTTCATTACAAACCATTTATTAATGATTTGAATACCCAAAAAATCATTGAATTATCCGGGCTTTCTGCTCACAAAAATAAATACATTAAATTATTTTCGAGCGGAATGAAACAACGATTGAAATTAACACTAGCTATTTTATCCGATGCTCCCGTATTATTTTTAGATGAACCAACCACTAATTTGGACGCAACAGTTATTGATTGGTACAAAATGCTTATTAATAATTACGCTTTACACAAAACAATTATAGTTTGCTCTAATTCGATAAAAGACGAGTATGCTTTTTGCAGCCGTATTCTATCGATGGAAGCATTTAAAAAATGATTTGAACATTAAAAATATATCAAAATCATGTTTTTCATTCTGTCAAAACTCTTAGCATTTATAATTACACCTTATACGTGGGTGTTTTTTGGACTTATATTTATTTTAAAAAAAATATGGTACACTCCATTTAAGAAATGGGTATTAGGGATCACTGTTTTTATGTATGTCATTTCCAATTCATTTTTAACAGATGAAATTGTAAGGGCTTGGGAATATTGTGACGATGATATTTATTTAAAAGACACCAAATACGATTTAGCTATTGTATTGGGTGGAATGGGCCGAATAGATCAACGACAACAACGGTTTGATTTTGGCATATCAGGAGATCGTTTATTTCAGACATTGGAATTATATCACAAAAAACGAGTGGGCAAATTATTAATAACGGGTGGTTCTGGCAGTATTAGCAAGCCAAACGATCGAGAAGCTATTTACATAAAAAAATATTTGAATGCCGTTGCCATACCTGATAGTAATATTATCATTGAAAATAGTTCGAAAAACACCTATGAAAACGCCATATTCACAAAACATATATTAGATAGCATGAATTTTAAAGGCTCTATTTTATTAGTAACCTCTTCATTTCATATGCGACGAGCATTAGCTATTTTTAATAAAGCAGGTTATAAACATGTGACACCCTATGTGACGAATAAATTCACAGGCCTAAGAAAATTTGAATTTGATCATTGTTTTATCCCCAATGCCGAGGCGGTTTTTGGCCTTAATTTAATTGTACGTGAAATGATAGGTTACACCATTTATAAAACAATTGGATATATTTAATTAATTCACATACTATCTTACTCCCCAAACTCACCTATTATGACTATAAAAAAACTATCAACTCTAGCGTTATTAGTTATTGCTACCCACCTATTTTCTATTAATTATTCAAACAACTCTTGCAAGCAAACAAAACCTACAATTCGAATCAATAAAGGATTTGATTACGAAACCCTTTGGAAAAAGGTTGATAGTTGCGAAAATAAAGGGTTAAGCGAATCTGCCTTAAAAATTGTATCTAGTATTTATACAAAAGCAAAAACAGAAAATAATGCCGGACAGTTTGTAAAAGCAATTTTACATCGCATGAAATTTGAAAGTTATAAAGAAGAATTTTCTCTTGAAAAATCAATCTTAAAACTTCAAAACGAAGTCAAAGAAGCAAAAAATCCCATTAAACCTATTTTACACAGTATTTTGGCAGATGCATTTTGGCAATATTTTCAAAACAATCGTTGGAAATTTTATAACAGAACTCCTTTGCTGCAAGTTAAAAATGAAGATATTACTACCTGGGATTTAAAAACGATAACAAAAGCCGTCATAACTAATTATAAAGCCTCTATTAGTAACCCTGATATTTTAAAACAAACAAAAATTAACTTGTTTGATGTGGTATTAAATAAAGGCACGGCTGAATGCCGAACTTGGCGCCCTACCCTATTCGATTTTTTAGCGCATCGGGCTCTAGCTTTTTATATGAATTCGGAAATTGATGTCACTAGACCAGCTAATCGTTTTTCGATAAACGACAAAGATTATCTGAAGGCTTATGTTGATTTTACAAGACTAAACATTACCAATCCTTCCGATTCATTAGAAACAAAATTTGAAGCACTAAGATTAATGCAATCTCTGACTCTATTTCATGAAAAAGATCAAAATCCTGAAGCCCTTATCGATATAGAATTATTACGATTAGATTTTGTTTATCGGTATTCTAAGCATGAAAAAAAAGATTCTTTGTACATAAATACCCTTTCGTTATTACAAACACTTTTCATTAAAAACGAACGTGTTACTGAAATTGATACTCGAATAGCAAATTGGTATATTGAAAAAGGAAATGAATATAAACCACTACAAGGAGCTTCACATAAATGGGATAAAAAACTTGCTAAAACTATCTGCGAATCTGCTATTGAAAAATTCCCAAAATCTTATGGGGCTTCAGAATGTAAAAATATTCTCCAATCTATTCAATCAAAAAAAGTCAATTTTATAGTCGAAGAGGTTAACGAACCAAATAAACCATTCCGAGCACTAGTCACTTCCCAAAACGTATCAAAGTTATATTTTAAAATAGTTAAAACTTCGCATCAGGAATTAACGGACGTATTCGGAAAAAAATATGGGAAAGAATTGTTTGAACATTTTAATAAACTGCCTATTGCCAAAATGTTCTCTCAAGACTTGTTAGATGATGGTGATTTTCAAACACACCAAACAGAAATTAAACTACCAGAATTAACTACCGGTTATTATGTTATATTAAGTTCATTAACCGAAGATTTTAATTATAACAATAATTTATCCTCTTACAACAGCTGCATCATTTCAAACATTGCCTCTATGGAAAGAAGACGTGAAGATGGGTCGTATGATATTTATGCGCTTCACAGACAAACGGGCGAAGCTTTAAAACAAATAACTGCTCAACTTTGGCATCTAACTTACAACTATAACACAAGAGAATATGAATATACTAAAGGTGCCACATACAAAACAGATGAAAAAGGTTTTTTTAATATCAGTTACAAGGCTATTAAAGACAACCATTTTTTTATTGAATTTATTCATCAAAATGATAAGTACTTTAATAACAATAGATACTACACTTACCAACCTAATCAACAAAATACTTCTCAAATACGCTCTTTCATTTACACAGACAGAGCCATATACCGACCAGGACAAACAGTTTATTTTAAATCCATCGTCCTAGAATCAATCAACGGACAAAATCATCAAATAAAAACACAATTTCCTGTTAGTGTTTCGCTGTATAATGTTAACGGAGAAAAAATTCACACATTGGATTTAACTACTAATGAATTCGGTACCATTAGCGGTTCCTTTATAGCACCTCAAACAGGTTTAAATGGCCAAATGAATATTTCAGACAACTTAGGGAATTCTGCTGCGATTTTAGTAGAAGATTATAAACGTCCGAAGTTTGAAACCTACTTTAACCCATTAAAGGGAAGTTATCAATTAAACGATGACGTATTAATATCCGGTTCAGCAAAAGCATATGCCGGCAACGTGATTGATGCTGCAAATGTTAAATATAGAGTGGTAAGATCCGTAAGTTATCCGTATTGGTATAGATGGTACAACCCATTTCAATTTCAGGCTGCTGAAACAGAAATTACAAACGGTGAAATCGTAACCAATGATTCGGGCAATTACATAATTAAATTCAAAGCTATTCCTGACGAATCCGTTTCTAAGACTAATTTTGCCACATTCAATTATCACATTACAGCAGATGTAACCGATATAAATGGGGAAACTCATAGTACTGAAACGGATATTAAAATTGGTTATAAAGCATTACAACTAAATATTGTTAGTGATGAAGTTATAGAAACAAGCCAAACCAAACCTATTCAAATTCATACAACTAACTTAAACGATGTTGCTGAAGCTTGTAAGGGTAATTATAAAATTTATAAATTAAAACAACCTCAAAACGTATTTAGAAATCGTTTATGGACTCAACCCGACAGACATACATTATCTCGAGATGAGTATTACAAAACATTTCCAAATGACTTATATGCTGACGAAAACAACAAATACACCTGGGAAAAAGAATCTATTGTTTTTGAACAAAATTTCGATACGGGCATAAAAAACGACTACGATTTAACTGCCACCTTTAAAAATTGCCAACCCGGTGTTTATCTAATTGAAGCTAATTGCAAAGATAAATTTGGTGAAGAAATTAAAGCTTTTAAATACATCACTATTTTTAATAAGGATAATCAACTCATACCTGAGCAAACTGCTTATTGGCTGTATTATCCTAAAAAAACTACCGAACCAGGAGAAAAAGTAAGTTATATACTATCTTCAGGATATAAAAATGTCAACTATCTTTTTGAAATTGAACATCAAGGGAAACCAACGTTTAGTCAGGTTAAAGTAGCCTCTATGAACACAAATGATATTTTAGTAGAAGAATCTCATAGAGGAAACTTTGCATTTCATACCTCATTTATAAAATACAACAGACTCTATCAACAAAATCAGATTATTACTGTGCCTTATACCAATAAACAACTAGATATTGAGTTTGAAACATTTCGAAATAAATTATTACCTGGACAAAAAGAAGAATGGAAATTAATTTTGAAGGATAAAAAAGGAGAAAAGCTAGCTGCAGAATTAGTCGCCTCTATGTACGACGCCTCATTAGATGCCTTTAAAAAACATGATTGGGATTTTAATATTTATCAAAATTATTATGCTCGTTTACATTGGTCATCAGATATTGCCCGCATTGAAAACTCAGCGGATTTCAACGACCTTAAAACCATCTATTCCTCATTAAAATCTCGTAATTATGATGAATTAAATTATTTTGGATTAGTTTTTTGGTCTAACCAAATATTTGAGGGCGAATTTGACATAGTGGAGAAACGTTCTAAAATCATGGCCATACAAGCCGAAGGAAATATGGCACCACCTCCACCACCTCCTGTGCATGATTCATCAAATTTTCTAAAGATGAAAACCAATGCTAATAAAACAGAGCAAAAAGGCGAAGATTCACAGTATGATAAAGAATTACAAAAAACTAATCTACAAACCAATAACTTGTCTGCCATTAAAACTAGAAGTCGGTTTAATGAAACCGCTTTCTTTTACCCTCAATTACAAACCAACGAAAAAGGCGAAGTTGTTATTCAATTTACAGTACCCGAAACATTAACTAAATGGAAGGTATTAGGATTGGCCCATACAAAGGATTTAAAATATGGGCAATTTGAAAAAGAAATTATCACCCAAAAAGAATTAATGATTCAACCCAACGCTCCGCGTTTTTTTAGAGAGGGGGATAAAATCACCTTTATTAGTAAAATAGCGAATCTGTCAAACAATGATTTATCTGGCATGGCTGAATTAAAATTATATGACGCAATCACCGAACAAGAAATTTCAAGCAAAATTATTCAACCAATCGACCAACATAGTATTTCTATTGGATGTAAAGATTTTACTGTAAAAAAAGGATTAGGTACTGCCGTTGAATGGAATCTAAAAATTCCAGAAGGATATTCTGCCATTAAATACAAAATAGTTGCTAAAGCCAATCAGTTTTCTGATGGAGAAGAAATGGTTATTCCTACACTAACCAATAGAATCCTCGTTACCGAAAGTATGCCTATTTCTATCAAAACAAATGAAACTAAAACATTTCAATTCGAGAAATTCACTAATCAAAATAACTATTCTAATACTCTAAAAAATCATGCCTATACACTTGAATTTACAGCCAATCCAGCGTGGTTAGCGGTACAGGCCTTACCTTACTTAATGGAGTTTCCTTATGAATGTTCTGAACAGTTATTTGCTAGATATTATGCGAACAGCTTGGCTACATATATCATTAACTCAAAACCTAAAATCAAAACAATTTTTGAAACGTGGAAAAACATCAACAGCGAAACATTTTTATCAAATCTTGAAAAAAATCAAGAACTAAAATCAATTCTATTGGAAGAGACCCCTTGGGTTATGGACTCAAAAAATGAAAATGAAAATAAAAAGCGTCTTAGTTTGTTATTTGATTTAAATAAAATGAGTATTGAGCAAACTCAAACATTTCAAAAATTGAGTAAAAAACAAACGTCAAATGGTGGATTTTCATGGTTCGAAGGTGGGCCTGATGATTGGTTTATTACCCAGCATATAATAACCGGATTGGCTCGTCTAAAAAACCTTGGGGCCATTTCTGAAAATGATGA
>CAMAPT010000037.1 GCA_945860225.1 Chitinophaga pinensis | reverse complement strand
AATAATTGTTTGGTAACAAAAACAGTCACTTTAACTCAACCAGCTTCTTTAACTTCTACGGTAACGGTTACATCTAACTACAATGGAAAACAAGTGTCTTGTTTTGGTGCTACAAATGCTTCTATTACTGCTGTAGCAGCTAATGGTACTGCTCCTTTTACTTATACTTGGTCTACTAATCCTGTACAAACTGGAACAATAGCAACTGGTGTAGGCGTAGGAACTTATTCCGTTATTATAACCGATGCGAATGGATGTATGATGATAAACTCTACTACTGTAACGGAGCCAAAAGCTGTTTCTATAACTGCTTCCGTAACCTCTCACTATAATGGTCATAACATTAGTTGTTTTGGTTTAACAGATGGTTCTGCAACATCAAGTGCTTCCGGAGGAACTGAACCGTACAACTATATTTGGTCATCTACACCTTCACAATCTGATGCCAATCTAAATAATATAGGAGCAGGAACTTATACTGTAACTGTTTTTGATGTTAATCAATGTGATGCTTCGACGAGCGTTAATTTAACTCAAGCAGATAAAATAGAGGTTCAATTATTAGATTTAAGTTCATACAATGGCTATAATATCAGTTGTTTTGGAAAAAATGATGGATACATTGATATTACAGTTAAAGGTGGAATCGATGAATATACCTATCAATGGTCTAACTCTGCAACTACTGAAGATTTATCAAATTTAACCGCAGGAAATTATTCAGTTGCCGTATATGATATGAATCAATGTAAAGGACAATTAAATGTTAAATTATTTGAACCGAGTAAATTAATCGCTACTGTTGATTCAGTGAGCCATTATAATGGCTATAATGTTAGTTGCTTCGGCTTACATAATGGAAACATTTATGTAACGGTTATGGGAGGAGTAAGAGATTACAATTATACTTGGAGTAATAACAGTGTCAACCAAGACTTAACAAACGTTGGTTCAGGTTCCTACTCATTAACTGTAACTGATAATAATCGTTGTATGGCTTCAATAGATACATTACTCATACAACCACTTGCATTAACTATAGAATCGTCTGTTTCACCTGTATCGTGTCATGGTATTGCTACTGGTTCTATTAATGTAACTCTATCTGGTGGCGTAGTTCCTTATGCATACAATTGGTCTACTAATTCTACACAAAAAGATCTCATAAATGTTCTGGCAGGAACTTATACAATTACTTACAGAGATAAAAATGGATGTGGACATTTTTCGGTTATTCAAGTTACTGAGCCCGATAGTATCAAACTCAACAAGGAAGTTGATAACTTAAAATGCAATGGAGACACCTTAGGAAACATCTATTTAATTGCTAGTGGCGGTATCAAGCCTTATACTTATCTATGGTCGGATGAAAGTACAATAAAAGACTTGACTAATGTAAAAGCAGGCAAATATTCGGTTATCATAAAAGACAACAATGGTTGTATTTATAATGATTCAACAGTGATAACTGAACCAACCTCATTACAAATTAATTTATACAGTCCAATCTTATTCAGTGGCTATAACATCAGTAAATTCAATGGCGATGACGGTTCAATTGATTTGACTGTAACAGGCGGAATAACACCATACAATTACTTATGGTCAAATGGTAGTTCCATAGAGGATATCTATAATTTGAAAGCAGGTAATTATTTTGTTACTGTCATGGATACAAATGGTTGTCGAATTTCGGGAGAAATAACGTTAACTCAACCGCTTATTTTAGAAATGCCTGAAGGTTATTCACCTAATAATGATGGCCAAAACGACAATTTTATAATACACGGTATAGAGTCTTACCCCGACAATACGTTAACTATCTATAACCGTTGGGGTAATATCGTTTATAGTAAAGATGCGTATTTCAACGAATGGAATGGCAACAGTAATAATGGAGATTTACTACCGGATGCGACCTACTTTGCCATATTAGAAGTGAACGGAGGAGAAATCGTTCTAAAAGGATATGTTGAATTAAGAAGGTAAAACTCATCAACCTATAAAAACCCTATAGCCATGCTGAATTTAATAACATTTATTTATTCAACATGGCTATTTTTTACCAAACATAAAAACAAATTAAAATGAAAAAATCAGTTATCGTTATAATGGTGGCTCTGTTAAATACAACCGCACAAGCGCAACAAGATCCAATGATTAGTCAGTACATGTTCAATGGATTGTTTTTAAATCCGGCTTATTCAGGAAGTCATAAATACTTTACATCAAGTTTACTACATCGAACTCAATGGGTTGATTTTTCAGGCGCACCTAAAACTGCTTTGCTGGCAGTGGACGGCTTAATTCCTTCGCAATCAAACAATATGGGTGTAGGATTAATCGTAACACACGATCGAATTGGCGCAACAGAACAAACCGATATTTATGGAAATTATGCGTATCAGTTAAAATTAGGCGAAGGCAAATTGGCGTTTGGATTAAAAGCAGGAGCTTCAAATTACATTTTCAAAAGTGATAATGTAACCGTTTGGGATTCAAACGACGGCGTATTTACCGGCCGAAAAAACACATGGCTACCAAAATTGGGATTCGGCACTTACTACTTTGCTAAAAATTGGTACGCCGGATTATCGGTACCTACATTATTAGCTTATGATGCCAAACATGATTTCAATTTTGATGTAAATAAAAGTTCTTTTTTAAATAGACACTATTATGCCTATGGAGGATATGTTTTCAAATTAAATCAAAAATTAAAATTAAAACCCTCTTCTTTAGTTAAATATTTACCATCTGCTCCATTACAAGCTGATTTAAATTTGAATTTATTGTATGATGAGCAATTTTGGATAGGCGCATCTTATCGTACTAAGGATGCCGTGGTTTTCATGATTGAATATCAAACTAATTCTCGTTTTAGGGTTGGATATGCATTTGATTTAACAACTACTAAAATCAGAAAATACTCAGCCGGTACACATGAAATTATGATTGGTTACGACTTTGGCAAAGATTTAATAAAAGTAAAAACACCACGTTACTTTTAATTGGATAAACTTCTAGCTATTAATTCTTAAAACCTACTTTATTAAGAATTTAAAATAAATAAATAAATAAAATACATCCTATTTAATATCCATGAACTGGAAGCGCAAGCATAAATTAATAAACATAGTAATACCATCCTTCTATAAACTCAGGACAATTATGATAAATAAAAAATAGTAATTGAGACATATGAAATAACCATATTACGACCAGCACACACACAAATGAATAAACAGGGCTATGCCATATAGCAAATAAAAAACAATAATTAAGATATATGAAATAGCCATGTGCTGCTCGCACAATCACAAATTAAGATACATGGCGTATAACATATGACAACTAAAAAGCAATAAAAATCTACATATGAAATAGCCATGTTTCCCGAAACACAAGCACAAATGAAGATAAACTGGCTAAACCATATGACAACTAAAAAGCAATAAAAATCTGCATATGAAAAAAATAATATTAATAGGAATATCGAGCGTCCTTTTATTCGAAAGTTGCGCTGATCGTTTTTATAAAAAAGGAGTGAAAAATTACGAAAAAATGGCTTATCATAAATCCATTGAAAATTTAGAAAAACATCTTTCAGCAAAAGATGAACCAACAGATGCACAAATAATGTTGGCTAATTCTTACCGGTTAGTAAATGATTTGCCAAATGCAGAGAAATGGTTTTCTCAGGTTGTACAATTACCAGATTGTGAGCCTATAAACATATTTTATTATGCTAAACTGTTAATGGGAGTAGGTAAGTATGATGAAGCAAAAGATTGGTTTAATAAATATTTAGCTAAAGTGCCAGATGACTTTGTAGCCGAAATGTTATTAGTTTCCTGTAAGTCTGTCGACACATTCAAGCAAGACACTACTTTGTTTACCGTAAAAGAAGCTGAAATACCTGAAATAGCGACCGCATTTTCACAAGTTCCTTACGGAGATGGCATTATGTTTACAGCAGATAAAATTTCATTTAAAAATTCGAAGACTGCTAACTGGACAGGCCGTTCCTATTTAGACATCTATTTTTCACAAAAAGACCAAAGTGGAAAATGGTTAAGTCCGATGTTATTAAAAGGTAATGTTAATGGACAATATCACGAAGGACCAGCTTGTTTCAATAAGGATGGCAACGTAGTTTATTTTACCAGAAATAACTATCACAAGAAAAAATTGACAAAAAGCTCTAAAAACGAAAATAACCTCAAACTATTTAAATCCGAATTAATTGGAGATAAATGGAAAAACGTTGTAGAGTTACCTTTTAATAGCGATGAATATTCATGTGGACATCCATCATTGTCGCAGGATGAAAAAACGCTATATTTCATCTCTGATATGCCCGGAGGAGCTGGTGGAACAGATATTTATAAAAGTACTTTTGATGGCAATAATTGGAGTAGTCCTCAAAACTTAGGCGATGTTATTAATACTAGTGGCAACGAAATGTTTCCATATATTCACTCTGATGGTACTTTTTATTTTTCATCTGATGCTCATAATAATCTTGGGGGACTGGATGTATTTATGACTTATTATGATGGTAATAAATGGTTGCAGGTGGAAAATTTAAATTATCCATTAAATACCTCTAAGGATGATTTTGCTTTTGTATTAAATGATGATAACAAAACCGGATTCGTATCGTCAAACCGAGATCGTGACGATAAAATTTATGAAATAACTAAAAACGATCCTTCATTCATCGTTTCTGGTTATGTGAATCAAAAAGGGAAACCGGCACAAGTCATTGATTCTTCTGTAATTGAAATTACAAATCTAACCGAAAACAGTCGTGAAATAATAATGACGAATAAATTTGGCAATTACAAAGCACGACTAAAACCAACATGTGAATACATTATAAAAGCATCTAAGCCAATGTACTTTACGGTAACGCAACCTAAAAACATAAGTCTTACAGGTAAGAAAAAATCCGAAAATTTCACTGCCAATTTTGAATTAGATCAAATTATTATTGAAAAACCAATTGTGTTAGAAAATATTTATTATGATTTAGATAAATGGTTTATAAGACCCGATGCCGCCAAAGAACTCAATCGTTTAGTACAATTATTGAATGACAATCCTACACTTAATATTGAATTAAGTTCTCATACCGATTCAAGAGCTGGCGATCAATATAACTTAGTATTATCAGATAAACGAGCAAAAGCGGCTGTTCAATATTTAATAGCAAAAGGTATAGACGCTAAACGTATGCGTTGGAAAGGATACGGGGAAAGTAAATTGGTTAATCAGTGTAAAAATGGCGTGATTTGCACAGAAGAAGAACATCAAAAAAACAGAAGAACCGAATTTAAAGCCATTAAAATAGAAACCGTTACTCAAAAATAGCTGAGTGAGCATATCAATTTAAAAGCCCCAATTAATTAAAAATTAATTGGGGCTTTTAAGTTTTTTAAGAAAAGGAATTAAAAATGTAAACTATCTTTTTTTGCTAAAAGCACATCTTCTGTTTCTACATGTTCCTCATCTTTTACACAACAATCTACCGGACATACCGCTGCACATTGAGGTTCATCATGAAAACCTGCACATTCCGTACATTTATCGGATGCAATATAATAAACATCCATACTGTAAGGGGTTTGCGGTTCGCTCGCATCAGCTGTAATTCCTGTATTCTTACCTGTAAATACACCTTTTACTTTCGTACCATCAGCAAATCTCCATTCAGCTCCACCTTCATAAATTGCATTGTTAGGGCATTCTGGTTCACAGGCTCCACAATTAATGCATTCATCTGTAATTTTTATAGCCATTTTTAGTTAATTTTGTATATAAAATAAATTCAAAACCCAAATATAAGATTAATTTTTATGACCGTAAAACAACGAGAAAAAGCTTTTGTTCAATTGGGAATGTTTTTAAATAGACATTTTTCTAATCAGTGGCTACCTAAAGAAGAGCGTTTTCATAACGACCTATTAAAATTAACAGCTATTTCTTTTTCTTATAATGGTTGGTTTACGCCTGAAAGTATTTCACATGCCCTTAAAGGGTTAGCGGTTATGCTAAACGAAGAACATTTAAGCGACTTTTCTTCTAATATAAAAGAACCAAAAAATCCAAAAACAGCAGCCGTGATTATGGCAGGAAATATACCGGCTGTAGGTTTTCATGACCTTTTGTGTGTATTATTAAGCGGGCATTCTATTCTAATTAAAGTTTCAAGCGACGATCCTGCTCTCATTCCATTTTTGGCAGGTATGCTTATTTATTTTGAACAAGATTTCGCACCAAAAATTAATTTTTCCGAAGGAAAACTCATTAATTTTGATGCTGTCATTGCAACCGGCAGCGATAATACAGCCAAACATTTTGAATATTATTTTGGTAAATATCCCAATATTATCCGCAAAAACAGAAGTTCAATTGCTTTACTAAACGGAAATGAAAGTAAAGAAGAGTTACACTTGCTTGGAAAAGATATTTTTCAATATTATGGTCTTGGTTGTCGAAATGTATGCAAATTATATGTACCCGAAGGATACCGATTTGATGGCCTATTTGAAGCTCTGTACGATTACAAATATGTATTAGACAACAAAAAGTATAATAATAACTACGAATACAACCGGGCTATTTATCTACTTGACTTATTACCATTTTTAGATAATAATTTTTTAATGATTAGAGAATCTTCCAATTTACATGCCCCAACATCTGTGCTATTTTTTGAAACATACACTAATACAGAACAACTTGTTGAAAAGATAACTCCCTTGTTCTCTAATCTACAATGCATAGTATCTAATTTTGAAATAACTGGAATTAAAGCTATTCCTTTTGGAAAGAGTCAAGAACCTAGTATATTTGATTTTGCTGATAATGTAAACACATTAGATTTTTTACAAAACATATAATTATATAGCGCATTAGTTTAGTGATATTATTTAAAAACATATTTTTTATTCTGTGTCTATTAATTGTCGTTAATAACACACAAGCTCAACCCAACGTATCTATTGACAAAACAGACTCTATTTCAAGCATCATCGTACCCAATGTGTTTACTCCAAATTTCGACAGTATTAATGATGTATTTAAACCTCAATTAGATGAAATAACGGAACTTAGTTTTAGTATTTTTAATCGTTATGGTAATTTGATTTTTGAAACTTCACGATTAAATGGGTTTTGGGATGGGCGCACAACAAGTGGTGAGCCATGCAACGATGGTGTATATTTTTGTATAATAAATGCCACTGGTATAGATGGAAAAAAATACAAAGAAACAACATGGTTACAGCTATTTACTAATGGATATTATAAAAAATAGTCCTATTCTTAAGGTTAATAAAATATCTTTTAATTATTCCTCTGCTAATGCATTCAAAGGCATTTCCTCTGTTTCATTATCCATAACACCAGGAAAAATTTTAGCAATCATTGGCAAAAGTGGTAGTGGAAAAACTACCTTATTAAAATGTATTTATGGCTTAGAAGATTTACAAAATGGTAACATAACTATTAATAATGAACTTGTTTTAGGGCCTTCTTTCAATCTGATACCTGGTCATAAAGATATGCGTTTAGTGAGTCAAGATTTTTATGTATTGGATAATCACACGGTTGAAGAAAACATAAAAGATAAACTAACAGGATATAAAGATGAATATAAACAAAAACGAGTTAATCAATTATTACGTTTACTTGATTTATACGAATTAAAAAATCTAAAAGCCATAACCTTATCTTCCGGACAAAAACAAAGAGTAGCTATTGCCCGATCTTTGGCAGAAATACCTAAAATATTACTCTTAGACGAACCATTTAGTAATTTAGATTTACCTCTACGAGATAAAATTTTCACATATATTCGAGAACAAATTCAAAGAGAACAATCATCTGTTATTTTAGTTACTCATCAGCCGGAAGAAGCTTTGCGATACGCTGATGAAACCGCAGTAATGGAAAATGGTAAGTTGGTACAACATGATAGAACATTATTTATTTATTATAAACCAAAATCTAAAAATATAGCTGCCTTAATGGGGCGTTATTTTTGTTTTAAACAAGAGGACCTAATAGATAAAGGAATTCATTTTACAGCTCAGCAAACGTATATTCGTCCCAATCAATTACAAGTTGTATCCAATATTAATGAAGCGCAACTTGAGGCTCATGTAAACAACATATTTTTTAATGGATATGTATTTGAATATTATGCTATAACACCTAACGGGAACATGGTATATTTTTACTCGAAAGACAATGATATTGAGGTAAACACGTTCGTTTACTTGAAAATAAATTGGTATAAGCTGTAATATATAGTCGCGGCTTTTTTAAAAGCAACAAAACATTAATCAATTCAATCTTTTTACACAGTATACAATCACGTAATTTTGTATGAAATGATAATTGAGTTCAAAGAGTTTTATGTTGGTATTTGAAAATTGAACAGATCCGACAAGATTACCGGATAAGGATTTTGTAAATGGTTTTACGGATAAATGTTTGATAAAATTGATTTGTTTTACCCCGTAAATTTTATATAAAGTTTCTTTTGCAGACCAATAAATCAGTAATTTTTCTATATCCTCGCCGGCATCTTCTAGCTCCGATAACGATAAAAATTTATGTTTTACGCTTAGTACTTTATCTCTTATAATTTCAATATCAATGCCCGTTGTTTGATGTTCATTAACAATTATGGCTAATTTACCAAAAGAATGAGATATGGAAATATGCCTTGAATCTCCTTTCAAAAATGGTTTCCCATTATTATCGTAATCAATTTGAATTGTTTTTTTCAATAAGAAATCGATCAAATGATTTTTTCCTTGAGATTCTATTTCTCTCTTTAACGATATGTTTTTTAAAACGGCAAATTCATTCAAGTCCATTAAAGCCCAACAAAGTCCTTCGTTTATGTTAAAAACCTGTATCATCCAACCAGAAATAAACTATTCAATAGTTTGAGTGTTATAAACTAATGTCATATCTTTGCATAAATACAAAAAATAAACTCTAAATAAAATAAAAAACAAATAAAATGTCAGAAGTAGCAACAGGAAAATACCTTGCCTACAAGGTAAAAGACATCTCATTAGCTGAATGGGGTCGCAAAGAAATTAAATTAGCTGAAGAAGAAATGCCAGGATTAATGGCTCTTCGTGCTGAATATGGAAACAGCAAGCCTTTGGCAGGTGCTCGCATTGCTGGTTGTTTGCACATGACTATACAAACAGCTGTACTAATTGAAACATTGGTTGAATTAGGAGCAGAAGTTACATGGAGTTCTTGCAATATTTTCTCTACACAAGACCACGCTGCTGCTGCAATTGCGGCTGCTGGAATTCAAGTATATGCTTGGAAAGGTATGACTGCAGAAGAATTTGATTGGTGTATTGAACAAACGTTATGGTTTGGCGAAGAACGTAAACCATTAAATATGATTTTGGATGACGGTGGAGATTTAACAAATTTAGTATTTGATCAATATCCTGAATTAGCTGCCGGAATAAGAGGTTTATCGGAAGAAACAACTACAGGTGTTCATCGTTTATACGAACGCATGAAAAATGGAACATTATTACTTCCTGCGATTAATGTAAACGACTCTGTAACCAAATCTAAATTTGATAATAAATACGGCTGTCGCGAATCATTAGTTGATGCAATTCGTCGCGCAACAGATATTATGTTAGCTGGTAAAGTAGCTGTTGTTGCTGGCTATGGTGATGTAGGCAAAGGTTCTGCTCAATCATTATCCTCTCAAGGTGTTCGCGTTATTGTTACTGAAATAGATCCTATTTGCGCTTTACAAGCTGCAATGGATGGGTATCAAGTACAAAAAATGGATATTGCTGTTAAATTAGCTGATATTATTGTAACCACTACAGGAAACAAAGATATCGTAGTTGGTCGCCATTTTGAGTCGATGAAACATGGAGCTATCGTATGCAATATTGGACATTTTGATACAGAAATTGACATGGCTTGGTTAAATAAAACATATGGTAAAACTAAAGACACTATTAAGCCTCAAGTTGATAAATACACGATCAATGGAAAAGACATTATTGTTTTAGCAGAAGGCCGTTTAGTTAATTTAGGTTGCGCGACTGGTCATCCGAGTTTTGTGATGAGTAATTCATTTACTAACCAAACATTAGCTCAACTTGAATTATGGACCAACGCCGCAGCTTATGAGAAAAAAGTTTATGTGTTACCAAAAATTTTAGATGAAAAAGTAGCTCGTTTACATTTAGCTAAAATCGGTGTAGAGTTAGATACTTTAAATCAAGAACAAGCTGATTATATTGGTGTAAAAGTAGAAGGTCCTTTTAAAAATGATGCTTACAGATACTAATTTAATTTTATAATTATTTCTTAAAAACTCTGATCTTAAAACGTCAGAGTTTTTTTATTTCTAGTTAAATTGAAAGCTGAAAATTTTATAACAAAAAATAATACTAACAAAATCCCCCTATCCTATTTCCCCAAATAGATACATCCTCCCACACTATTTCTCTTTGCTTTTGTAACAGAACACAAGGTATTTTCTTGTTCACTAATTCTCAGATACCCCAAATAAGCAAAAATAATCGCTTCTTTAAATTGAATAATATCATCTGAAGGGATAGAAATATTTCCATTAAAATAATGTTTTAATCGATTTATTAAATAAACATTATATGCACCACCTCCAGTAATCAATACCGAACTTAAATCTTCTTCATTTAAAATTTTGGCAATTCGAATAGCAATATATTCTACACAAGTGGCTAATTTATCGTGCAAAGAAATCGTTGATTGATTTAATATCGGCAACATATAATCCTCGAACCATTCCCTACCCAAAGATTGATTATTCGTCTTTAGATTTATTAACTGTTCTAACAATTGTGGTTCATTATTACCTAAAGAGGCCATATTTCCTCCATCATCATAAGACTTACCAATAGTCTCAGTCAAATAATTCAAGGCCATATTCGCTACACAAATATCAAAAGCTTGAGTTAAATTATATTTAGTAAAAGATATATTCGCAATTCCTCCAATATTCAAACAAGATTGATGTCCATCAAATAAATCCCTATCGCCAATTGGAACTAAAGGTGCTCCCTCTCCATTCAAAGCAACATCAAGGCTTCTAAAATCACAAATAGTATTAATACCTGATTTAGCAGCAATCGTTGCGCCACAACCTATCTGAGTTGTAAATCCATTTTGAGGTTGATGAAAAACTGTATGACCATGAGAAGCGATAAAATCAGTAAATTTATTATGTCTTTTAAGAAAAAGAGCTGTTTGATTAGCGATGAATTCACCATATAAAGCATTTAACTCAAAATACTGCCTCGCACTCATCTTAAACGCATTTAGCAATTGTTCTTTCCAGAATAAATCGTATTCTATTGTTTCAAAAGAAAGTAACTTAAAATGAGTTATTTTATCATCAAAATTAAATTGACAAAGTGCCAAATCTAATCCATCAAGCGATGTTCCACTCATTACCCCCAGTATATTCAAAATTTTTCTCATAAAAATAAAAAATCGATATTGGATATAAATAAAAAAGCCAGTAAATATACTGGCTTTTTTATATTAAAGTCGGGGTGGCCAGATTCGAACTGACGACCTCCACATCCCAAATGTGGCGCGATACCGGGCTACGCTACACCCCGATTCTAGTTTATAAAACTTTAAAAGAAATAAAACTAAAATGTGGGTGCAAAGATACGATTATTTTCAATTACAACAAGTTTTTTTTTATTTTTTCAAAAAAAGTTTTTCTTCGAACAATATAAAACAAAATGATAATTACCTAAGATTTTCAGAAAAACGTATTCTATTTTACTGATACCAAAAAGTTGAATGATGGCATAGTATAAAATTATTTAATTAGTTTTTCTTTATCAAGAAAACTTTGACTAAGTACAACTTTCAATTTTTCAATTAATTCATATTCCTTTTTATTTGTACCTCTGTAACTTTTTGATATTTTTTTGGACAAACGAATACATGTTCGAATGCTATCCTCGTCTAATGCAGTATGGTGTTCCTGAATAAAATCAATAAATGATTCAAATGCAGATAAAGAATCAGAACCTTCCTCATCCAAAAATTCAAATTCTATCTGAGTAAAAAAAGCTAAATCAGTACCATATCTATCAATCTTTAATTCATTTGGAACTAATTCATTTTTGACAATTTCAAATATTTTATTTTTTTCCTTTTCAGTAATCCAATTATCAATTGCCGAAATTGCATAAAATAACTTACCAAGTTCAGCATAAAATTGTTTTATGACCATTTCTTATTTTTTAAACGATTATAAGATGTTATTTTTATAAAGCCCAACTAATTCACCAAATGCAATAATGTGCCCACTCATCGCTTTTTCTACGTCCATTTTTGAAGCCCCCAAAGGCAAATTCAATAAATCATCCAATGCATATATTTTAAAATGATAATGATGGATACCAGCAGGATGACACGGACCAATGTACTGCATTTTACGAAAGTCATTATTTCCGAACATACCAAAAATCGGAGAAAAATTTTCCTTAATTAAATTAGTTAATCTCACATTCCAAACTAACCAATGTACCCAAGTTCTTATAGGAGCATCTGGGTCTTCCATAATAATAACCATAGTTTTTGCATTTTTTGGAATGTTTTTTATACTCAAAGGTGGATTTACATTATCGCCATCACTGGTATATTTACAAGGTATAAAACCATAATCTGCGAACGCAGAACTACTGATTGTTAGTGTTTTAATATCTTCTTCAATATGCCTTGGAAACAACATCATTTCTTGATTAGTTTAATAATTTAACAAATCATATATTCAACATACAGTTTTTAACTTTACTTTTTTAAAAAGGCGGTAAACAACAAACCAGCTGCCAAAGCTTGAAACAAGGTCGTTATTGTCCAACTAATTACCATAATAAAGGATAATGGGAAACTAGCATAAGACATTAGCATACCAGGCAGCGTAGTAATCCAATATCCCAATCCAAAACGAACTCCTCTTGCGATTCTAGAACCTTCAATAATTTCATGAATAGAATCCCAAATCCAAACTAAAATTATTCCTATTAAAAAAGGGACTAAATAGTAAACAGACATTAATGGGTCTGACCACGGCCTAAATAAATAGGTATTTTCATATTCAATTCGCAATGAAGGAAATATTATCTCGGAAAATTTACTCAGTAAAATACTTATAATAAGCATAACCATTCCAGAAATTCCCCCTATAAAGATTTTATTCAATGACATATTTAACATATTTTAATCCATATCTAAATAATCTTCTTCATCTAGCAATTGTAAAAGAGGTTCGACTACCCTATTTAATAAAGCTCCATTAGAATCAAAACGCATGTGATATAAATTATTATCAAAACTAATATCAACAGTGTAAACTAACTTGCCATTTTTATCCTTAAAACTATTGATATCAGAGATAAATCCATTTTCAAAATTTTTATTGATATAATCAAAAATTTTGTTGGGCACATTACTTGAATCTTTTTGTATCGAGAATTGAGTATCAGTATTTTTTATCATTACAGAAAATTCTTAAAAGTTGATGTTGCAATATTATAACAGAATTCATTTTGACACGATAAACATGCTCACAGATAATAGTGATATTCAATACTACCAAGAAATAGTAATAAAATTTACCTATTACAACCTTAAAATTATTGATTTATGATAAAGAAAAAAGGTTTTGCAAACATGGAATAACCAGATAGCAAAACCTTTTGGCAACAAATTAAAAAACTACAAAAATCTTTTGCAAAAATACTATTAAACATAGTATATTCGTGCTACGTTTCATAGCAAAAAAAATATGAGTAAAGTATTCAGTAATTTAAAATATTTACGCTTACAAAGAGGTTTATCTCAGGAGCAATTGGCCGAACATTTAGGAATTACACGTTCTAGACTTGGAGCTTACGAAGAAAACAGAAATGAACCATCGATTGACTTATTAATTTCAATTTCTGATTTTTTTCATGTGGCCGTAGACGCATTAGTTCGTGGAGATTTAAATAAAACTAACCTAGATGGTTTAATGAAAATTGGTAAAAATAGAATGTTATTTCCTGTATTGATTGATGATGATGGAAAAGATATGGTAGAATTAGTTCCATTGAAAGCTAGTGCAGGGTATTTAAAAGGCTATGCAGACCCAGACTACATGGAGAAATTACCACGTATGAAATTACCTTTTTTGCCTACAGGAAAACATAGGGCTTTTCCTATAAAGGGAGATAGCATGCCTCCTATTAAAGAAGGTTCATTCGTTATTGCAAAGTATGTGGAGCGATTAGAAGATGTAAAAAATGGCAACACCTATATTGTAGTGACTAAAGAAGACGGTTTATCTTACAAACGAATTTTTAATCTTAACATTAAAAAAGGATATTTAGAATGTCATTCAGATAACAAAATTTATCCACCTTACAACATAAATCTTAAGGATATAGTTGAACTTTGGGAATATACGTGCTGTATTAATATGAATGCCTATAAAGAAGAAGAATTAAATCTAAGTAGTATCATGACGATGCTTAGAAATCTTCAAGTTGAAATTGATGTTATTAAAAATCAAGGAAATAAAAAACTAAATTCTTAAAAGAAGATAAACGATAAGTTTTTACCTATATTAATAGGATTAACTCTTATAATTCATTCAAGATAAACATATAAAATTAATTCAACAAACTAAAAATAAGTATCTAAATTGGTTTACTATTACAGCCAATCAATTATTATTTTAATAAATCAAAAATCCCGATGATATGATATCATTGGGATTTTTTATTGTTAATAGGTTAGATTTATAGATATTCCTTATTAAATAAATCATGACAGTGAGAGCATTTGTCATGCATTTTAATAAAATCTTTATGATAAGGACTTTTAGTAATAAAAAAATCTCCCTGATGACATTTAGGGCATTTATTATTATAAATTGAGTATAGTTTTGTATTTCTGATCATAAATTAAATATATTGGGATATTATTTAAAAGCA
>CAMAPT010000036.1 GCA_945860225.1 Chitinophaga pinensis | reverse complement strand
AAAGAAATAACTAAAAAGCGCCAATCACTCATTGATTAACTTAAAAAGATTTTTATAACTTTGAAAATAGGCAATATATACTGTTTCTTAACCTGAAAAGATAACTATTTCATGAAAAAAATATTTTATTTTAATCTGCTCATCTGTTCTTTCACCCTGTTTTCGTGCGCCGAGGCTAGTAAAGATGAAGATTCCCTAAATCCAAACACAGACCTGCGTGATAAATTTGTGGGTTATTGGACGGCCAATGAAAACAGTGCTCTTGCCGGAACTAATTCACATACCGTCAATATTATAAAATCAACCAACAACTCAAGTGAAATTCTTTTAAATAACTTTTCAGGTCTTTCTGTTTCAGCTAGAGCTTCCGTAAATAACAACCTACTTACCATCCCCTTTCAACAGATTGGCCAAATCGGGTTTACCAAGGGTTCAGGAACTTTAACTAGTGCCTCTAGCATTTCACTCAGTTACACAACCACAACTGGCACAAGCCGAGATAGTTCTACAGCCGTATATACGAAACAATAAATAATTGGTGCAATAGGTTTTATTTTTCCACTATAAAATCCATTTAATATAACAATAAGCGGCAACAATATTCACCACTATTAAAAATGGAATTACCCATTTAAATTTTGGTTTATTTGCCTTATGATAAATGGGATATTTCATACCCATAAAAATGCCTGTAGCTCCAAATAACATGGCTAGTAAAAATAGCATTCTCTCTGGCACCCTACTTCCTTTTTGCTTTGAAAGAAGTTTGTCTGCACACATTATTACGTACGCTACGACGTTGATAACCAGTATATAACCCAACATATTATATTGTAAAAGACTCATATTTATACTAAAAAACCCTCTGGTCGAGAGGGTTTTTTCTGATTAGTAAATGACTATATTTTAATTATTTTCCAAAACTTTAAATAACTCGTCTAATTTAGGTGTTAAAATGATTTCTGTTCTTCTGTTTTTCTTTCTGGCCTCAGGTGTTTTGGCATTATCTATCGGAAAAAACTCTCCTCTACCAGCCGATGTAATGCGTTTAGGGTCGGTGGTGGAGTTTTGAAGTAAAATTTTAGTAACAGATGTCGCTCTCATGACGCTTAAATCCCAGTTATCCTTGATATCGCCTACACCTTTCATCGGTATATCGTCCGTATGACCTTCTACTAGCACATTAATATCTGCATTTTGCTCAAGTACTTTAGCAACATTTTTTAATGCCTCTACTCCTTTTGGTTCAACGGCTGTCTTACCACTGGCAAACAATAACGATTCATCTAAACTCACATACACTTTACCATTTTTTTGCGTAATGGTTAACCCTTTATTTTCGAAATTAAATAAGGCATCTTGTAATTTTTTCTTTAAATCAGCTGTTGCCTGATCTTTATTTTTCAAAATAGCCTCTAATTCATTAACTCGTTCTTCACGTTTTTTAAGTTCTAGAGCTAATTTATCCAAATCTTGTTGTTGTTGTTTTAAGCGTAATTCTAATGCTCTTAATTCATCTTCTTTTTTCAAGAGTTGTTCTTGAGTTAATTGAAGCTTGCCACTTAAAGAAGCGTTATCTTTTTCAACACCTGACAATAAACGGTTGTATTTTTCAAGTAATTGATCATTCACGCTATTTAATTTATCATACTTATTTTGAAGCAATTTTAGGTTGGTCCCCATAATAGCCGTATCTCTTTGCAATCCGGCTAATTCTTTCGCTTCTTTCACCAATTTTTCGTTTAATTCAGCATTTTTTGCTTCTGCATCTGTAGCTGTTTTTTTAGCATGAACGGCCTCAGCCTCACACGTGGATAATTTAGCGTTTGTTTCTTCCATCAATTTTTGAGGAACACATGAGGTGATTGCTAAAAACCCTATACCTATTGATAAATTACGTATTTTCATTTTTAAATTATATATAAACAAAAATAATTCTATTACTCCATTAACGGATGATGATCAACTGTATTTATCAACAGATGATTTTGTTAATTTTTTAATTCATTTTCAAAACAGCCTTTTCTATGCGCGCCACTACAATATCGGCCAACTGAGAAAAGTAACTATGAATAATTTTATTGGGATTATTTACATCAGAGGGTAAGTTAACTTCTGCAATACCTGAATTTATTTCTTTGGCATCTTCGGTATATACCGTATAATGTAATATTATTTTTCGGGTTGCTTCGCTACTAAAATCACCAGGTGTGCCGTTCAACGATTTAATATCTAACTCATTAATAAATAAATATATGTCAGTTTTATACTTACCACTTAGGTAGGGAACTAAAGTGGCATTTTTGAGTTTGGCGTTCATAAAACGGGCATCACTATTTGTTTCAACCACTAATTGCCCCTTATTTATCGTTTTTTCTTCTTTTTCTTTTGTCGGGGATTTATAATTATCCTGATTAGGAACTTTTAAGTATTGATAAGATAAATATTGGTAAATATTTTCTAAATCTTTTTTTGTTTTAACGGTGTCTTCCAATAAATCTACAACAGGCATTTTGGATTTTAAACGGCGATAAAACTGTTCGTTTAATCCATCTCTCATGGTCATTTTAATTTGTTTGGCATTAAGCTTTGATTCCTTATTAATCATAAAATCAATCTCACTCAAATACATCCTGTTTTCAAAAGGAATAATCATGATTTTATGTTTAGCAAATACCTCGCGAGTATTGAGCTTATTACTTCCACCAATTGTTTTGTCCTGAGCTTTTAGATTACCGCAAAAAATAGGAAACGTCAAAAATAAGATTAGCGTTATTTTATGCCCTGAACAAATATTCATCATTAATCTTATAAAACCGTGAGTTAAAAAAAATTATTTAAAAAAATGTAAAAAATCATTCAAATTGGCGTAGAGCATTAAAAACAATAAAAGGCCCATGCCTACATACTGCGCGTATGTTAACACCTTTACGCTTGGCGCTCTTCTGGTTATCATTTCATAAAGCGTAAAAACAACATGCCCCCCATCCAAAGCAGGGATAGGCAATAAATTCATAAATGCCAATACAACAGATAAGAAAGCGGTACGAGTCCAAAAATCTTCCCATATCCACTCATCACCAAACATTTTAGCCATAGATTTAAACCCTCCTATGTGTTTGTAACCACCAGTACTTGGTGTAAAAATCATTTTAAATTGACGCACATAAAAATTCAATTTATCAAACGTCATGGCTATGCCTGCCGGAAAAGATTCGAAGAAACCATACTTTTTACGTTCGTAAGTAAATCCACCAAAAGCTTCGATATCATCATATTTATTGGCAAAAAACAATTCCATTTTTCCCTTATCCGATATCTTAACAGGTAAACTAATTTTTTCATTTTTTCTGAGCACATTCAAAGTAATAGTTTCATTCTTGTGCAATTTAATTTCCTGAAGTAACTCGTCGTGATAACGGATATGTATGCTGTCATTAATTCCAACCACTTGATCACCTGCCATTAAACCAACTCCTTTGTTGAGTGAAGAATCAGGCACTCCCACAAAATAAGCAGGCACTCTGCTCGAAATAAAACTAAAATTTTCGGTTTTAGCAATTTGATCTACAAAATCTTTTGGAAGTGATAATTCAATTTTCTCCCCATTTCTGTCAAGTTGAACCGTATGGCCTAATAAAATCTCAATTCTTAAATCATCAAAATAAACAATTGGCTTCCCATCAACTGAAAGAATTTTATCGCCGGTTTTAAACCCAACGGACGTTCCTAAAGAATCCATACAAGAAATCCCATCTTTTAATTGTGTCATCGGAATTTTCTTCTCGCCCCAGGTAAATAATATCATCGCGTAAATCAAAAATGCTAATAATACATTGACAATGATACCGCCTAGCATTACAATTAAACGCTGCCATGCCGGATGCGCTCTAAACTCCCAAGGTTCAGCCGGTTTGTTCATTTGTTCGGTATCCAAACTTTCGTCAATCATACCCGCAATTTGTACATAGCCACCCATTGGAAACCAACCAATACCATATTCGGTATCTCCTACTTTCTTTTTAAATAAAGAAAAATTTAAAACACCTGGCAACGGAAATAAAAAATCAAAAAACATATAGAATTTATCTACACGTATCTTGAACATTCGGGCTGTTATAAAATGTCCAAACTCATGCAACAAAATAAGTAAACCAAGGCTAGTAATAAATTGTGCTATATTAATAAAAGTACCCATATCTATTTTTTAATTAATTCGGTTGTTAGTAATCGTGTTTCTTTGTCACATTGAATGTAATCCTCTAATGAGGGTGTCTGAATCATTGGCATTTTATCCAAAGCTTGAGCTATCAAATCGCTCATTTGTAAAAAACCAATTTTATCTTCTAAAAAAGCCTGAACCACCATTTCATTAGCAGCATTTAATACACACGGCATATTTCCACCTTTTTCCATCGCTTTAAATGCGAGAGCCAAATTAGTAAAGGTTTCGGTATCTGGTTTCTCGAAAGTGAGTTGAGGATAGTTAAAAAAATCAAAACGTGGAAATTTGGACAAAATTCGTTCAGGATACGTAAACGCGTACTGAATTGGCAGTTTCATATCAGGCAATCCCATCTGCGCTTTCATACTACCATCTGTAAACTGAACGATGCTATGAATAATACTTTGAGGATGAACAATCACATCTATTTGATCAGATGTTAAGTTAAAAAGCCATTTAGCTTCAATAACTTCTAACCCTTTATTCATCAAACTGGCTGAATCAATGGTAATTTTGGCTCCCATAACCCAATTTGGATGTTTTAAAGCTTGTGCTTTGGTTACTTGAGCCAAAAACTCTCTGTCCTTTCCTCTGAATGGTCCACCGGAAGCAGTTAAGTATATTTTTTCTATTTTATTATCAAACTCACCGGCTAAACATTGAAAAATGGCAGAATGTTCAGAATCTACCGGATATAAATTAACTGTATTGTCGTAAGCCAACTTAGTCACAATATCACCTGCTACTACCAATGTTTCCTTATTGGCTAGGGCAATGATTTTTTTGTGTTTGATGGCATTTATGGTAGAGGCTAATCCAGCATAACCAACAATAGCGGCTAAAACTACGTCAATAGTTTCCATTTCCACAATCTGTTCAATAGACTTGGTGCCAGCATACACTTTTATTCCATAAGAGAATAATGTATCCTTTACAAACTGATACTTGCTTTCATCACCAATAACAACCGCGTTAGGATTAAACTCAATAGCTTGTTTTATTAACAAATCGGCATTAGAGTGAGCTACCAAAACTTCTGCTTGAAAATAAGTAGGATTCTCGCGGATAACGTCTAGTGCTTGTGTACCTATGCTACCGGTACTACCCATAATAGCAATACGTTTCGGAGTGATTTGATTGAGCTGGTTTTTATTCATTATAGTCGGCAAAAATGGCGAAAATTTCAGTATTATGGAAATAAATAATTCAGCCCATTCGCACTATCATAATATTAGAAAAATCGCAAATCATAAACTATTGATGAAAAAATCTGTTTAAAAAAGTTATAATATCAACGGACTATTTATCTTCGTGTCTCTTTGATGAAAACAAACAACCATGAAACAAAAAACCGCTATCTTATTACTTAATTTAGGAACGCCTGATAGTCCAAAAAGATCGGATGTCAGAAGATATTTAACTCAATTTTTAAATGACCCTCGCGTTATTGATATTCCATGGTTAGCTAGAACTATTTTAGTAAACGGAATCATTGTTCCTTTTCGTTCGGGTAATTCCTCCAAACTATACAAAGCGATTTGGGACGAAAAAACAGGTTCTCCTTTGCTTAAACATACACTTGATTTACAACAGAAATTACAAATGGCAGTTGGCGAAGATATTAAAGTGGAAATGGCCATGCGCTACCAAAATCCAAGTATGGAAAGCGTTTTAGAGCGTATGCAAAAAGAAGGTTATCACAAAATTATTGTATTTCCATTATTTCCTCAATACGCCTCTAGTAGCACAGGAAGTGCCTTGCAACATTTTATGAAAATTGTGAGCAAATGGTGGGTTATTCCCGAATTAAAAATCATTAGTCAATATTTTGATGATGAAGATTACATTAATTGTATAGTAAACAGAGCCAAACAACACGATATAACTAAGTATGACCATATTATTTTCAGTTATCATGGCCTGCCTGAAAGACAAGTTGACAAGGTGTATGAAGATGGTTATTTATGCAAAGACCATCACTGTGAAACGGATTTAACTGAAACGAATTATTATTGTTATAAGGCAGGTTGTTATCAAACTACCAAAGCATTGGTTGAAAAACTTCATATTCCGGAAAAGAAATACACGGTAAGTTTTCAAAGTCGCCTCGACAATAAATGGCTCACACCGTTTAGCGATAAGGTAGTAGAAGATTTAGCCAAACAAGGTGCCAAAAACATTCTTGTATTTTCGCCGGCTTTTACAGCTGATTGTTTAGAAACTATTTATGAAATAGGAACAGAATATCAAGAAATTTTTCATGAACACGGTGGAGAAAAAGTACAGTTGGTAGAAAGTTTAAATAGTGGGGATGATTGGGTTGCCACGATCAAAAAACTGACCTTGTAATTATATTCTTAATCGTAAGATATAATATATATTAAACAGAAAAGACTCAGCGATGGCTGAGTCTTTTCTGTTAGAGGAAATTTTTAAATTTATTTTCCTGCCGGACTTTTAAAGAAATCATTTGCGGCTTTGTTGCTCGGATCTAATTCCTGAACGGTTTTAAAATATTCTTTAGCTTTAACTAAATCTTTTTCTTTTGAAAAAGCATAATGAGAACCTAAGTATAAACAAGCTTCAACCATATTTGACTTTACAGATGCTTTTTCTTCAGGTTTAACAAGCGATAAGGCTTTGTCAAAATGTGGTTTTGCTAACCCCTTTTCGTCTTTCAAATCCTGTTGAACATTCGCTTTTCCTCGCCAAAAATAAGCGATAGCATAAGCAGGATTTAATTGAATTAATTTAGAAAAACAAGAGTCGGCTTTTACAAAAGAACCCAAGGCTTCAGCATCTTTTTTGTCTCTCTGCTTTGTTCCACCATCATAATAATGCGCTCTACCAAACTCATACCAATCTTGACTAGTTAAGTTTTTTGGATCACCTGCCATTATTCTATCATAGGTTTCAATTGCTTTTGAATATTTTTTTGCTTTGATTTGAGTAGTAGCAATTGATCTTAAAATATCATTTCCCATTTTTGGATCTAAAGCAATTGCTTTTTCCATTTCAACCACACCTAAACTATCTTTACCTGTTTTAGCTAACAAAATGCCTTTATATTTATAGTCAGTGGCCACATATTTAAAGCCATTAATTGCAGACGATTTATCGAAAAAACGATTCATGGCACTTAATCCCTTTTTAAAAGCAGTGCTATCAGTTTTATTCCCTAATTCAGCATAAGAATAGCCCAGATAACGGTCTAAATATAAACTTGTGTTACCGTTTTTTTGTAAATTTTCAATTTCATTAATCGCATCAGCATACTGTTTATTATTAAAAACAAATGCGGCATAGCGTTCACGAGCTTCATCAGAATTATTTAACTCCAAATATTTTTTATAGCTTTCTACTGCATTAGCCTTTTGTCCAGCTAAGTGATACAGCTCCGCTTTTTCGCGGTAGGCAGGCGCAAATGTTTGATCAATTTTTTCAGCTTCTTTATATAAATCGAGCGCCAATTGATAATTACGACTCCGTTGATACAATTTTCCTTTTCTTAAAATTCCTTTCGCTGAATTTGGATTTAATTCAGTGGCTTTACTGTATTCTTTAATGGCAGCCGAACCATCAGCCTGATTTTTTTCTAAAATGGCGTCTCCTAATAATAAATAGGTTTCGGCATTTTTTGGTTCCAGTTTAATCGCTGCGTTCAATAAAACAGTTGCTTCATCTAAATTTTTATTATCCGAATAAATGTATGCTTCAGCTGTTTTGCGCATGACCTCGGTATTTTTATTAGCGCCTAATGTAGTCGCTTTAAAAAACTGCGATTTAGCATCGGTGGAATTACCTTTTGACAACAATACTTTTCCTAAACCAACATAATTAAGTGGGTAAGTGGCGTTTATGTCAGCTCCTTTTTGGTAATAGATATTAGCAGAATCCAAATCTCCTTTTTTAAAGAAATTTTCTCCGTAATAAAAATAATTTTCTCCTTTATTTGGTTCTTTAGAAATTAACGCCCTAAAATCGGCGGCAGCGGCTTGATAACGCTCATTTTCACTCTTTTTAATTGCGTCCTGCAATGTTTGACTAGTCAAACCTAATGAAGCAATCACCGCTGTACTTAATAAAACTAATTTAGTGTTCATATATCATTAAATGGTTAGTGTATATTATATAAAATGCTAAAAATACTTTATTTAAAATCAATTTATCTGCCAAGGTTTTTATTCCAGAAAAATAGAGGCTAAAATTAACATTATTTTAATGTTTATATAGTGATTAATAAACAAGTGTGATTATTATCGAAGCGGAGTCATATCTATTTCTATCACTCTTTCCTCTTGCCTATTGGGTGGGAGACCCTGTTTTAAAAACATCAACTGTCCTTTCGGCCCTGCAATAAATGTTTCAATGCCTTTTCCTAAACTAAACTCAGCCGAACGACGAATTATACAAATAGATCGACACAACGGATAATGCCTTGTTGCAATATTTGATTGGTCGGGCATATAAGCCGTTTCATGTTTGTTTTTTGATACTGCCAAAATTTTCACAGACTTTAAAAATTCTTTCGTTGTATTATCATCCTTATCACTCAACCATGCATAATCGCAAATTCCAATGGCCAGTGAGCTCTGAGTAATGGCTTTTATTAAATCCGGTGTTGATTGAAGTCCTGTACAATTTTTACCAAAATTTTGAGATGGAACCAGCGAATCTTTTAATTGACGTGTGCATCCTGAATTAGCATTATCAAATACAATATCAATATGTTGGTTTTTGATATAAGAACTATCGTTTCCTTTTAAAAGTTCTGCTAATTCTGTAATAGAAATTACCGAATCAGGAAAATTTTTATTTACAATTAATGCAATGGCATCTCCGGCTACGATTGACATTTGAGGTATAATGTTTTTTGCTTTGAATTGTTGTATTTCTTTTTCACTTAACATACGAGAAATAGCAATTACCTTGCTACTATCATTATACAATGCCTCTATACATTGTTTTTCATTAGATGGGATTAAATTAATGTCGGCATTTTTATAAAAGCTTTTAAATGTAAAAGTTTGATTATTGATATGTAAAGTCAATCCTTCATCAAAAAACAAATTGACTTTTCCAGAGGTGGGAGTATCTTTTTTTGTTATATCATCTTTTAACCCACAAGCTGCCAAAAAAAAGCATAAAGTAAAGCTGCAAAATATTGTTTTCATATGTAGATTTTATTGTTTTTTAGTTGTCATATGGTTTAGCCAGTTTATCTTCATTTGTGCTTGTGTTTCGGAAAACATGGCTATTCATACGTTTAAATAATTGTTTTTTAGTTGTCATTCTTGTCCTGAGTTTATCGAAGGATGTTATACGCCATGTATCTTCATTCGTCTTTAACTCATTTTGATTGATTGATTCTATTGTTTCGTGGAGTGCTTCGCAATTGTGCTGGTCGAAATATGGTTATTTCATATATTGAGTATTGAAAACCGAAATTTAATCAATATTTCAAGAGATTAGATGAATGATCGTTATTTTCAAAAACCTTAATCGAACATAAAAAGCCTTAAAATTGAATTAAAAAGAATAATTTTACAAAATATATAACCCATTATAATTTTAAACGATGATTGTTGTAACAGGTGCCGCAGGCTTTATTGGTAGTTGTTTAATTACTAAATTAAATAAAGAAGGGCATGAAAATTTAATTTTAGTCGATGATTTTTCGCAATTACAAAAACAGGAGAATTATATCACTAAAAAATTTATTTCTAAAATTGAGCGTACAGATTTTTTAACATGGTTAGAACAACATGCCCAAGAAATAACTTGTATTTTTCATATTGGTGCCAGAACAGATACCACTGAATTTAATGTTGAATTATTTAACGAATTAAATTTAAATTACACGAAATCTATTTGGAATACGTGTTCTAAATTCAATATTCCTATGATATATGCGTCATCAGCTGCCACTTATGGATTAGGTGAATTTGGGTATGATGATGATGAGACAAAAATCAACTTATTAAAACCTTTAAATCCTTACGGGGAAAGTAAAAATGATTTTGATAAATGGGCTATTACACAAACCAATACTCCTCCTCAATGGGTAGGTTTTAAATTTTTTAATGTATATGGACCCAACGAATACCACAAAGGGCGTATGGCATCTGTTATTTTTCATTCCTTTCATCAAATTAATGAAAAAGGACAAGTTAAATTATTCCGCTCGCACAATCCTAACTTCACAGATGGTGGACAACTTAGAGATTTTGTATACGTAAAAGATTTAGTAGATGTATTATATTTCGCGTTTTCAAAACAACTTAAAAGTGGGATTTACAATTTAGGAAGTGGTAAGGCCCGCACTTTTTTAGATTTAGCCAAAGCCACCTTTAAGGCCCTTAACAAAGAGCCTCATATTGAATTTATTGATACTCCAATTGACATCCGAGATAAATATCAATATTTCACCGAAGCCAATATGGAAAAATTGATACATGAAGGTTACAATAAACCATTTACTACCCTAGAAGATGGCGTAAATGATTATGTAACTAACTATCTGATAGGAAAAAATTATTTATAAAAAAAAGAAAAATACAATTGACTGAGCAATCAAGAGCCCGTCAATCCATACATAATAATAAAAGGCATGCTTTTTTTCAGTGGTTTGCATAATAAATGCCAATACTAAAAAGGTAAAGAGTAAATAACCAATTATAGCTATGCCTTGATGGTAAAAAAAATAATAACCAACCAAGGCAAATGTTTGCAACACTATACAAAGGTATTTTGTAAAATTCACTCCAAATTTATTGGCATAGGTATTAATACCTATCATATAATCTTTTCTGATGTCTTTAACATCAAACAATAAACATAATACAGAAATAAATAAAAACTGAGAAACTAAATACCAACTACTCTGAAGAGTTAATAAATTATTTTCGATTAATGGAACTAATGTGCAACTGATAATCCAAATAGCTGATACCAAAAAAGCTTTTATATAACCGTGTTGTCTCAAATTAACAGGAGGTAAATAGTATAAATTAGATACAACTTCCGCACTAATCATAATAATGATGGAGGTCCAACTTAAACTATTGCATAAAAACAAAACAGCTACAAGCGATAATACAATAGCATAAATCATTGTTTTTTTGTGCTTTAAAAGCCATTGAGATCGATCTGTTTGATTTTCTTGATTATTTAAAATATACCCACGCTGAACGTTGTATTGCAAAAACGTTGAAAGAAATATAAAAATTAAATAAGAATTATTTTCGTAATTGAATGGTACATGAAATAGGTAATAGGTTAAAATAACCTGAGCAAATGCACAAAACGAAATGTAAACATTAGCATAAACTAGTGTTTTGAAAATAGGTGATGATATTAAAAAATCAGTTTTCAAATAATTTTAATGCGTTATTGGAAGTTATTTGTGCTATTTCTTCTATCGTTATATTTTTTAATAAGGCTAGTTTTTGAGCTACTAAGGGTAAATAATTACTTTCATTCCTTTTACCTCTGTGAGGTACAGGTGCAAGATAAGGAGCGTCAGTTTCAAGCACCAAATCATTGATATCCAATTGTTCTACTATTTTATCTAATCCCGAATTTTTAAATGTCACAACACCTCCAATACCCAATTTAAAATTTCCTAAAGACAAAATTTGTTTGGCTTGATCTAAATTCCCACTAAAACAATGAAAAATACCCTTGGGTAAACTAGAATACATCGATAAAATAGCATATATCTCATCAAACGCATTCCGACAATGAATAACTATTGGATACTTAAACTCTAAAGCCCAGTCAATTTGTTGCTTAAAAGCTAATTCTTGTTCTTTAATAAATGTTTTATCCCAATACAAATCGATACCTATTTCACCAATTGCCTTAAATCTGCGTTTATCAAGCCATGTTTTTACAATTTCCAATTCTTTTTCATAATTTCCGTTAACTGAACAAGGATGCAATCCCATCATCGGGAAACAATGCTCCGGAAATTGAGCTTCTAAGGCCAACATACCATCAATACTTTCACTATCTACATTAGGCATATAAAATCTGCTCACACCGTTACTAATTGCTTGTTTAATACAAGTAAATCTATCCTCATTAAATTCTTCTGAGTACAGATGCGTATGGGTATCAATAAACATTCGACTATTTTAATTAATTTTACAAGCAAAGATAATAATCTTTACCCATTAATTTGAGGTGAGCAATTAAGCCGAATTAAACACTCTAACGCACGGTTAAAGCGAGTTTGACCAATAAAAACAGATTATAATTAGGTAAACATATTTTCATGAAAATTTTAGTTGTTCGTTTTAGTTCTATAGGAGATATTGTTTTAACGACTCCCATTTTACGATGTATCAAACAGCAACTCCCAAATACAGAACTTCATTATCTTACCAAACAAAATTTTTTAGGAGTTATAGAAAATAACCGTTACGTCGACAAATTTTTCTCTATCGTACAATCAGTTAATGAAGTAGTACATTCATTAAAAAATGAAAATTATGACTACGTCATCGATCTTCACAATAACCTCAGAACATTTAAACTGAAAACAGTCCTTTCCAAAAAAAGCTTTTCATTCAATAAATTAAACTGGGAAAAATTTTTGTTAGTGAATTTGAAAATAAATAAATTACCTAACAAACATATTATTGACCGTTTTTTTGAAGCAATAGCACCACTTGGGATTGTCAATGATGGCCAAGGATTAGACTATTTTATACAAAAAAAAGATGAAATTCATATCCCGTCGTATTTACCTTCGAACTTTCAAAATGGCTACCATGCTTTAGTAGTAGGCGGATCTTATTTCACAAAACAAATTCCTTTGAATAAACTCAAAGAAATTTGCGACATGAGTTCATTTCCTTTAACTCTATTAGGTGGCAAAGAAGACAGAGGAATTGCAGAAAAATTACAAAACGTATTTCGTGATAAAACCATTAATTTGTGTGGGGAATTAAATTTAAACCAATCTGCCTCTGTTTTACAACAATCACAAAAAGTAATTACATCAGATACAGGATTAATGCATATTGCAGCCGCATTAAAAAAAGATATTATTTCATTATGGGGAAACACCATTCCTGAATTTGGCATGACGCCTTACCTTCCAGGGAAAAATTCTCAAATATTAGAAGTAAAAGAATTACCGTGCAGACCTTGCTCCAAATTAGGACATAAAAAATGTCCTAAAGAACATTTTTTATGTATGGAGAACATCAACTTGAACCATATAAAACTTTAATCTTCCACAAATAAAGCCTTCAATTCTGAAGCCTCATGAGGTTTCATTCTTCCCGCTAAAATTAAAGATAACTGTCTGCGACGTAATGCCCCTTCATATCTTTTTATTTCCTCCTCGGTTTCAGGAATTAAAGGTGGGACCGGCAAAGGTGCCCCATTTTGATCGATTGCAACAAAGGTAAAAATAGCTTCATTACATTTTGTTTTTTCTCCGGTTATGCGATGCTCGACATATACATCTATATGAACCTCCATACTACTTGTAAAAGCTCTAGAAACTTTCGCTTCTAAAGTCACAACTGAATTTTGTTTAATAGGGTTGTCGAAAGATACATGATTAATTGAAGCGGTAACTACTACCCTATTGGAATGCCTACCTGCAGCTATAGCTGAAGTAACATCCATCCATTGCAATAATTTTCCTCCAAATAAATTACCTATATGATTTGTGTCATTAGGCAGCACAACTTCTGTATTAATGGTAAGTGATTCTTTAGCAGTTTTTCCTTTCATAGCATCCTGTATTTATACGATTGGCTGTAAAAATACTACCTTTACGCTAAATAAAATAATATGAACTATTTATATATCAAAGCACTTCATGTCATTTTTGTGGTTTGCTGGTTTGCAGGTCTATTTTATATGGTAAGGCTCTTTATTTATACAAAGGAGGCTAACGAAAAAGAAGAGCCTGCTAAGACTATTTTAACTGAGCAATTATTGTTAATGCAAGGCAAATTATGGTTTATTATTACATGGCCTGCGGCCATAGGAACTTTTATTTTTGGTGGATGGATGCTATATCAAAATCCAGCCATTCTAACTTTTAATTGGATGTGGTTAAAACTAATTTTTGTGGGTTTATTAGCCTTATATCATTTACAATGTCATTTTTATTACAAGCAACAAAAATCAAGAATATTTAAATTATCCTCATTTAAATTAAGATTATTTAATGAACTAGCCACCATATATTTAGTAGCCATAGTTTTTTTAATTATTGTTCGTTCAACAAGCAGTTTAATTTGGGGATTAATTGGCCTTTTTATTTTTGCAGCCTTATTGATGGGAGGTGTATTTATATACAAAAAACATCGACAAAGAATTGGAAAACAATCGAGTTAATAGACAAAATAACGTAAATTTCATTAGCAAACTTTAGTTAACGTATCGAGATTATTAAATATTCTTTGCTGAGTTGCTTATATGATATTTCAAAAAAATGAATCCTACCAATTTCTACTCATAAATATAAGTCCATTTGTTCAAATTGGTGAAATACTTTATTGCATTTCTTATTAAAATCTGAATAATTTTTAAAAAAATAAGAGTAAACAATTTCTTATTTTTAGACTAATAATATCTCTACAAAAGAATCAACTCAATTTATGAAAGTTATCCATTGATGATACTTTAAATCATTTCTGCCAATAAAATCTCTTATTCTAGTAAAAACCCTTTAAATATTCGGAGTTTCTATATTAATTACAACTATATGATTTTAAATTCCTTTAATCCAAGGCATTATAAAATTAGCTAATTATTTATTATGAATTAGAAGTCTAGTTAATACCAATAGGCATTTATTATTATAAATTGAGTATAGTTTTGTATTTCTGATCATAAATTAAATATATTGGGATATTATTTAAAAGCAAAAAACCCCTTACTAAACATATTAGTAAGGGGTTTTTTGAAAATTGGCGTCGACATACTCTCCCAGGCTT
>CAMAPT010000035.1 GCA_945860225.1 Chitinophaga pinensis | reverse complement strand
GAACAGATGAGCAGATTAAAATAAAATATTTTTTTCATGAAATAGTTATCTTTTCAGGTTAAGAAACAGTATATATTGCCTATTTTCAAAGTTATAAAAATCTTTTTAAGTTAATCAATGAGTGATTGGCGCTTTTTAGTTATTTCTTTTTAACCAAACAAAATGCAGTGCTAAAACAAATTCTAAAAAACTTTATTTATGTTGTTTGTGGTTAAATATTTACATTTGCGCCATGATGCAAATTCAAGTAATGAAATCTAAATTGCACTGTGTAACTGTTACACAGGCAGAATTAGATTATATAGGTAGTATTACTATTGATGAGGATTTGATGGATGCTGCTAATTTTATTGAAAATGAGCAGGTTCATATCTTAAATAAGAGCAATGGTGAGCGTTTTGTGACATACGTTATTAAAGGAGAACGAGGAAGTGGTGTCATTTGTTTAAATGGACCTGCTGCCAAATTAGTTAAACTAGGCGATGTTGTCATTGTTGTTTCGTATGCTTTAATGGATTTCGAACAGGCTAAAAATTTTAGGCCTTGGGTTGTATTTCCTGATACAGAAACTAATCGTTTAAAATAGATTGTATGCAAAAAAATACCAAGTCAATCGTTCAATTTATCATATTGCTTGGCTTGGGAGTATTACTAGTTTGGCTTTCTTTTAGGGCTGTTTGGACTGAAAAACAAAAAATTTTAGATTCTTTCAAAAATGCCAATTACTTGTGGGTTGGTGTTTCTATGTTAATTTCTTTTCTGAGTCACTTTTTAAGAGCTTATCGTTGGAACTATCTTTTGCGGCCTTTAGGTTATAAAACTACTTTAACCAATGCTACCGGTGCCGTTTTGATTGGTTATTTTGCTAATTATGGATTGCCTCGTATGGGAGAAATTACCCGTTGCACTCTCGTGAAAAAATACGATAATGTTCCCTTTGAAGTTGCTTTAGGAACAGTGATTACCGAGCGTATTATTGATATGCTTTTATTGATTTTTATTTTCTTCTTGACCTTATTGGCGCAGTTTTCTCAGCTTAAAGATTTGACATTAAAATATATTTATAATCCAATGACGCAAAAATTGGGTGGAATTTCTGGTAATCCTGTAAAATTAACTGTCTTTTTAGTTATTGGGTGTGGTGTTGTAACGGTTTTTCTGGTGTTCCGAAAAAAAATGACGTCTTTATTGAGGGGTAAGTTCGGAAACATTCTTTTAGGCTTCGCAAAGGGTTTAAGTTCTATTAAAGACATGGAAAATAAATTCCAATTTATTGGTTTAAGTTTGGGTATTTGGGCTTGTTATTTTTATGGATTATACGTCTGTTTTTTTGCTTTTGAGGCCACCGAGCATTTAAGTCAAGGAATTGCATTGGTGTTGTTGTTATTTGGAACTTTTGGTGTCATTTTTACGCCCGGAGGTTTAGGTGTTTACCCGGCAATTGTTGGCGGATTATTGCTGTATTATGGCATTGAGCAAATCACGGCATTTGCATTTCCTTGGATGATTTGGACCTCTCAGTTTATTTTAATCATTGTTCTTGGTTTGTTAAGCCTCATATTATTACCCATTATCAATAAATCACAAACCAATGTCATTTCATCATAAACTAAGCAGTAAGCTTCATAATAAAGAGACTTTAAAAGCCTTTTTAGAAGATTGTAAAATAAATGGTAAAAAAGTGGTTTTTACTAATGGCTGTTTTGATATTTTACACCGTGGACATGTTGAATACCTCAGTATGGCACGTGATTTAGGGGATGTGATGGTACTTGGACTAAATACAGATTCATCAGTTAAGCGTTTAGGTAAATCGCCTGAAAGACCCATTAATTCGGAAGATACAAGAGCGGTAATTTTGGCAGGATTGGAGTGCGTGGATGCGATTATTTTATTTGATGAGGATACTCCCCATGAACTAATCCATTTTGTTCAACCGGATGTATTGGTTAAAGGCGATGATTATAAAGTGGAAGATATTGTTGGTTACGATATAGTAACCGCTAAAGGCGGAAAAGTGATAACCATTCCTTTAGTAAAAGGTTTTTCAACCACTAATTTGATTGCTAAAATGAAACAGTAAGAGGTTAAGCTAATAACTGTTAGCCGTTAATATCTTAATAATGTAGCTAGTTCTTACGCGCTTAAAATATCTATTTTAGGTTTCTAAACTCTTAACACTTGTCAAATCCACTTCAGAAATTAGCTTCTCAAACTGTAGTTTATGGCTTAGGTAGTGTTTTGCCTCGGGTCATTACGTTTTTATATTCTTTTGTTTTAACTTATATTTTTAAAGAACCTCAGGAACTATCTGCAAACACTGAGTTTTACGCCTATATCAGTTTTATAAATATTTTATTTACTTACGGAATGGAAACTGCTTTTTTTCATTTTTCTAGTAAAGCAGAAAATAAGAATGTTGTGTATTCAACGGCCTTAATTTCTTTAATTGCTAGCACTATAGGTTTGCTAGTTGTATTTTTAGGTTTTTCTGGTTCTATTGCAGCATTTATAAAAGAGCCCGATCATCAAAATTATATTATATGGTGTATTTTAATTGTGGCTACTGATACATTAATGGCCATTCCATTTGCCAGATTTCGCCAAACTAATCAAGCTAAAAAGTTTGCTGGATTCAAATTGTTAAACGTCTTACTTTTTATTTTAATCAATGTATTTTATTTTAATATTTGTAAACCTGCTTATGTCGAAAATCCAGAATCGCTGTTAGCTTCATTTTATAATCCTCAGGTTGGAGTAGGATATTCATTTTTAGCAGGATTATTGGCCAATAGTATTTGTTTATTGATTTTAGTGAAGGAGTTTACTGCCATTAAATTTGAATTTGATGTTGAACTTTGGAAAAAAATGATTTCATACGCTTGGCCTTTGCTTATATTAGGTTTTGCCGGAATGATAAATGAAACATTCGATCGTTTTATTTTAAAATATTTGTTACCGGAAAATATTGCCCGTAATGAGTTAGGTGTCTATGGTGCCTGTTATCGTATAGCCATGTTGATGACTATTTTTACAACAGCATTTAAATATGCAGCCGAACCATTCTTTTTTAATCATGTTAAAGGTAAGGACTCAAAAAAACTTAATGCAGTTGTGATGAAGTATTACATTTTGTTTTGTTTGTTTATTTTTTTAGGAACTATGATGAATTTGCCATGGTTACAATTTGCCATTAGCGAAAAATTCAGAAGCGGTATAGCAGTCGTTCCAATTTTATTGTTGGCTAATTTATGCGTTGGTGTTTATTGGAATTTATCTATTTGGTTTAAACTAACCGGACAAACCAAATTTGGGGCAATAATTACCATTATTGGAGCTGCAATTACTTTGGGTATTAATTATATGTTTATTCCAGCTTATGGCTATATGGCTTGTGCATGGGCAACTTTAGTATCTTATGCCTGTATGATGATTATATCATATGTATTTGGACAAAAATATTATCCGGTAAACTATAATTTAAGAAGCATTACCTTGTTTGCATTATGTGCGATGATGTTATACTGGGTGTCTACATTGTATGCCGGAGCTGACAGTGTCGTTTTAAAGTTGGTAATTAATAATATATTGTTGGCATTATTTGTTTGGATATTTTATAAATTAGAATTTGATAATCTAAAAAAATTAAAATATATCGAGGCATGATAGTTAGAGTGGTTAATCAATCAAAACATGAATTACCAAATTACGCAACCGATCTTTCGGCAGGATTAGATTTAAGAGCAAATATTGACATGCCAATAGAGTTAAAACCATTAGAAAGAGTTTTGATTGCTACAGGGCTATTTATTGAATTGCATAAAGGTTACGAGGCGCAAATTCGTCCTCGAAGTGGATTAGCTTTTAAATATGGTATTACGGTTTTAAACTCTCCCGGAACGATTGATGCAGATTACCGCGGAGAAATCAAAGTATTATTAGTTAATTTATCTAATTCATCTTTTATCATAAACGATGGAGAGCGAATTGCACAAATGGTAATTGCTAAACATGAGCAAATTACTTGGGAACTCACTTCATCGTTAGATGAAACCGAGCGTGGGGCAGGTGGATTTGGGCATACAGGAGTTAAATAATCTTGATTTTTAACTTTAGTAATACCTTTACAATATGCCTTCTTATTACATGATTTTCAAATAAATTTGTATTGTTTGAAATATACTTGTAAAATATCCATTTTTTCAAATCCATTTTTTTTTATCTGGATTTTCTTATTCTCGTTTCAATGTAAGGCACAAAAAGTAGGAGTCGTATTAAGTGGCGGTGGTGCTAGTGGTGTTGCGCATATTGGCGTTTTAAAAGCACTCGAAGAAAATCATATTCCGATTAATTGTATTTCCGGAACCTCTATTGGGAGTGTTATCGGTGCTTTATACGCATCCGGGTATTCACCAACGGAAATTGAGCAATTGATAAAAGACAGGAAATTTTTCAATTTATCAAAAGGTGAAATGTCAGCAAAATATGGGTATTATTTCAGAAAACGAGATGATTTCGCTTCTTGGCAAACGCTTAAACTGAATTTAAAAAATTCTCTATTGGCAAATTTACCTACACATCTTATTAATTCTATTCCAATTGATTTTTATTTGATGGAAACATTTGCACCCGCGAATGCCGTTTCTAATTATAATTTCGATAGTTTAATGATTCCCTTTCGGTGTGTTGCGTCTGATATTGACAATAAAAGAAGTATTGTTTTCAGAAAAGGTGATTTACCTTCGGCTATCAGAGCCTCTATAAGTTATCCGTTTTTTATCAGGCCAATATCTATCGATAGTATGTTATTATTTGATGGGGGATTATATAATAATTTCCCTTCAGATGTGATGTACGAAGAATTATATCCAGACATCATGATTGGAAGTTCTGTGGCAGAAAATTCAAAGGTGCCAAGCGATGATAATATTTATTTGCAACTGCGTAATATGCTTATGCATAAAACTAATTTTGATCCGGTTTGTGAAAATGGTATTGTTATTTCACCCTCAGCAGATGTTAATGCGTTTGATTTTGAATCTGTACAAAGATTAATTGATAGTGGATATGTTGCCACAATTAGACAAATGCCAAAAATAAATGCTCAAATTTTTAATTATCAAAATCCAGTTCAACTTCAGGAGCAACGTGCCAAATTTAGATCTCAACCTCCTTACTCTAAAATGATTTTCGATAATATACAAATAAAGGGTGTTGATTCGAAAATGAAAAAATTTATCGCTAAAAGTATCAGTTATAAAAGGGATACGTTTTCGTTCAAACAACTCAAACGACAATATTTTAGACTAATGGCTGATGAAAAAATAAAGTCGGCCTATCCTCTTACTAAACTTGATAAAACAACTGGAAAATATAGCTTGACATTAAATGTAAAAAAAGACAAAAACTTGTTTTTTGATGTTGGTGGCAATTTATCTAACAAACCGATTAGTAATTTTTTTATGGCAGTACAGTATAATCATATTGGTAAAATTGGTTTTACAGCTTATGCAAATGGTTATTTAGGGAAATTAAATTCCAGTTCGCTAACAAAATTACGGTTTGAATTTCCGACTAAAATACCATGGTATATAGAACCTGCTTTTACTATTTCGCGATGGGATTATTATACAAGTAGCACACTCTTTTATGATTTCGAAAAACCTTCTTATTTAATACAAGAAGATATGTTCGGCGAATTAAATGTAGGAGCAGCCGTTGGTAATATAGGAAAATTGGTTTTTACCGGTGGCATGAGTGATTGGAAAAACAGATATTATCAAACTGAACAATTTACCCGATTGGATACCAGTGATGTGAGTGTTTTTGATTTTGGTTATGGACAAATTTCTTATCAAATCAACACGCAAAATAAAAAGCAATATGCATCCGAAGGAACGCTTGTTTCAGTAAGAGCAAAATTTGTTAGCGGCATTGAGTATTATTATCCAGGCACTACTTCTCTAGATACAGTTAAAAAAATTAATGGTCCTGGACACGATTGGTTTAATTTTAAAGTGACTATAGATAAGTACATTAAACCTACTAAATATTTTAAAGTTGGTGTTTTTGGCGAAGGTGTTTATTCATCGCAAGATTTTTTCAGAAATTATACGGCTACTATTTTGTCTGCCCCGTCCTTCAATCCTATACCAGAAAGTCAAACTTTATTTATTGATGATTATAGGGCACATCAATATTTAGCAGGAGGCATAAAAGCCATTGCTTCGCCATATAATAATTTAGATTTTAGATTTGAGGGCTATGTATTTCAACCTATATTTTCTATTATTAAAAAAACTGATGCTAAGGCAAACTACAGTTCGCCTTTTTTATATAGACACTTTTTGGGTATGGGAGCTTTGGTATATCATACGCCAATTGGCCCTTTTAGTATAGGAGTGAATTATTACGATAAAAATGCTAATTCATTTTCTTTTTTCTTTCATTTTGGATATACCATTTATAATAAAAAGTCAATGGATTAATGATAAAACGAATCATTTATATTATTATGTCCACCAGATATTGATTTAACAAAATTTAAACTTACAAAGGCAGTTTTGAGTTTAATTTTGAACGGGTAATGTTTAATTTAATCCTTATTTTTAGACACTCTATTTTAGTATAACAAATCATTAAATTGTTTAAATAAGAAATATTATCAGAGATATCAATAATCGAATGCCAAATGGCTTCCAATCAACTTTACTTATGAAAAAAATACGATTCAGTTTTGTTTTTTTATCCTTGTTTTCCAGCTTTTATTCTCAGGTAGGACATGATATCAGAATTAATTTTAAAAATTGCAAAGACTCTGTTATGTATTTAGCGTTTTATCAATTTGATAAATCTTATTTAGCTGATACATGTAAAAAAGTGGTTAAGGGAAATGTCGTATTTAAAGGAAAGAACACGCTCGATAAAGGTGTTTATTATTTAGTAAGTCAAGATAAGGTAAGGTATTTTGATTTTTTCGTTAATGAAAATAATCAAAAAATGACCATCAGTACCGATACCGTTGATTTGGTGAAAAATTTAAAATCATCCACTTCGAAAGAAAACGATGACTTTTTTAATTATATCAAATTCATTACGGATAAAAATAAGGAGTATGGTGAATTGAGCAATAAGACAGTGAAAATGAATTCAAAAGATTCAGCCGAATTTATGATTAAAAAAGGAAAAGAGCTAAATGAAAGTGTGATTGGATTTGAAAAAACCTTCATGGAGCAACATAAGGGGACGTTTGTTGGAGATGTGATTAATTTAAAAATGGAAAAAGAAGCTAAGGATATCCCAAAGGCTTCTAACGGAAGGCTTGATAGTTTGTACGGATATAATTACTATAAAAATCACTATTGGGATGGCGTGAATTTTCAGGATGATGGAATTATGCGAACGCCGTTTTTTGCTGATAAATTGAAGCGCTATTTTAACTCTATAATTATCCAGCATCCAGACACTGTTTGTGTCGAAATAGATAGAGTGATGAATAAAACAAAAGCAGGTACAATGATGCAAAAATTATTAATTGCTCATTTCTTGTTTACCTCAGAATCATCAAAATTGATGGGATTTGATAAAGTGTTCGTTCATGTTATTGATAAATACATAAGAACAGGAATGGCTAAAGATGTTTATGAAGAAAAAACCATTGAAAAAATCAAAGAACGTGGCGATATTTTAAAACCTTTATTACTTGGTAGTGTTGCGCCTGATTTATTGATGATTGATACAATTGGACATAAACAAATAGCTAAAATGGGCTTTGATACCGTAAAAACGAGTCAGGGTGCCACAAAATTATATTATGACAATGTTCAAAGTTTATCTCAAACTTTTTTACCGCTTTACAGCATAAAATCAGATTATTTGTTGTTGGTGTTTTGGGATGTAGATTGCGGTCATTGCAAAACAGAAATTCCTAAATTACTACAAGAGTATCAAGCTATCAAAAAAGAAGGATATGATATAAACGTATTTAGTGTTTATACCCAACAAGATTATGAAAAATGGCGTAAATATATTATCGAAAATAAATTAGATTGGATTAATATCTATGACGGTGTTCATATCAATAATATTAAATCAAAGTATGATATTTATTCAACGCCGGTGATTTATGTTTTGGATAAAAACAAAAAAATTAAAGCTAAACGAATTGGAACAGAACAAGTAAAAGATATTGTTAAACAAATGGAACAAGAGTATAAGTCAATTAAATAAGTATTTTTTAAAGTGATTGATTGGCTCGAACACCATCTGTTCTCTTGTTTTTTTAAATCTCATTTCGGAATTGAATGCCCTGGATGTGGAATGCAAAGAAGTTTCATTGCCTTATTGAGGGGGAATATAGAAGAATCTATTAATTACCACATTGCTCTTATTCCTCTTATCATTACCATTCTATTACTTTTTATTCAGTTAAAAATAAAGCACAAACAAGGCGGCTATTGGGTAATGTGGGCATTTGTTTTTACAACTGTAGCTACCATCGTACAATATATGATGAGACAATTTGAAACCTTATTTTCTCATTAAGATTTTTTTAGCAATTCGAAATCTTTTTTGAGATAAATAAAGTCTATAAAGCTTAGTTTATTTTGTTTCATAAACGCTATCACTAATATACTTGCAGTAATAAAATAGGAAATGATGGTTGAATAGCAAGCTCCTAGTAGTTGATAATGAGATACAAAATAATGACTTGTACAAATGGTTGCTAGTAACCCGGCTCCATTTGCTTTTACCAATATGTGCTGTTTCCCTAATCCTGCAAAATAGTGGCTGATAATGGTCGCGAAGCTAATACATAAAATGCCGGGCGAAAGGTAAAGCATAACTGTTTTTACATGTATAAAATCAGCACCTAGTATAAACACAAAAAAATCTCTCGGTATAAAGTATAATATCAATACACAAAACAAACTCAGCAGAAAACAAATTTTAGATAATAGGAAGGTTACTTTAGCATTATGATTTGAATTTGAAGAATTGGCAATGTAAGTTAAAATGATAGGCGATACACTGCCACTAATAAGCCAAATTGATTCAATGAGTGAGGTGGAACTAGAATAAATACCCACTAAAATGGTATTGCCAAGTAAGTAATAATTTAACCTGTTACTTAATATGTGACATAAATTAGCTAATTGATTGTAGAATCCATTTTTTAAAATGTGCTTGGAGTCAAATAATGGCTTGTCGGTTGCTTGATTATTGAAAATAGAAAATACTTGCACACTTGAAATGCTAATAGAAATAAAGAATGACGCATATAAGGCAATGATATAACTATCTGCTGTTTTTATCTTTAATTCAAATAAGGTAATACTAAGAGTAAGAAGTAGTGTGGCAGGTTGCAAAAAATTTAACAAGTTATATTGTTTAATTTTTTCTTTACCTAAAATAATAACCATGTGAAAAGAATGCAGAATAATTATAAATGACAAAAGAACTAGGTGAATCCAATGTTCTTTTGCTCCAATATCAAACCATACAAATAAACCGAACAATATTAAGGCGCAAACGATGGTGCAACCAATAGACCAGATGATACCGCGTGAGTAAATTTTTTTTAAAGAAAATTTTGGTATAAAATAGATTAATGCATAACCGGTGTAAATTTCATTAATGACTTGTATAATGGCGATGTTTAATATTAATAAGCTTACTTGTCCTCTCACATCACTACCAAGTTGATTAGATGAAACTAACAAAATAGCCAGATTGATAAATGCCACAAAGCCTTTGGTAAATAGGGTAGATATGATATTTTTAAGCATATCTTAGGTATTCAGGTATAATTCAGATAAAACATTTCCTACAGCTTGTAAGCCGTAATTTTTTTCTATATGTCGATGCATTTCTTCTGGAGAAGAATATAGTTCTCTTTTAAAATTTTGTATTTCATCAACGGCTTCTTCTATGGTATTGGTTTTTAAAATAATCCCCATACTTGGTTTTACCATTTGATTGACTTCGCCAACTTGAGTTGAAATAACCGGTAAGCCGCAAGCCATTGATTCTAACAAAACAACTGGCATTCCTTCAAAATGACTAAATAATAAAAAAACATCACTTTGATTCATCTGATAGGCAATTTCATCGGCAGTTTTATAACCCAAAAACTCGATTTTGTTTTCTAAATTATAGTTTTTGATTGTTTTCTTGTAATAACCCATCTCTTCGCGATTTTCGCCAATAATATGTAGTTTAAATGAAAAATTTTGAAACGTCAATTGCTTGGCTATTTCAATAATTCCGGAAATATTTTTTTCTCTGTTTACCATTGAGGAAACATGCAGAATTTTCAATGTACCTATATCAGTTGTTGCTGCATCCGTAGGTTTAAAAACGGAGGTATCTACTACGTTATTAATTTTATAATAATCTCCATAAAGATGATGTTTTATCATCTGATTTTTTAAATTTTCGGATATAACAAATATTTTTTCTGCTTTGTGAACTAGTTTTTGGGTGATACTATTTAAATACCATCCTTTGTAATTTCCGTCTTCGGGATAATAACCACTCCAATGTTCAGTGATGAAAAGTTTGGCTTTAGGCCATTTTTTTATGGCGTACAATGCAGGAATAGCAGCTGGAAAAATGGTATTAACATGAATTACATCAAAGTTTTGAAGTCCTGAAAATTGTTGTATTGCTTTCTGATATTTTTTTTTAAATAAAGCTAATTTCAAAAAATTACCTATCAAAGGAATATTAAGCTTGATTTTAGGATAATACACGCAATATTCCTTGAAATCACCGTCTTCATATTTGGTAATTGTTTCCTGATGGATATGTGGGATTGATTTGACAAATATTATCGTAACTTGATGAAACAAAGAAATAGCTTGAGCATGTCTTTTGATAAAAAGACCATTCGATTGGTTTTCCGGATTAGGATACCATGAACAAAGAAAAAGGATATTTAATTTTTGAGGGCTCAAAAAAGGGTGATTATCTTGCTTTTTTGGAATTATAAATCATGTAAATACCAATAGCAATAAAAGGCAAACTAAGTATCTGGCCCATATTAATTGGTAGCGTGTTTTCAAAACTTTCTTGATTTTCTTTCAGAAATTCCATAAAAAAACGGAACCCAAACATCAATACACAAAACAGTCCAAACATAAATCCTTTACCCACATCATCTCTTTTGTTTTTCCATAACCAGTAAAAAAAACCAAAAAGTAATATATAAAATAATGCTTCGTATAATTGAGTTGGGTGTCTGGGTAAATCATCTACCTGGTGAAATATAAAGCCCCAAGGCATTTCTGTGGGTCGTCCAATAATTTCGGAGTTCATTAAATTTCCGAACCGAATCATAAAAGAAGCGAAAGGCACAACTACTATTAACCTATCAAATAACCAAAGCCAGTTTTCTTTCGTTTTTTTGCAGTATAGCCACATCCCAATTAAAATGCCAATACCACCGCCGTGGCTGGCTAGACCGCCTTCATATACTTTTAAAATATCTAATGGATGAGATGAGTAGTAGCCAAAATCGTAAAATAAACAATGACCTATGCGAGCTCCTAATATCGTAGCTACAATAATATACAAGGTTAATGTATCGAGTTGCTGATCGGTGCGATTTTCCGTTCTATAAATTCGGTTCATGAAAAAGTGACATCCCATAAACGCTAAGGCCCATGACAGGCCGTACCATCTTACCGGCCAATTAATGCCTGGTATGGTGAAAATTTCCGGAGCCGGATTCCAATCGATGAAAAGTGATAATGCCATAGGTATAAAAATAAGCGTTGTGTGAATTAGCCTTCGATGTCTATTTTAAATTTATGTAAAAACCGGTGAACAATAGGCCCAAAAATAACGGCAACACTTGTTAAAAAAGCTACACCGCTATAAATGGCGTAGATTGATGAAAATAATTTAGCTCCATCCGTTTCGGCTTTGTCAACAGGGCCCATACCAGTTAAAATCATACTGGCATTTTCTAAACTATCTAGCCAAGGGAGATTAAAAAAATGATGATATCCAATTACTCCAATACATAGAGAAACAATCAAAAATAAAGTACCTAGCAATATACTTTTGAAAAGTTTACTATAAAAATGACTTTTATGGGGTAATTTCTTTATCGCCATTTTTAATTCAATTTGAAGCAACAATATTTTATGCGTTCGCCTCTTCCGGTGAAAAGAGTTTCATAATACGTTTTTATGTCAGTCAATTCTTTTCTGTCAGTTGGGCAATTATTGTATAAGTCGTCGGTAGCAAAAACTAATGGCAAATGGTTCTCTTCGATAACACTCATGGTGTATTCGTAGAAAAACGTATTATCTGTTTTTAAATGAATGAGACCGCCAGGTTTTAAAATTTTTTTGTAGCGATTTAAGAAAAAATCAGGATTGGTTAATCGTTTCCGAGCTCTGTTTTTTTGCGGTTGAGGATCGGGAAATGTAATCCAAATTTCAGAAATTTCATTTTCACTAAAACAAAAATCAATAATGTCAATGCGTGTTCTCAAAAAAGCCACATGATTCATTTGTTTTTGTATGGCATGTTTAGCACCTGTCCAAATACGATTTCCTTTGACGTCAACACCTATGAAATTTTTCGACACATTGTTTTCAGATAAGCCGATTGTATATTCTCCTCTACCACAACCCAATTCTAATACGATTGGATGATCATTTTTAAACACTTCTGAGTGCCATTTTCCTTTGTTTGAAAAACCATTAGGGATATCAAAATGATGAAAAGTAAAGGTGTTATTAAATGTATTTAGTTCTGCAAATTTTTCGAGTTTACTAGGCATAGAAAGTATTTAGAAAGCTAAATTAACAAAAAATAGATAATGATTTTATAATACGATTATTAACATTGTAATTATTACATTCGTGCATTACTTTTGAGAAACGTTTCTTGTTTCATGGCAGAAATAGAAGTGTATATAGGTAAAAACAATCTCTCACTTGGATAAGAAAAGTAATAGAAAACAAAAGGATTGATTGAGATGTTTGTTGTATCATAGTAACTAGTAAAGAATTTATGGATGTAAATCAAAATAAAACAAAAATAGTGGCCACTATGGGGCCTTCGACAGAAAATATTGCGGTACTCGAAGAATTATTTAATGCCGGATTGGATATTTGTCGAATTAATTTTTCGCACGGAGATTATGAGCCTATAAAGCATGTGGTTGATAACATAAGAATTTTGAATAAAAAATTAAATCGCCATGTGGGGATTTTGGGAGATTTACAAGGTCCTAAATTACGCATTGGAAAAGTAAAAGATAATGCCATTCAATTAGTTAATGGTAATGATATCATCATCACCACGAAAGAGTGCGAAGGGACTGCAGAAAAAATTTTCATCACGTATCCTCAGTTTCCTCAAGATGTAACAGTTGGAGAGCTAGTGTTAATCGACGATGGTAAAATTACACTTAAAGTTATTGAAACGAATCAAAAAGATGAGGTACTTGCTTTGATTATTGCAGGTGGTGTTTTATCTTCAAAAAAAGGAGTCAATTTGCCCAACACTAAAATTTCTTTGCCTTGTCTAACATTAAAAGATTTACGTGATTTAGATTTCGCATTAGAAAATAATTTTGAGTGGATTGGTTTGTCATTCGTTAGAAGCGTGACAGATATTGTAGAATTAAAAGAGATTATTCGATCCAAAAAAAATCATGCAAGGGTAGTTGCTAAAATTGAAAAACCCGAAGCGATTAAAGAGATTGATAAAATTATTGAAGTAACCGATGCGGTTATGGTAGCGCGTGGTGATTTGGGAGTAGAGCTACCTATGGAGCAAGTGCCGTTGTTGCAAAAAATGATTGTATCGAAATGTATAGCCGCATCGAAACCGGTAATTATTGCTACACAGATGATGGAAAGTATGATTACATCTTACACACCGACCAGAGCTGAGGTGAATGATGTAGCAAATGCTGTTTTAGATGGAGCAGATGCGGTGATGCTGAGTGCGGAGACATCTGTAGGACGATATCCTGTAAAAGTTGTTGAATATATGAAACGAATTATTTCGCAAATAGAAAGCGAGGATCGGATTTATTATCGAGAACATCAGCCGCAATTAAAAACAGTAACTTATATTACCGATAGTATTTGTTATAATGCCAGTGTAATGGCCAAACAAGCTGGAGTGTCTGCCGTCATTTCTATGACACATAGTGGATATACAGCCTTTAAATTAAGCAGTTATAGACCCAAAGCAAATATTTATATTTTCACCGATAATAAATCTTTATTAAACGCTTTAAGCTTGGTGTGGGGTGTGCGAGGATTTTATTACGATAAGTACGAAAGCACCGATCAAACCATTGCTGATTTGAAAAATTACATTAAACAAGGTGGCTTTGTTAAATCAGATGATTTAGTAATCAATTTGGCGAGCATGCCTATGAAAGAGAAGGGTAGAACTAATATGTTAAAATTAAGTTATATTCAATAACTTCCTAACTTACTGAGCATTCTAAACATGAATTATATAACTGTTTAGCGCTAATACAGAGTTAAAACAAAGTATCTTTCCTAGACTTATGTTAAGTCTTGTATTATAGAATTAGTAGTTATTTTTCTAAAATAAATATGTCTTTATCTTGAACAAAATCATGGTCTGGATATAATATTAGTCCTTTTTTAGTAAATGTAATTCTCAACGAATGAGATTTTGTCCTATACCCGTAGTACGTTAAGTCGGGGATAGAAGTATAGCTTGCTGTCATCACAACTGGTTGTTTTGTGATAGGGTCAGCGAATTTTGTATTTATTAAAAAAGGTTTGTCTTTAATACCTTTTATAAATACGGTAGTTTTTTCGCTATTTAATTGAATAGTTGTCCAGTCATAGTTTTCTGCCTTCACATCGTATTTTAATGAAGAAATAATAGTGTCTTTTTGGGTTAAATAAATTGGTACGCTGTCTTTTATATGATATCCCTTATTACAAGAAAAATTCACAATAGGTTGAAAGTTAAATTCATATATAGAGTCATTGATTTTTCTTAGACGCCCTTTGTAAATTAAATAAGTAGCATTATTAAAATAATGTCCTTTTAAGTAACAAGATGAGTCGCTATATAAATAGAATTTGTAAGTGTATTTATTAGAAAGATAAGCGTCAAGGTTAGCACGGTATATTTTTTGTCCAAAAAATTGTCCGAAAAAGAAGAAGGAAATAATTATAATACCAAAATGATTTAATTTTTAGTCCAAAATTGATTTGAAAAAATGTAATCAAAAGCGCAAGTATTTTTAGTTTCTTCTTTTTTTAGATTTTGTGTTTGTGATTTAATAAACGAGCTAACTTCTTCTAAAGATTTATAGAGTTTATTT
>CAMAPT010000034.1 GCA_945860225.1 Chitinophaga pinensis | reverse complement strand
GAAAGCATTATTATAAAAAAGAAAAGTAAACCTATTATTTTCATGATGTTTTAATTTAAAAAAACGGACAAGCTATTAACTTGTCCGTTCCTAATTTTAGAAATAAATAATTATTTAACAATAACTTTATATGTATTAATACCAGTTGAAGTAGATACTTTCACAAAATAAACACCACTGTTTTCGATATTAAATTTAACAACATGTTGACCAGAATTATAAACATTATTGATCGGAGTAGAAATTATTTTTCCGAGCACATCTAAAATGTCAACTTTCACTAAGCTAGATAATTTTAAATCAAACTTAACATTTAATTCATCTTCTGTAGGATTAGGGTAAACACTTGCGTTATTTAACATTAAATTTTCCTCTTCTATCGAAACTGTCTTATTACCAAGATTTTCTTTACGAGCTATTACTAACATCGAACTGGTATTAAATGTTACTGTTTTACCACTTGCGTCAATTATTGTAGCCGTATTTGCAGATGATGGATTTTGCATCGAAATAAACATATACTTATAATCAGGCGTGAACGTCATACCTGTAGGTTCAGAACCCGCGGGCGTAGTAGCAAATAATTCAATTTTTGGATTATCCTGAGTATGATCAGGACGTACCATCCAAATATGATCTTGGCTTCCATCTTGTAGTACATATAAGTTACCTCTGTCATCAAAAGTCAAATTATCATTTCCAGTACCCCAAGGTTCAGTTACTATTGTACTGTTATCTGTCAAAACTGAATAATTAGTTCCTCCGACAAAGGTTTCAAAATCAGAAATTGTTGATCCGTTATCCATGAATCTATAAGTACGGCTATTTCCTTTAGCTGTAAAATAAATTTTTTTGTCTAATGGACTAATTTCCACATCTTCCACGCCGTTAAATATTGTTGAACCTAAAGATTTGGCAAGTGAGTATGATGTATTTCTATCAGAAACCGTCGTGTTTGGCACTAAGGTCCATACACCTGTTTTAGACTGCGGTTCATTACTTTGTAACTGAGACCCCAAATTTAATGCATATAATTTCCCTGAAGACAAATCTCCCTTTTTATCTGCTACATATTTGAACACAGAACCATCCCCTGCATCTTCGCCCCAATAAGCCGTAATAGAGTCAGAAGCAACTACGACATTTTCATGTGAGGCATTTCCCATTGCCCATAATTTTTGAGCTTTACCAGACCCGTATTGTGGTATTTTATTTGTTTTAGGGTCTATTTCAACCAACCATCCCATATCAAAATAGCCATCCGAATTAGCATCTACAGAACCTCTTGACTCCTCAGCAGTAACTATTGTTCCCCAAGGAGTAATACCACCCGAACAATTACGCTGAGTACCTCCAACCTCAGCAAAACTAATAGCTCTTGAGGAATCAATAGACCATAATTGAGTTGATGGATTAAAACTTACATCAAACATAGCTACTCCACCAGGGGTTGTTTCATAATTCAATGCAACGTGTCCTTTAATACTACTTGTCATATTATCAGGAATAAATCCAGTAAAATCAAAGTTTGTACTAACATTTCCACTACCTATCGTATAAGGAGCTCCTGTTTGCACTAACAATTGCATATCATGGGTTTTTGGTAAAACTAATAATTGGCCTTTTGTTGAGGGCGCCACAGACGTGAAACATCCAATGTGCGCATCACTTGCTCCAGCACAGCCTTTTGCAGCTGCTGTAGCATCTGGTTTTATGTTTAATTCTAAGTCAAATACACAATCAGAACTAGTAGCGTCATTTTGATGAACTTCAACGGCAATAATATTTTCTCCTTGAACCAAAAAATTCTTGGATAGGTGGTATGTTTCATAAATCCCTTCAGTAGCTGAAGCAAGTGCCAAAGTTGTATAGGTTATTAAACCTGTCGGCATATTTGTTCTTTTCACTTCAGTACCATTAATATAAATTACAGCCCCATCATCTTTCATAATTCTTAACATCAATGAATCTCCTATTGCAGAAAGATTAACTATATTAAATTTTTTACGAAAATAATTTGTCGGGTATTTATTATTATTGTCATCTCCGAATGCGATAATCGTGGTAACCGGGTCTGTATAGCCTAATGGTCCAGAACCGTTTGACCAATTACGATCTTCGTAAACTTTTTTAGTCCAATTACTACCCAAATCAATCCCCATATCATTATACAACCAATTTGAACCTTTAGAAATTGGGAAATTCGACGTTATTGGGTATTTATTTTTCCCGATCAATTGCATATCAAATACCAAATCTGAACTTGACACAGAAGATTGATGAATTTCAATTGCAACTGTATTTGTATCATTATTTAAAAGTAAATTAGGTATTACATTTCTTATATACTTCATTTCATCTGTGCCAGAAATATCAACTGTTGCTAAACTTGAATAAGAACCTGGCAAAGCGACATTTCTTCGCAATACTTCAACACCATTTATATACATTACTATACCATCATCTGCCAAAGTATAGGCAATTAAAGAGTCATACTGTGAAATATTATTTGAGATAAAAGTACGACGTAAGTATGTTGTTGGAAATTTATTCCCAGCATCATTTCCAAAACCCATGGTTGTTCCCAAAGCTGATAAACCGTAACCTAATTTTCCATTACCAAAAACCCAATTTGAATCTGCAGCGTATCTGCGTGCATTCCAAGACACAGCATCAAGGTTTTCACCTTTATCATTATATTTCCATTGTGAATTTCTGTTTATCGGAAACGAACCTATTTCTGCTTTTGGCTTTATGGCGTTGTCAAGCCCCATATACTCAACTACTAATTTAGCTGCCTTTGCAGGATCTCTATCATATGATTGAGCAACTCTTGCACCAACTCCAGTAACGATGAAAGACAAAGCATTGCCACTTACCCATCCTGCTCTATCAACTATTGTTTGCACCAAGGTTTTCAAATCTGGTGTTCTTTGATCTAATCCAGCTAACCCATCTGTGTTCCATGCTGCTGTTGGATTCCAAGATACTGATTGCGCTGTCGTTGACCTTGTGGAAATCGTTCCCAAAGCAGAAGTAAATGTTAATGAATTATCTGTATCTTCTGCTTTAATCGTCAAATTACATGGATTAATATTTGTAGGTTCATCGACTGTAAATTGAATATAAGCATTTTTGATAATTGTTCCTTTTAGTAAATTAATACCAGTAAATCTTACTCCAATAGTTTGGTTTGAAGTTTTATCCATAACCATTTCCAAATCTGAAGACGTTAAATCACCAGCAGTTCCAGTTGGATTTTCCTCTGCATCATCGGAGCTATTTTTAATTAAAAACTGTGACGTAACTGGCACATAATACTCTATTACTAATTCTGGGGCTTTTGCGGGATCTCGATCATAAGATTGAGCAACTCTTGCTCCTGATCCTGTAACGATGAAAGACAGAGCATTACCGCTTACCCAGCCAGTTCTGTCAACTATTGCCTGAACCAAAGTTTTCAAATCTGGTGTTCTTTGATCTAATCCAGCTAATCCATCAGTATTCCATGCAGTTGTTGGATTCCAATTCACTGATTGCGCTGTCGTTGACCTTGTGGAAATCGTTCCCAAAGCAGAAGTAAATGTTGTTGAATTATCAGTTTCTTCTGCCTTAATAACCAAATTACATGGATTAATATTTGTAGGCTCATCTACTGTAAACTGAATATAGGCATTACTTACTAAAGCCCCCTTTGGTAGCTTAATATTAATAAAACGCATACCAATTGTTTGGTTATTAGTTTTATCCATCACAAATTCTAAATCAGAAGATGTTAAATCTCCTGCGCTACCTGTTGGATTTTCTTCTGCATCATCAGAACTTGCTGCAATTCGCACATTTAATTTACTCTGCGCAAACGATGTTTGGGTTAGACAAAGGGAAAATAATGCTAATGCAAATTTAATTACCCTTGCCTTTGTGAAAATGTTTAAATACATAATATTAATTATTTATTGTTGCACAATATTAGTTGCACAATAAAAAGAAATTAACAAGTTAAAATTATTGAATTATCAAATTAAGACGTGTAATTGGTTAATTTGATTAAAAGTTTAAAGATGTTATATTAACATCATTTTAAATAATGCAGAATTTAATCCCTTGAAAAATGACAAATTGATTTTACATTTTAAAACTAAGAACTAATAAAGTCAAGTCATATATAAAATTTAATTCATTGTAGATTTCCTTATTGTAAATAATAATTTGCTACCATTGAAATTCTCAATCATATTCATGTTTCAATAACGCTATATTTTAAATAGCTAACGATTAAATATAATCTTCGAATATTATAAATAATTACTGTTGCCTGACGATAGAAAATTCAAATTAGGGTTTAATCATTACCTCAATAATATTCTTAAATTACCGTCAAAAAATCTAGGATTTTGGTTGATATAAAAAAACTTATCAAAAAAAATCCCGATTACCACCTTCGATAATCGGGATTTTTAATCATTCTGATTGTTTTAGAAGTCAAATTTTCCTCTATGATCTTCGATATTTGCTTTTTCTTTCAAAGCATCAAACATTTCATAATCAACTCTTCCGCCATTCATTCTTTCAATTTCTAGTTGTTTTCCTTTCAAATCGCTTGGTAATACGGCGTCTTTTACAGACTCCACATGCACAACAAATACACCATTATCTCCTTTTATTGGCTTGCTTGTAGAACCGGCTTTCATTGTCAAAGCAGTTCCTATTAATGCATCTTCTCTGCCGATAGCCGCTACATTGAACGCTGAAAAAGTCAGATTTTCAGTTCTTTCAGTTGTCAAGCCCATTTTGGTGGCAATATCATCAACTGATTTTGATGAACCCGCTTTAGATGTAAATTGAGATATAAAACTTTCAGCCTTTTTGTCACGAATAGCCTTTGTAGTGACGTCTGCACGAACTTCCTCTAAAGGCACTAAACCTTTTTCTCTAATTCCAACCAATTGAGCCACGATAAACTTATCTTTAAATTCAAATACCGGTGAAACTTCTCCTTTTTGCGCCTTATATACCCAACGTACTAAATCTTTAGCACCTTCTAATCCAGGTAAAGATTTATCTCCTTCTTTAATATTATCAGCAATTCTTTTGTTCAATTTTTCAGCATCAACATTTTTATTGAATGCATCTCCATTTTGATTTTTACCTGCAAAATCACTTGCCAATTTATAGAACTCTTGAGTTGTTTCACCACTTGGAGCTATTAATTTGGAGATTTCAGCAATTGTGTAAGCATTATGGCGTGTTTTAGAAACATTTAATACTTCAATGATATGAAATCCAAATTGAGTTGGGACAACCGTAATATCTCCTACAGCTCCTTTTAATCCGGCATTTTTAAATGGCTCTACAAATCCAGCCTCTTCATTAAACCATCCATAATCTCCTCCTTTTTCAATAGAACCTAAATCGTCTGATACCGTTTTAACTAAGGAATCGAAATTAGCTTTCTTTGCTTTTAATAACGTTAATAAACTATCTGCTACGCGTTTTGCTACTTGAGGGTTACGTTGCTGTTGTGTTTTTGGACTTTGTAAGCCTATTAATATATGGCGGACTTTAGCTGAATCAGCTATTGATTGAATATCTGATAATTTATAAATTTTCAAAAACGTTCCTTCAGTATAAGGGCCAAAAACAGTTCCTTTAGGGGCAGTGTATACTGATGAATCAGGAATAACCATGTTTTTCTTACTAAAATTGGAAATGTTAATAACCCCTCCTTCACTTTCCTGAGCAATAAATGAAGAATCTTCCGTTGGTGTTTTAGCTTTAAATTCATCCGTTGCACGTTGCGCATCCTTCATCAATACTTCATAATCCAACTTAGATGGTAACACATCATAAGCGACATACTCAATTCGACGAGTTGTTTGACTTACTTTATAATCTCCTTGGTGCTTATTGTAATATGCTGATATTTCGTCTTCGCTAACTTTTACCGTTGAATCTGAAACATCTGCATAACGTTTCATCACAAATGAAGCATTTACTTGTTTATTTTGAGCAATAAAAGCATCTTTTGCCTCGGCAGACGTTACATATAATCCTTTTTTAATTAAATTATTGTATTTCTCCGCAGCTCTTACTTCAAGAATAGATTTCTCTAATTGTTTCCAGAATTTTTCTTGCTCTGCATTCATCTGACCAACCCATTGGTTCAATTTCGCCAAATCTAAACTTCCATCTTGTTTTGCAAAACCGTCGTAAACTTTACCGGTTTGTTGATCGGTTAATTGCTGAATAACATACTGATGCGGATGAACTAACATTAAATCATACAATTCATCTTCAGACACTTCAATACCTAATTTTTTGTACTGTACCTTAACAACTTTATCATTAACCAACTGACTCCAAACAGACTCAATAATCTGTTCTTTCATTTTATCATCAATCGTCGCATTGGGATTAGATTGTTGAATTTGCATGATTTGCTCATTAACCTTTGCACTAAAAGCCGTATAGTCAATTTTATCACCGGCTATCTCACCAACTTCCATGTCTTGTCCGGAAAATAAAGCTCCTCCAGATCCCAACAAACTTTCTAATATAAAAATAACAAGAGCCAATCCTACAATCCCAACCAAAAGTCCTGTTTTACTGCGTATTTTTTCTAAAATGCTCATAATTAATTTATTTTTAAGGCTCGCAAAGATAAAATTATTGCTGAAAACAAAAAATTAATGCCAAATAAATTTGGAATGAACTGTATTTATAACCACTATTTTAAAAATAAACTCGAAAAATCAGAATCATTTCAAGATGATTGCGTTTATAAAACCAACCAAAATCCAAACCTTACATAGCCATAGGATAAATCGAAAAAAAAACATAAATTCGCCATCCTTATTTTATATTTCACATCTAAAATGAAAAAATACCCTACATACGACCAACTAAACTTATCACAAATAAGCAAGGACATTCTAAATTATTGGAAAGAAAAGGAAACATTCAATAAATCAATCACAACTCGTGAAGGGAAAACCCCTTGGGTGTTTTATGAGGGGCCTCCGAGCGCCAATGGTATGCCAGGGATTCATCACGTGATGGCACGCACTATTAAAGATATTTTTTGTCGTTACAAAACCTTGCAAGGCTTTCAGGTAAAGCGAAAAGCAGGTTGGGATACTCACGGATTACCTATTGAATTGGGAGTAGAAAAATCATTAGGAATTACTAAAGAAGATATTGGAAATCCTAGCAGTAAAAAATATATTTCTGTTGAAGATTATAACAAAGCTTGCCGTAAGGAAGTAATGAAGTACACGGATAAATGGGAAGAAGTAACTGCAAAAATGGGGTATTGGGTAGATATGAAAGACCCATACATTACATACGACAACAAATACATTGAAAGTGTATGGTGGTTATTACAAAATTTATCTAAGAAAGACTTATTATACAAAGGATTTACTATTCAACCTTATTCTCCTGCTGCGGGGACTGGTTTATCATCTCACGAATTAAATCAACCGGGCTGTTACAGAGATGTGAAGGATAGAACGGCAACTGTGCAATTTAAGATTGTAGACTTTGGAAGTAAGAATGAACAATTAAATTCAGACATCTTAAATCTTAAATCTGACATTTTTATTCTAGCTTGGACAACCACACCTTGGACACTTCCTTCAAACACAGCACTGGCTGTTGGAAAAGATATTGATTATGTATTTGTTGAGAGCTTTAATCCATTCAGCGGTACTCCACAAACAGTTGTATTGGCGAAAGATTTAGTAAACAAATATTTCTCTGAAAAACATGCTGATTTAAACTTTGAAGATTACAAACCTGGTGATAAAAACATCCCCTTCAAAATAGTAAATCATTGCAAAGGTTCTGATTTAGCGGGTATTCAATACGAACAGTTATTACCATTTGTTCAACCGACAGATGGCGATGCGTTTAAAGTGATTGTTGGTGATTTTGTGACCACGACCGATGGTACAGGTATTGTACACATTGCGCCTAGTTTTGGGGCAGATGACTTTAGAGTAGCTAAACAAAATGGAATTGGCTCTTTAACCTTAGTAGATAAACGCGGCCGTTTTTTACCTGAAATTAAAGATGACACATTTTTGTATGGCGAAGAATACGTAAAAGAAGCTTACCACACGGATGCGGAAAAACAAATAGAATTTGAAAAACAAAAACAAATTTTAGAAACAGCAGGAAAAATAAAAGAATTAAAAGCTTACTTAAGCGTTGATGAACGTATTATTTTAAAATTACAAGAAGAGGGCAAATTATTTAAAAAAGAAACCTACGAACACAGTTATCCTCATTGCTGGAGAACTGACAAGCCGGTTTTATATTATCCATTAGATTCGTGGTTTATTAAATCAACAGCGGCAAAAGACCGAATGATTGAATTAAATAAAACCATCAATTGGAAGCCGGAAGCAACTGGAACAGGACGTTTTGGAAACTGGTTAGAGAATCTAAATGATTGGAATTTATCTCGTTCACGTTTTTGGGGTATTCCTATTCCTATCTGGACGAGTGAAGATAATTCAGAGCAAATAATCATTGGCAGTGTTGAGGAATTAAAAACTCAAATTGAAAATTCAATGGATAAAGGTTTCATGACAGCAAATCCATTAGAAAAATTTGTTCCAGGAAACTTCACAGCCGATAACTACAATACGTTTGATTTGCATAAACCTTATGCTGATAATATTGTGTTGGAAAAAAACGGAAAAAAATTATTCCGTGAACCTGATTTAATAGATGTGTGGTTCGACTCTGGTGCTATGCCTTATGCACAAGTACATTACCCATTTGAAAATAAAGCATTAATTGATGAAAAAAAATATTACCCTGCTGATTTTATTGCAGAAGGGGTTGATCAAACGCGCGGATGGTTCTTTACTTTACACGCTATTGCTACCATGAACTTTGATTCAGTTGCCTATAAAAACGTCGTATCCAATGGATTAGTGTTAGATAAAAACGGCAACAAAATGAGTAAGCGTTTGGGAAATGCAATTGACCCATTCGAAACTATAGAAAAATATGGTGCCGATGCCACTCGTTGGTACATGATTGCTAATGCAGCTCCTTGGGATAATTTAAAATTTGATGTTGAAGGAATAAGTGAAGTACAACGTAAGTTATTTGGCACATTATACAATACCTATGGTTTCTTTGCTTTATATGCGAATGTTGATGGTTTGGCGGTAGATTTAAACAATACGGTCGATGTTAGTAACCGTTCAGAACTAGACTGTTGGATTTTATCAAAATTAAATTCATTAGTTAAGGATGTAACAGAACAATACGAAACCTTTGAACCTCACAAGGCTGCTCGTTATATCGAAGAATTTGTGGATGAGCATTTAAGTAATTGGTACATTCGTTTATCTCGTCGTCGTTTCTGGAAAGGCGACATGAGCGATGATAAAAAAGCGGCTTACGAAACCTTGTTTGAGTGCTTGAATACGTTATCTCAATTAATGAGTCCTATTGCTCCGTTTTTTTCAGATTGGCTTTATCAAAATTTAAATGATGTTTCAGGAAACGTTAATTCCGTTCATTTAACGCAGTATCCAAAAGTAAATTTATCCGTTATTGATTTAAATTTGGAAAAACGTATGGAAATGGCTCAAAAAATTTCTTCTATGATTTTATCAATTCGTAAAAAAGAAAATTTACGAGTTCGTCAGCCATTACAAAAAATCAGAATCCCTGTTTTAGGCAATGAATTTAAAGCCCATATAGAATCTGTGAAAGATATTATCTTAGCAGAAGTAAATGTCAAACAATTAGAATTTGTAACAGAAGAGGAAGCTCATATCGTTAAAAATTTAAAGTTAAACTTTAAGACTTTAGGTAAAAAATGTGGAAAACATATGAAAACGGTTCAAGCTTATGCGAATGACAACGGAGCCTTAATTATCAGCGAAATTGAAAAAAATGGGCAATTTAAGATCAATGTTGAGGGCGAGGAAATCATTTTGGAAGGCGAAGATGTTGAAATTATTCCGGTAGATATTCCTGGCTGGAAAGTAGCCAATAGCGGACAGTTAACCGTTGCATTGGATGTTACCTTAACCGAATCTTTAAAAGAAGAAGGGTTGGCCAGAGAATTAGTCAATCGTATTCAAAATATGCGTAAGGATAGTGGTTTAGATGTAACTGACAAGATTTTGGTTAAAATTCAACAAAATGCTGCTTTAGACACTGCCATTCAAAATAATTTAAATTATATTTGCGCCGAAACTCTGACAGGTGATTTACAAGTGGTACAAAATTTGTCCTTAGCCACAGCAAGTTCTGTTGAAGTTGACGAACTTGTATCGACTCTTATTTCTATTGAAAAGTTAAACTAATTTTAAACTGTAAAGTTATGGCAAAGAAACCCGTTAAACCTGCCAAAAAAGTTATACAAGTGGTTCCTAAAAAAACCACTGCAAAAAGCGAAGCTAAAACTACTTCTAAAGAAAAAGCTAAAGCATCGCCGAAAAAAGAAACTCAAGAAAAAAACGTACCTAAAATAGCCCAAAAAAAAGTGACTAAAGTACCCGTAAAAAAAGAAGAAAAAGCGACAAAGCTTAAAGTAAAAAAAACAGATAAAGAATCTGTAAAATCTAAAGCTGGAAAGCCAATAGATGCCATAGCTAAAAAAGGAACTAAAACTTCTAAAAAAGCGACTAAGCCTTCTAAAAAAGGTAAAAATAAAGACGACGATGAAGATGATATAGCAATTCCTGAGGAAGAAGAAAGCGATGAGGATGCTGACGTTAATGATGAATATGATAAACCTGAAGAGGAGGATGAAGATGTTGTATTAGATGGTGATTTAGATGCTCCACCGGTTTTGGATTTAGAAGGAGGTATCCTATCATTAGATGATGATGATGAAGATGAAATTCCTGAAAAAAGAGGGCGTGGCCGTAGGAAGAAAAATGAAGTTCGTCCAACTGGTTCTGAATCATATATCAGAAACAGACCGCTACATATAGATATTACAAAACCATTAATTAAAAAGCCTCAGGCAATTCAACCAACTCCTTTCATCAATACTCAAGATGACAGAAGTCGTTACTCAGATAAAGAATTATTAGAGTTTAAAGATTTAATTCATGATAAATTAAAAGAAGCTCAAACGGATTACGATTTGTTAAAACAAACCTTATCAAACTCGGATAACCATGGAACAGATGATACCTCTCCTTCTTTCAAATTATTAGAAGATGGTTCAGATGTATTATCTAAAGAAGAAACGGCACAGTTGGCTATTCGTCAAGAAAAATACATTGTGAATTTAAAAAATGCATTAATGCGTATTGAAAATAAAACGTATGGCATTTGTCGAGTGTCAGGCAAATTAATTCCAAAAGAACGCTTACGTTCTGTGCCTCATGCCACTTTAGGTATTGATGCTAAATTAAATCAATCGAGTTAATTTACCGTTGATTACTCAACCGAATAAAAGGTTATCTTTGTAACAAGATAACCTTTTTTCTTTTATAGGCTTTATGCTTAAAAAATACAAAATCCCCCTCATCACCGTTTTATCGGTCCTATTTATTGATCAATCCATCAAACTATACATAAAAGCCAATTACCCTATAGGCGAAGTGTGTCGCATGGTCGGAAATTGGAGTCGTATTACATTTACAGAAAATCCTGGAATGGCATGGGGAATGGAATTTGGCGGCGATTACGGCAAATTAGCTTTGAGTATTTTCAGGATTATAGCTGTATTTGCAGGCACGTTATATATTAAAAAAATTATTGAACAAAGAGAACACAAAGGATTCATTATTTGCGTCTCTCTTATTTTGGCAGGAGCACTCGGAAATATTCTTGATTCAGCCTTTTATGGGATGTTATTTGGCGAGAGTACTGAATATCAGGTTGCTCAATTTATGCCCGAAAATGGCGGATACGCAGGTTTCTTAAGAGGACATGTAGTCGATATGTTTTATTTCCCTATGTACGAAGGGTATTTACCAAATTGGTTTCCAATTTGGGGTGGCGAACATTTTGAATTTTTTAATGCCATATTCAATGTGGCCGATATGGCGATTTCGTTTGGTGTAGGTATTATTTTATTTTTTCAAAATAGTTTTTTAAAATCCAATTTGAATTCAGAAGAAGAAAACACACTTACTTCGAAACCTATCGAAGAATCACTAAATAGCTAACATACTAAAAACGGTAGATAATCGTTTTTGTTTATAGACTTGAAACGCTTTAAATACATACTCTTTTTTTATTTCATTGCAAGTTATGTATTAGCGCAACATAAAGAGGAAAGCGGTGTCAATCTTCCTAAATTTTACCGAAACAGTATGCATTTTGGATTTTCCCTTGCATATAACAGTACTGACTTCCGAATACACACCGTTAAAAATTCATCTTTTCCTGACACTATGATAAATGGAACCACCTATGGCATGAAAACCATTTATACAAAATCAGAACCAGGATTTGCACTTGGCATTATTTCAGACTTTAGATTGCAAGAATACTTACGTTTAAGATGCACTCCTAATATCAGCTTTGCTTCACGTAACTTAGAATATACCTTAGAAAATTCAACGAGAGATAGCCTCAAAAAATATACAAAATCGGTTGAATCGACGTTTATTGTTGTTCCAATAGAACTAAAATTACAATCTAAACGGTTAGATAATTTTGGTGTTTACGTTATTTTTGGTGGAGGATATACACTCGATTTGGTATCAAAAAAGAAAGCGATAGCAACCGGCGGAGCCAATCAGTTAGATGATGCCGTGTTATTAAAACGAGATGATTTTTGTTTGAATGCCGGAGGTGGTCTCGATTTTTATCTTAAATTTTTTAAGCTTGGACTTGAATTAAAAGTGCTACAAGGCAGTAGAAATTTATTACAACCCAATAACAACATATTTACAAAAAGCATGGAAAAAGTAAACTCTAAAATGGTTGTATTTTCAATTACATTCGAAGGTTAAATCATCCTGACTTCACCTAAATATTTTCAATCACATTAAAATAAGTATGCTGATATGCAAACTTCCACATAAACTCATTAAACATGTTTTTTTATTTTTTTGTGTTATTTCGAAAGTTCGGGCTCAAGACAATATAGGTTATGTTAACGGAAAATACGCTGGCATAAATAGCGTCTACCTTAATCCTACCAATTTACTCAACTCCAAAATATTTATTGACGTACAACTTTCAGGATTAGGCGTTTTTGCTCACAATAATATATATTATTTACCCAAAAAGAATTTTTCTCCAATTTCAGGTCAATTCGCAAATCCTATTCAAAATTTAAAAGAAGAAAAAAAAACAGGCTTTGTAAACCTAAAAATACATGGCCCTGCTGTAGGGGTGTCTTATGATAACTTTTCGTTCGGTCTATTTGTTAATGGCAGGGTTATGGGCGAAGCTTATGTTTCAAAAAAATTAGGCTCCTATTTATTGAACCGCTTAAACAAAAAACCTTTAGAAAATCAACAACTCAAAAATGAAAAAGCTTACCTAGGGGTTGGAGCATGGACTGAATTTGGGTTTAATATGGGCTATATGTACAAACGCCATCATTATAGTTTTCAAAACATTGGATTCAATCTAAAATACCTCATTGGAATTAGTCATTTGAATGGTTACTTACAAGATTTGGATGCTAGTACACTGTCAAATAAAAAAATAGAAAACATACATTTTAAAGCCTCCTATCAATTAGCTGAGCCAACATGGAAAGCAGGAAAAGGCATGGCCGTTGATTTAGGTTGGAGTTTTTCAAAGATGCTCGAGCCGGTGAGCAATTACTACCCTAATAATAAACATGCCAATGGATGCTCACACATCGATTATTTATATAAAATAGGGATAGCAATAACGGATATTGGGTTTATTAATTACAATACAAAATCTTCTGCAAAAACCATTGAATACCAAGACGAAACCATCAACTTAGACAGTACCAAAATAGCTTCTATTTCTCCTAATAGTATCGATCAAAACATATCAAACTTAGGAAAAGGTTTAAGTGTTTCTTCAAAAGATCGGTTCATGACCATTTTACCAATAGGATTAAATGCTCAATATGACTACAATTTCGAAAATGATTTTTATTTAAATTCTACACTCATTATTGGACCTCGTGTTTTATCAAATCAAATAAAACGTCCTAGTATATTAGCTTTAACGCCCAGATACGACAAAAAATATTTTGGCATAGGCATTCCAGTATCTCTGTATAATTGGAAATACCCTCAAATCGGATTTTCAATTCGACTTGGCAATAACTTGATCATCGGGACAGATAGAGCCGGTTTTTTAATAGGCAAAATAAGAGATACTTATGGAGCAGATTTATATTTTCATTTAAAATTTGCGATATTTAAACATTGTAGTAAACGCAAAAAAATTATCAAAACCATTTATGATTGCATCACGAAAAATCAAGCTTTTTGGATTGAATAATTTTTCAGAAAACAACCTAAACAAATAACTGCTGTTTTACTTAGCTACATGATATCAAAATTGCAAATACAAATAAATACCACCAATAATATAATTTCTTTTGTTGCGCCTAAACTAAACGTGTGTGCAAAACAATAATGATTGACCAATGAAAAAAGAATTACAACTAGCCTTAGCTCCACACATAGCATACAACGAACAATTATTAAAGGAAGAAATTGCCGAGCAACTAGGATTAAAACCAACAGATACATTTCATATTAAATTATTACGTCGTAGTATTGATGCTAGGTCGCGCCATATAAAAATAAATTTAAAAGTAGCCGTATGGATTAATGAGCCAATGACTAACGATGAATTGGGTATAGTTTACCGAGAAGTTGGTGCATCTAGACATACGATTACCATTATTGGAGCAGGCCCTGCCGGCATTTATGCGGCGCTGCGTTGTTTAGAACTTGGTATTAAACCCATTATTTTTGAAAGAGGAAAAGATGTACAAGCCAGACGAAGAGATTTAGCGGCTATTCACAAGCAACATATCGTTAACCCTGATAGTAATTATTGTTTTGGCGAGGGAGGGGCTGGTACCTACAGCGATGGTAAACTATACACTCGCTCCAGTAAACGTGGGGATATTGAACACATCTTAAAAACCTTTGTATATCATGGAGCAGATGATACGATTTTAGTAGATGCTCATCCTCATATTGGCACCAATAAATTGCCTAAAATTATTGCCAATATGCGAAACACCATTTTAAAATTTGGTGGAGAAATTCATTTTGAATCGAAATTGATTGACATTAAGCATAACGGCAAGCACCTATCATCCATTATCATCGAAAACAGCGATACTCAAATCGAACATCAATGTTCGCAACTTATTTTAGCCACAGGCCATTCGGCAAGAGATATTTACGAACTACTTGATAAAAAACAAATAGCCATTGAAGCCAAACCATTTGCCTTGGGAGTGAGGGTTGAACATTCTCAAGATTTTATTGATAAAATTCAATATTCTTGCAACAGTATACATGAACTAACTGATAAAAGAGTCTATTTACCGGCTGCCTCATATAGTTTAGTGCATCAGGTGAAAGGACACGGTGTTTATTCTTTTTGCATGTGCCCGGGAGGCATTATTGCGCCTTGCGCTACTTCTCAGTATGAAGTTGTAACTAATGGGTGGAGTCCTTCGAAAAGAAATAACCCTTATGCCAATAGCGGCATCGTGGTAGGATTAGAATTAATTGATTTTGAACCTTACAAAAAACATGGCGCCTTGGCGGGTCTTCAATTACAAAAAGATATTGAACACAAAGCCTGGGAAATGGGAGGAAAAACCCAAACCGCTCCGGCTCAAAATTTACAAGACTTTGTGAATGGGAAATTATCTTCGAAATTAATTGATTGCTCTTACCAACCCGGTACGCAATCGGTTCAAATGACGGATGTGTTAGGTAAAATGATTGGCTCTACCTTACAACAAGGCTTTAAAGCGTTTGACAATAAAATGAAAGGCTACATAAGCAACGAAGCGATTATTGTTGGCGTTGAGTCAAGAACCTCAACACCAGTTCGTATTCCACGCGATAAAATAACCTTACAACACGTTCAGATAAACAATCTGTACCCTTGTGCAGAAGGTGCTGGTTATGCGGGAGGTATTGTAAGTGCTGCTATGGATGGAGTAAACTGTGTGAACGCGATTAAGGCTTTATTATAATAATAGCGCATTACCAATTTATTAAAAAATGAGTGCAGTATTTCAGGGTTTGCAAACGCATCAACTTGCAAAAATAGGTTCGTCATTTGATGATTGATGAAAGACATTTGTACTTTAGCTTTACGCAGTAAACCTACCCTTATACAACCATTTTAGTTGTTTTTAGGAAGGTTTACAGCATGTATAAGTAATTTATATACAACGACTTAAAAAACAAATCATGAAAATGAATAAAAAACAATAATATTTTTTGCAATTTATACTAAAAGCAGGAATATCATTATTTTGTTTTAGTATACCATTTTGGGCAGACATGAGTGGAAATGAATTTGGTAATATAATAATAGCATTACTAATGTCTTTACTATTTGCCTTTTTATCCTATAAAGAATACAAAAAAAGTAAATTATCAAACAATGTCGACATGCCATATTCTCCACCAATAAATTCTACTGCAAACGAACAGATTGACTTTCATAAAAAAACTATTTATATAGGAGGAGTAGCATTTCTATTATTGACAATAATTGTTGTTTGTGATTTGAATGATTTGGAATCCGGACAAACTGAAAGTATAAGTACTTTTGCTCCAGTAGTTTTCGTTTATCAACAATTTGGCTATTGGCCTGCTGTTTTAACTTTGCCTGTTTTAGGTTTAGCTTGTGTAATAATATTTCTCAAAAAAATTAAAGATTCAAAACAACAATATTAAAAATAACCTAAATACTAATGTAAGTTGTACCTAAAAAAGCAGGTTCTAACAGTAACTACAAAAAAAATTGGAGGTTCTGTAGTTAAATTAACCTTTTTAACTCTATCAGAGTTTGTGCTTAACTTCAAGTGAAGTGATTCGAATTCGCAACCTTCAGGTAGGCACCTAACGTCGGGTTGTGATAAACTAAAATTTCTAAGAATCGCTCAAACGAAATTTATTTCGGATGAGTCCCCGTGTAAAAAATGTTTAACTTAGTTTTTTACTGGCAAACGTAGCGGTAATAGTTTAAAAGCAATGAAATCAATATTTATACCAAAGTGAATAAATAATTAGCCCAATATTTGTATATTGGATTTATTTTTATTATTTTTGGACTAAACATTAAATCATTATGTCTGCGCCAAAATCAATACAGGTAAAAGAGTCAGTTAATGAACTAAAAAAACTACTAAAAAGTACGCCTAGACTTATTTTTCCAAGAATAAAAATGCTTCTTGAAATAAAGA
>CAMAPT010000033.1 GCA_945860225.1 Chitinophaga pinensis | reverse complement strand
ATCAGCCAACATGCGCTTCGAAACTCCTCCCATCGACTCATGTTTCTTTATTTCAAGAAGCATTTTTATTCTTGGAAAAATAAGTCTAGGCGTACTTTTTAGTAGTTTTTTTAGTTCATTAACTGACTCTTTTACCTGTATTGATTTTGACGCAGACATAATGATTTAATATTTAGTCCAAAAATAATAAAAAGAAATCCAATATGCAAATATTGGATTAATTATTTATTCACATTTGTATAATTTCTATTAATAAATAAACAAAAAAGACTGCCTCAAAAAGGGCAGTCTTTTTTGTTGGTTGAATTTTCTTTGACCTGTTATAATAGCCATAAAAAAATCCCGACAAATTCTGCCGGGATTTTTGAAACCAATGAACCTTTTTACAACCTCTAAAACTTACTGCCAATAGTAATACCAATAGTTGTGCCATAATTTTTAAGAGTTGATTTATCTACGTATGCCGAATTATACATATAATGATTCGCCTTACTAAAAGCCCTTGAAAACGAAATATCAACATACATTTTTGCGCGTCTAAAACCTACCCCTCCCGTGTAAAATGATTTAACAAAATCGCCTTTAAAGGTTTCTCCAAAAGGACTACCATACATGGCATAACCTAAACGTATAAACATTGGTTTTAAATTGGCCTCGGCCCCTATTCTTAAATTAGATGTCTGGCTATACTTATTACGAATCACATTATTAACTCCCGTAAACTCCTGAGGCGAACTTTGTAAAGACGCCGTTCTGTAATTAATAATATCATAATCAATATTAATAGCACCCATTTTTTGATAAAGTAATGCTAAACTTCCAGTAAATTTCATCGGAGTTATGACTTTATAATTAAACGTACCGCCATTATCGGGAGGATATTCGGAACTAAACGATTCACCTTCGTCATAAGAGGCCGTCATTTTGTAAACATACGTATCTGTTAAATTATAAATAGTTGGCGAATGAAAACTAGCTCCTAACCTTATAAAATCAGCTACTCTATAAATAGCTCCAAGTTTCAAATTACATCCGTTTCCAGTAGTTTTATAGGTTTCTTGGTACGATAAACTTTTGAAACCTCCCATTCCCGAATAATACCAAACCGAATAATCATAATTATCGATTCTTATCGAATCTTTGTCATCTATCTCAGAATACACCGCGTTATGATTAAAATTGATGGAAGGAACTCCTAATGTGGCTCCAAAATAAAACTTATCTTTATAGCCATAACCGTAACTAAAACACCATTCATTATTGCGTCCTGTGGTTTCTATAGACTGTGACTGCTTTAAATCATATTTAGGATTAATTAAAGAGTAATAGGCTGCATCAATCGTATCAATCAAATAGGTTTCGTAGGCCAAGCCAGTATAAGAATTGTCCAAATTTTTTATCGATTTACCCTCGGCATTAGCCAAAAAATCGTTAGCTATGCTCTTAAAATTTGAGCGTCCTTCAATAGTTACATTACCGTTGTAATTAGCCAATTGATTACAAGCTATACCTAAAGCATGATGATTATCGGGTTGTAATTTACTATCCCAAGCACCCACTAACGTAAAACCATCAAAAGGCATATTTGCTTTATAGTTTTTACTCAAAGTACCGTTATGAGATGCTTCTATCGCCAATACCCTTATACCAAACGAATAATTGATTTCGCCTTTTCTATAAACCCCAATACCAGCAGGATTACCAGACAAACAAGAGCCGTCAGCCCCTAAGGCACCAAAAGAGCCAGCCATAGCCTTACTTCGGGAACTACCTCCAAAATAAGATTGGGAATAACGAATGGCATCCATGTCATTTTGAGACATAAGAGGCAACGAAAACGCACAAAATATGATTGTACTAAATAATAATTTCATATGTAGATTTTTATTGCTTTTTAGTTGTCATATGGTATACGCCATGTATCTTCATTTGTGTTTGTGTGTGTGCAGCACAGGGCTATTTCATATGCATATAAATTATTTTTTTTAAATGCCATCGAGTATCGCCCGTTTATCTTCATTTGAATTTCGACAAAAATGGCTATTTCAATGACGAAGTATTATCTAGGGCGACGTCCACCACCATTACCAGAAGGCGAAGCATCGTTATTGCGATGATTATTAATGCTAGGTGCGGATTCACTATGTTTCGGGCTATCAAATATCGGAGTGGTTTGAATAGATTGTCTGTAAGGTTCGGCATTCTTGATGGTGTTTTGCCTTACAGGGGCTTGTTTTTCAGCATTATCATTTTTAAACTGGTCTAACACCTGATTAGGTGAAGCATCATAATTTTTGTTCGTATTTTGACGCACCGGCCTGTCATTATCAATCACTCTAACATCATTATTTACCGTTTTTGATGGTCTTATAGTTCCTCTATTATTTTGAGGTGTTTCAATGTCTCCCGCTTCCATCGAATTAGATGGATTGAAAACTCTTACCGGCTTCACATCGGCATTTTCTCTATGAGGATTCCTATCAGAAAATTTAATAGTTTGCATTTGCTGATTAGAAACTGTTTCTATTAAGTTCTCATAATTAGCCCCGCCCCTGCGCTCTACTATTCCGGTGTTAGATGTTCTTCTGCTATTTCCTCCACTATGGGATGACCTTGACGCATACGTATAACTACTATTTTGATCATAACTATTGTAATAGGACCATCCGTTATTGTATGGTTGATGATAATAGCCTAAACCTGGCACAAAACCAAAAGCTGGATAACCATATACAAACGGAGAATTGTAAGAAAGTGGGTGACCATACCCATAATAATTACCAAAATTACCATTGATAAAGCCATTATTGTAGCCTTGCATGTAGCCGGCCATATATGGATTATAACCATTGTATGCAAAGCCGTTACTGCATCCCCAGCCAAAATTACTATAAAAATTAACAGAAGGGTTATAACTGTATAAATTATAACTTGATCCCCACCAACTATATCCGTTATAAACACTTACACCATAGTTATACGGATTTTGATTATACCAATAAGAATTAGTATAATAATTATCATAATAACTAATGCCGTTTATAGGACTATTAAAACGTTTTAACCGAGTAGCGTACTCATAGTCATAATAATCGTCGTACTTAAATTCTCTGTCTTGATAGTAAGGATTAGCGTCATCTTTTTCTTTTTGAGCTTTTCTTATGGCTGCTATCGAATCGTTCGTTCGCTTTATAAACGCTTCTTTCCTTTGTTTTTCAGTTTCGGCCAAACGAGCCACTTCTTTTCTTACTTCAGCCGGATTTGCATATACATCATCCTGATAATCCGAAACCCATTTTTGTTGCGTAGCGCAAGAAGCCAATAGCAATACAGCTAAATTAGATATTAATAGTATTTTTTTCATTTTACCTGTTTTTTAAATATCATCCACAAACATGCAATAAAAGATTAAATTTGCACGACATTTTTTATGAAATTATCAAATAAAGTGCCAACACTAATATAATAAAAAAATATTTTAACAATAGTTAATAAAATGAGTAAAGAATTGACGTCACGCGCAGAAGATTACAGCAAATGGTATAATGATATTGTAGTTAAAGCTGATTTAGCAGATCATTCGTCGGTAAGGGGTTGCATGGTGATAAAACCATACGGTTACGGACTTTGGGAAAACATGCAAAAAACCTTAGACAAAATGTTTAAGGACACCGGACACCAAAATGCCTATTTTCCATTATTTATTCCCAAAAGCCTATTTGAAGCAGAAGAAAAAAATGCCGAAGGATTTGCAAAAGAGTGCGCTGTTGTTACTCACTACCGATTAAAAACGAATCCTCAAGATAAGGGTAAATTAATGGTTGATCCGGATGCCAAATTAGAAGAAGAATTGATTGTAAGACCTACCAGCGAAGCTATTATTTGGAATACTTACAAAGGGTGGATTCAATCTTATAGAGATTTACCTATTCTTGTCAACCAATGGGCCAATGTAGTTCGTTGGGAAATGCGTACGCGTTTATTTTTACGTACTGCCGAATTTCTTTGGCAAGAAGGTCACACAGCTCATGCTACTAAAGAAGAGGCTATTAGCGAAACTAAACAAATGTTGGAAGTTTACGCTGATTTTGTTGAAAATTGGATGGCAGTACCAGTTGTTAAAGGCGTTAAAACAGCCAATGAACGTTTTGCCGGAGCAGATGACACATACTGTATAGAAGCATTGATGCAAGATGGGAAAGCCTTACAAGCCGGTACCTCACACTTTTTAGGTCAAAACTTTGCTAAAGCATTTGATGTAAAATATGTAACAAAAGATAATAAACAAGAATTTGTATGGGCTACTTCATGGGGTGTATCTACCCGCTTAATTGGTGCTTTAATTATGAGTCATAGCGACGATAATGGCTTGGTATTACCTCCAAAAATTGCGCCTATTCAAGTTGTGATTGTTCCAATTTATAAAGGCGATGAAGGTTTGGCAAAAGTTTCGGAAACAGCCAATGGGATTAAGCAAAAATTACAATCAAAAGGTATTTCTGTTAAATATGATGATAGAGATTCGCAACGTCCGGGTTGGAAATTTGCAGAATACGAATTAAAAGGAGTACCAGTGAGAATTGCGATTGGAGAGCGAGATTTAGCTAATGGCACCTTAGAAATTGCTAGAAGAGATAATCTAACTAAAGAAACCGTTAACGTTGAGGGGATAGATACTTTTGTGGAAAATTTATTAAGCGAAATTCAATCTAACTTATTTGAAAGAGCATTGACAAGAAATAAAGAATTGACTACTACTGTTGATACTTATGAAGAATTTAAAAAAGTTTTAGATGAGAAAACAGGTTTTGTTTATGCGCACTGGGATGGCACATCTGAAACCGAAGAAAAAATAAAAGAAGAAACTAAAGCCACCATTCGTTGTATTCCTTTAAACAATGTGCAAGAATCAGGTGTTTGCATTTATAGTGGAAAACCAAGTACCCAACGTGTTTTATTTGCGAGGGCTTATTAATAAAAATTAACTATTACAACTATACGAAGTAGGTGAATGCTGTGATTTAGAAACGTTTTTTTAAACACAGATTCGTAATTTCGTTTAATCATTTGTATTCAGAAATAAAAAGAAAAAAGAAGAAACAATTTTAAATATGGCAACTTTAGTCATCTTCCGTCACGGACAAAGCGTTTGGAACTTAGAAAACAAATTCACAGGTTGGGTTGACGTTGAATTAACTGAAAAAGGAATCCAGGAAGCAAAACATGCCGGTGAAAAATTAAAACCATTCAAATTTGATTTGGCGTACGCCTCTGATTTGAAACGCGCTCAAAATACTTTAAAATTAGCCTTAGAAATTTCAAATCAACCACATATTAACACGACTTATAACAAAGCGCTGAACGAACGCATGTATGGTGATTTGCAAGGACTAGATAAAACCGAAACAGCACTTAAATTTGGTGAAGACCAAGTAAAAGTATGGAGAAGAAGTTATGATGTTGCTCCCCCAAATGGTGAAAGTTTGAAAGATACGGCAGCGAGAGTTATTCCCTACTTCAAAGAGGAAATTGAACCGAAATTAAAAGAAGGAAAAAATATTGTCATTGCAGCGCATGGCAATAGCCTCAGAGCATTAATTATGTATTTGGAACACATGACCCCTCAACAAATACTCGAATTTGAAATCGGGACCGCTATTCCTCGTTATTACGAATTAGATAATAACTTAAAGGTATTAAAGGCTGTTAATTTATAATCATGGAGCAACAATTCATTTCCGATAACAGCAAAACAATTGCCGTTGATTTTGATGGTACTATTGTTGAACATGATTATCCGCGCATTGGAAAGGAAATGCTATTTGCATTTGCAACGCTTAAAGAACTTCAAAAAAAGGGACATCGCTTAATTTTAAATACGTATCGTACCGGAACATTGCTAAATGAAGCCGTATCTTATTGTAAAAAAAATGGTGTTGAATTTTACGCGGTCAATAAAAATTTTCCGGAAGAAGATTTTTCAGAAAATGTACCTAGAAAATTAAATGTTGATTTATTCATTGATGATAGAAATGTAGGAGGATTTTTAGGATGGAGTACTATTTGGCAATTATTACATCCTGAGGGGGGCGAATTTAATCATGTTTTGAAAAACCCAGAAGCTCACCATAACTATAAACGCGAAAAAACGTTTATGCAAAAACTTTTCAAAAAATAATTTAAACGCTACCTAACAGCACTGCTAAAAACATATAAAGTGCAACGTAGGTAGAAAAAACAAATAACGCATGATTATTTTAAAAAATAGAGAGGAAATCGAATTAATGAGGGAATCTGCCCTTAGTGTTTCTCGAACATTAGGTATAATTGCCAAAGAGATAAAACCAGGAGTTACCCCACTCTATTTAGATAAAATTGCCGAAGAATACATTAGAGATAACGGTGGAGTCCCCGGTTTTAAGGGAATGTATGGTTTTCCAAATACCCTTTGCATGTCATTAAATGCCGCCGTAGTTCATGGCATCCCTACAAACAAACCATTAGAAGAAGGTGATATTATTTCGGTAGATTGTGGGGTTATAAAAAATGGTTATTTTGGAGACCACGCTTATACATTTGGTGTGGGGCAAATCAATCCTGAGGTGCAGAAATTACTAGATGTCACCAAAGAGTGCCTTTACATTGGTATTGAGCAATTTCAGGCAGGAAACCGAATTGGCGACATAGGTTTTGCTATTCAGCAACACGCCGAAAAAAATGGTTATGGGGTAGTGAGAGAATTAGTAGGACATGGCCTAGGAAAAAAACTACATGAAGATCCGGAAGTCCCAAATTTTGGTAAACGAGCGGATGGGCCAAAAATTAAAGATGGAATGGTTTTAGCCATCGAACCAATGATTAATATGGGTACTAAAAACATTAAACAATTAAAAGACGGATGGACTATATTAACAGCTGATGGTAAACCATCTGCTCATTTTGAACATGATGTGGCTCAAATTGACGGGAAACCCGAAATTTTATCCACCTTTAAATATATTGAAGAAGCATTAGGAATTTTGTAAATTTCTCAAGTGTAATTCTGAAAGTAAAAATTAAATCATGAAGATTCCATTTTTTATTTATCCAATGTTATTTGCTATGTCGGCAATGGGTCAATCTCCTTGCACAACTTCATTGCAACCTGACTCTTGTTCTCTATTCGACCCGAAAAATAAAGAACTGGTTGATTTCATGGAAACGCGAATTAAAAATGATTACCAAATTCAATTTTTAAAACATGGTCCTAAATATTATTTGAAAATTATCGTTAAAAATGATTTAGGATTTGGCAGAAAAGGCTCTTTATTACTTTCCTTATCAAACAAGAAACAAATTTATGTTAAGTACATTTATTTGAATATCATTGATAAATATTCTGGATACTTTATTTTACCATTAAACGACAATAATTATTTAGAAACTATTAAAGACTTTGGAATATCAAGCATTATTTTTAAAGAAAAAGCTGAATTTATTATTCCTAAAAACGATTCGGAACACATCAAAAAAACAGCCGCATGTTTCTTCGATATAGTAAAAGACCACATTAAGCCACCTGTAAATAAATTTTAAAAGGCATAAAAAAACCTCTCGATGAGAGGTTTTTTTATGCCTTTTTTTTAAAACTTTAAATTAAGCCCTAACATAAAATTGGTAGGAGCTGCAGGTGCCAAATAATTGGCTTTATATAACTTATCATCCATGTAGTAACTGTAGTTATACCCATTTGTTTCATATTTTGTATTTGCAAAATTATATACCATCGCAATGATATTAATTTCTTTAATCAGTTTGGTATAAATAGTATAATTAACTCTTAAATCACTTACTAAATAATCCTGAATTGTTCTTTCATTATCAGACGTATTGTCTAAATATTGCTTTCCAACATATTTGTTTAAAATTCCAATTTCTAAATGTTTTATTGGTTTAAAAATAAAATTAGCTGCTGCTATTACATTGGGAGAAAACGAAATATCTGTATTAGAATGCTGAACCTTATATTGAGTAAATACACTATAATCAACATTACTACTATCAATAAACTCCGTGTAAGTTTTTACTTTATTTTGAGACAATGTTACATTACCATTAAACAAAAAATAGTTCGTGATATTGGCATTCATCTCCACTTCTAATCCTCTTCTGTAACTTTCGTCAACATTTACCCGATTATATGCACCAACATCATTAATTTGACCATTTAATACCAACTGATTTTTATATTGCATATTATACATATTTAAAACAAAACTTAAATGTTTAAAACGATGCGAAACTCCGACTTCTAAATCATTTAATTGTTCTGGTTTGGGGCGACTCTGATGACTCGAATTAATAAAATCATCACGATTAGGTTCTTTATTAGCAATAGCATAGCTAGCATATACATTCGAGTTATTTGTTATGGCATAATTCAATCCTACTTTTGGATTAAAGAACTCAAATGAGGTATACACTTGTTGTTTAACTTCTGTCGATTTATCAAAACCTAAAAAATCATAATTTACACAACGATACTGTAAATCAACAAAAGCCGTTAATTGATCGGTTGGACGAATAGTAGATTTCATATATATATTAGCATCAGATTTATTAGCCTGATTATTATAATATCGGGGAATTAAATCATTTGGATTACCATATTGAGCCCAAACAACTTCGCCAAAATGTCTACCTAAATATGTATTATACCCCCCTCCCAAAACGACGTTAAATACCGTATTAGGTTTATAATTAATATTTCCAATCACACCAGTAAAATCATTATCTAACCATCGTCTTCTAATTAAATCAGTTGTTTTAATGGTATCATGAGCTGTTATCACATCAGGCATATTGTAATCACTCAATGCTTGTCCTTGTTTAAATTGTTCATAATACCCTTTACCTTTTGTATAATGCCCTGTAATATTAGCTGTCAGCTTGTTGTTAAAAGAATGAATCAGATGTAATTGATAATTATCTTGTTTGTAATTATCTGTTTCATTATTATAGTATTTTAGATTACCATTAGAATCATAATACATACCAGCTGGATTAAATGTTCTATTACCGGCTTTTAAACTATCTTGTGGAACATAATACCAAGCCTGATACGTTTTTTCAGCGCCATTAAAACACAATACTTTAGCAATTGTTTTTTTTCCATAGTAAGCCGCCGACAAATAGTAAGAACTTAAATCGGATTTAGCTCTGTCGATATAACCATCACTGTTGATGCGAGATGCACGAGCATCAAATGTAAAATGATTATTGATAAGCCCTGTACCTGCCGCCAAAGTATTTTTAACGGTATTAAAAGAGCCTAGGCTATTGTTTACCTGCGCATACGGTAATTGATTGAAACTATTCGTTTCCATATTAATACTCGCTCCAAATGCCCCCGCTCCGTTAGCTGAAGTCCCAACTCCTCTTTGTACTTGTATGCTTTTTGTAGATGAAAGAATATCAGACATATTTACAAAAAAAGTTCCTTGGCTCTCTGCATCATTAATAGGCACGCCATTTACGGTAACATTAATTCGTGTTCCGTCTGTTCCTCTGATGCGCATACCCGTATAACCTACACCATTTCCTGCGTCCGAATTAATAACAACAGAAGGAATAGAATTTAATGCGTAAGGCAAATCCTGTCCTAAATTTTGCTTTTTAATTTCCTCAGTACCTAAATCAGAAAAAGCAAAACCTGAATTATTATCCACTCTTGTAGAATTTACAATTACCTCATCTAACGATTTTTGGTCTTGCTGAAGCTTAATTTCAAATATTAATGGTTCTTTTAAATCAATCGAATCAACTTTAGATTGATACCCCACGCATCTAGTCTCCAAAACATATGTGCCTGGCTTTAAATTGTTGAATTCAAATTGTCCTAAAGCGTTTGTTTGGGTAGATAAAAACGTGTTCTTAATACCGATTACTGAAAAAGGAATCGGACTCCTATCTGCTGAAGTAACAGATCCTTTTAAGTTAATTTGGGCTTGCGAAGCATAAGCGCCAAATGTTAGCATAGCTGCAGCTAACGCGTTTTTAATTGTTTTACTTTTCATTTTACTTTTTTTGATGTTAATAAATAACACGACAAGGGGATGTCGTATTTTTGCTAACTGTTTTCCCTACGCAGGCATTATCCTGATCAGGTGCATATACCACTATGTTTGGCATAGTGATATAATGGGTATAATCTCAGCTTCGATAATTTATGGAAATAATAAACGACTTACATTTATCAATCATTTCATAAATTCAAAGAAGCACCCCTAAAGATCTGGAGCAAATGTAATTATATTTTTGAAAACAAGAAATCTGTAAAAAATTTCTTGACAACTTTCATTCTATAAAATTTAGTCTTATTTTATAAACTCAAAAATGTTGACTTAACATCTTGTCCAAAAAATAAACTAGCTTGTTTATCAAAAATATACGCAGAATCTGTTGTTATAAATTTACGTTGATTATTTTTAGAAATACCTTCTTCCATTTTAGGATGACGAATTAAATAATCTTTCAAACTATTAGCCACAATAGCTCCTTGAGTTAATAATTGAATTTTTTCAGGAATATGTTTCTCAATCAATGGTTTTAATAAGGGGTAATGCGTGCAACCTAGAATAATCGTATCAATTCGGTCAGATTGTGCCATTAACTGTCCAACATATTTACTTACAAAATAATCAGCACCTACACCATCTAGTTCATTATTTTCAATTAATGGCACCCACATTGGGCAAGCCTCTTGATATATCTTGACATCTGGAAAAAAATTTTCCATTTCCATTATGTATGATTTTGAAGTAACCGTACCTGGAGTAGCGAAGACCCCTACTTCTTTGGTTGTAGTATAATTTCCGGCAATTTCAGCGGTTGGCCTGATAACACCCAAAACTCTCTTACTAGCATCTATCAAAGGCAAATCTTTTTGTTGAATAGTTCGGAGAGCTTTAGCAGAAGCCGTATTACAAGCCAAAATAACCAATTCACAACCCTCATTAAATAAGGCCTTTACGCATTCCAAAGTATATTCATAAACCGTTTCGAAAGAACGCGAACCATAAGGCGCACGGGCATTATCTCCAAAATATAAGTAATCATACTGCGGCAAATAGTTTACCAATTCTTTCAATATAGTAAGTCCACCATAACCGGAATCGAAAACGCCAATGGGAGAATATGTTTTGGAGGTTTTGATAAGCAATATTAATAATAAATTTATCGAAAAGCAGTTTCTTTTTTCGTTATTTTAGCAACTTAAGTGTTTTTTTACCCTTTACAAATTAACTAAATCTATATTAAACATGTTGTTTTCACCTATTCGCTTTGTGGACAAAGATAAAGACAAAGCTATTTTTTTTGCGACCTTACGTAAACGAGTTGATAGTTATTTTAAGGACAACAAAATTTCAAAGCATTATAACTCCACTATGGTTATTAAAACCATTGTAATGATAATCGGGTATATTTTACCTTTTATTTATATTTTGGCTTTCAACCCATCTTTTAAAATAGCTCTTTGGTTATGGGCATTTATGGGTTTTGCTTTGTCGGGTATTGGTATGAGCGTGATGCATGATGCTAATCACGGCGCTTATTCATCTAACAGTAAAACCAATTATTGGCTCGGACATACTCTAAATTTATTAGGCGGCTCTGTCTTTAACTGGAAACTTCAACACAATGTCATGCATCATACTTATACTAATGTATTAGATTATGACGACGATATAGCCGACAAATTAATTCTCAAATTCAATCCTCACACTAAGGTGAAATGGTACCACCAATTACAAGTCGTGTATGCTTTTTTATTTTATGGGATATTAACTTTGTATTGGGCTGTTTTAAAAGATTTTGTTCAATTCAATAAGTACACCAAACAAGGTGTAAATACCAATTCCAAAGAACAAAATAGAATCATTTGGTTGAAAATATTTCTCAGTAAAATAGGCTACTGGTCAGCTTTTTTTGTTATTCCTGTTTTTATATTTAATATTCCTTTTTCAGAAATGTTGTGGGGCTATCTATTAATGCAATTTATTTCAGGAATTGTATTAACAGTTATTTTTCAATTGGCTCATACCGTGGAAGGAACCTCTCATCCGCTTCCCAATGAAGACTATACAATCGAAAACAATTGGGCTGTTCATCAACTTAACACAACGGTCAATTTTTCGCGAAAAAACAAATGGCTATCTTGGTATCTTGGAGGCTTAAATTTTCAAGTTGAACACCATTTATTTCCTACCATTTGCCATATACACTATCCGGCAATTTCAGAAATTGTAAAATCTACAGCTGAAGAATTTGGAATACCTTATTTAGAAAATCCTACTTTTTTAGTAGCTCTAAAATCTCACATAAAAGCCGTTATTAGTTTTGGAAAGTTACCTAACCTGAATGAGGCTATTGGTTAATTTGTAAGTTATTATTTCAAATGTAGATTTTGGTTGTTTTTTAGTTGTCATATGTTATATGCCATGTATCTTCATTTGTGTTGGAGAACATGGCTATTTCCTATACACTTTTCACAATCTTTCAGATTTTAAAATCTGGAATAATTAAAACTTTTAGTACCTTGGAATAGATAAAATAATTTAATTATTTCAACATCTCATTAAAGTAAAAATGAAAACTGTAGCCAACCTTCTTTTTATACTATGCGCTTTCATGCTTCATGCACAGAAAGAATCCTTTTCGCTAACGGTTAAACTCAGTCATGTTAAAAGTTCAAAAGGTGAAATTAGAATGGCCCTTTATAATCACACTGAAAAATTTACTAAGGTCGACAAAACCTATCGTTATGCTTGTTTGAAACCAACCGGAGAGGAACTTGTTTATGAGTTTAAAGACTTAGAGAAAGGAAATTATGCTATATGTTTATTTCAGGACGAAAACGGAAATAAAAAATTAGATACAAATTATCTCGGAATCCCAACCGAGTCTTATGCTTTTTCAAACAATATTAGACCTCGCTTTTCGGCGCCAACTTTTGAAGAATGCTCAACATATCTTGATAAAAACAAAGTATTTTTAATTAAAATGATTTATTAATTCATTGATAAGAAATCATTGAAGAATGGATTAACAAGCTCTAGTATTGCTCTGACTGATTAGGGAAATCTTTATTCTTGACGTCTTTAATATATTGCTGAAAAGCTCCTGTCATACTTTCATATAAATTCAAGTATCTTCTCAAAAAACGCGGACTAAATTCATGAGTCATTCCTATCATATCATGGGTTACCAATACCTGACCATCAACCCCTGCTCCTGCTCCAATACCTATTACAGGAATAGAAATACTCTTGGCTACTTGCTCTGCAAGTTTGGCCGGTATTTTTTCTAATACCAAAGCAAAACAGCCACTTTCTTGTAGTAATTTAGCATCATCCAATAATCGTTTGGCTTCTTCCTCTTCTTTTGCTCTCACAGTATAGGTTCCAAATTTATATATCGATTGTGGTGTCAATCCTAAATGGCCCATCACTGGGATTCCTGCAGATAATATCCGTTCAATAGAATCTTTAATTTCTCTTCCCCCTTCCAATTTGACTGCATGACCCCCACTTTCCTTCATAATTTTAATGGCAGACGTTAATGCTTCTTTCGAATTTCCTTGATAAGAACCAAAAGGCAAATCCACCACTACCAAAGCTCTATCGATGGCTCTAACAACCGATGAGGCATGATAAATCATTTGGTCTAAGGTAATGGGCAATGTCGTTTCATGCCCTGCCATCACATTACTCGCACTATCTCCTACCAAAATCACATCAATTCCGGCATGATCAATAATTTTTGCCATCGTGTAATCATAGGCTGTTAGCATCGTAATTTTTTCACCCCTACGTTTCATTTCTTGTAACTGATGCGTAGTAACCTTTTTAACTTCTTTATGAACTGACATAATCTAAGATTTTTGGGTATTAATTAGTACTCCATTTTCAGAATTATAACTATTTTGTCATTAAATTCCTCCATCATTAAAAAACTAAAAATGGAAATTTTTAAACATTGCTGAGAGCGAAATTACTGAAATAATTTGGAGTGTACCTAAAAATGGTAAATTTGTGACCATTAGAAAAAAAATGAAAAATACATTATTAATTTTAGGATTGTTTTGCACAATCATGCTTTGTTTGACATCATGTAAAAACGAACTTAATGTCTTGGCTCCTTCCGGAGAAGAATCCGTGTCTGTTTACGGAATACTGAATCCGAATGACTCAGTGCAAACAATTAGAATTAATAAAGTTTATTTGCCTAGTGGAGATGCCTTGGTTGCAGCTCAAGATGCTAACCAAATTAATTACGATAGTTCTGAAATTAGAGTATCTCTTGAACGATATTTAACAGGAAATTCCACTCCTCAGCTAACAACCATTGGGAATTCTAATAAACAAGAAATCCTATTAACCGCGAAACAAATTAATACCCCAAGTGGTGTTTTCAATCAAAGTCAAATGATTTGGCAAACTACAGACAAATTGTATAGTAATGGTAATTATAAATTAATTATAAAAATAAAGAAAACTGGCAGAGAAATCACAGCAATTACCAATATGATTGATAGCGTGAAATCAAATAGTAAGCCTTTTATATATCATCCCACATACTATCCTTCGCACGGTAATTACATTACTACCGGTTCAAATCCAACTCCACAAAACGCATATATCGATTATTCGACATTAACAGCAACCCAAAAAATTAAATTTAATAGTATTGCTAATGCAAAACTTTATAACGTTGTTCTTCGTTTTCATTACATTGATTCATTATTGACTGGAACAACAAATACCGGGTATGTAGATTATCAATTTTCGGAATTAAAATCGACCACTCTATTAGGCGGAGAAGCTTTGGAGGTATCCTTTTTAGCGAATGATTTTTATTCAAACTTAGGTAATGAAATGGCAAAAAAAATAACTTCTAATATTAATAACAGACGATCACATTATTTAGAATATATTATAAAAGCTGGGGCTGAATCTTTAAACACATTTTTATTGGTAAATCAACCTTCTAATACCATTGCACAAGACAAACCTAATTATACAAACATTAACGGAGGTATTGGCATATTCTCATCAAGTTCTCGCTCCATGATTACGCATGATATGTGGAACGATTTCATCGATAAAATCGCATGCCATCCAAGCACCAATCCTTTTGGGTTTTGTAATAGTGCAGGTAAAAAAACAAACATCTGTAAATAGAAAGAAATTATGTCAATATTTATAATTACCAACGCGTAATTTAATGACATGATTTAGACTGAAATTACAAACAAATGCCAATATGTCACATCCCGACAAAGCTTTTTAATTGGCACAAACATTGACAACCGAAAAGTAATTAACTAAAAAAACAAATAAAAAACATATAATTATGGGAAAAATAATCGGAATAGATTTAGGTACAACTAACAGTTGCGTTGCCGTTATGGAAGGAAATGAAGCTGTGGTTATTGCAAATAATGAAGGAAAAAGAACAACCCCTTCTGTGGTTGCTTTTGTTGAAGGTGGAGAACGCAAAGTAGGTGATCCTGCAAAACGTCAGGCAATTACCAATCCAACAAAAACGATTTCTTCTATTAAGCGTTTTATGGGAAGTTCTTACGATGAAGCTAGCAGAGAAATACCTCGTATGTCTTACAAAGTAGTAAAAGGTGATAATAATACGCCAAGAGTAGTTATTGATGACAGAAACTACTCTGCTCAAGAAATTTCTGCTATCATTTTACAAAAAATGAAAAAAACAGCAGAAGACTTCTTAGGAACTACAGTTGATGAAGCTGTTATTACTGTGCCTGCCTATTTTAATGATGCTCAACGTCAAGCTACTAAAGAAGCTGGTGAAATTGCCGGATTAAAAGTAAAACGTATCATCAATGAGCCTACTGCTGCTGCATTAGCTTACGGTATGGATAAAAAAGGTAAAGACATGAAAATTGTTGTGTTTGACTGCGGTGGTGGTACACATGATGTGTCTGTTTTAGAATTAGGTGATGGGGTATTTGAAGTGAAATCTACGGATGGTGATACTCACTTAGGTGGTGATGACTTTGATAACTTGATTATTGACTGGTTAGCTGACGAATTTAAAAAAGAAGAAGGTATTGATTTACGTCAAGACCCGATGGCTTTACAACGTTTAAAAGAAGCTGCTGAAAAAGCTAAAATTGAATTGTCTAGCACAACTACTTCTGAAATTAACTTGCCATACATTATGCCAGTTAATGGTATTCCTAAACATTTAGTGAAACAATTAACTCGTGCAAAATTTGAGCAATTAGCAGATAGCTTAATTAATAGAACCATTGAACCTTGTAAATCAGCGTTAAAAAATGCAGGTTTATCTACTTCTGAGATTGATGAAATTATTTTGGTAGGTGGTTCAACTCGTATTCCAGCTATCCAAGCAGCTGTTGAAAAATTCTTTGGTAAAGCTCCAAGCAAAGGTGTTAATCCTGATGAAGTAGTAGCTTTAGGTGCTGCTATACAAGGTGGTGTATTAACAGGAGAAGTAAAAGACGTTTTATTATTAGACGTTACGCCTTTATCTTTAGGTATTGAAACTTACGGTGGAGTGTTCACTAAATTAATCGAATCGAACACAACTATTCCATCTAAAAAAACTGAAACGTTCTCTACTGCTAGCGACAACCAACCAAGCGTGCAATTACATGTATTGCAAGGTGAGCGTCCGATGGCTAAAGATAACAGAACTATTGGTCAGTTTAACTTAGATGGTATTATGCCGGCTCCACGTGGGATTCCACAAATTGAAGTAACATTTGATATTGATGCAAACGGTATCTTATCCGTATCTGCTAAAGATAAAGCAACTGGTAAAGCACAAAACATTCGTATTGAAGCTTCATCTGGATTAAGCAAAGAGGAGATTGAAAAAATGAAACGTGAAGCTGAAGCAAATGCTGATGCTGATAAAAAAGCAAAAGAAGAAGTTGAAAAACTGAACGCTGCTGACGGATTAATTTTTCAATCTGACAAACAATTAAAAGAATACGGAGACAAAATTCCGGCAGAGAAAAAAACAACCATTGAAGGTGCTTTAACCAATCTTAAAACAGCTTATGCGGCTAAAGATTTAGCAGGAATTGAAACCGCTACAACGGCTTTAAACGCAGCTTGGGAAACAGCTTCTCAAGAATTGTATGCCGCTATGAATGCTCAACAAGGTGGCGCTAATGCAACAGCGGGTGCCGAAACCAATACAGAAGCCAACAAAAGCGAAAACGTAACAGATGTAGATTACGAAGAAGTGAAGTAATTTGCAAAAGCTATAAACCTAAAAATCCCCTTAAGCAATGCTTAAGGGGATTTTTTTATATTTGATTATAAGTTAACACCTATTTTCTAAATAATCCTATATGGAAAATAAGTAGCTCTTGTTAGGTACAGTACTAGTGTGTAAAACATGAAACATGCGCATATCCACCCTATTTAAAAATATACGCAACAAATTATTTGCTTGAAATCAACTTTTTCATTAAATTAAATTAGAAAGTGATAGTATGAATAAAGAATTAAATGAAAATCAAACCGCTAAAAAACAAAACTCTCAAGAGATAAAATTGGAAGTTTTTGAACGGAAAATATTGCTTAAAATCCCAAAAAACGAACAAGATATTGCTTTCATTAGAAAAATAAATTATTCTAAATGGGATGCGACTTGGTTTCATTGGGTAATACCTAATTACCCAGGAAATTTAGAACTATTAAAAGCTTATTTCCATGAAAGAATTAACACATACATAGAACATCAAAGCGAAGGAATTCCTTTATCTAATTTGAGAGAATCGGTTATAAAAACCAAAAACGAGGTTCTAATAATCAAAACAACATCAAACCGATTACGCATTATTTTTGGATTCAATCAGCAATTAATGATAGAGATTAAAAAAATACCTTACCATAGTTGGGACTCAAAAAACAAATGGTGGACCATACCGTATTCTGATTTCTTTAAAGATAGTATTACTCGAAAGATAAATGAACTTGGCTTATCTTACTCATACAAAGAAGAGGAAATTCATACTGCTAATTCATTTAAAAGAATTACTGCATTTGACATTCCAAACTATAAAAAATGTCCTGAAAGCTTTATTTTAAAAATCAGAGAGTTAAGATATAGTTCGAGCACAGAAAAAACCTACCGAATGGCTTTAGAAGATTACATTAATTATCACCATGCAATTGATTTGGAAAAATTAAACGAAAGCCACATCCAATCATTTTTACGGCATTTGGTTATGGAAAGAAACGTTTCAACATCTTACCAAAACCAGGCTATCAATGCTATTAAATTTTATTATGAGCGTGTTTTAGGCGGACAAAGAAAAACGTATTTTATCGACAGACCAAAAAAAGAAAAAACACTACCCGTAGTGTTAAGTGAAGAGGAAATAATACAGATAATCAGCACGATTAGCAATCTTAAACATAAAGCAATCATTGTGACTATCTATTCTGCAGGTCTTCGTATTTCAGAATGTATAAATCTTAAAATAAAAGATATAGACTCAAATAGAATGCAGATTAGAATTGAACAAGCAAAAGGAAAAAAAGATCGATATACTTTGTTATCAGAAAAAACCCTACAAATATTACGCAACTATTTTAAAGAATATAAACCAATAACCTACCTATTTGAAGGACAATATGGTGGTCAATATTCAATACGTAGTATTCAACAAATTTTTCATGAAACATGCCGAAAAGCAAAAATTAACAAAAAAGTGAGTGTTCACAGCTTACGACATAGTTTTGCAACGCATCTACTTGAGAATGGGACTAATTTACGATACATACAAAGTTTACTTGGACATGCGAGTAGTAAAACAACAGAGATATACACCCATGTGACTACGAAAGGATTTGATCAGTTAAAAAGTCCTTTGGATAAATTGTCAATTTAAAAAAGAAAACTAAATTAGTATCAATATTTGAAGATATGATTATCAAAGATTTAAAAAATAGTATTTCTAAAATAGCCTATTCAAATTAAATTTTAACTAATTCATCTTCAAATAGTTAAAAGAAGAGCGTATAGTGAATATATACGCAATTGCGTATAGCGACGCGTTAGTGGCAAGTTTAATAAGCCCAAAAATCAATGAAATCCTAAGATAGAAAAACAGATGGAAACCTGATAAAATATATTAAATGTTTTTTAGACTTCCGAAACTCTTACAAAAAGTACTGATTATACTTTAACCTAATTTTATTTTTA
>CAMAPT010000032.1 GCA_945860225.1 Chitinophaga pinensis | reverse complement strand
GGTTATGGCGCTTGCACGCTGTTAGGTGCAGTTATTTTTATTTGGTTTATTTATTAAATTTTTGTTTCTCTTTCCCATTCGTCAAAGGTTATAATTCCTAATTCTGGTTTTGGCTGTCCTTCCAAAATTGAAATAAATTCTAAACAATGTCCATCTGGATCGTCAAAATAAATTGCCAATGCTGGCATCCAAGAAAAAACCATAGGTGTTTCATTATTGTCTTTAAGAAAATTATACGGTTTTAAATTTCGTTCTTTTAAAAATGAGATTGAGTTATTTAAAATATCTTCCTTGTCGCAACGAAAAGCAAAGTGCATTTTTACAATTTCTGATTTAGGTTTTTCCCAAAGTCCTAACATATATTCTTGTGGTTTGCCAACCCAAAAGAATGCAATTCTTCGTTCATCATTATAGCCACACTTTTCAAGTCCGAGCACATTTTGATAAAACTCAATTGAAGCTTCTAAATTTTCTACATTTATATGAGTTTCATAAATTCCTTTTATCATTTAAAGAGTCTTTTTATCGTTTATATATTCGTCTGTAAAATGTTGTTTATGTTTCGGTTTTGCAAATTTTTCAGCGTTATATTCTTTCGAGTTTCCTTTCGGAATAGAAAGTGAAGTCCAATTTTCATTACACAATATTTTTCCGATAAATACAATTTGTCCAACGTGATATGGATAATGTGCAAGTTGTCTATTTATAGCTTCTGTGATCGTGTGTCCTTGATTTCGTATAAATATTTCCTTTGCCAAATCGTTTTCTGTCAAGGGATTTATTGCATTAAAAAGACAAGTCCAACCTTCATTCCATTTTTCTAAAAGTTCTGTTCTGTTTGAAATATCGTTTTCAAATTCTGCGTCTCGTTGTCGCCATTCTTTTTCTCCGTCTGTTGTCAAAAAATCTGTCCAACGAGAGAGCATATTTCCCCACAAATGTTTTACAATTGTTGCAACACTATTGCTTTCTTCATTTAGTTGTATAAAAAGTTGTTCGTCCGAAAGTTGTGAAAATGTTTTTTCTCCGAGCATTTTGTAATACTCAAACTGTTTTTTCGCACTGTCTAAAAATTCGTTTGTCATATCAATTTTATGTCGCTATTTTTCTGTCGGTTTCGGGTTCGGTATAATTGCACCTAACTTGTCGCTATACGCAATTGCGTATATATTTACTATCTGTTTTACTTTTAACTATTTGAAGATTTCATAGTTATGATTTCATTCGAATAGGCTATTTTAGAAATACTATTTTTTAAATTTTTGATAATCATATCTTCAAATATTGATACTAATTTAGTTTTCTTTTTTAAATTGACAATTTATCCAAAGGACTTTTCAACTGATCAAATCCTTTCATAGTCAAATGAGTGTATATCTCTGTTGTTGTATTATTCGCATGTTCAAGTAAACTTTTTATGTATCGTAAATTAGTCTTTAGCTCCGCTGGATTTGTAATCCTGCACCTAATTATTTCTTAATCTTTATTTATTACCATAATTTACGCTTCTTTCCTTCATACCAAAAATTCGGATTTCAAATACCCATTAAGATTCGCTTAGCTTTTACGATGATCAAAATCGTACTGCGCTCATTAAACAAAAAAAACTGCACCATTGATGCAGTTTTTTATTCTAATTGCCTGATAAGAGAACCGTTAAATGGGTTTGTTAAACAAGGCATTGATTCTTTCGGCATAGTCGTAAGAATCATCAATATAAAAATGCAATTCTGGAACAATACGAACTTGTTTTCCAATACTAAAACCTAGTAATTTTCGGATATGTTGTTTTTGATCGTTAATGGATTTGAATAGGGCATCTACATCCTGAGTAGCCATAATGCTTAAGTAAATTTTAGCCGAACTTAAATCGGAACTCACACGTACAATCGTTACTGTTATAAAGCCATTATTGAATAAGGTTTTAGCATTTGCTCTGAAAATTTCTGCTAATTCTTTTTGTAATAGTTTAGCAACTTTACTTTGTCTTACACTTTCCATTTTATAAAGGTAATAAATTTGATTAACTATTTTTTAGATTGTAAAGTTTATTAGGGTTATTTATACGAGCGATTCAACTGGTGTACATACGTTATTTTCGCAAACGTAGCATTTCAATTTATCCTTAAATATGTAGGATTTATAAATAGATTTTCCTAGTAACATACGCAAGCATTCCTGAACTCCTTCAATAATACTTGGATGAGGATGCATCATATCAGCCAATTCTCTGATGCCTTGGTTGGTATGTACCAGGTAGGCAACCGCTTGTATGGCAGAACTAGCATGTTCGCCTACAGCACGCATTCCTAAAATTCTCATGCCATTATCGTTGGTGACAATAATTTTGAAAAAACCTTTGGTTTTTCGCATCGCAATAGCTCTAGCATTAGTGCTATAATCTAATTTTACGACCTTATGGGCAATACCTTTTCGGTTACAATCTTGTTCGTTCATACCAACGCTAGCAACTTCCGGATTTAGGAACATGATGGTAGAAATATTTTGGTAAGATAATGGTTTTATAGTAGGGCCAAACATTCTTACCACAGCGTGTCTAGCTTCGCGTTCTCCAACATTTACCAAAGCCATTTCGGTCGTAACATCACCCGCTACGTAAATATTCGATATATTGGTTTGCGTATCGTCATCCCATACACTTCCACGTTCGTTAAGTTTTACGCCCGCATTATCAAGCCCGAGATGTTCAATATTCGGAACCCTTCCAACTGATACCAAAGCTTTGTCAACAGTTATAATTTCGGTAGCGCCATTGTTGTATAATAGTTCATATTCTACTTTACCATCTTTAATTTCCATGCGTTTTAAAGATGAGCCATGATGAATGGTGGCACCTTGTTTTTCTAAACTTTCGCTAATAAGGGTTGCTACATCATCATCTTCAAAAGGCAGAATGCGTTCTGCTTTATCAATTAAATACACTTTGGTTTGTCCCATATTCGAGAAAATGGTGGCAAATTCACAACCAATAACTCCAGCCCCTAAAACCACAATACTTTTGGGTATTTCGGTTAAGTTTTTTACCCCATCGCTGGTCATGATGATGTTTTCATCAATCGGAATGTTGGACAGGTAACGTGGGCGACTTCCTGTAGCAATTAAAATATGAGTAGCTTGTACTATTTTTTCAGTCCCATCTTCTTTTTTAATTAAAATGGTATGTTTATCTAAAAAAGAGGCTAACCCTTTTTCGTAAGAAAATAACTCAGGATGACGTTTTTGAAGTAAATTAGAATGTACAGTCATTTGTGTTTTTCTTTCAAAGACAGCTTCTTTCACGGTTTTGGCGATATCCTCATAATCTGCCGAGTAATTCGGAATCATTTCTCTAATTGAAGATACTTTGAGCGAATATTCCCATAATGTTTTAGATGTTAAAACGCCATCGTACACACCCGCACCACCAATTCGTTTTTTTTCTATCAATAATACTTTTTTCTTAAAGTCTATTGCCCTCATCGCGCCCGCGTATCCGCTAGGGCCGCCTCCAATAACAATTAAATCGTAATGTTCCATGAGTATGTTATTTTTTGTTATCGTAATATGTTTTGTTATTAATCAAGTCGTTAGTATAGGTTTGAATGTAGGCATTGCAAAAATTCAAAAGCTGTTTGTCCTCATTTGGGTTTACAAGATTCGTTTTTAATAAACTGTCTTTTTTAAGATTGTATTTGTCAATAAACTGATGATTTTTGATAACATAAAAAAAACTGTCTTTCACACAACAAAAATAGGGGCTGTTATAATACATACAAGGTTGTCGATTTTCGTTGAGCATACTTTTTCCCAAAGAATAAAATGGTTTATCATAATTTAAAAAATCTAAAACGGTTGGTAGTATGTCAATTTGTTGAACCGTTTTTTCTTCTTTTTTAGGTGTTAAATCACTTTTGTAAAAAAGGATCGGGATAGAATACTGACCATTTAAATTTGAGTAAAATGGGTCGCTTGATGTACTTGTGTGATCGGGAGTAATAACAAATAATGTATTGTTAAACCATGTTTGCTTGCGAGCTTCGTTAAAAAACTGTTTTAATGCATAATCTGCATAACCTATAGATTCTGTAATATCGTAAGGTCCTTTGGGGAATTTTCCTTTGTACTTATTGGGAATTGTAAAAGGATTATGTGAGCTTAAGGTAAAAATAGAGGTAAAAAATGGCGATTTAAATTTTGACATTTCCTCGACCGTTTTTTGTAAAAAAGGTTCATCCCAAATGCCCCATTGTCCGTCATAATCTTCATCGTTATTATATTCGTTTCGCCCATAATAAGCATCATACCCGGCCAGTTTAGCAAACGAATTAAAGTTCATAGTGCCATTGGTACCACCATGAAAAAAAACAGAGTAGTAACCTTTTTCTTTTAATAAATTGGGTAGCGTTTGCAACCTATTATTACTATACATCGAATTCAGGTATTGATTTTCCAGAAGACAAGGCATTGAGGCAATTACAGCCGGAATGCCATTAATGGAAGTTTTACCATTAGCTATACCATTTTTAAATAAAAGAGACTGCTTCATTAAGCTGTCTAAAAATGGCGTAAAACTTTTTCTGTTCCCAATTCCGGTAAATTCTTTAGAAAAGCTTTCAAGTATTATCACGCATACGTTGAGTGGTTTAAAAGTGCCGGTATCTGCGTTTTGTATCGGATTATAATACGTTTTTAATTGTTCATCAGAGAATAAGTTTATGGGAGTTAATTCGGTTAATTCGGCAGATTTTAGGATGGAGAAGGGGGTGTTAATAACAATGGGTATATATCTTGGTTCGGTATAAGTAGCTGCATCTACTAAAACAATAGGCACTTTTTGCAAACCACCTCTTATACCCAATACGGTTGAACCAATTAATAACAAAAAAATTAAGACATATACACCTGATAGTTTTAAGGAAAAAGGCATAGTTTTCTGAATTTCTTGTTTCTTGATTTTGAAATGAATCGTTATCAGAAACCAAACAAAGCCTACAAACAATAAAACCATGTACCAAAAATCGGCTAAAAAATGAGGAATGAGTTTGGTAAATTCTGTTTGGCCTCCAAATATCAAGTTTGCTACTTCGCAAGTTGTGCGTTTTTGAGTGAAAGGGAAGTAGGCAAAATCAATAAAATTGAGAGATAGGGCTGCAGTGTTGGTAATAATAAAAATGATGGATGTGATTTTTTGATAACCTTTTGAATAGTAAAATTGAAAAGGTAAGGCACATAACAAAATGTACAAAGCGTTAGTGGCCGCAATACTAAAAGCATCAAATCGTAGGCCGTAAAACAACAACGCATTAAATTCAGTAAAGCTAATTTCTTGGAAATAGGATTTGTTGAACATATAAAACAACAACCTGCAAAACGAATATAGCAGAAAAACAAATCCGAGTTGTTTAAGTAGGTTAAGGAGTTGAGGCTTATAATGATTCATGTTTTAAAAAGCTCTGTTAATACCGATCATCCAACGCAATTGCACATAATCTTTTTCAGCAAATGGCAGTCGGTTAATGAATATTGGGAAATCGCAACGAACCGTTAGTGGTTTCAACCCATTTAAAGGCCCCCATTTGTATATACTGAGAGCTACCCCAGCACCCGCATCCGCCATGATGTTTGACATGGATAAAGCTTTTTCCGGACTATTTGTATTAATGCTTCCGGCATCCGCAAATAAATAAGGATTAATTTTGAGTGTATTATTGACTCTTTTAATTGTCATAAAACTAAAGAGTTTTCCGAATTCAATTTCTGCATTAGCCGATATTCCGGTGGTACCCTTGTAATTAAAAAATACAAAGCCATCATTATCGGTTGTGGCCAAAACATAACCTGAATAACCTCTCAAGTTTAAACCTCCACCTGATGTAAAATGATTGGTTGTGGTTCCGTACTCGCCCCATTTTGATGGAATAAATCCGTTTGAACGTGTGTATTTATTATCCATCAATTCTTCCGGATTAGCTCCGGCCGCAAATAGCATCGATTCATCCGCTAATTTACTTCCAAAGCCCAATTGTGCAAAAAAACGCGTGTTGATGTTTATTTTACCTAAGTCGTTTTTGTTAACAACAGAGTATTGTAAAGAGGAATAATCATAATCTTTGGTTAAAGCACTAGCTCTTAAATTTAAATTCATAACACCTATACCTCTTTGATAATTATAAGTATGTTCGATACCGACATTGATATAGCTATTGAGTTTTTGAATTTGCCATTCGTTTTGGTTGATCAAATACACTAAATCGCGCGGTAAATCTCGAACCATCGCTTTATATTGGATGTAAATTTTGTTTTTATCGTTGTTACTTTTTTTCTCAAAACCAATTAAGCCACTCTCCAATCCGTCCAGAGATTTCAATGTCGCATATACTGCCGATTTTTTGATAAAATGAGAGGTCGAAGTTTTGTAGTTCAGTAAAAAAGAAAAGGTATTATAATTGTTTTTAGTTATGTTACTGTCTAAGTAGGCTTGCCCTAATCCGGTTGAAAACCATGCCGTTGCATCAAATACGTGTATTGTATTCATATAACCTCCATTCAAATGCGCACCTACTTTCAATCCATCATAGCCATTATACCATAAGCTTGGTCTGGCTTTCATTTCATAATGTTTCCAATTTAATGGATTATAAATTTTTGAATCAAAAGTGATGTGAACGCGCTCGTGTTTCGTATTATTCATCATATTCACATCGGCTAATCTTCGAGAAGGATCGATGATGACGTTTTTTAGTTTATCGTTTAGTTGAACCTTAGCCGTATAAGTAGGCCTTACTTTTCCCCATCCAATCCATCTTGGTAGAACGTTCGCTTTAACTGGTTTTTCAAACCATGTGTTTGGAATATAATAATGGTATGCCGAATCGTTTTTATCAAGTACCGTAAAATCAATAGGCATTTGCATATCGCCTTTACGTTTGAATTTTATGAAATATTCTCCTAGTTTTTCTCCTTTTTTAATTTTTCCAATTTTGTAATCTATTTTCTTGGTTGTTTCAATCCATTGATCAAAAAACCAGTTTAAATCAACACCGCTATATTGAATGATTGAATTTCTGAAATCTTCGGGGTAGGGGTGAGCAAATTTCCATTGATTAAAGTAATGTTGCATACACTTATCAAATAAGGCACGCCCCAAAACATATTCGAGGTTTTTTAGCATAGTAGCTGTTTTGTTATATACAGCACCATAACCACCGCCATGTCTGATGCCACCATTATAATCGTCACTATGGGTATTTAGCGTTACTTCTTCACCACGAACGGTTACTGCGTTCATATAACCATTATAAATTTCACTGTCCATCACCCTGTTTTGTTCTGTAAATCGACGTACATATTTGCTTTTGGGTTGAAGTTCAATCATATTAGGACCATCAATAAATTGATAAGTGTCGGCGGTGTAAAATTGAGTAAATCCTTCATCTAAGAAAGCTCTGTAAGTCTCATTATTACCAACCATTCCAAAAAACCAGTTATGCGTTATTTCATGAATCAATAAATCTCTATAGCTTGGATCAAAGCCGCCATCCAATGTGAGCATCGGATACTCAACGCCATCTTGTGCATCAGCACAAATCATTTTAGGATAATGGTATGGGCCTATATTATACGAGTTAATATCTAAAACTTTTGAGATGTATTGTGGGCAGTTTTGCCAACCGGCCGCATGTGGTTCCTGAACTAAAGCGACACATTTTACACCTTGCCACATGTGTTCGCCAATACGGTAAGTAGGGTCGGCTGTTAGCGCAAAATCATGAACATTGACGGCTGAAAATTTCCAGGTTTTGGTTGTTCCATTTCGTTTAATAATGGTGCTTGGAGGAGAATTCCAAGGTTTGTTAGCAAAATTAGATAAGTCTAATTTTTGACGAAGGGTGTCAGGCAAAACTTCATCTTCATTTTGTAAAATGCCTGTAGCATCCAATACATAATCATTTGGGAGTGTAAATTCAATATAAAATGAACCAAAATCACCGTAAAACTCATGATCCATGTGTTGGTCTGTATCCCAGCCTTGTTTTCTGTCGTACACCGAAATGCGCGGATACCAATGAGTGACATCATAATGTTTGTATCCAAAGGCATTAAATAATTTCATTCGATTTCGAATCACTTCTTTAGCAAAATAGGTTTTGAAATCGATATCGAATGTGATTGATTCTCCACTTTTTAATGGTTTGTTTAAATATACTTTTAAAACCGTGTTATCTAATTCAGTTTTTAAAACGTTATTGCCATCTCTTATTTGAGTGACTTCCGTTCCAAGGCCATCTTTTCGGTATTCATTAAATTTCAGATGGTAATGATTGTTTTTGTACAAATCAGCCAAATACGAATCTTTAGTTTGTGCATTATTATATAAATGAAAATACACAAAGTTTAATTCCTTGGGAGAATTATTCCAGTAGATTAATTCTTCCTGACCATTTATGATATCGGTACTGTCGTTGAGTTGCGCTTTAATCGTATAATGAACGTCTTGTTGCCAATAATCGCTATATGGTTTTTTGTTTTTCCAATAAAGAGGATTGGTTTGAGAACGGAAATCGATGTATTCGTTTTGAGCAGAAAGATTAGAGGAGAAAATCAGGCCCAAGGTGGCAAGTAAAAGTAGTTTCTTCATAGGTAATAAATAACCTTTAAAAGTAGTTATTTTATGCAAGAAACAAAGATTTGTGAAAAGATAAAAGCCACGTTTTTGGTGGCTTTTATCTTTAAAATTCTTTTTTTGCGGCAATTAAAGTGTTCTTTAACAAAGAGGCAATGGTCATTGGACCAACCCCACCCGGAACCGGTGTAATGTATGCGGCTTTTTTTGCTACTTCTTCAAAATTTACATCACCGATTAGTTTATAGCCTTTTGGTAAAGAGGCATCTTCAACCCGATTAATGCCAACATCGATAATTACAGCTCCTTCTTTCACCATATCAGCAGTTACGAAATTTGGTTTACCGATAGCTGCTATAATAATATCTGCATTTAAGGTGTGCGTTTTTAAATTTTGGGTATGACTGTGGCAAAGCGTCACGGTGCAATTACCTAAATTGGTGTTTTTTGCCATTAAAATACTCATAGGGGAGCCTACAATGTGGCTTCTTCCAATTACCACACAATGTTTTCCGTCTGTAGGAATATTGTATCTCTCTAATAATTGTACAATTCCAAATGGTGTGGCGCTAACATAGGTTGGTAAGTTTAACACCAATCGCCCAACGTTTATAGGATGAAAACCATCCACGTCTTTACTAGGTTTAATGGCTTCGATAATTTTTTGTTCGGATATATGTCTAGGCAAGGGTAATTGAACGATGTATCCGTCGATATCATCATTTTGGTTGAGTTCGTCTATTTTAGCGAGTAATTTTTGTTCAGAGATGTAGGCTTCAAATTTAATGAGAGTGGATTTGAAACCAACATTTTCGCAGGCTTTTACTTTACTTTTAACATAAGTTTGAGATGCCGGATCATCACCCACCAAAATAGCCGCTAAGTGAGGTTGTTTTTTTCCTTTGGTAATTAATTCTTTTACTTCAGCAGCAATTTCTGATTGTAATTGGAGTGATATTTTTTTTCCGTCGATTAAGACCATAAGTTTAGAAAGAAGTTTGGTTATGAAATTTTGGAAAGTTTTTTAGTTATGAAATAGCCATGTGCTGCGCGCACAAGCACAAATGAAGATATATGGCGTATAACATATGACAACTAAAAAAATAATAAATATCTACATATGAAATTTGCATGGCAAACTCTATAAATTTTTAATCTCTCAAAACTAAAATTTAGGCATCCCTGGTATGTTAGGCATGTTTTTCATTAATTTGGCCATCTGATTTTTATCTCCCATCATGCGCATCATTTTCCGAGTGTCTTCAAATTGTTTCAATAATTTATTGACTTCCTGAATGCTTTGTCCGCTGCCTTTAGCAATTCGTTGACGACGAGAACCATTAATCAAATCTGGATTAGTACGTTCTTTTGGAGTCATAGAGCCAATAATAGCCTCAATACCTTTAAAAGCATCATCGTTTATTTCCGCATCTTTCATGGCTTTTCCAACTCCGGGAATCATACTCACCAAATCTTTTAGATTCCCCATTTTTTTAATTTGTTGAAGTTGGCCTAAGAAATCATTAAAATCAAATTGATTTTTGGCAATTTTTTTCGATAGTTTTCTGGCTTCTTCTTCGTTAAATTGTTCTTGAGCACGCTCAACTAAACTGATAACGTCACCCATCCCTAAGATACGGTCGGACATACGCTCTGGATAAAAAACATCCAAAGCTTCCATTTTTTCACCGGTACCAATAAATTTAATTGGTTTATTTACAACCGATTTGATAGATAAAGCAGCTCCACCTCTTGTATCACCATCTAATTTAGTTAAAACAACGCCATCAAAATCTAAACGGTCATTAAATGCTTTTGCTGTATTCACGGCATCTTGCCCGGTCATAGAGTCAACCACAAACAAAATTTCATTTGGCTTAATGGCTGCTTTTAATTCAGCAATTTCGTTCATCATTTGCTCATCCACTGCCAAACGACCCGCCGTATCAATTAATACAACGCTGTTTCCGTTTTCTTTGGCCTGTTTAATGGCTGCTTCGGCAATATTAATAGGATTTTTTTCTTCTTTATTTGAAAAAACATCAACTCCAATTTGTTCTCCTAAAACGTGTAATTGATCAATAGCTGCCGGTCTGTAAACGTCGCAAGCTACTAATAATGGTTTTTTACCTTTTTTGGTTTTTAAGAAGTTGGCTAATTTACCTGTAAAGGTTGTTTTACCCGACCCTTGTAAACCGCTCATTAAAATAATGGTAGGATTTCCTCCAAGAAAAATTTCTTCTTTTTGTCCTCCCATCAATAAGGTTAATTCGTCATGAGTGATTTTTACCAATAACTGACTAGGAGAAATAGCTGTTAATACATTTTGACCCAATGCTTTTTCTTTAACCGTGTCTGTAAATGTTTTAGCAACCTTGTAATTAACATCGGCATCTAATAAAGCTTTACGAACTTCTTTTAATGTTTCGGCAACGTTAATTTCGGTTATTTTTCCTTGACCTTTTAGTGTTTTTAAGGCTCTCTCTAGTTTATCGGATAAATTCTCAAACATGTTTAATAATTTTAAGGCTGCAAAGATAAGATATATTTAGCGAATTTTTGACGACACTGGTGGTTTATTTCCTTGAATCAAATACCAATCTACCCATGCATCCATCTGTTTTACAGAGTTGGGGCGTAAAATAATTTCGCGTTTTTTGTCTAATAAAAATAGAGTAGGGGTTCCGAATACGTAATACGATTCGACTATTGGGCTTTTCCATTTTTTTAAATCGCATAAACTGATAAATGGAAAGGAAGATGTAAATGATTTAAAATCTTGTTCGTTTTCATCTAATGAAACAAAAACAACTTCAAGTCCTTTATTTTTCCATTTGGCGTAAAGTTTAGCAATTTCGGGTAATTCCTCTCTGCATTTTGGACACCAGTTTGCACCAAAAACCACAAGCGTGTATGGGGTTGTTAAATCAGATAGTGTTTGTGGCGATTGTCCTGAATGATTTGGTTTTGAAAATAAGCGAGTATTAAATTGGATATTAGGAGCAATATTTCCTTTTTTCATTGCTCGATAGGTTTCGAGTTGTTTAGCCAAATCATGGTTAATGGTACAACTTACTTCATTTAGAACTTTAAGGGCTAAGTATTCGGAGGCTTGAAACAAACTATGTCTTTCTAACAAATCGAATAAATAATTGGTAATCTCATTTAATTTTTTTTCATCCTTTGTTAAATGAATAAACATAGAATCGATGGACAGTTTCATTTCTGTAAAAACTTGGTCAATTGATTTCCCGGAGTTTTCTAATAACCAAAAATGGCTTTCGATAGCATCTCTCAAAATACCGCTGGAGTGTAAGCGTTCGTCGGCATAGTTCAGTTTCCTAAAAGCGGAGATTGTGGCCGCTATTTCGTCAGGTCGGTATCGGGCTATAGTAGAAACATCACTTACTAAGCGTCTTGTAGGCAAATACCAGGCTACATAACTTTTTGAACCTAAATTTTTTATAAAATTTTCGTCTTCATCCTTTATGCGTTGGGTTTCAGTTTCAATGGCAATTTTTGTGATTTTTTGAGAGTTGAAGAGACTATCTTGCTCATACATTTTTTGTAAATAAGTCCATGCGCTTAAGCCTTGTTCTCGGCGCGTGTGCTCTGAAGCGTATTTTATAAATGCTTGATTTTGTTGGCCTTGCAATGTGCGCATCGTTTCGGGAAATGTTAAACTTTCTCCTTTTAGTTGGATGTTTTCTTGTTTGTCTAAAATTAAGAAATAAGGTTTATTTTCGGCCGATACAAGGTATCCTATACCGGGTTGCGTTACAGAAATTTTAAAATGAAATATCCCGTTTTGGTCGGTTATGGTACTGTCTTTTATGCCAGATGTGAGACCTGAAAATGTTCCAAATTTAATCCGTTGGTTTGGCATAGCCGAAAGGGTGCCTGAAATGGTTTGAGCTTTTATGCTAAAAGCCAAACTCAAACATACTATAATCGAGATTAGTTTGTTCATGTTGTTTTTGATATTTTACAACAAACCCCGAAAATTCGGGGTTTGTTGATATGGGTTATGAGTGATGCCAACTTCTTCTACATCCCAATTTTCTCATTCACGATTTTTAAAATTTCTGTTTCTAAAGCGATGGTTTTGTTTTCAAGTTCTTTGCCTTTTATAACCACTTCATTCACAAAAGTTTTATCATCATATCCACTAGCATTAATACGAACATTCATAAATGCTCCCATTACAGCAGAGCGAGCGCATAAAGCACCTACTCCGGCATCAGATACTGAATTTGGATTCCCAATTTCGGCCATGGCTTTAATAATTGATAAACTTTCATAGGATAGTTCCATAACTTTAAATGGTACTTCAATGGCAAATCTGGTAGCATCTTGTATGGCTTGTTTACGGATAGTTTTTTCTTCGTCAGTCGTTTTTGGTAAAGAAAACGCGGTCATAATTTTGTTGAAAGCCGCGGTATCTAAATCTACTAATTTGACTAATTCATCTTTAATATGTTGACCTTTTTCTGCCCAATCGCTAAATTCTTCCCAACGAGCATCCCAACCTTTTTTGTGAGATGATAAATTAGCCACCATAGTGGCTAACGAAATCCCTAACGAACCAACATAGGCAGATATAGACCCACCGCCTGGAGCAGGACTCTCGCTTGCTGTTTCGTCTGCAAAATCAGTTAAAGCCATTTCGATTAATTTACTATCAGCCTTGTCTTTCAGTAAATATTCAATAATTCGTTCTTCAGGTTTAAATGGAGCTAGTTCATCTAGTCCCATGGTTTTAATAGCAATTTTTATTAATTCTTTTTCTGAAACCCCTGTGGAACGTTGTTGTTTTTTTAGAAAATATTTTCCGGCATCGGTTAATGATTTCAAAGGCACTAACCCCACTAATTCAGATCCGGTTACTCTAATGCCACGTTCGGTTGCTTTTTTGCATACTTCGTCAAACGCCATGTGCAGTGGGGTAATATTGATATTCGTCAGATTCATAGAGATTTGAGCAATACCATATTCTTCAATAAACCAACCTATGGCTTTTACTGATTTTAAACTTCCGGGAATAGAAATAGGGTTACCATGCTCATCGGTGACAATTTTACCGTTAATAGGATCGCCTTCGCGTTTTACACGGCCGGCTTCTCTCACATCAAATGCAACGGAATTGGCGCGTCGGGTAGAAGTGGTGTTTAGGTTGACATTGTAGGCCACTAAAAAATCACGAGCCCCTATGACGGTTGCTCCGCGTTTTGCATCAAATTCTGTTGGACCAAAATCTGGTTTCCATTCAGGTAATTTAATTTTTTTGAAAAACCCTTCATATTCTCCCGCTCTGATGACTGATAGGTTACTTCTTTCTTTATTAGGTTGAGCAGATTCATATAGATAAACAGGAATTTGCAATTCTTTGCCCACGCGTTCGCCTAATTTTTGGGCCCATTTGGCTGTTTCTTCCATGCTGATGTTGGCAATAGGAATTAATGGACACACATCGGTAGCTCCCATACGCGGATGCTCTCCTTTGTGTTTACTCATATCGATCAACTCTCCTGCTTTTTTGATAGCTAAAAAAGCAGCATCAACTACAGATGATGGATTTCCAACAAAAGTAACAACTGTTCTGTTAGTCGCTTTTCCCGGGTCAACATTCAGTAGTCGAACACCTTCAACAGATTCTATTTCGTTTGTAATTTGTTTAATGACAGATAAATCAAGTCCTTCAGAAAAATTAGGAACACATTCTATTAATTGATTCATAAATGATGGTTTAAATAGGATTTAAAAATATCAAAAATTAACTGTATTGAATATAAATGATGAATTTCAATGTAAATTTTAATTAACAATACAATAAGCAATAATAATATATCGTGGCATATCAGCGTTATTAAAGTTGTTGTATTTTTGTTTATAAAGTTTGTTGAAACATTGAACTCACCAACACATATTTTAATCTATACACATAAAATTACACCAAGAGTAAAGTATGTGTTCAATCTAATTTTTAAGGATTGTTTGGGTTTAAATTTTAGTTTAACCAATCAACTTGATGAATTTACTGAATATGAAGGTGCTAAATTATCCTACACCCATCAAAATAAAATATCTGATTTTCATGTTTCAGCACATACGTTATTGTTTGAGTCGGGCATCAAAGAACAAACCATTCAAATTCATAATCATTCCGTTTATTTAAAGTATTTTTTTAGTACAGTTCATTCTGCAGTTCCTTTCGACCTATTTGCTGCTTCCTTTTATTTAGTGAGTCGATATGAAGAATATTTACCTTTTTTACCAGATGCATTCAATCGATTTGACGCAGAAAATAGTTTAGCCTATCAATATGATTTTTTAAGAATACCTTTGGTAAACCTTTGGATTTGTGAATTTGAAAAAATATTGACCCAGAAATTTCCTCACTTAAAAATAACGCATAAAAAATATACCTACGTTTCTACGATAGATATTGACAATGCTTATAAATATCAGGAAAAAGGAGTTATGCGCTCGATTGGCGGATACCTGAAATCTATTGTTAAGTTTGACAAAGATGATTTAAAGCAACGGACTTCGGTTTTGTTGAGATGGGAAAAAGATCCTTTCGATTCATATGCTTACCAATTAGAAATTCAAAAAAAATATCAACTTCAAGTCATTTATTTTTTCTTGTTGGGCGATTATGGAGTTAATGACAAAAACCATCCGTCTAATAATTATGGGTTTCAGAAATTGATTAAACATTTGGCAGATTACGCTATACCAGGTATTCATCCATCATTTGGTTCAAACGATAATCTTAATCAGGTGCGTGTAGAGATTAATCGATTAGCCAAAATTACTCATCGTGATATCTATAATTCCCGACAACATTTTTCGATGTTGAAATTTCCGGATACTTATGCTACATTGTTGGAATTAGGTATTACTCACGATTATTCAATGGGTTACTCCAATTTTAATGGTTTTAGAGCGAGTTTTTGTTTACCTTTTTATTGGTATGATTTGGACGATGAGTTAGAAACAGGTTTGAAAATTCATCCTTTCTGTTTAAGTGAAACATCTTTGAGGTATAAAGATTTGGCAGCCCCAAATACTATTTCAGAATATGCGAAACCAATTATCGATGAAGTAAAAAAATATAATGGCGAATTAGTAACCATTTTTCATAACGATACTATGGGAACAGCAACAAATTGGGCAGAGTGGAAATGTGTGTATGAAGAGATAGTTAATCTGGCAATAGACGGATTGTGATTTTAGTGTATTCACATACCATTACCAATCGGTTGATTTATGCGGTAGATTTAATATTTAAGACAGTATTAAACAGTCAATATCAAATAACAGAAGATGAAATTTTTTTTCGTGAAAGTAATTTGCCAAAATTAGCATACACGAATAAAAATGAAGGCTATCAAGTATTTGTGAGTTCCGCTTCATTATTATTTGAATCTGGTTTTAAGCCTCAATATCCGGTGGCTGAAAAAAAATACGTAGGGTTCTCGAAATTTTTCTCTTCCCAATCAAATGATTTTTTGGGTTATGATATTTTTTCGATGGTATTTTATTTTGCCACCCGTTACGAAGAATACATGATTAGTGAATTAGACTATCATGAGCGATTTAAAGCAGAAAACAGTTTAGCTTATAATTATGGATGTTTGCAAATTCCTTTTTTAAATACCGCTATTGCTGAATTTGGCGATAAATTGATGAAAATCTATCCTGCGCTCAATTTTTCTCAAAGAAAGTATAATTTTCTATCAACTATTGACATTGATAATGCATTCGCTTTTGCTCATAAGGGTTTTAAACGAAATGTTGGTGGTTTTCTAAAAGATGCTTGTGCACTTAAACTCAGTCAAATGTTTCGTAGAATCCAAGCAAATATCAATGATGAAAATGATGCTTACAATACCTTTAAGGAAATAAATCGGTTAACCCAGGACAGTCGAACAGCTTTACATTATTTTGCATTGATTGGCGATTATTCGACTTATGATAAAAATCCTAGTTTTTTGAAACCGGGTTTTCGTAAATTGTTAAAATCACTTTCTGTAAATTACCCTATGGGTTTACATCCTTCCTATCAATCTTTTCAGTCTATAGAAAAAATTGAACTTGAAGTGAAACGTTTAGAAGATGTCATAGAGAAAAAAGTAACATCTGCACGGTGTCATTTTTTGAGAATTAAATTTCCTGAAACATACAGAGCATTTATAGAACATGGAATTACCGATGATTATACAATGATTTATGCTTCTCAGTCAGGTTTCAGAACCGGATTATGTGTGCCATATCAATGGTTTGATTTGCAAAAAAATGAAGCAACTCATTTAACCATTCATACAAGTGTTATTATGGAAGGTACACTTAGAGATTATAACAAGTTGAGTTCAGAAAATGCAAAACATACAGCCTTAACATTGATGGAAGAAGTTAAAAAATACGGTGGCGAATTTATTTCTATTTTTCATAATGATAGTTTTGTGGCCGAACAAAAAGAATGGATAGCAATGTATATTCATTTACTTCAAAATTCAAAATTCTAATTTTTTTAATATGTGTGGTATTGCCGGTCTCATTTCTAAAACCAATCAAGTAGATGTAAAACAGACTATTTGGGGGATGAGTCAGGCTATTAAACATCGAGGTCCAGATGGCGAGGGGTTTACTTTCTTTTCAAGTAGTCAAACTATACCGGCATATTCTAAGGAAACTCCTTCTATCAATAAAGGGCAGACCACGTTTTTGTTTAATCCAAGCCGATTTATTGCAGATGTTGAAGGAGAATTTAAATTGGCTTTTGCACACCGACGTTTATCTATTATTGATTTATCAGAGTCAGGACATCAACCCATGTGTGATTTGCAGGGCGATTATTGGATTACCTTTAATGGAGAAGTTTTTAACTATATTGAATTACGAGAACAATTAAAACAAAAAGGTCATGTTTTTATTACTCAAACGGACACCGAAGTGGTAATTGCATCTTACAAAGAATGGGGAGTAGAATGTTTGCAAAAATTTAACGGTATGTTTGCTTTTGCGTTGTTTGATAAAAAAGCACAACGCCTTTTTTGTGCTAGAGATAGGGTGGGAGTGAAGCCATTTTATTTTTCAAATACACCGCATAGTTTCGCTTTTGCGAGTGAATATAAGGCTTTTATAAAATCAAATTTACTAAAATTTGAAATTAACGAAGCTCAACAATTTGATTTTATTGTGAATGCAAATCTTGAGACGGCTGAACAAAGTTTATTTAAAGGTATAAATGAACTAAAGCCTTCTCATTATTTGATTTATGAATTCAGTACGCATACATTTCAAATTAATAGTTATTATTCACTTCCCAAAGTAGCATTAACTCAAAAAACAGAAACGGAGAATATAAATAGTATTCATGAAAAAATATTGAATTCGGTTCGTTTAAGATTGCGAAGCGATGTAGAGGTTGGGTCTTGTTTAAGTGGGGGATTAGATAGTTCTATTATAGCAGGTATTGTAAAATATTTGCAACCCGATAAATCAATGCAATTGTTTACAGCTGTTTTTCCAAAAGAAACATTTGATGAGAGCCACTATGCCAAAACAGTAGCCAATTATGTAGGAGGTAATTGGAAAACAATTACTCCAACAGCAGAGGAATTTTTTAGAGATATTGAAACCTTGAATTATTTTCAGGATTTACCGGTTTGGAGCACAAGTACTTATGCACAGCATCGTGTCATGAAATTAGCTTCTGAGAATCAGATTAAAGTGGTATTAGACGGACAAGGAGCTGATGAAATATTTGCCGGCTATTCGCATCATTATATGGCTTTATGGAAACAGCAATGCAGCTTTAAGTATTTTAAGTTGATAAACGACGCTCATCATACAATGCCTGATGCATATAAAGTATTCGCAAAACAGTTAGTTAAAGATGTTTTTAGATTAAGTGTCGATTATTCGCGATATTTTGTAAATAATAAAAAACATTTTGGGAAAAGTAAAAATGACAAGTTAGCATCGAGTTTAAATGGGCAATTAGAATTTGATTATAACGGCCGACTAAAATCATTTTTAAAGTGTGAGGATAGGTGTAGTATGGCATTTGGAATTGAAAGTCGCGTTCCTTTTGCTGATGATGTTGAATTGGTTAATGAGGTATTTTCAATTGAAGGGAATCAAAAAATACAACATGGTATTTCAAAATATTTGCTGAGGGAAGCAGCCAAATTATACATACCGAATGAAATTTATACTAGAAAAGATAAAATTGGTTTTGAAACCCCTGTTAAGGCATGGTTAGAACTCTATAAGCAACATATACTAGCTATTATTGAAAGCGAACTGGATTTTATAGATTTGAATTATTTTAACACTAATTTTGATCGATTATTAACCCAAAAACCATCTTTTATATTGAGACTATTTTCTTTTGCTGTTTGGAAAAAGGCATATTCATAGTACCAAGTTTGAAAAATGAATTTTTAGAGGCGATTTGTAGTGTATTTTATCAACTAATTTTCAACATAATAGAAAGATTCAACAAAAAATATAAATATTTGTTATATACTAAAAAATAAAAGATATGTCTGAAGAGATAGAAAGAACAGAAAGAGAAGATTTATTTTCTAAAGCAGTAAAAGCAGGTAAACGCACGTATTTTTTTGACGTGAAATCGACCCGTGGAAACGATTATTATTTAACTATTACAGAAAGTAAGAAACGTTTTGGTACGGATGGTAAGTTTACTTACGAAAAACACAAAATATTTTTGTACAAAGAAGATTTTGAGAAATTCATGGAAGGACTTAA
>CAMAPT010000031.1 GCA_945860225.1 Chitinophaga pinensis | reverse complement strand
CCACAAGCGTCTGTACTTCCGTTATCTACTTGTGAGGCTGTTATTGTCGCGTTACCAGTTGCATCTAAGTCAATGTTGATTGTGCTGTTGACATTTAATACAGGGGCTGTTTTATCTTCTACTGTTACTTGGGCTGTTCCAGTTGAGATATTACCATTAACGTCTTCTACGGTTAAAGTCACTGTGTTAGTACCTAACTGGTTACAGTTGAAAGTCGTTTGGCTCACGGTCATCGTTTTGATGCCGCAATTATCGCTTGAGCCATTGTTAATGTCTGATGCGCCGATTGTTACATTTCCATTTGCATCTAAAGTCGCTGTAATGTTTTTAGTAATAACTACCGGTTTAACTTTGTCTTCGATGGTCACTGAAACTGATTTCGAATTTACATTCCCTTTCGCGTCAGTGGCAATAAAGGTTAACGTATTAACACCAACATTCGAGCAATTGAAATTCGTTTTTGAAATCGAATAAGTTAACGTATTAGTGCCACAAGCATCAAGGGATCCCGCATTAAATTGCGAAGCAGATACTGTTACGGTTCCATTAGCATCCAATTGAACTACCAAATCATTAGTTACTAGGGTAGGAGGTGTTTTTGGGACACATTCACAACCGGTAATTCTTAAATTAAATGTACAAGTTGAAAAATTACCTCGCGTATCTGTGACTGTAACTGTTACCGGTATTATTGTATTTCCTAATGAACTAATTAAAGTTGTAACAGGTAAAGACTGAGTGACGGTATAACCACAGTACTCATAAACCGTTAATTCTGAGCTATTAGTAAAATCGGGAATCGTTCCGGTACAATAATCTAAAGTTTTATCATCTATACATTTTAAAATTAATGGGGGATTTGTTTCTGTCTGACAGTATGTTTGAGATTCTAGCCCACAACCTACAATGTTTGGATTTACACAACTGGTAACTGGAGAGACCGATGGAGCTAATACATTAGTTTTTGTATTAATTGTACCGCTAATTTCTGGTTTAGAAAGGGCTACACCGCCACTTGTCACAAAATCACCTGAGTTAGCGACTGCTATAGTTGCTCCACTATTCCAAACATTGACATCTGAGCCCGCTACAGAATAAATACTTTCAAAACGAATTTGATTTAAAGAAACTGTTCCTGAAATACATGCAATATCTTCTCCTAAAGAACCTGAACCTATTCCACTCACGTTATCTTTAAATGAACAAGCTTCTAAAGATATATTTCCGGCTAAACGCATTGCACCGCCATCGGCACTAGTAGAAGAAGACACCACTCCACCCGCTGTTGTCTTATTATTGGTAAATGAACAATCTTTAAAAGATGCTTTACCTGAAGCCACATAAACCGCACCACCACCAGATGTATTATCATCTGTTTCAGTAATATTTCCATCAAAACATGAACCCACTACACTTAAAGTACCTGATAACATTCCAATTGCACCTCCACCCTTTTGTCCAATACAGCCATAAAAAGAACATCCATTAATTGAAACATTTGAAGCTCCATCAATTTTTAACCCCCCACCATAATCAACTGCATTTTCACTTTGTTTAAATACTGTATTTTCCAAAATCAACGTCGAACCATTAACTAATACTCCTCCTCCTTTAGCGCCATTATAACCAGAGCATTTAAAATAAGAATTTCTAACCGCAACTGACGCTCCACCTGAAATATAGACATTAGCCAAAGTATTCGTTCCACCAAGACAATCCGCAATAACCACATTTTCAATTTGGATTCCAGTATAAGGCCCACTAATGGTCAACACCTGGCCAACTGAACTATTGTCTGAGAAATAACGTGTCATACTGAAGTTCCTGAAAATCACATTCGACGTTTTGATGTTCATGAAATAATTAGCCTGATTATTCCCATTAAAAATCGTTTTACCAGAGCCTGCCCCAATAATCGCCACTTGTTTGCTTAATTGAATTTGATTTTCGACATATGAATCGGCATCCACATAAATCACATCTCCATTAACAGCAGCATTTAAAGCTGCTGTTAATGTTTTTTTAGGAGTTGATGGTGATGTTCCATTATTTGCATCATTACCAACAGCCGTACAGTAAACATCTTTTGCTGCATCATATGTACTATTTACATAATAAACTTTTCCTGTAAAATTACCTGGCAAAGTATTAACGGTTACAAATACACCTAAACTAGTGGCATTGCATGCTCCATCAGTAATTTTCACAGTATAATTACCGGTTTGAGTCGCTAGATAAGAACTAGACGTAGCGTTTGTAATGGCTACATCATTTTTATACCACTGGTAAGTGTAATTAGCTCCTGTATTGGCCAAAAGGGTAACAGAACTTCCTTGATTAAATACAGTGGCTCCTGAAGCTGTAATGCTTGCAGAAACGGTACATGACTGCGAATTATATAAAGCCGATATTTCTTGGGCACTTAAAGCACGGTTCCAAATTCCTATGTCGTCAATTAAACCTTTAGATGGTCCATAATTTCCATTCCACATACTAGCGCCTATTCTATAAATTGGTGCTTCATAAAAGTTTAAAGAAGAATTATAATTTATTTGAGAAACATTATTTCCATCTACAAATAGTTTTAAAATTCCATTATTTGAAGTAAAAGCAATATGATGCCATTGATTGCTTGTAATTGTCCCACCACTAACGTTAAAATCTGTACCATTCGATCGTAAGGATACATAAGCCAAATTTTGATCAACCTGTAAATGAATTCCGAATGTCATATCATTTTCACCAGGATTAGTATTTCCAGCAATACTATTATAGTCAGATATTGCTAATACACCTGTATTTCCATTTTTATTGATCCATGCTGAAGCAGACCAACTAGAATTTGGTGATCCAATTGAATTATTTGAACCCAATGATGAACCAATATCAATCCTATTTGGAACTCCGTTAAAACTATATGCTTTACTACTACTTCCATTCCTATCACTTGTCAAGGTAGCGCCATTTACAGTTCCATTTTTACCATTTCCGCTTTCATCATTAGCATTGCCATTAAAAGGCCACCATCCTACCAAGCCATTGCTAGGTACATAATTTGGAATAGATTGTGCTATAGTATTGCCAAAAGCCAACAACAAAGCCATAATTAAACATGCATTTTTTACTTGTTTCATACGTTGTTTTTTGTATTGAGTAGTAACTGTTTGATGAACTATTTGAGATGAAGTCATATTCGATAATTAATAGATGTATATGTTGTTAAAAATATACATCATTTTTTATTTTAGTTTGCAAAGGTATGACCTTTTTTAACCATTGTAAATAGCACTTTCATTAAATCACTTTAAATAAATGATTATCAATACGTTAATATTACAAGTAGATAAAAAAATAACTAAAAATCCCCATTTATCAATTGATAAATGGGGATTTTATAAAATAATGTTCTTTTTAAATATTTAAAGACTAAGCTTCTGTTTCAATTTCCTCTTTACTTGCCATTAAACGTTCATATTCTTCCTTACTACCAACAACGATTTTTTCATATTGACGTAAACCAGTACCTGCAGGAATTAAATGACCAACAATCACATTTTCTTTCAAGCCTTGTAAAGTATCGATTTTACCATTCACAGCAGCTTCATTCAATACTTTGGTTGTTTCCTGGAACGATGCTGCAGAAATCCAACTACTTGTTTGCAATGATGCTCTGGTAATACCCTGTAAAATAGGCACTGCTGTTGCAGGAACTGCATCGCGAGCTTCTACTAATTTCAAATCTTTACGACGTAAAACTGAATTCTCATCACGTAATTTACGAGCTGTTACAATTTGACCACGTTTCAAATTCTCTGAATCACCTGGTTCAACCACTACTTTTTTTCCATACAAGTTGTCGTTTTCTTCCATAAAGTTGATTTTATTAATCAACTGTGCTTCTAAGAAAGTCGTATCACCTGGGTCTTCAATTTGAACTTTACGCATCATCTGACGAACAATGGTTTCGAAATGCTTGTCATTCAATTTTTGACCTTGTAAACGGTATACTTCTTGAATTTCGTTTACTAAATACTCTTGAACCGAAGTAGGACCTTTAATTGCTAAAATATCACCAGGAGAAACTGCTCCGTCAGATAATTGTTCGCCTGCTTTCACAAAATCATTCTCTTGAACTAAAATATGTTTAGATAATGAAACTAAATATGTTTTACGTTCACCTGTTTTTGCTTCAACAATCACTTCACGGTTACCACGTTTAATTTTACCAAATGATACAATACCATCAATTTCAGATACGACAGCAGGATTACTTGGATTACGTGCTTCAAACAATTCAGTTACACGTGGTAAACCTCCTGTGATATCTCCAGTTTTACCGGTTACACGAGGTATTTTAACTAATATTTGACCCAACTCAACTTTCACACCTTCGTTCACAACAATATGCGCACTGATTGGTAAGTTGTATGTTTTAAGTGGAGTTCCTGTTTTATCAACGATTCTAATTAAAGGTGATAAAGTTTTATCTCTACTCTCAATAATCACTTTTTCGCGGAAACCTGTTTGTTCATCAGACTCTTCACGGTAAGTTATGTTTTCTTTAATTCCTTCGTACTCTACAGCACCAGCAAACTCAGAAACGATAACCGCATTATATGGATCCCAATCACAAATCACATCTCCTTTTTTCACTTTAGCACCCGGCTTAATATATAACTGAGAACCATAAGGAATGTTTCCAGTAGTTAATGTAATTCCAGTATTTGCATCAACGATACGAACTTCTGTAGAACGACCAATAACTACATTAGCCTTGGTTCCTTCAGGATTAGTACGCTCAACGGTACGTAATTCATCAATTTCAGCAATACCATCGTATTTAGCTATATAACTAGAAGATGCTGCGGTGTTAGATGCTGTACCCCCAACGTGGAATGTACGTAATGTTAACTGTGTACCCGGCTCACCAATAGATTGTGCTGCAATGACACCTACTGCCTCCCCTAACTGAACTTGACGACCGTTGGATAAGTTACGGCCATAACATTTAGCACATACGCCTAATTTAGATTCGCAAGTTAATACTGAACGAATTTCAACTGACTCGATTGGAGATTTTTCAATAACTGCTGACACATTCTCATCAATCATTTCGCCACCTAATACGATTAAATCACCAGTTGTTGGATGATATACATCGTTAACCGAAATACGTCCTAATATTCTATCTGACAATGATTCAACGATATCGTCATTGTTTTTCAATGCCATAGCTGTTAAACCACGCAATGTACCACAATCTTCTTCGTTAATGATAACGTCTTGAGCAACGTCCACTAAACGACGAGTTAAGTAACCCGCATCGGCTGTTTTTAACGCTGTATCCGCCAAACCTTTACGAGCACCGTGGGTTGAAATAAAATATTCTAAGATGGATAACCCTTCACGGAAGTTAGATAATACGGGGTTTTCGATAATCGAAGCCGTAGTATCACCTGCTTTTTGTGGTTTAGCCATCAAACCACGCATACCACTTAACTGTTTAATTTGTTCTTTAGACCCACGAGCTCCTGAATCAAGCATCATATAAACAGAGTTGAAACCTTGTTTATCTGTACTTAACACATCCATTACTTTTTTAGTAACTTTTGAGTTCGCATGTGTCCAAATATCAATTACCTGGTTATAACGTTCGTTGTTTGTAATGAATCCCATTGAGTAGTTATTCATTACTTCATCAACTTGCGCACGTGCATCTTTAATGATTTTAAATTTCTCAGCTGGAGTTTCAATATCACCTAAGTTAAATGATAATCCACCGCGGAAGGCTGTTTTAAACCCTAAGTCTTTGATATCGTCCAAGAATTTAGCTGTTTTAGCCATACCTGTCTTCTTAACCACCATTCCAATGATGTCACGAAGCGATTTTTTAGTCAACAACTCATTGATATAACCTACTTCATGCGGAACAACTTGATTAAACATCACGCGACCAGCAGTTGTATCAATTACTTTCGTAACCAATTTATCTCCTTCTAATGCATTTGTTACACGAATTTTAATTTGTGCATGAATGTCAATTTTCTTCTCATTTAGAGCGATATTAACTTCTTCGGCACTATAAAAAACTTTCCCTTCTCCTCTTACTGCATCATTAGGTAAATTCTTTTTAGATTTAGTTAAATAATATAAACCTAAAACCATATCTTGAGATGGAACCGCAACCGGTGCACCGTTAGATGGATTCAAAATGTTATGAGAAGCTAACATTAAAATTTGTGCTTCTAATACTGCGGCATGTCCTAATGGAACATGAACCGCCATTTGATCCCCGTCAAAATCGGCGTTGAATGCAGAACACACTAATGGGTGTAACTGGATTGCTTTACCTTCAATTAATTTTGGTTGGAATGCTTGAATACCTAATCTGTGTAATGTCGGGGCACGGTTTAACATTACCGGATGTCCTTTCAATACATTTTCTAAAATATCCCAAACAATTGGCTCTTTTTTATCAACTATTTTTTTAGCAGATTTAACTGTTTTTACAATACCACGTTCAATCATTTTACGAATGATAAATGGTTTGAATAACTCAGCTGCCATTTCTTTTGGTAAACCACACTCATGCAATTTCAATTCTGGCCCAACGACAATTACCGAACGAGCGGAATAATCAACACGTTTACCTAATAAATTTTGACGGAAACGACCTTGTTTACCTTTTAATGAATCTGATAATGATTTTAAAGCTCTGTTAGATTCAGTTTTAACCGCATTTGACTTACGAGAGTTATCAAATAATGAATCTACTGACTCTTGTAACATACGTTTTTCATTACGTAAGATAACGTCCGGTGCTTTGATTTCGATTAAACGTTTTAAACGGTTATTACGAATAATAACTCGACGATATAAATCATTTAAATCTGAAGTAGCAAATCGTCCACCATCCAATGGAACTAAAGGACGTAACTCTGGTGGAATAACCGGAACGGTTTTAATAATCATCCACTCAGGTTTGTTTTCTATATGGCCTTGTGCTGCACGAAAAGCCTCAATAACTTGTAAACGTTTTAATGCCTCATTTTTACGTTGTTGAGAAGTTTCTGTACTCGCTTTGTGACGCAACTCATAAGATAAATCATCTAACTGTAAACGAGATAATAAATCTTGAAGTGCTTCTGCACCCATTTTAGCAATAAATTTATGAGGATCAGTATCATCCAATAAATGATTTTCTTTTGGCAAAGAATCAACTAAATTTAAATACTCTTCTTCCGTCAAGAAATCCAAATATTGAGTACCATTTTGCGCTGCAACACCTGGTTGAATTACTACATAACGTTCGTAGTAAATGATCATATCTAATTTCTTGGTTGGTAATCCCAACAAATAACCAATTTTATTTGGTAAAGAACGGAAATACCAAATATGAGCAACAGGAACCACTAAATTAATATGTCCCATACGTTCACGACGTACTTTTTTCTCAGTAACCTCAACACCACAACGGTCACAAATAATTCCTTTATAACGAATACGTTTGTATTTACCACAATGACATTCATAATCTTTTACCGGTCCAAAAATACGCTCACAAAATAAACCATCTCTTTCTGGTTTGTAAGTACGGTAATTAATGGTTTCTGGTTTCAAAACTTCTCCACTACTGCGTTGTAAAATAGTTTCAGGTGAAGCTAAACTAATAGTGATTTTTGAGAAGTTTGATTTTACTTTGTTATCTTTTCTTAAAGCCATTTTTTTGCTTTTTAGTTTTAGTGATAATAAAAATTGATTAACCTAATCCAAAATCCCCTCTCTAAGAGAGGGGAAAAGGAAAGAGTTTTTAGTCTAGTGTCACATCTAATGCCAATCCACGTAATTCATGCATCAATACATTGAATGATTCAGGAATACCAGGTGTAGGAATGTTTTCTCCTTTTACAATGGCCTCATATGCTTTTGCACGACCCATTACATCATCAGATTTAACGGTTAATAATTCTTGCAATACATTAGCTGCTCCATATGCTTCCAAAGCCCAAACCTCCATCTCACCAAAACGCTGACCACCAAACTGTGCTTTACCACCTAAAGGTTGTTGCGTAATCAATGAATATGGTCCGATTGAACGAGCATGCATTTTATCATCCACCATATGTCCTAATTTTAACATATAGATAATACCTACCGTAGCCGGTTGATCAAATCTTTCACCTGTTCCACCGTCGATCAAATAAGTACGACCATATTGAGGAATACCAGCTTTGCTCGTATAATCATCTATTTGTTCCATAGATGCTCCATCAAAGATTGGAGTAGAGAATTTCAAACCTAATTCTTTTCCAGCCCAAGCTAACACGGTTTCATAAATCTGTCCAATGTTCATACGAGATGGTACACCCAATGGATTTAAAACGATATCAACAGGAGTCCCGTCTTCTAGGAAAGGCATGTCTTCATCTTTTACAATACGAGCAACAATACCTTTATTTCCATGACGACCAGCCATCTTATCACCTACTCTTAACTTACGTTTTTGAGCGATGTAAACTTTAGCTAATTGAACTATACCATTTGGTAATTCATCCCCTACAGTGATTTGGAATTTTTCACGTTTATATTGACCTAAAAAATCATTGAATTTAATCATGAAATTATGTAACAAACGCTCAATTTGCTCATTTTTTTCCTTGTCAGTTGTCCAGTTTCCTGGATTAACTTCAGAAAAATCTATTTTTTCCAATAGTTTTTGAGTAAATTTTGTTCCTTTTGTTATTACCTCTTCACCTAAAATATTATGTACACCCTGAGAAGTACGACCATTAACCAATTCAAATAACTTTTCAATTAACTGATATTTAATGTTCGCAATTGATTTATGATGTTCAGCATCTAGCTTATCCAACATCGGCTTTTCATCGGCTTTTTGCTTTTTATCTTTAATCGCACGAGAAAAAAGTTTTTTATCAACAATAACACCTTTCACTGATGGAGAAACACGTAACGATGCATCTTTAACGTCGCCAGCTTTATCACCAAAAATAGCACGTAATAATTTTTCTTCCGGTGACGGATCAGTTTCACCTTTTGGTGTAATTTTTCCGATTAAAATATCACCTTCTTTTACTTCAGCACCTACACGAATGATTCCTTTTTCATCTAAATCTTTAGTAGCATCTTCACTCACGTTAGGAATATCAGGCGTTAATTCTTCCATTCCACGCTTAGTATCTCGAACTTCTAAAGAATATTCATCAATATGAATGGATGTAAAAATATCATCACGAATAATACGTTCAGAAATTACAATAGCATCCTCAAAGTTATAACCTTTCCATGGCATGAAAGCAACTTTTAAATTACGTCCTAATGCCAACTCGCCATTATCTGTAGCGTACCCATCACAAAGCACTTGACCTTTAATAACCTTATCACCTTTTTTAACAATAGGTTTTAAGTTCATACAAGTACTTTGATTCGTTTTTTGAAATTTAGTTAACTTATAAGATTTTACATCTCCTTCAAAGCTGACTAATTTTTCATCTAAACTTCTATTGTAACGAATAACAATTTCACGAGCGTCAACATACTCCACAACACCTTCTCCTTCAGCATTAATTAATACACGGCTATCTTGTGCTACACGAGCTTCGATACCTGTACCAACAATTGGAGCTTCAGGACGCATTAATGGAACTGCTTGGCGCTGCATATTTGATCCCATCAAGGCACGGTTAGCATCATCATGCTCTAAGAACGGAATTAATGAAGCCGCAATAGAAGCAATTTGATTTGGCGCTACGTCCATTAAATGAATTTGGTTTGGTTCCAACACTGGGAAGTCACCTTCGTAACGAGCAGTAACTTTATCGTTTACGAAATTTCCTTTTTCATCTAATTCTGCACTTGTTTGAGCAATATTTTTTTGATCTTCCTCTTCAGCAGTTAAATAAGTAATTCCTTTATTTACGTCTACTTTACCGTTGTTTACAGAACGGAAAGGAGTTTCAATAAATCCTAATTTATTAACTTTTGCGAAAACGCATAATGAAGAAATTAATCCAATGTTTGGTCCTTCTGGAGTCTCAATAGTACAAAGACGACCATAGTGAGTGTAGTGAACGTCACGTACCTCGAAACCAGCACGCTCACGAGATAAACCTCCTGGCCCTAGTGCCGAAAGACGACGCTTATGCGTAATCTCCGATAAAGGGTTAGTTTGATCCATGAACTGGGATAGCTGGTTTGTTCCAAAGAATGAATTAATTACTGAAGATAATGTTTTAGCATTAATCAAATCGGTTGGCGTAAATACTTCGTTATCACGAACGTTCATACGCTCACGAATCGTACGAGCCATACGCGCTAAACCAACACCAAATTGAGAGAATAATTGCTCTCCAACTGTACGTACACGACGGTTAGATAAGTGATCAATATCATCCACATCAGTTTTAGAATTAATTAATTCGATCAAATATTTCATGATCAAAATAATATCTTCTTTAGTTAAAACACGGATATTCATAGGAATATCAATACCTAACTTTTTGTTGATACGGAAACGACCTACTTCACCTAAATCATAACGTTTATCAGAGAAGAATAACTTGTCGATAACTCCACGAGCCGTTTCTTCATCTGGTGGCTCAGCATTTCGAAGTAAACGATAGATATACTCGATAGCTTCTTTTTCTGAGTTTGTAGAATCTTTTTGTAAAGTATTATAAATAATAGCAAAATCTGCTGTATTGACATCTTCTTTGTGCAAAATAATAGATTTAACACCAGCGTCAACAATTAAGTCAATATGCAAATCATCTAAAATCGTTTCACGATCTAAGATAACCTCATTACGCTCAATTGATACAACCTCTCCGGTATCCTCATCTACGAAATCTTCGATCCATGTTTTTAAAACACGAGCAGCCAATCTACGACCAACCTCACGTTTTAAACCAGCTTTTGAAACTTTTACTTCATCAGCTAAACCAAAAATTTCTAAAATTTGTTTATCGCTTTCAAAACCAATAGCACGTAATAACGTTGTTACCGGTAATTTTTTCTTACGATCAATATAAGCATACATCACATTATTAATGTCTGTTGCAAATTCAATCCAAGAACCTTTGAAAGGAATAACACGAGCACTATATAATTTAGTTCCATTTGCATGACGGCTTTGGCCGAAGAACACGCCTGGAGAACGGTGTAATTGAGAAACAATAACGCGTTCTGCACCATTGATAACAAAAGAGCCCTTTGGTGTCATGTACGGAATTGTACCTAAATAAACGTCCTGTACAATGGTTTCAAAATCTTCATGTTCAGGATCAGTACAATAAAGCTTCAATTTAGCTTTTAAAGGTACTGAATAAGTTAATCCTCGACTGATACACTCTTCTAAGGAGTAACGAGGTGGATCTACGAAATAATCCAAAAACTCTAATACAAAGTTATTTCTTGCATCAGAAATGGGAAAATTCTCGGCGAAAACACGGAACAACCCTTCATTCTTGCGGTTGTCTGGTGTAGTTTCTAATTGAAAAAAGTCTTGAAATGATTTCACTTGGATATCCAAAAAATCAGGATATTCAATTGGAAATTTATTTGAAGAGAAATTAATTCTCTGTGATTTTTTAATTGCTGTAGCCAATGTAATGAAGTTTATTAGTTAGTATTCTAAAAGAGTTACGCCAATTACCAAAAGCATAAAAAGGGTTAAGGTCTTCTGTTATTACAAAAGAACCTTAACACCTAATTCATAAGTAAATTACTTTACTTCTACTTTTGCACCAGCTTCTTCTAAAGCCTTTTTAATAGACTCAGCTTCTTCTTTTGCAATACCTTCTTTAACTGCTTTTGGAGCACCATCTACTAAATCTTTAGCTTCTTTCAAACCTAAACCTGTTAAATCTTTTACAACTTTAACAACACCTAATTTAGCTGCACCTGCTTCAACTAAAATTACATCGAAAGATGTTTTAGCTGCTGCGGCTTCTCCACCACCACCTGCTGCTACAACTACTGCTGCTGCTGCTGGTTCGATTCCGTACTCATCTTTCAATACCGTTGCTAATTCTTGAACTTCTTTAACTGTTAAGTTTACTAATGTTTCAGCGATTGCTTTTACGTCTGCCATTTTATTATTAGTTTAATTTGTTAATTTTTGATTTAAATTTTTGCTTAATTACTTAAGCGTTTTTAATGTTTCTTTTTCAGCAAAATTAGGCTGCAGCTTCGTCAGAGTCTTTGGTTTTATTTTCCAATGCTCCAATTACGCGTTGAATTGGTGATTGAAGTAATCCGATAACATCGCCGATTAATTCGTTTTTCGATTTTAATGCAGCTAAAGCATCTAATTTATCATCACCGATAAATATCATATCTTCAACATAAGCAGCTTTCAATTTAGGTTTATCACCACCTTTGCGGAACTCCTTTATTAATTTAGCAGGAACATTTGAAGTTTCTGTTAAAATCAAAGCAGTTTGTCCTTTTAATGCAGGGATAAGTTCAGCAAGATTACTGTCATTCGCACGCTCAAGAGCTTTAGCTAATAAGGTGTTTTTCACAACAGACATGCTTACTTTTTTATCATAGCAAGAACGACGCAATTGATTTACCTTTTCTACTGACAAAGAAGAACAATCAGCTAAATAGATCTTCGTATTAGCATTTAAAACACTAACTAATCTATCTATTTCCTGTGTTTTTTCTTGTTTGTTCATATTAAAAGAGTTTTTTTAATTAATTAAATGTTTTGGTGTCAATTTGAATACCAGCACTCATTGTACTGCTCATGTATACTGACTTAACGTAAGTACCTCTAGCAGATGATGGTTTTAACTTAACAAGAGCTTGTAATACTTCCATTGCATTTTCCGATAATTTTAGGGCATCAAAAGAAACTCTTCCAATTCCTGCATGAATAATACCTGCTTTGTCAACTTTAAAATCAATTTTCCCACCTTTTGAGTCAGATACAGCTTTACCAACATCCATGGTTACTGTTCCGGTTTTAGGATTAGGCATTAAACCACGAGGACCTAATACACGACCTAACGCACCAACTTTACCCATTACTGAAGGCATTGTGATGATTACATCGACATCCGTCCATCCATTTTTAATTTTATCGATGTATTCGTCTAATCCTACATAGTCCGCTCCTGCTGCCTTAGCTTCTGCCTCCTTGTCTGGAGTTACAATCGCTAGTACACGCAATGTTTTACCTGTACCGTGAGGTAAGGTAACAGTACCACGAACCATTTGATTAGCTTTACGAGGATCAACTCCTAAACGGACTGCAATGTCCACGGATGCATCAAATTTGGTAGTAGTAATATCTTTCACTACTTTTGAAGCTTCTGCAACAGTGTATGCTTTAGTCAAATCAAACTTAGCATCTGCTACTTTTCTTTTTTTAGTTAACGTTGCCATTTAAAAAAGCTAGTTTTTGGTTTATAAATTATTAAATTAAGCCTTTACAGGGGCTTCACCTGTTACTGTAATTCCCATGCTACGTGCAGTACCTGCAACCATTGACATAGCTGATTCAATTGTGAAACAATTCATGTCCACAATTTTATCTTGTGCAATGGTGCGAATTTGATCCCAAGAAATAGAACCAACTTTTTTACGGTTACTTTCGCCAGAACCTTGCTTAACCTTAGTTACCTCTAAAATTTGAACAGCCACGGGTGTACGTTTGATTATAAAATCAAACGTTTTATCAGCATAAACATTAATTAAAACTGGTAATACTTTACCAGCTTGTTCTTGAGTTCTAGCATTGAATTGCTTACAGAACTCCATAATGTTTACACCTTTAGCACCTAATGCCGGTCCAATTGGAGGCGACGGGTTAGCAGCTCCACCTTTAATTTGAAGCTTTACAATTGCTGATAACTCTTTTGCCATTTTTTTGTTTTTATTTGATTAGTTGATGCTTTGCTGTAATGAATTATGATTAACCTTGGAAGCAGTAACCGTTAATTTTCAAAACCTTAATACATCAATACGTTATTTAAAAATAATTTTTTTACTCACGTTCAACCTCGCCAAAACTTAATTCAACTGGCGTTTTACGTCCAAATATTTTTACTGTAACTTTGATTTTTTTCTTCTCATCATTAATTTCTTCAATCGTACCATTGAATCCATTAAAAGGACCATTCGTTACTTTAACAGACTCACCAACTACATAATTACTTGTAACTACACCTTCAGCTTCAGTTAATTCATCGACTTTTCCTAAAATACGATTAACTTCTGACAACCTCATAGGTACAGCTTCACCTCGTTTTGTCTCACCTAAAAAACCAATAACTCCTGTAATATTTTTTATAACGTGAGCTACTTCACCCACTAAAGCAGCCTCTATTAATACATAACCAGGATAAAAAGAACGTTCCTTTTGGATTTTTTTACCATTTCTAATTTGAATGAATTTTTCCGTAGGAATCAAAACTTGAGAAACATAATCATTCATTTTTAAACGATTAATCTCAACTTCTATGTATTGTTTAACTTTTTTCTCTTGTCCACTAATAGCACGAACAACATACCATTTTTTAGCAATTGAAGAGGTATCTTTATTTACTATTTCTTCCATTTTTCGTAAGTTTAATTTTATAAACCATTTACCATTTGGTAAGCTAATTCCATTAACTTACTAAACCCTACATCCATACCCCAAACCAATAAGCCAATTATCGTAGACGCTACCATTACTAAAATAGCACTACTTTGAAGCTCTGCCCATGTAGGCCAAGTTACTTTATTAAATAACTCTTCTTTAGTTTCCTCTATATAAGTTACAAACTTACTCATAATATAATTAACATTTGCACGGGCGGAGGGATTCGAACCCCCATCAGCGGTTTTGGAGACCGACATTCTACCATTGAACTACGCCCGTATATTTATCTAGTAATTTAAAAAGCAAAATGGCGAAACCTTTCGGTATGCCATTTTGCTAAATTTCAGATCTATAATTATTCTAAAATTTCAGTTACCTGACCAGCGCCTACAGTACGTCCACCTTCACGCATAGCGAAACGTAAACCTTTATCCATAGCTACACGAGCATGTAATTCAACTGTGATAGTAACATTATCACCAGGCATAACCATTTCACGTCCTGCATCTAAAGTAATTTCTCCAGTTACGTCAGTTGTACGTAAATAGAATTGAGGACGGTATTTGTTATGGAATGGCGTATGACGACCACCTTCTTCTTTTTTAAGAATGTAAACCTCAGCTTTGAATTTTTTATGAGCTTTAATAGAACCTGGTTTAACGATAACCATACCACGACGGATATCTTTTTTATCTATACCACGTAATAATAAACCTACGTTATCTCCAGCCTCACCGTAATCTAAAATTTTACGGAACATTTCTACACCTGTTACAGTAGATGTTAATTTTTCATCACCCATACCGATGATTTCTACAGCATCATTTGAGTTGATTACACCAGTTTCGATACGACCTGTAGCAACAGTTCCACGACCAGTGATAGTAAACACGTCCTCAACTGGCATCAAGAATGGTTTATCTTTTTCACGTGGAGGTAATGGAATGTAAGAATCTACAGCATCCATTAATTCCATAATTTTATCAACCCATTTTGGATCGTTATTCAATCCACCTAAAGCAGAACCTTTAATAATTGGAGTATTATCACCATCAAATTTATAGAATGATAATAATTCACGAATTTCCATTTCAACTAATTCCAACAACTCAGCATCTTCCACCATATCCACTTTGTTCATAAAAACAACGATAGCTGGAACACCTACCTGACGAGCTAACAAGATATGCTCACGAGTTTGAGGCATAGGACCATCCGTAGAAGCTACTACTAAAATAGCACCATCCATTTGAGCAGCACCTGTAATCATGTTTTTTACATAATCCGCGTGACCTGGACAATCAACATGGGCATAGTGACGACTCGCAGTTTGATACTCAACATGAGAAGTGTTGATAGTAATACCACGCTCTTTTTCTTCAGGAGCATTATCAATAGAAGAGAAATCTCTTACTTCAGACAAACCTTTACTTGCTAATACAGTAGTAATTGCAGCTGTTAATGTAGTTTTACCGTGATCTACGTGACCAATTGTTCCAATATTAACGTGTGGTTTGGAACGGTCGAATTTTTCTTTAGCCATTGTTTGTTTATTTATTTGTTTTTTATTGTTTTATATACACTTTATACCTTGTTCTAATATAAATAGTTCCATTTTACAGGAAATATTGTATAAAAATTAGTCTGAGCTGTTGAGCGGGATTGAACCGCCGACCTCTTCCTTACCAAGGAAGTGCTCTACCACTGAGCTACAACAGCTTTTTAAAATCTGCCGCTTGCCATATCCAAAGAACTAATTTCTTTTATACACGAAAAGTCCCATATTTCAAAGGGACTTTCAAAAGCAAGAGAAACGAATACACAAGTTTCTCAAATCTCTTGTCCGTTATTTACGGTATTTCCAACTTCTCTTCCAACAAATTGAGCGAAAGACGGGTCTCGAACCCGCAACCTCCAGCTTGGAAGGCTGGAGCTCTACCAATTGAGCTACTTTCGCTTGTTAATTTACTATGCAACTACCACAGTTACGCAGTGGGGACAGGAGGATTCGAACCTCCGAAGTCGAAACAACAGATTTACAGTCTGTCCCATTTGGCCACTCTGGTATATCCCCTTAAAAAAAGAGCCGAAGAAGGGACTCGAACCCCCGACCTACTGATTACAAATCAGTGGCTCTACCAGCTGAGCTACTTCGGCTTATTTTTTTACTTTTAAAGAACGTCCCTTTTACTTGGGGATGCAAATGTATAAAGATTTTTTATTGTTGCAAAAAAAATATAACTTTTTTTTGTTTTTTTTTATCAGAAAACAATATGAGCATTCTAAAGCAAGTTCGACAAACAGGCTTTAGTTCAAAATCTAAGTGTTTTTAACCCTGTCTAATTGAATAACTTTGATTTTATCTAAGAAAATCATAATTGGATACGTTGGATCAAATTCAAACCATTTGTTTGCAAAATTTGGTTTTGATCCTGCATGATGGTGATTATTTTGAAATAATTCTCCTAGCATCAAAATATCCCAAAATAAAGTATTTTTTGATTTGTCTCCTTCGTCATGATTTCTATAACCATACTTATGTCCGGCCCAATTAACAATGGCCCCATGAACCGGTCCCATAAAAAAATGAATTGGCAATAATAAAAACATCCACCAATGCGTAGCAAAAACAGCATAAAATACGAAATAACCAATTCCAAAAGCAATACGCGTATACCAACTATCTGCTATTTTATCTATTGCGGGGTATTCAGGGAAATTACGATCAAATTTTTCTTCAACAACGACGCGCTTGTTTAACACATCGTTATAAATTTGACGAGTATGTAGCATCATATGATAAGCATCCTTAAAAAAATGCGGTGTGTGTGGATCTTTTTCTGTATCACTATAGGCATGATGCATCCGGTGTAAAATAGCATAAGCTCGTGCATTTAAATACGAAGAGCCTTGTGTTACCCAAGCAAAAATATAGAAAAATTTTTCCCAAAATTTATTCATTGTAAACATCTTGTGAGCGCTATAACGATGCAGAAAAAATGTTTGTCCAAATAAAGAAAGATACCAGTGTAATACGAAAAACAAAAGAATAATCATATATAAAAAATTTAGTTTTGGAGTGCAATGTCTGAATTAAAAATCATTTTTTCATAAAATTTTTTCTTTAGTTATAAAGGGCCTATGTTGTTATAATAACATAATCCTAAAAAGAGTACTTAATGCCCTATTAACGGCTTATTGTCTACAGATTTAGAATCTAAAGCATCTCTTAACCCGTTACCAACAAGCATAAAAGCCAATACTAAAATCATAATAGCAACTCCCGGAATAAATGCTAAATAAGCGGCATCTACCAATACGTAGCCTCGGTGGGCATTAATCATTTCTCCCCAAGATGGCGTGGGTGGTTGCGCTCCAATTCCTAAAAAACTTAATCCTGCCTCAGTTAAAATAGCTGCTGCAAAATTGGATGCTGCTATAACTATAACTGGGCCCATAACATTAGGTAAAATATGTCTCAAAATAATTCTAATATTTTTAAATCCTAATGCTCTGCCCGCTTCCACAAATTCTTTTTCCCGAACACTTAATATTTGACCTCGAATCAACCGAGCAACATCTACCCACATTGTTAACCCTACCGCAATGAATACTTGAATAATTCCTTTTCCTAATACAAGAGTAATGGCAATTACTAATAGTAAGGTTGGAATAGACCAAACTATATTAATTACAAGCATAATCACATCGTCTAACCAGCCTCTAAAATAGCCAGCTACCGCTCCTAAACATATTCCTATAACAATAGAAATTATAACGGAAATAAATCCAACCGATAATGATATACGTGTTCCAATCATTAACCTGCTCAACAAATCTCTGCCAGCCAAATCGGTTCCTAATAAATATCGATTATCTTTTATGTGATGTTCCTTAATATTATTTTGTAATTCGGAAAGATTTATTTTTAAAATTTCACCTGTACTTAATTGATGAAATTCTATTAGATTTTTAGAGGTATCATTTTTTAAAGCATACCTATCATCAAGATCATAAACCACATCTGCTAAATTATATGCCAATTTATTGCCGTTATTAGGAAAAGCACCTGTGTACTCTTCTACGATAATATCAAACCCTTTGAACGAATAGGAATATGCCGGTATAGATGTAAAATCACTAGTTTCTCCAAAGAGCATTTTACGAAACCATTGTTCCTTGTGTGACAATTCATTTTTTCGAATCAAAAGCATTTGAGCTTTAAATCCGGGTTTTTTAATATGTAATTCCGGTTTTTGATCATTTGCATAAGGCGAATGATCTGGTGTAATTAAAAAGCCTAAGATTGAAACACTTGTAGCTAAAACAATCAAACACAATCCAAATACAGCCAACTTATTGCGTTTAAAACGTCGCCATGTTTGAACAGAAAGTGATTCTGAAGAATAATCTGTATGTTTTTTTTTGAATAACAATTAATTAATTTTTTTTCCTTTCCAATAAGGTTTAATAAATAATGAACCAAATCCGATAATTAGAGCGTAAATCCAATAAACACTTTGAAATACAAAAAAATACCACATGTATTTTCTTTTCCCTAAATAATCGGCAGCTAAAAGTAGCAACAAAAAATCAAAAATTAACTTTGTGAATACAAAAATCGCTAAATAGGAAGTGGTCAGGGACTGTTTTATCGATTCTACAACTAATACAGGAATCAATAAATTAGTCGTTAGAATAATAAATCCTACGAAAGCATTCAATGGGTTAGCATTATGTTTTGTTTTCGAAGCCCATCGTATCCGTTGATTAACAAAAACTTTAAAATTTTTTATCGGAATAGTTTCCACAATCAACTCTCTTGATAATACATAATGAATAGAGCTTCTATCTATTTTTCTTATGCTTTCCATTAAAAATACATCTTCGCCGGATGATAAATTCAGATGGGTATGATACCCTGAAACAAATTCAAAAGCACTTTTTTTAAATGCCAAATTAGCTCCATTGCAAATAAATGGATTTTGAATACCTGTATATCCGGAAGTAATGCCCGTAAGCGCTATATTTTCAAAAATTTGAAAAGTTGGTAACAGTCCTGGCTGTATTTTATAATCAATTGGCATCACCAACATATTGGGAGAAAACGAATTAAAATAATTAGAAATGGTAAATAACCATTTTGGATGTCTGTAAACTACATCTGCATCGGAAGTAATAATTACTGAGCCTTTAGCTTGAGCAATAGCTAATGCTAAATTTTGTTTTTTGCCTTGATGGGCTACTTGTCGAATTAATTTGAATGATATATTTAATTGTTCCAGCGTTTGTTGAGCGATTTCAAAGGTTTGGTCATCAGAGGCATCATCTACGATAATTACTTCAAAATCTTGTTTAGGAAACTCTTGTTTATCAATTTGTTGGATACATTGTTGAATTTGGTCAGCCTCATTTCTGGCAGAAATAACAATAGAAATAAAATCTGACGATTTTTCAATATTATTGACCTTAAACGTACGATCAAGTCTTGAAAAACCAAAAATAGCTATTGTTATTAAACTTCCATAAGCTATAATAATAAGCGCGAATATGTATAACTCAATAGGCACTACCTGCTCGAAAATCTATTTTTTCTTTTAAAATGACTATATATCCTATTGCACTTGGTATAATCACATTAATTATCCATAAAAAAGTAGATGTCAGCACAATAGTAATGGTTTGGTCATTAGCGTTATCAAACACAAATAATGCAATAGCGGCCCTTATAGCAGGCTCAATAATACTTATCATTGGAATTAGGCTAGTTAGCATAAAATAGGCAGCAATACTCATAAAAACCTGAATAACATGCTGTTGAGAAGACAAGGCATTATAAATTAAGAAAAATTGAACCGTAAAAACAAGGTATCTGATGATGGACAAGAAAATTAAACGGACGATGAGTTGTTTAGAAAAACGAATATCTGCCATTTCCAAACGACGAAACCATTTAATAAATTTTAATTTTTTTTGTATGAGTGACACATTTAAAATAGTCCAGCAAAAAAACAAAATAAGACAGCAGCCTCCTAACACCACCGCATAAATAAAAAAAGATGATTGGTGCTTTTGACTCAATTTGTAGGCTATAGAAGAAATACCAACCGTAACCGTAATAAGCATTTGAAACATTCCATTTATAAAATGTAAAACGGTTATACTCGGACGATTTTCCGGTTTAAAAAAAATAATTTTAGCTAAAAATTCCATCGCTCTTCCGGGAGCAATATTGCCTACGCAAATACCTGAAAAAACCGATTTAATAGCTGTGGAATAAGAAATCTGTTCTACCTGATTGGTAATGCTTTTCCATTTGTAACTTTCTATCCCCCAGTTAATTGGCATTAAACACAATACCAAAACTAATACAGCATACATGCTTGATTCTGTAAACCAAACCAAGCACTCTTCTTTTAAATGAGGAATTTCTTTTAATCGGTTATAAATAATCCAAAAACTTACTAGGCCAATCAATATCTTGACGATTAAGGAGGTATATGTTTTTATTTTTTTTTCAAAAAAGAGGAATTTGAGGAAATCATTACAACCAAATGAATGGTGAATTTACTCATTTTACACAAAAATTAGATGAGTCGATGATAATGAACTATCAATTAAATTTTAAAGTTCAAGAAAAATCTATAAATTTGGAATAATGTAATTAACTTAAATGCCTTTTTTGATAAAAAATAGTTAAGAAAAAATTAATTGATGGTCATGATTTTGTTTTTTATTCAAACATCTCGTTTTTTTAATTATCCATTAGATTCATTTTTCTTATATCAAGGTTATTACAATTATGTTAAACGCATAATCCTCAAAAAATTTCACTTATTTCCTTCAAATTTTATTTCGAATACGTATTAAATATTCTGCTATGCAAAAAAACAATTACTTCCTTGCCATTTCTCTTTGTTTCTTGTTTTTTCAAGGTTTTTCACAAATTTCTCCGTATAACTACTCAAAAAATATATTTGATAAACAACAATATATTTTGGAAAAAACGCAAAAATCACAAATTATTTTTGATGCCGACTCATTAACAGGTTTTAATGAAATTGAGGCGTGGAATAAAATAAATGAAGGCGATTTTGAATTTTGGGATAAAAAAAATTACTTATCCGTACTAAAACGAGAATATATTAAGAAAAAGTATAATCTAAATAAAACTATTATCCATGATAAAGTTGAGCGAGTACAAGCAAGTTGCACTAACATGGGATTTGAAACTGGTAATATATCAGGATGGACTCTAACTCAAGGGGATAATACCAATTCCTTAACTCATGCGGTATCAGCAGGCTGGAGTGCAACAACTAAATATTCAGTAGTAGGCCCTGGAACAGACCCGGTGATTACATCTCTACAGAGAGTTCCTCAAGGAGGAGGTAATTTTACATTACTACTCGGTGATGGTGATACGCAAGGAGGTTTCGCTGTAAAAGCGAAACAAACATTTAACGTAACTGCTTCAAACTCCGTGTTTATATATAGATATGCCGTTGTTTTAAATGCCTGTCAAAATGCAAATCTTTGTGTAGTGCATACTTGTACATCACAGCCTTATTTTAATATTTCTTTCACAGATGCTAACGGTGCGGCTATACCATGCACAGATTTCAATGTAGTTGCAGGTTCTCCTTTATGTAATACGGGAACAGATCCTAGTTTTGTTCAATTTGGATCAACTGACTTTTATTACAAAGACTGGACAACAAAATCTTTTGACCTAAGGCCATATATTGGGCAGAACGTAACTATAGAATTTATCGCATCAGACTGTGATCAAACTGCACACCCTGGATGGGCTTATATTGATTGTGCTTGTCAATCTATGGCACTTTCTTTAAATGGAAACGAACTACCTTATGACCCTCAAACTATTAAATCGATGTGTAGTATGACGAGTAATACCTTATGCGCTCCCGCAGGTTTCACCTCATACACTTGGTCACAGTCTGGTGGGGGTGGTATTACAGGGCAAACCGGACAATGCATCAATGTTACTGATCCAGCCACCTACTCTGTGACACTCCAAATGCAAGGAGTTAGCTGTACTTCGCCTATACTTTATTCCACCTTTACTTTAGTGCCTTCACCAAGTGCAACTTTTAACTATACCGCAAC
>CAMAPT010000030.1 GCA_945860225.1 Chitinophaga pinensis | reverse complement strand
ATGTAAAAACAAAAAAAGGAACCGAATTAGCTTTTTCGATCTTAGTGAATAACTACAGTTGTACACCAAGCGAAATGAAACTAAAAATAGAGCGATTTTTATCGGCTTTAGTTGATTTATAGAAAATTTTGGATGAAACAATGAATGATTGTATGACTAAAAAACAAAAAAGACTGCCTTTTTAAGCAGTCTTTTGTTAATTCTGTGACATTGAGAATAATATAACGAATTATACTTTGAGTAAACCGTTGCGCCTTGATTGATTTTTGCTATTTTTTGTGCGAAAAATTGTATCTAAAAGCTGCTTTCAATGGTTTTCGCAACGAAATTTCAAAAGAGTCAAAGTTTTCAATTCGAACAAACCATTACCAAATCATTATCTCCGAACGTCATTATGTATTAGTTTTCATGCAAGTAGTTATCCCTCGAATGGAAAATCATCAATTACGATTGAAACAAACTCAATGATACAAAAGCACTAATTAATTTGAATAAAAAAACAGCAATTTATTTTTGCTTGTATTTTTCTTCCATTAAACTCAATATTTTTTTTAGATACAACACCTCATTTTGAAGAGAAATGTTTTCTTGTTGTAAAGACTGGATTTGAGTTTTAAGAGACAATTCATTCAATTCATTTCTATCAACCAACGATTCACCTGTGATAAAATCGGTTTCAGATGTTTTTCTTTCATATTTGTAAAGTTTAAAAAAATCGTAGTTTAAAACTTCACTAATTTGTTTGAGTAACTCTGTATCGATAGATTGTCTTTCGAAAATATCATACACCACATTACGGCTTCTGTTAATCCTTTTTGCAAATGATACAATTTGCATATCCCGCTCATGAAGCACCTCTTTGATTTTAAGACCTATATGTAACATTATTTTATTTTTTAGATATGCAATATAGAAAACTATTCGTATTGAAAGCAAATACATGCAACACATATATTGTCCAAATAGCTCAACACACGAAAACCCACTTCATGTACCGTATATTTTGCGACAAATAGGGTCATTCAGCTTATTTAACAAGCTTTACAAGCTTGTTATTATTTTAAAAATTCATCACATAGTAGTATAAAAACGCGCACATAAGTATCTTTTTGAACAAATTTATTTTATTCAAATTATTTAATTCATCTATTTTTTTTTGAGAATTGAAAAAAACAATAGAGTTTTATTTCAAAAAAATTCATTGAATTATTAGGCATTCAGAAAGACTTAAAAATCATTAAAATATATTATTTTGTCATTAAATGATTTTTATATACTTTTGAAGCAAGGTTGAACTTTTTTGTTACCTCTTAGCGCGCGAAAAGAATACAAAAAAGTCATCATTTCTGTCCATAACAGATAAAAAGTGGGGCGTATCCGAAAAGCCAACGAGTAGGGGAAATTTAAAAACTAAAAAATGAAAACTTTATTATTTATTTCAATCGCGATTATTTTATTTTCATGTAAGGGTAGCCTATATGTAGTCCCTGCTGGAAATTTAAACTCAATTTCAACTAGAAATATTGATGCATCTAAAAAATACGAGCCGCTTAAAACTTATGCCGGTGTTGGTAGTTCTGAAATTGAAGAAGCGATTTCTAGATCTAAAAAAGGAAGAATTAAAAGAAGAAATCCTATTTACAAAGAGATTATAAAATACAAAGGTAAAAGTATTAATGAAGGTGTTGACAATGTTGTTAAAAGTCAAGTTGGAGGAGAATATTTAATGAATGCTAGACTTTTCTTAGTGCAAATGGTAGGCAGAAGTTATAGTTTATCAAAAGGAACAACCAATACCGTAAAATATGAATATGTTTGTGGTGGTGATGTTTGGGGAATTAAAGGTGGGGATCAAAATATCAAAGGCTTTAGAATGAATGATCAAGTTGTTTTTGTTTATACCAGAGAATTAAGACGAATAGTGAAAAGAAAAAATTTTAAAGAAGGTGTCTTAAAAAAACAGTATAAAGGAACCATTATAACTTTAATGGGAGCTGATGCAACAATAAAATTAGAAAATGGCACTTTAATAGATATACCATACACTAATCTGAGAAAATTAAATGCTGATTAAATATTATCAAAAATAATAATAACCTTAATCTATCCCGAGAAAAATAAATTCTCGGGATTTTTATTTATGAATCGAGACAGTAGAATTTTAATGTAAATTAATAAATTCAAATACAATCATTGCTAGGTATAATTCGAATAGTTAGATTTTACATTTACTAATTCATAAAAAATTACAGTAAAATTTAATGTAACAAAGGATAATAGAATATCTCAAGTGACTCTTAATTATGGGGTCAAATAAGAAACTAACAGATGAACTTGAAAGACTGAATATTCTCTACGACCATTCAGCCTTTTTAATTTATAAGAAATAAGAGTTCCATTCTCCAATTATACTTCCGAACTTCAATCGATTATGTGTATCATTTATGCGTTTCATCAATAGCCATAGCCTTTTCAACAACAACATGTTGATTTAAGTTTTTTATTGAATTCGAAAAAAACGATTAAAAAATAGATAATTATAACAGAATCTATTGTTTGAAGACGTCTTTTAAATCGATCCATATTAATTGATAATAAATCTGTCAAAATAAATGATCAAATAGTTCAACAAACAAAATCAACCTTTCTTTTGCTAAGTACACTAAAAAAACAGGGTCATTGACTAAAACACTCGATAAACTTAATAAAAGAACATTTTTCTTTGTTTTTAAACTGGTTTTTTTACATTTGTGTTAAATTTTGCTAAATAACACGAAAACGCATCTTAAATAAAAACACAACTGACAAAAAACATTGAATTTAAAGATGCTTTTCTTAAATGAATCCATCAATTAATTTGTAATAGATGGATGACTTAATATTTATATAATTATAATCAAGATAATTAAAAGTTCTAGAAGGTAAACCACCTCGTACAACTTACTAATAAAAAAGTGGAGTTCAGAAATCACTATAAAAAACGGACTATTTCAAAGGTTGTGTTTGAGGGGCGAATTCTGAAAAGCCATATGAGTAAGAAAATATTTAGAAAATATGAAAACAAAAAAAACAATGAAAATCTTTGGAATTTTCGCGTCTGCTTTATTAATTTTGTCTAGTTGCAGCAATAGTATCAAACTAAATCTTGATAAAGAAAATGCTATTTCAGGCGATATTTCAAGTTATGTAGAAGTTGTTGATGAATCTCCTTATGAAATTTTAGTAGAAACAGAAGGTACTGGTGAATTTAAAACTGAAACACCTTACATAGTAGTGACTTTAAAATCTCTCAAAAAATTTGATCAAATCACACCTGAAGGAAAAAACTCAATCGTATTTGAGCTTAATTTATTAGACAATAATGCTGTCAAAGTTGGTTCTGCAATGTTTCACTGCTCTGAAGTAGAAGACATCAAAAATTTATTAGTATCTACAAATGGTACTCAAAAATTTAAATTTTACGCATATGTTACTCCTGGTACTGATTTTTTTAAAGAGAATGATTTATCATCTGCTAAAAAAATTAGCATCAAAGGTAATTGGGAATATATCCAAGGATATGATGGAACTTATTCAGGTACAGTAAATTCTGAAGCTTCAAATGAAACTTCTTTATCAGGTGCAGGCAGTTGTGATGAAATGCTAGAAGGTTATGAGAAATTCATGAATGATTATATAGAAGTATTGACAAAATACAAAGAAGATCCTAATGATGCTGCCTTAATGGGAGAATATACCACTTTAATGACAGAGGCATCTCAATGGGCAAGTAAAACAGTTGATTGCGGAACTGACCCTGCCTTTGCAGCAAAATTATCTGCTATTCAAATGAAAATTGCTACCGCTGCAAGTGGAATGTAAAATATCATAAAACCAAATTTTATCAATCAAAAAAAGCGTTCTCGAAAGGGAACGCTTTTTTTACGCAATCTATTTATTGATTATTAATATTAAATGAATGTTTTTTATTTCATATGTAGATTTTTATTGCTTTTTAGTTGTCATATGGTTTAGCCAGTTTATCTTCATTTGTGTTTGTGCGCTCAGCACATGGCTATTTCATAATTTGATAATCATTCAGTTAACAAAATTTACCCACTACTCTTCCGAACCATTAATCGTTGTTGTTCTCGATTAATTTGTTTCATTGTTTCATTGATTGTCATGGCCTCATCAATCAAAATACGCTCATTATAATTCTTTTTTTGAAGCTCAACACTTATAACAGTTAACCTATACGTCACGATAGCATACAATTTGTCCAATTCTCGGTGATTCGGTTTGACAACTGATTTTGATTTGCCTAAAACAAACTCGTAAAGATTATCATTGGTTAATTTAGCTTTTTCGATATTTACCTTGGATTCATCAATCAATTTCTTTTTTTCAGCTTTGGTTTTGGCAACCTGTCCAATAATTTTATCAGTATTGATGACTACCCTCTGATGATAGGATATGATAGAATCCTGAATATCCTGAACCGTTTGTATCCAAAGCGAATCAATAGTTTGTTTGCCAATAAATGGTTTTCCGCAATCTCTACAAATATATTGGCTCACATCCATCTTATCCTTGTGCATCAAACACGCAGAAGAATCACATTGGTTAGGGTCTACTGTTAAGGCTCCTTCTTCCAGTATTGGATGACGACACATTATAAATAATAAGCTGCAAAAACTCATCATCATTAATCGTCTATAATTGGGTTTTGTCATAGAAAAACGTTTTTCACAAATTACCTGGAAACTATAGTTATTAAAATGACTATGTAACATCTAACAGCTGATTCCAGACACAAATAGGCGAATGACTCTTTTAACCAATGGATTACATACAATACTTATAATAATCAAAATGAACTTTCAATTAACTATAAATTAATGCTACCTATTTATCAAAAAAGAATTTGCGACATATCATTTTATCCCTTCTGTATCTCATTTCAATAAAAGCCATCTGATAGTAATTTTAAACTGATAAATGACAAAATGCTATGGGTGAAAGGAGTTTAAAAACATCTACTTCTATATTCCCGAAAAACATGAGCCGTTTATTGTTTCTCATACATACCAAAAAAAATCAACTATTTTAAATATCACTATCATGGAAAAACAAAAAAAAATGTAAAGGTTCTTGAAAAACTTGTCCGAAAAATTAGTAAAGGCTATTATTCCGGATTTCGTGAATCTCTATCCGATCATACAAAAATGGATGATGCTAACGATCATAGTAAACAAAACGAAAACAATGATCATTCATCCCCTAATGGTAACATCCATGGGCGAAATAAGAAAAAATAATTCCTTAATATCAACAATAACAATATAGAACGAGATGCTTTAAATCACCTCAAAGAATGTTTAATCACACTTTCGACGATAAAAATTAACTATATTTTTGAATCACTAATAATTTATTAAATGGTGTATCAAAAAAGTGAAAGTTTAATTAAAAAAAAAGAAACCAGAAAATTCCAAATCTAATCATTAAGAGAAGTCGTGAGATTCGATTGTTAGAGTTGAGAACATTGTTAGAAAAAGAAAAAACCATAAACGATGCAAATGCCTGCTTTTTATCAATGGCTTCTCACGAATTCAAAACACCACTCAGTTCTATATTGTCTAGCATATTCTTAATTGAAAAATATACAGAACTTATAGAAACAAAAAATGAAAAAGTATATATTGTAGATAGAGAAAAACATCTTTCTAAAATTAAAAAATCGATTCACCATCTTACTGAAACATTAAACAACTTTCTCTCTATAGATAAACTTGACCAAGGTAAAATAAAAGTTAAACCGGAAGAGACTAATCTGAAATTATTTTCTGAGGACATTTTGGATGAGATAAAATCGCTATTAAAAAATGGTCAAAAAATAGCTTATACATATTATGGAGATGAAATCATTCATTTAGACAAAAATATTTTAAGAAATATATATTTAAATCTTCTCTCTAATGCTATTAAATATTCCGGAACTGATAAAGAAATTCATTTAGATATAAAGGTTAGAAAAAATGACATAATCATCCAAGTGATTGATCAAGGAATTGGAATTACGGAAAGCGAACAAGAAAAATTATTTACAAGATTTTTTAGAGCAAATAATGTTCAGCAAACAGAAGGTTCTGGATTAGGCTTATATATAGTAAAGCAATATGTTGAATTAATTCATGGAAAAATCAGTTTTTCAAGCAAGCCCAATAAAGGCACAACGTTTAAAATTACATTTCCCAAAAATTAAACTAATCGTTCTTAAATCGCATGTAGATATTATTATTTTAGTCGCCACATGGTATAACCATGCAGTGTTATTTGTATTTGTGTTGGTTGCAACATGGTTATTTATATCAACATTTTTCCATCACAAATCGACCTGGAGCTGCCTCAATAAGGGGATAATTGCTATTACCAATTTTATCAGAAGATTCTATTTCGTTACTGGACAATGCCAACAACCGATTAATATAAACCGTCCACCAACTACCTTCATGATATTGTGATGTTTTTTTCCATTCATCAAATCCATTACCTAATTTACCATTGAGGTAATAACCATACTTGTTTAAAGCCGGAGGATTAACCACCCCCATCACATGCCCCGAGCCACCCAATATAAATTCAACATGTCCATCTACCAATTCGGATGTGGTAAACACAGTAGCAGCAGGTGAAATGGTATCATCTTTAAACCCAATGACTATAACAGGAAATTTTATTTTTCCGATATCAATAGGTGTATTACAAATATGAAGGGCATGCTTACGACTTAATTTATTTTCGAGAATAATATGCTTCATATAATAGATATACATATCAGCTGGCAAATTCGTATTATCATTCGTCCAGTAAATGACATCGAAAGCTGACGGTTTTTTTCCATTAAGATAATTATTGACAACATAACTCCATATTAAATCATTGGGTCTAATAAGATTAAATGCGGTTTCCATATCATGTCCATTTAAAACACCATTATGCAACAGTTCACCTCGCTCTAGTTTTCGAATTAATGCACAATCAACCACATCGCCCATAGGGCCTATATCCGAAAAATCAACCATGGCCGCTAAAAAAGTGGCTGAATTGACACTTATTTCTTTTTGATTGGCAGAAAGAATGGCGCAGGCTATACTCAATAAGGTGCCGCCCAAACAATAGCCTAAAACATTCAATTTATCTGAATTCGAAACATCCTTGACTACCTCTATGGCTTTTAAAGCGCCTTTTTCTACATAATCTTCAAGCGAAATGTGTCCCATTCCAGAATTTGGATTACGCCATGAAATCATATAAACAGAAATACCCTGCTCAATCAAAAACTTAACAAATGAATTTTTTTGCTGAAGATCAAGGATATAAAATTTGTTGATCCAAGGCGGTACAATGAGTAAAGGTATGCCGTATTGTTTTTTTGTAACTGGTATATATTGTATCAGTTGCATCAAATCATTTTCATAAATCACATAACCTGGGGTAATGGCTAAATTTTTACCGACTTCAAAAGCTTTATCATCTACCTGTGTGACTCTTCCTTTGTCCAAATCTTTTACTAAGTTATCAATACCATCCAACAAACTTTTTCCATTGGTTTCAATAGCTAATTTCAGTGCATCAGGATTAGTAAACAAAAAATTAGTTGGAGAAAATGCACTCATGTATTGACCTGTATAGAAGTCTAACTTTTTCCTATTCTTCACATCTACCTCAATCTCATTAATAATTTGACATAGTAATTTAGAATAAAGTAAATAATGTTGTTTGATGAAATTAAACCACTTATGATCTGTCCAATCGGCACTATAAAAACGCTTATCACCTTTCTTAGGTTCAATAATAGGAAGATTCAAACTCGTTTCTGATAGTAAAAATACATGTTGCCATATTTTTTGTTGATTTGCTAAATAACCTAATTGCAATTCATAAATTTTGAAAATACTTATTGGATGAACCACAACTTTACTAAAAAACTTTGTATAAGTTATTCCTATATCACGTACATCATGATGATACCCAGAAGCATTTTTTAAATAATTTTGCGCAATTCGCTGGTTCGCATGAACCATTGAATTCATCAATTGATTAATTGACTGAAAAAAACTGTGATGCGTATAAAACGCATCTATGATATACTGGGAAAACATCTCTTTATGAAATAATATGAAATAACCATGTTACGACTAGCAGAAAAACAAATAATTAAGGTATTAAAATGAATAATTTCTCAATTAATGCAGACATTCACTTACCTTTTACTTATTTTTAAATAGTATGGGTCACATCCTCATAATGACAAAATTCTTCTAAATCCATTTCTATCATATAAGCAGCATTTGAATTATTTTTTAAAGAAATAGATTGTTCCATCCAATTCTTCATCCAACAAATAGATGAAAAATGATCCGCTAGATGACTGTCGGTATTTATAGTTGTATTAATAGTGTTTACTTCAAAAGATGTTTTCATTATTTTGCTGAATATGGTTTATGAGTGATATTTAAAAACTGTTTAAATTCAATTAATTATGGCTAACACAATGTTGCCTTGTATGATTTTTTGTCTTTGTTATTGCAAAAAATTGTATCGCTAAAATTTTATAAAATTGTTCTCGATACAGAAATCCATCCGGCACTCCCCTCTCCTTTTGGAGAGGGGCCGGGTGTGAGGTCTTAATCCTAACCGACAATTGTCGATTTTATAAGCCGTCAAATGCAAAACCGATTACATAACAGCTATATTGGAATGTTTTTTACTTTCTGTAAAAGCAGGTTCTTTGGCTTTAGTAGCAGGAAGATTTGAAGCTGGTGCGTTGGGCTGCATCATATCTGACCAATTTTTTTGATTTTGTTTGTAAATGGCATTAAACTGGTTACTCATATCATTCATCATCTCTTTTCCTGTATCCATTGTAAAGTTCAATTGCTTTTGATACGTCTCAAATAGTGTACTCATCGCTTTTTTAGTAGCCTCTATTTGTTTATCTAATATCCCCTTGTATTCATTTCCTACAGAGGACCAATCTAAATCATTAGTTCTTAAACGAACCGTCATATCGTTAAAAAGCGTGCGGTTAAAATCCATATACTGCTTCTGCATTTTTTCAAATGAAGACAAAGGATTTGAATCACCATTGTTATAAAGCGCACTATAAGGCGTCCAAAATGACTTAGCCATCTTATTCCCGAAATAATTATCTAAAAATTGCTGACTTCCTCCGGGTACTTTTCCATTAGACCATATCGAATTAATATAGTTAGTATAATAACCACTAGCTAAATTCAATTGCTTATTATAGATTTCCATAACAGCAGCACTTGACTCATTCATCCATTTTTCGGCCATTTTAGCACTTTCCAATAGCGTATCGCTTGTTTTTGTTGTTTCCATTGTCATATAGTTTTTAATGTTGGATGACTAAGGTATTCTTATCGCTCGTTTCATTCAATAAACTTACTCACTACGCGCTATGAACCTTATCAGGTACATCGTTTTCAACCTGAGATAAAAGACGTTTACCTAGTATTAATTCAAGCTCATCTTTGTAAACAATTTCTTTTTCAAGTAATGCCTCAGATAGTTTATGTAATTTATTGATATGCTTCATTAAAATTTGTTTGGCTTTCTCATGTGCCTCACTGGTAAATTTTCTTACTTCGACATCAATCATTTGAGCGGTTGCTTCACTAAAAGGTTTTTGAAATTCCTGATATATTTCTTCTGAATCATAAAAGCTCACATTTCCTATCTTTTCACTCATACCTAAATCTACTACCATAGTATAAGCTTGCTTGGTCACCTTTTCTAGATCGTCAAGTGCTCCCGATGACGTTTCTTTAAAAATGAGTTCCTCAGCAGCTCTTCCACCCAAATGAACACACATAAAATCGGTGAGTTGAGAATATGTGTAAATTTGTCGTTCTTCAGGCAAATAATGCGATGCTCCCAACGATTGGCCTCTAGGGATAATAGAAACTTTCACTAATGGATCGGCATTTTTTAGCATCCAACTCACAACGGCATGCCCAGCCTCATGATAAGCAATAACCTTCTTTTCTGAAGGAGATACAATTTTACTTTTTTTCTCTAATCCGCCGATAATACGATCAATAGCCTCCATAAAATCTTTTTGGTTTACAGATTCCTTCTTATTTCTAGCAGCAATTAAGGCAGACTCATTGCAGACATTAGCTATCTCCGCTCCCGAAAAACCAGGTGTTTGAGATACGATGTAATCTAAATTAATGGTTTTATCGAGAATGAGCGGTTTCATATGAACCTTAAAAATAGCCTCTCGTTCATTTTTATTAGGCAATTCCAAAATAATATGACGATCAAAACGTCCAGGTCTCAAAAGGGCCGAATCCAAAATATCAGGCCTATTAGTAGCGGCAATAACAATCACATTCGTATGTTCATCAAATCCATCCATCTGAGCCAATAATTGATTAAGTGTACTTTCCCGCTCATCGTTTGACTGAAGAGAAACGGCGGCCCCTCTCATCCTTCCAATAGAATCTATCTCATCAATAAAAACAATACTCGGTGCTTTTTGCTTAGCTTTCAAAAACAAATCTCTAACTCTGGCAGCACCTATTCCAACAAATAATTCAACAAACTCAGAACCTGAAAGCGAAAAAAATGGAACGCCTGCCTCCCCGGCTACGGCTTTTGCCATATAAGTTTTTCCAGTTCCAGATGGTCCTAATAATAAAATGCCTCTTGGTATCTTGGCGCCCAATTTAGTATAACGTTCGGGATTTTTCAAAAACTCAACAATTTCCATAATTTCAACCTTTGCCTCTTCATACCCTGCAATGTCTTTAAAGGTAATCTGACTTCGTTTTTCCCCGTCGTACTCCTGAGCACCTGATTTACCAAAATCAAATATTGAACCTCCACCCTGACGTCCTAGCGCTCCGACTCTTTTCCAAAAAGACCAAAACATCATCAATAATATGATAGGGAAAATCCAAGTAAGGATGTTTGACCACCAAGTATCTCTTGTTACATATACCTCTTGAACCTTATCTTCATCTTTAAAATCAAGTTGTGCTTCCTTTAATTGCTGTTCAAAAAAATCGATAGAGCCTATTGTAAAAAAATAATGTGGCCCTGTGTAAAGCAAAAAACGATTATTGCCGGTTAATTCTTTATACGTCTCCTTTTTTAAACTTTCTGGTTTAATAAATACCTCTACTTGTTGATGATTAACAATCTGGATTTTCTGAACATCATGCTGCAATAACATGTTATTCTTAAATTTTATCCAAGAAATTTCTGCCATACCACGATGATTATTGGCAAAAAAAACAATCAAAACACTTGCTATCACTAATATATATAGCCAGTTTAATGAACCAAATGAGGCTTTAAAAGGTCTTTTGCTTGTGCCAGACTTATCAATTGGTTTATTTTCCGAATTCATAAAAAATTTTATTATTATTCATATCTCAAAGCCTCAATAGGATTAAGCTTGGAGGCTTTCCTTGCGGGATACCAACCAAAAAAAAGACCCACGAACGATGAAAAACCAAATGAAAGAACAACAGAAAAAAGAGTCACATCAACCGGCCAACCGCCAACTTTAGCAACCAAAACAGATACTAATATCCCAACAGAAATTCCCAAAAGCCCACCCATGAAACTCATAAAAACCGACTCGATCATGAACTGAAATAAGATATCTCTGCTTTTGGCACCAACAGCTAAACGAATGCCTATTTCTCTTGTGCGCTCTGTAACAGACACCAACATAATATTCATAATTCCGATACCTCCCACTAAAAGTGAAATACTAGCTATACTAGCTAGCAAAATGGTTAATACTTTTGATACTGCACCAAAAATATTGGCTATATCTTGTTGAGAACGAACAATAAAATCATCTTCCTCAAATGGTGCTAATTTATGTCTCTCCCTAATTAATCTAGTGATTTCATCAGTGGCATCCACAATCAACTCCTGCGAAATAGCTGATGCCATAATATTATTAACGTTGGTGGTCGATAACATTCTTTTTTGCACCGTAGAAAATGGAGCGATGATGACATCGTCTTGATCTTGACCAAAACTGTTTTGGCCTTTCTTATCAAGAACACCAATTATCTTAAAGGGAATTGTATTGATACGAATGACCTGACCTAATGGATTTTCATATACACCAAACAATTTAGTTCTAACTGTTTGTCCAATGACACAAACTTTGGCCGCGGCTCTTTCATCCATCGTGGAGAAAGATATCCCATCTATAATTGCCAAATTTCTAATATTAAAATAATCATTTAATACACCGTACACAACAGTTCTCCAATTTTGAGAACCTGCAACAACTTGCGCTCCCTTGTATACAACCGGCGACACATACTGAACTAATTGACATCTAGCCATAATAGCATCAGCATCCTGACGCTTGAGACTATTAGAAGAGCCTGCCTCCAAATGCACCCCTCCCTGAGAGATGGCACCGGGTATTAGAATAATGGTATTTGAACCAAGACTTTCTACCGAATCCTGAATGTTTTTTTTTGAACCCTGACCAATAGCAAGCATCGCTATAACGGATGCGACGCCTATAATAATGCCGAGCATAGTAAGAAAACTGCGAAATTTATTTCTGTTCAGCGACCTATATGCAATTTTTATGAGATTGAGCATTCGCATCATCCGATGGTTTTAGTAGTTGTAGGATAGTTTCGCAGTTCCGCTTCCGCATCCTTCTGATGGTCTAATTTTTCATTTAAAATTATTTTACCATCCTTAAACACAATGGTACTTAATGCAAAACCTGCAATATCAGTTTCATGTGTCACCATCACAATCGTGATACCCTTTTTATTCAATTCCTGAAATAGTTGCATTATTTCAATACTTGTTTTCGAATCTAAATTACCCGTTGGCTCATCGGCCATAATAATTAAAGGATTATTGACCAAGGCTCTTGCAATAGCAACACGTTGCTGCTGCCCGCCCGATAATTGATTGGGTAAGCTATTCACTTTATGCTCAAGCCCCACAGATTTTAGAGCCTCGAATGCTCTCTGTCGTCTTTCTTTGGAAGAAACCCGGTGATCATAAAGCAATGGTAGTTCTACATTTTCGATGGCAGTAGTTCGGGTAAGAATATTAAAAGATTGAAAAATAAACCCGATTTTTTTATTACGTAATTCGGCTAATGCATTTTCAGTTAAGTGGAGTGCATTTTCATTTTCTATAAAATATTCGCCGCTAGTTGGTTTATCTAAACAGCCAATAATATTCATAAAGGTTGACTTTCCTGAACCACTAGCTCCCATAACCGCTACAAAATCTCCCTTACTAATATCTATTGTAACACCATCCAAAGCACGTAACTCTACATCTCCCATTTGGTATATTTTTACCAAATTTTTAACTCTTATGATGCCTTGTTCGTTCATATTACATCCGTCTGTTTCTTGATGGCATTTTTGGCATAAAAGGATTTTTACTATTAGCATTTGTTTCGGATGAGGCCGACTGATTAATTCCCGTCACCACTTGCTCTCCTTCCTTAAGGGGACCTTTAATTTCTGTGAATACGCCATCCGATATTCCTTTGACTATTTTAACAGGATAAATACCATCTGTTTTTTTGAGCCAAATGAATGAAATACTATCTTGTTCTGAAATCAATTTTCGGGACATTAAAACAATCTTATCATACCATATTTTTTTTTCAGCATCGCTAAACAGCGTATTTTTCTCAATGTATTCGTAAGGTGGCATAAAACTTAAAGCATTTGCCAACACTTTGAAAATATCGGAACGGTGTTTAATCTTAATATTAATATTTGCTGTCAACCCCGGCATTAACTTTAAATCAGCATTGTCTGCATCGATAATAACTGTATAATTTACTACATTTTGAATATTTACAGGCTGAAGTCTTATTTGCTGAACATGTCCTATAAAAATTTCATTGGGATATGCATCTACTGTAAACTCTACATCCTGCGCCATTTTTATTTCACCTATATCAGCCTCGGCCACATTGGCCTGAACTTGCATTTTAGATAAATTATTAACTATGGTAAACAAGGTTGGTGACGAAAAATTGGAAATAACCGTTTGACCTACATCCATATTTCTGGCAATCACTATACCATTAATGGGCGATTTGATAGTGGCATATCGCAAATTAATAATCGCTCTATCTAGCTGTGCTTTCATTGATTTAACAGTAGCTCGGGCAACTTCATAATTGGTAAGTGCTACATCATATTCCATCTGCGGTATAATCTGTCCATTAATCAAATTCTTTTGCCTATCTAAATCTTTCTTAAAGCCACTCAACTGTGCCTGTGCCCTTTCAAAAACGGCTTCAGCATCTACTTTATTTGCATAAAGAATAGTCGTATCAATTAAAGCAATGATTTGCCCTTTTCGAACCCTTGAATTATAATCGACATATAACTTTGATAAAATACCTGAAACTTGAGTGCCTATTTCTACGGTGGTATCAGCACTAACTAAACCAGTAGATGTAACCATCAAACTAACATCTCCTTTTTCAATGGTAGTAGTTCTCCAAAAATAATCTGTTGACCTATTTCCTGAAAAATAGCCATAAAGTATCCAACCTACTGCAGGAATTGAAACGACCATCAAAACAGCCCAAATAATTTTATGTTTCATAAACGGAAACGCATGTTGATACTTGTAAATTGTTACTATAATTAGACTGAATTAATAAACCTTAATAGCCGATTTTTTATCATAATGAAAGGCCATCAAAGGAATACTAGTATGGTATGCCATATGTTTGGTGATGCTTTTTCCAAAAAGTTTATCAAAAAAATCGCGATGATGTGTCGACATAACCAATATACTCGTTGAATCACTGACGATATACTCTTCCAACGCATCTTCAATATTGTTTCCTTCTAATAACTGAAAAGACATATTATTATACTGAATCTTTCTATTAACCTCATCCATGAATTTTTTCATGAGGGCTTTTTCCTCATCTAGTGATTTAGAATTATCTATTATGTGCAAAACATTGACTTGTGCATTAAATAGTCTGGCCATTTCAACCACTTTTTTAATCGCATAAATGTCGCTGTAATTATAGGACGTAGCATAGGTATATTTCTTAATTTCCTTAAAAGAAGATTCCTGAGGAATAGCCATTACTGGACACGTAGATTTTTCCAGTACTTTAGCCGAATTACTTCCAAAAACAGTATTGGCCAAATTAGAATTACCCTTTGTTCCCATAACCACCAAATCAATCTCTTTTTCCTTCGCTACTTTCAAAATGGCATCAACCGGCCCGTCCTCAATACTCAGGCACTCGAAGTCCACATCACCAGCATGCGAAATTTTAAGCGCTGTTGATTTCAATTGATTATCTGAATCTTTTAGGGCATTATCTTTTTCCTCAACCAAATAATCTAAAGGCACATAGGGATTAGGGTAATTGACCTGATAAGCATGCAAAAGCAAAATTTTTGAATGACTTCTCTTGGCCAAATCTATAGCATAATACAAGGCGTTATCAGCGTTCAATGAAAAATCCGTTGGAACCAATATTGTTTTCATATTTCTTATTTATTTGTTTTTTCAATTGTAATATGGTATAGCCAGTTTAGTTATTTGTTCTTTTGCTTTAGCAACTTGGCCATTTCATATTTTTTAATTATTTGTTTTTTCAATTGTAATATGGTATAGCCAGTTTAGTTAATTGTTCTTTTGCTTTAGCAACATGGCCATTTCATATTTCTTATTTATTGTTTTTTCAATTGTAATATGGTATAGCCAGTTTAGTTATTTGTTCTTTTGCTTTAGCAACATGGCCATTTCATATTTTTCAATTATTTGTTTTTCAATTGTAATATGGTATGAATGAAAAAAGATTAGGCTAAAACCGGAGAATTATCGAAATAACCAATTAAAGATTTATTGGCAAGTTTCATATTATTAGTTACTCCATTAACACCATCAATGCCCTCCACAAGGCGAGTCAATTTTTTTCGTTGATTATCATAGTCCACAAAACCCTCTAGTGTTACCCAACCTTTTTCTATAATCATGTTTACTCTTTCGTCAGGGGCATCGGCATGCATTTCAAAAACTAGAATCAATAATTGGGAAATTTCCTCATCTGTCTTTTTATATTGATCTGATATTTTCACCTCTAATTTTTCTACAATACCAACAACATGTATATGTTTCTTAATCTTGTTTTCTATAAGAATCTTCATAGGATAAGAATCTACGGTTCCGTATACAGAAACAACTCCATTTAAAACTGAGATACCTATTTCATTCGATCTGATGGAGGGAATATTTCGTAAAGATTCCATTACTTCTATCTGAATTTTAACATCTGTATTCATATCAAAAAAATTTGTGGCTATTTAAACCCTCCTTTATGTAATTTGAGGATACGTCAAAACTATTTCAAGAACAGGGTAATAAAAATAGAAAGAATCAAAACGATAGATGATTTTCATCATCAATTGTCAAACGATAACTGGAAAAAGTCAATATATTTTTCAGAACATTTATTAAAAAATAAATGATATGCAATGACCAAAATCACTATTGTAAATAATCTACAACGTAAACTATTTATGTTTTTTACTCTTTTTTTGTATTAAACAACCTATAAAAACATGTTTTATGACCATTGAACAGGACTATAACCTCACAAAAGCTTTTTTCAATTGTTCAAATGAATGCTTAATTGTGATTGATAAAAATTTTATAATACAATCAGCCAATCCAACTGCCGAAAAAACATTAGAATATAAAGTAGGAGAAATAATTGGACAACGTATAGATGTCATTATTTCGGAGGAACTGCTACAGGAATTAAATCAGGTATCATGCAATCAAAAAAATATCGAACATTGTAAAGTATCGTGTGCATCTAAAACTCAGATATATAAAAAAAATAAAAAAATCATCCTTGCAGAATTAACTTGGCAATTATATACAGATGAACTTGGAGAAATTTTCACGTTCATTCAATTTATTGATAAAACAGTTTGCCTAACAACTGAAAAAAAACTGAAAGAAAAAGAAACCTTATACGAAAGTATCCTCGAAACCATGAATGAGGGATTTATAAGCATTAATCGTGACTGGCAATATACTTACATCAACCAAAAAACAATAAACTTGATGAAAGATTTTGACTTACAACAAGATTTTGTTGAAAAAATGGTTTGGGAAGTAACTCCCAAGTTATTGGGATCATTATTCGAATCTTCGTTTAGAGAAGTGATGGAATATTCAAATACTCAAACCTTTGAAAAAAATTCGGCATGCAAAAATTATTGGACAGAAATAAGGATATGTTCATATAGCAATGGTATTGCTGCCTTTATAAGAGATATTACAGACAAAAAACAAAAAGAAATTGAATTAAAAATTTCAGAAGAGCGTTTTTCAAAAGCATTTAATTTAAGTCCGGTTGCCTTGTCCATTTTCAAAATACAACAAAATTCGTTTGTTGACGTGAATAAAAGTTTTCTCGATTTGTTTGATTTAGAGTATCAAGAAGTTATCGGTTTAAGTCCAAAAAAATTAGGATTTATGAAATCTGATTCAAAAACTGAAGACGGTAATGAATTACCTGCAAATAAGTTTAACTCTACGTTCAACAAAAAATCAGGCGATTCCATGCATATCATTTGTTCGACTCAAAATTTTGAAATAAACGGTCAGCCTCACATATTAATGTCGATGCTTGATGTCACTGAATCAAAAATAGAAAAAGAAAATATCACACAAATGAATTTACTACTCGAAAAAAAAGTAAATGAAAAAACAATTGAATTAACCAACGCACTTAAACGCGAGAAAGACAATAACGATTTGAAATCACGTTTTGTATCCATGGCCTCTCACGAATTTAAGACCCCTTTAGCCGGATTATTACTTAGTACATCAATCCTCGAACAATATACCAAACCCGAAGATAACCCCCATCTTTTCAAACATTTTAATCGCATTAAAACATCCGTTAATAACCTAACCGAAATTTTAAACAATTTTTTATCGCTCGATAAAATTGAAAAAGGCATGGATGAAAAAACAATTCATGTTTTCAATCTGAAAAATATGATTGAAACAATAATGGATGAAATGAAAGGTCATTTAAAAAAGGGTCAAAAAATAAATATGACATATAATGGGTCTGAAGAAATAACGCAAGACAATAAAAAACTATACAATGCTTTATTAAACCTCATATCAAATGCCAGCAAATATTCGCCAGAAGAAAAACCTATTGATATCATAGTAAACATTAAAAAAGCAAGAGGAATCATTTCAGTGAAAGATTATGGCATAGGTATACCTCTGCCTGAACAAAAAAATATATTTACTTTATTTTTCAGAGCCAAAAATACCGAATACATTCAAGGAACCGGTTTAGGGCTTAGCATTATTAAGAAATATATGGAGTTAATTGGCGGAACTATTTATTTTAAAAGCAAAGAAAACGAGGGAAGTGAATTTACCTTAGATTTTTCAATCAATCCTAAGCCTTGGATGTTGTTTTAAATGCAGTAAAGTGTATCTCCAGATACATTTAAATTAAACTATACTTATTAATCAAACACGCACAAACCTTATTGTGCGTGTTTTTTTTGTTTCATGTCATTCAGCATCTTGATGGTCGTCACCGATTTTGGAACTTTCGCACCGTTACTTTGCATTCAAATAGTTTTATTTTATTAACCTAATCAAAACAAACATGAAAACAGACATCGAAATTCAAAAAGACGTAATGGATGAATTAAAATGGGAACCTTTATTAAGCGCTTCTGAAATTGGAGTTGCTGTAAAACAAGGTATTGTTACACTTTCAGGTACAGTGGATACGTATTCGAAAAAAGAAGAAGCTGAAAATGCAGCTAAACGAGTATCAGGTGTAAAAGCTGTGGCAGAAGACATTGAGGTAAAACCTTTTTCTTCAACTATTAAAAATGACACCGAATTAGCGAGAATGGTAACCGATTCATTAAAATGGCATAGCGCTGTTCAAGAAGAAAAAATTAAAATAAAAGTTGAGGATGCTTGGATTACGTTAGAAGGATCTGTTGACTGGGAATACCAAAGAGAGGCCATTAAAACTGCCGTTAAAAATCTTTCGGGTGTAAAAGGTATCAGCAATCTAATTTCAGTAAAACCATCTACTACTACAAAAGATGTGAAACAAAAAATCAGTTTAGCTTTTCACCGCAGTGCGACAGTAGACGCTGGTAAAATTGACGTAGAAATCCGTGATAATAAAGCTATTCTTTCAGGAAGAGTGCGTTCATGGGCTGAAAAAAATGATGCCGAAAATGCAGCTTGGAAAGCTCCAGGAATCACTTCGATTGAAAATAAGTTAATCATTGATACAGAAGTTTTCGCCTATTAAAAACATTGGAACGCTGACGGCCTTTGAAAAATGAATATCAGTGAAAACATTCATCATGAAACATCGTATTGCGGACAAATTTATCAGGTCAAAAACAAAACACAATTATGACAAACAGATGAAAAAATCACTTTTATTAATTGGCATTCTAGTATTAATTATCGTAGCCTCATTAATGGCCATTCCTTCGAGAGCAGAAGCTAGTAATATGAACCTGCAAGAAATGAAAACATCAGACGACAATAAACCCATCATAAAATACTGCTGTCCGCAATGCGATTATTGCAGTACAAAAGCTGAAATATGCCCTACTCATAATCGCGTATTAATAAAAGACGGTATGTGTTATTGTGATTATTGTAAATCTAAAAGCGATAAAGAATGTACTTGTTCTAAATGCGGTGTGAAAATGAAAAAAATGGAATGTAAGCCAATTATAGATAATACTGATACTACCAAAAAGTCCAAAAAACAATGATCTGAACATAAAAGCAGTTAACCTGCTTGCAGATCGAAAGGGGATGAACGAGGTTCGCCCCCTTGATAGGAAAGGGGGTAAAACCCCTTTCCTTATTTAAATGATATTCGCAAACAATCATCTCGCTACTTGCGGTTTATCATTTGATTAAAAATAAACTATTTGACAATTAACTTAAACCTATACAACGACATGAAAAAAACAGTCACGATGGTTGCCGTGATAGCTTCAACGCTCATCTTATCAACCAAAAAAGCAAATGCCCAACAAGGATTTGTGGCAGGAATTGAAGGGACACCCCAAACTAGCTGGTTATTAAATGACGATGATAACAATAATAGCAAATTTGAATCTTTAAACACCATTAGTGGCTCATTTGGGCTTAGCGGACAGTATGGACTAACTGATAATATAGGAATTGGAGTAAATGCCTTATATTCTTACCAAGGTCAGCAATATAAATGGAATGGAATAGAAAAAATCAGAAGAGTGGAATACTTAAAAATACCTTTACTCTTTACCTATTCTTATGACATTGCTACCAACATTAAATTAATTGGAAAAATAGGTCCTCAAGTAGACATTCTTACCAATGCTAAAATTACGGATAAAGATGCCAATATTATTATAGGCGACCACAAAGCGGCATACGAAGACTTTGGAATAAGTGGTGTTGCTTATGCCGGTGCTGCATTTAAATTATCTGAAACTTGGTTCCTTGATACTTCTTTGAGATTTGATTATGGTTTCATGGATGCTGAAAACAAAGATTACAGAAAAAATTTTAACAATCCGAATGAAATTACAGGCACAAACGGAACAAGCACAACCTATGTTAATAATAGCAACAGAGCTATTACCAACAATATGACTACCGGTTTAACTGTAGGATTGAGATACGTGTTTTCAATGCAAAACCCATGAAATCAATCAAGTTAATTTTGAACTAAAATCACAGACTATGGCTTTTGAGCAGATTAACTTTGATTCAATTAAAACATAATCTTAAACCCTTAAAAACAACTAAAATGACACTAGTAAAAAGAAACAAAACAACATTTCCATCTGTGATGAATGATTTTTTCAGCACAGGAAGATTTCCAAGCTTATTTGATTTTGATAGAAACTTAATCGACTTTGAAGGAGGAACCTCTTATGTAATTCCAAGTGCCAATATCGTTGAGCATGATAAAGATTTCAGAATTGAACTTGCTGCACCTGGACTGCACCGCAAAGACTTTAAAGTGGAATTTAACAATGGTATCCTTAATATCAGTGCGGAAAAAGAAGAGGAAAGAAAAGACGAAAGAGCAAATTATTACAGACGTGAGTTTTCGTATAATTCATTCAATCGTTCTTTTTCATTACCTGAAAATTCGTTACCTGAAAAAATCGATGCCAAATATGAGGATGGTATTTTAAATATCATCATTCCAAAAAAAGAAACAACAATTTTAAAACACGCTAAAGAAATTTCGGTGTCTTAATCAAATCAAGTTCTTAATTTCAGGGGAAGCCTCGCTCAATTTAGAGCGAGGCTTTTTATTGAAGTATTAAAAGTATGTATCAACCGCAAAATTAAATTGTTCAATAAATATTTTTTTTATGGCGCTTATATTATTTTGTTCGTAAAAAATCAACATCGCTTTTTTATATTCTATTGAATCAACTGTTCTGTAGGATATAGGGCAATAGTTATTATTCATTAGAATGGCATTACTAATTATTCTAGCAGTTCTTTTATTACCATCATTAAAAGGCTGTATGTAAGAAATCATAATGAGAGCAAGAAAAGCTTTTTCAAAAACATTTATTTTACTATTAATCAATCCACATAATTCTGTCATTGTCTCTTTTATCTGAAAATCATTTTCTATTGGGCGATAATTTGTTCCTGAAATACCAACACTTCGAACACGGATATTTCGATCAACGCCTAATTCTCGGATTAAAATACTATGTATATCCTCAATACTTCTGAGTTCTATCGGATTAATGTAATCAGTATTTTCTACAATAAACTCTATAGCCTCCTTATGATTTAAAAGCATTACCGCCTCATCCTTAGTTTTGCCTGTTGCAGTTTGCTTGTCTTTAAATAAACGTTCTGTTTCCAATAACGAATACGTGTTACCTTCAATTTGAGAAGATTTCCAACTTAAATCAATGGCTAACCGTTCCATCTCTTTGTTATATAATGTGGGCGATAGAGTTGTAATTTTTTTTGTGTATTTATTCTGTAAATTGTTTAAAAAATTTAACTCTTCAGTATCAAATAAATGAATGTTTTTTAAAATTTCAGGCATTAAAGCATAATTAAATCGATCTTTTATTTTTCTATCATCAATTTCAAATTTAAAATAATCCGAAACATTTACTTCATACAATACTTCATATGCTCTACTAACAAAATACCTAGTTGCCTTACCTTTACCTGTAACCTCAATAAGATTATCGGACTCTAAATTTTGTAATAACCTTTTTAAAGTAGCGTAACTTATTAAATCTCCAAAATTTTTATCATAAATTTCTTTTGAAGACAGTCCTGGATTTTGTTTGATAAAATCAATTAGCGTATTTAATTTTAATTTCATTTTACTTAGACTTTTTCATTCAGCTCAAATTTAATCAATTTGTAGCTCATTTTTTTTATTTAATGATCTTTATATGCCAATTCTATGAGCTTAAAAATAAAAAAGTGTAGTATAAATAGAATGGTAAACAAAACAACATCAATTGTTGTTGCAATAAGTATTATTCAAATCAAAGGAATTGTACATTTACACAACAAATAAGGCTTCATCATGGATAGAAAAGATTTTTTGAAAAAAGGTCTATTAGGAACCGGAATGTTTGTAGCTTCTTCGGCTTTAGGTAACCTAATTAAAAATGATATAGATGACCTCAAAGAATTAGATATTCTTGGATTTAATCACATACCCAATACCCACTCACACATCATGAAAAATACTATTTTACATAAAGCAGATACTCGAGGAGATGCTAATCACGGATGGTTACATAGTAAACATACCTTCAGTTTTGCTAACTACTACAATCCGGAACGTATGCATTTTGGGGTTTTACGCGTTTTAAACGACGACACGGTAGCTGCGGGTATGGGCTTTGGAACACATCCTCACGACAACATGGAAATTATTAGCATCCCATTGGAAGGAGATTTGGAACACAAAGACAGTATGGGGAATGTAACCGTTATTAAAAATGGAGATATTCAAGTAATGAGTGCTGGAACCGGTATTCAACATAGTGAATACAACAAAAACAAGGATCAAACCGTTAAGTTTTTGCAAATATGGGTATTCCCAAACAAAAAAAACGTTACACCACGTTATGATCAAATCACCCTTAACCCCAAAGACAGACATAATAAATTGCAACAAATTTTATCGCCTAATGCCGATGATGCAGGTGTTTGGATACATCAAAATGCCTGGTTTTTCATTGGGAAATTTGACAAGGATACCACAAGCCAGTATGATGTTAAATCAAAAGGCAATGGTGTTTATATTTTTAATTTAAAGGGAACATTACAAGTCAACGAGGAAGTTATAGAATCGCGAGATGGATTTGGAGTATGGGATATAGAACATTTACAATTAAAAGCTAACTCCGACTCTGAATTCCTTATCATGGAAGTTCCGATGACTGTGTAAAATACGTAACAGCTAATTTGTTACAAAAAATAAAAACAAAATCTCTTTAAATCATGAAACCTCCAAAAAAATGAAAAATGGCTATTGTCATTTGGCTGGCTATTTATCCTTTAATAACTCTCATCTTTACCGTATTGGGACCATACCTCATACAAATTAATCCGCTACCCTTAAGAACATTGGTTATTACGCTGATAGCAATTCCTATTATGGTATTTGTTTTAATGCCATTCTTACAAACATTATTACGAAACTGGTTACAAAAATAATTATACGCAATGGTCAGAGCTATTAAATCCATTCATACAGCACCCGAAACTTTATTAGGTTCGTTCAAAATTCGCCAAGCTTTTCCTTTAAGAGATTTGGAACAAGTTAGTCCTTTTATCCTGTTACACCATTTTGATTTTACATTTAAACCAGGAGAAAATTCTTTTCATGTACCGCCACATCCTCACCGAGGGTTTTGTCCTATTACGTTTATGTTCGAAGGATCCATAGAGCACGAAGATTCATTAGGAAACAAAAAGGTAATTTACGATAATGAGGTACAATGGATTAATGCGGGCAGTGGTATTATTCATAGCGAAAAGGCAGACAAAGAAGCTGTTGAAAAAGGTGGACGAACACATGGCATTCAATTATGGATTAATTTACCGAAATCCCAAAAAATGAATCCCCCTTCCTATCAACCAATTACCAAAAATGAAATCGTCCTAATTGAAAAAGAAGGTATTGAATTTAGATTAGTATCTGGCGCTTATCAAGATAAAAAAGGTCCTGCATATCCCGATGTATTTACAGCAATGCTGAGAATGAAAACGTCAGCTGAAGATTCGTTTGATTTTCCGGCAAATCAACAAGTGTCTTTTTATATTTTAGAAGGAGAAGTTTTAATCAATAATCAGCAAACAGCTCAAAGTCATCAATTAGTTATTTTTGAAAACACAGAAGGAAAAATAACCATAAATGCAAAAAAAGATTCAAAATTATTACTGATGACCGGTGCACCGATCAATGAACCGATGGTGTCTTACGGTCCGTTTGTTATGAATACTGAAACAGACATTACGGAAGCTATTAATGATTACAGAAAAGGCAAAATGGGTTTTTTAGATTAGTTTTGTACTATAACGTACATACTAATTCCAAATATTATTTAAATAGAATTTGCCAAGATGTTTTATCCAAATACACTCGGCAAGTATCGTTTATTAAAGCACAATCTATTTTAAAAGTTTCATTAGTTCCTAATATAGTGCGTTGATACGTTAAAGACCATTGTGTTTTTGTTATTTCTTTAATACCAACTCTTTTCAATGTATAACCAAAATTAGCATTAGATATTTTATCTACAAGCAATTGTTTGTGTTTTTCATCCTTCACAGGACCATAAAAAAAGGCCGTCATTTTTTGGAATTGTTGATTTTTATGAAGTGTTTGCAAATAGCATAAAACATCGGCATTATAAAAACATAAAGGATTTTTATACAAACATGAACTTTGAGCTTGTACCTTATTGGTATACGAAACACTCCATACACATGTGCATAAAAATCCTATTTTAACTTTTTTAAACCAAGTCATGAGCTCATATCAAAAAAACGACTAGAGTATTATTTTTTGAATTTCCCTTTTAAGGCAGCCAATGCCGACATCATATCATTAGGATCGTAGTTTGTTGCCGTTTCTTTTTTTGGTGTCGATTTTTTGGAAGACGAAATGCCTTCTCCTTTCATTGATAAAGCTATACGCTTACGTTTAACATCGCACTCCGTAACCGTTACCCAAACTTGCTGCCCAACTTTGACAATTACATTCGGGTCATCTACAAATGTATCGCTCAATTGAGAAATATGAACCAAACCATCTTGGTGCACGCCCACATCTACAAAAGCTCCAAAATTTGTCACATTGGTTACAATACCCGGCAAACGCATTCCTTCTCTCAAATCTTCTAAACTATGTACATGCTCATCAAAGCTAAACACCTCAAATGTTTTGCGCGGATCTCGCCCTGGTTTTTCTAATTCATTCACTATATCTTTTAAAGTAGGAATTCCAATCGTATCGGTCACATAAGCCGTTAGATTGATTTTTTTACGCAAGTCTTTATCATTAATCAAATCATCAATGGTGCAATTCAAATCAGCAGCCATTTTCTCTACAATATAATACGATTCGGGATGAACCGCACTTTTATCTAATGGATGTATTCCGTCACGAATACGCAAAAACCCCGAGCATTGTTCGAATACTTTTTCACCCATTCGGTTTACTTTTAGTAACTCTTTACGAGATTTAAATGCTCCGTTTTCGTTTCTGTATTCTACTATATTTTTAGCCAGGGTTTCTCCTATTCCTGACACATAAGACAATAACTGTTTGGAAGCTGTATTTAATTCAACACCTACTCCATTTACACAACTCATAACCACATCATCCAACTTGTTCTTTAGAGCAGTTTGATCGACATCGTGTTGATACTGACCAACACCAATAGATTTTGGATCCAATTTCACTAATTCAGCTAATGGATCGGCTAATCGACGACCTATAGAAACAGCTCCACGAACCGTTAAATCATATTCTGAGAATTCTTCGCGCGCCACTTCCGAGGCTGAATAAATAGAAGCACCGGCTTCACTAACCATAATAACTGGAATAGTTTTTGGCAAAACCTCAATACCTCTAATAAATTGTTCTGTTTCTCTGGAGGCGGTTCCGTTACCAATCGCTATCGCTTCTAATTGATGTTTGGCACACATAGCCATCACCACATGTTGAGCATCTACCACCCTACGCTGTGGTTCGTGAGGATAAATAACAGTTTCTTCGAGTAATTTTCCTTGAGCATCCAAAGCCACTACCTTACATCCTGTTCTAAAACCCGGATCAATCGCTAAAATCGATTTTTGACCTAATGGCGAAGCTAATAACAACTCTCGTAAATTATCAGCAAATACCTGAATCGCTTTTTCATCGGCTAATTGTTTGGTTAACAAACGCATTTCGGCCTCAATGCTTGGATGCAATAATCGTTTATAGCCATCTTCTATAGCTTGCGAAATTTGATCAGCACACTCATTTTTTGATTTAATAAACTGTTTTTTGATTAACTCATGAGCAACCTCATCATCAACCACAATATCCAAAATTAAAAAATCTTCCTTCTCTCCGCGGCGCATGGCCAACATACGATGGCTCGGACAACTCATTAATGGCTCTTCCCATTCAAAATAATCTTCAAATTTTTGTCCTTCCTCTTCTTTTCCTCTAATGACTTTTGTTTTAACAATGGCAGTCTTTTTAAATAACTCCCTGATAGTTTCTCGAACAATCGCATCTTCACTTACCATTTCAGCAATAATATCTCTAGCCCCTGCCAAAGCATCATCAGGATGTTCTACACCTAATTCTTTATTAACAAACTTAATAGCCTCGGGGAACAATTCTTTGGTTTCTTGAGCCAAAATCAAATGAGCTAGAGGCTCTAAGCCCTTTTCGCGAGCGGCGGTTGCCTTTGTGCGTCTTTTCGGCTTGTATGGCAAATACAAATCTTCTAATGTAGACAACGTTTCTGCCTCCAAAATTTTATCTGATAGTTCCTGAGTTAACTTACCTTGACCTTCGATCGATTTTAAAATACTTTCTCGACGTTGCTCTAATTGACGCAAACGCTCAATTTCATTTTTAATGGTAATCACTTGAACCTCATCCAAACTTCCGGTTACTTCTTTTCGATAGCGAGAAATAAAAGGAACCGTGGCTCCTTCATCCAATAATTCTACCGTGGCTTTTACTTGTTTAACATCTACTTTTAGTTCGGCAGCAATTTTAAAAAATAAGGCAGTGTCAGTCATATACTATTTCTAAAAAATAAAAAATAAAAA
>CAMAPT010000029.1 GCA_945860225.1 Chitinophaga pinensis | reverse complement strand
TTCCATTTGTTATACCATTTGACCAAGTATAAGTACTAGCCCCACTGGCAGTTAAGGTTACAGCATTGCCTAAGCAAACTGCCGAACTGCTTGCGTTAACTGTTATCGTAGGCAAATTGTTAACATTAACTGTTTTAGTGGTCGATTTTTTACATCCATTGCCATCAGTTCCGGTTACCGAATAAGTAGTGGCTAGGGAAGGTGTAAAAGGTGTTCCATTTGTTATACCATTTGACCAAGTATAAGTACTAGCCCCACTGGCAGTTAAGGTTACCGGATTTCCTAAGCAAATTGCCGAACTGCTTGCACTGGCTGTTATAGTAGGTAAATTATTAATGGTGATGCTGGCAGTTTTAGTGGTGAAACAGCCATTTTTAGATGCCGTCAATGAATAGACTGTAGGTGTATTTGGTGTTAAGCTAATAGAGGCGGTAGTGGCGCCCGTATTCCAAGTGTAGGATGTAGCTCCAGAAGCCGATAAATTGGAAGTTACGCCTGAACAAAAAGCTAAATTAGCTGGTGAAAATGTCACAATTGGGCTTGTGTTTACAATTACTTGAACGGGAGTTCTTGTTGGAGTTGTACAAGCATTGTTAGTAGCGTCTACATAATAAGTTGTATTTGAAGTCAGGGTAGGGGTTGTAAATAACGTACCTGTGCCAATCGATGTTCCTCCGCTAGAAACTGAATACCAATTGATGGTGCCTGTATTGGTTGTGGCACTGAGAGAAGTCGTTCCGCTGTTACAAATAGCAACTGACGAGGTAGACGAAATAGTGGGAGCAGAGCAAGACATTGGTTTAATATAAAGACCATAATCTTCTACATCTCCAACCCAAAACGGCACACCACAAGTTCTTTCAGTAGCGGATATAGAACCCGCATCGCCAATTACACGCATACGAAGTGGGGTATTTTGAGTAGCTGTAGCCGGAATAGTAACATTTGTTGTATAACTTTGAGCTGTATTGGAGGCAGTAGTTGTAGAGAAAATTAATTCGCCTGCGTCAGCAAAATCACCATCATTATTATAATTAATATATACTTCAAAAGCTTCGGGGTTACTGGCAGCTCTTGCAGAGATGGATAAATTATAGGTTTGTCCAGCTGTAACAAGGGTATTATATGTACAAGCAAAATCTGTGTAGGCGACATTCGTTATCGACGAAGTTGAATTGTTAATGGTATTGAATTTGACATTATAAATGGTTTGACCATAATTTCCGTTATTTTGAGAGGTAGGAGTACAGGCCGTACTAGGTGTTGATGCTATAATAAACATGCCGGCTTTGCTTGAGGACGCTGTTCCCAATGAATTGGTCACTTGAAGTGTTACACTGTAAGTTCCAAGATTTGTGAAAGTGATTACCGGATTTTGAGTAGTTGAGGTATATGTATTGATACCATTGGTGATTGTCCATACATGACTAATTCCTGAAAATAAAGACTGAGGGATATAACTATTAGGTACACAAGAAGAGTTATCCATAAATTTAATAGATTGTCCCGCGGCACATAATAGTGAATTTGACGAGCTGAAATCAACGGTAGGTAAAGAAACGGGTACTAAACTCACATTACCATTTTCAGGTAAAAATGATTTTCGGGTTATAGTGAGGGCAGTAACCATTCTAGTTTTTTGATCAGCTGTAAACATATTTTGGCAAGCATCAGATGAATAATCCATGTAGTTACGAATAAATAAATCTTTCGATGTTGTATTGTCACAGTCATTAGTTCCGCTCACACAATCACTACTACTACGTTTATGAGCAGGGATATCACCACAACAATCACCTAGCCCCGAACCACAACCGTTTGACGTTGACGGACAAGTTGTTCCAGTACCATCTCCTTCAAACGTATGGTATAAATTGAGCGCATGGCCTATTTCATGGGCTGCTGTAGTAGAAGATCCGGATGTGAAATTGCTCGATAAAATAACGGCTCCATCATAGCTTTGCCCGTGAGAAGAAGCAAAATAGGCATATCCTTGAATCCCAGCTCCTCCTTCGTTGTTGTCTATTTCAGATACTAACCAGATATTGTAATACCTTGTTCTATCCCAACCTGCAAAAGTTTTTAAAGTAGCGTCAGAAATACCTGCGGTGGCACTTCTATTGATACCGTTGCTTACATAGGCCGCATTACTAGACATATTTACTCGGGTTATACCATTTGTACAATTACCATTTGGATCTCTTACGGCCAACGAAAATTCTAATTCAACATCTACTCCATTTCCATTTCCTTGAGTTCCGGGAACTTTTCGATACATTTCGTTTAACAATTTCATGGAATTCCTTATCGATTCATCACTAATATTAGTGCCGGATCCCAATGGCTCACCTTTATGCATTACATGAACTACTACCGGAATTTTATATACAGTTCCGGCTGTTCTTTGAATGGAATAAGTTTTTGTTTGGAGCATATTTTCAAACTCCTGATTTTTTTTAGCATAATCAGGGTCAGTTAATAACATTTGTTGGTGGATTTCTGCGGCCCCACAGGTTTTAATTTGAGCGTTTGATACCACTGCTTTGAACATGATGCCTAAAAGAAATAGAAATTGTATTTTTTTCATCATAAAAATAGTTTAGTAGAGTAAAAATAAATTAAATCATTCACAAAAGCTATTTTAGTTTTTTGATACTATGCCATGTCAGAGCTCACAGATGGGTATCCTGAAATAAAGTTTATATTTAGAGTTTAAAAAGTATCATTCAAACATATTTTAAAATATAATCAATAAAATAATTATGGAATACAGAAGACTTGGAAAATCGGGATTACAGGTAAGTGCCTTATCCTTTGGTTCCTGGATTACGTTTGGTAAGCAAATAGATAATCGTTTGGCAGATGAATTATTAAGTATTGCTTACGACAATGGGATTAATTTTTTTGATAATGCCGAAATATATGCCCGCGGCAAGTCGGAGGAAGTCATGGGTTCTATTTTGAAACAAAAAAACTGGGCACGTAGTTCATATTGTGTATCAAGTAAGGTATATTTTGGATATGAAGAAGGTAAGCCTAATCAGACAGGTTTGTCGAGAAAACATATTACCGAAGGTTGCCATGCCGCTTTAAAGCGTTTGCAAGTCGAATATATTGATTTGTTTTTTTGCCATCGTCCGGATAAAAATACCCCTATAGAAGAAACCGTATGGGCGATGAATACCTTAATTCAACAAGGTAAAATTTTATATTGGGGGACTAGTGAATGGGCCAATGATGAAATTATGGCGGCTTATGTATTTGCTGAAAAAAATAGATTAATTGGTCCTACGATGGAACAACCTCAATACAATTTATTTGAAAGAACTAAATTGGAAAAAGATTATTTGTTATTATTCAGAGATTTTGGAATGGGAACAACCATTTGGAGTCCATTATCATCCGGATTGCTATCTGGAAAATATAATGATGGTGTACCTGAAGATAATCGCCTGCATATTCAAGGTATGGATTGGTTAAAGGAAAGAACTTTAGGCGAAAATGCTAAAATTGAAAAAACCAAACACTTAACGGCATTGGCTAAAGAGTTAGGCGTTTCTGTAGCTCAACTTTCTATTGCATGGGTACTTAAAAATCCACATGTAAGCACTGCTATTTTGGGAGCATCAAAAAAAGAGCAATTAATCGAAAATTTAAAATCATTAGATGTACTGCCTCTTTTAACTCATGAAATCATGGACAAAATAGAATTAATTGTTGATAACAAACCACAGCAAGCGGCATTTTAACATTCAATGAATAATTTTTTTTCTGATTTAAAGGTCATCGAATTGGCTGGCGTTTTGGCTGGTCCTTCGGTGGGACTATTTTTTGCTGAATTGGGAGCAAAAGTGATTAAAATTGAAAATTCAAAAAATGGCGGGGATGTTACTCGTAGCTGGAAACTGAAAACCGAAAATGATAAGGCCAAAACGAGTGCTTATTTTTGGAGTGTTAATACAAATAAGGAGTTTGTTTTTTTTGATTTATCAGTTGAAAGTGATTTGCAACAGTTTTATGGCTTGATAAAAACGGCTGATATTTTAATCACAAATTTTAAATTGGGTGATGATGTGAAATTTAAGGTTGATTACAATACGTTGAAACTATTGAATCCTACATTAATTTATGCATCTATTAATGGATTCGGGAAAAATAATCCGCGAACAGCTTACGACTTGATTTTACAAGCTGAAAGTGGTTTTATGTCTATGAATGGAGAGTTACATGCCAACCCACTTAAAATGCCCGTCGCTTTGATAGACGTATTAGCCGGACATCAGTTAAAAGAAGCCGTTTTAATAGCTCTTTTAAAAAAATATAAACTAGGAGAAGGTTCTTATGTAACAGTATCTTTATTTGATACAGCCATTGCTTCGTTGGCTAATCAGGCAACGAATTGGCTTATAGCTCATCATTTACCAACGGCTCAAGGTTCTTTGCATCCCAATATTGCTCCATATGGTGAAATTTTTAAGACAGAAGATGCTCATCAAATCACATTTGCCATTGGAAGTGATAAACAATTTAAAAGCTTATGCCAAATTTTGGGGATCAATTTACATACAGATATTAACTATTCAACCAATCCTCAACGTGTAAAAAATCGAGAATCTTTATTCGATACTTTGTGTGAAAAAATTAAACAGTTACAGTTCCAATTTTTATTCGAGTCTTGTTTAAAATATGATGTTCCAATTGGTAAAATAAGAAATGTGAAAGAAGTATTCGAACTGCCCGAAGCTAAGCAATTGATGAATCAATTTGTTTATGAAGACAAGACAATCCATACCGTTCGTTCCATTAGCTTTCATTTTAATTCATCTAATTGATATTACTATAAAATGAACTAAAAGCCTTTTTCTTTTGATAGTAAATGTTTGTTATTATTTGTAAACTTGCTGCGATTATTACACCATGTTGAAGTCTCTGTTTAGTATATTCATTTTGATTTTTGCAACGTTTCATTTGAAATCGCAAAAAAACGATACGATTATATTGATGAATGGTAATTATGTTGTTGAAAAAGTAATAGATACGTTGATTGGTGCCGTAACTACTGTAAATCCTCAGAATCCGAAACACAAGATGCATTATGAATATGATCGTATTTATTGTGTGAAATATGCCAATGGATTTAATGATTACTATTATTCTCAGGACACCTTAAATGGTAATTATTTTACACGAGAAGAGATGCAATATTACATTTTTGGTGAGCGTGATGCCAGAAAAGGTTTTAAAGCAAGAGGCGCATTAATTGGTTCAGGTATTTCGGGATTAATAGGAGGGGGTATAGGTTTGTTTTTTGCTCCCATTCTACCTTATGGATTTATGGCTTTTTCAGGACTTCCAAAAATAAAAATAGAACATCATACTATTAGTAATCCAAATTATATCGATCAAAACGCTTATATATTTGGTTATGAAAGGGTTTCCAGAAGCAAACGACGCATCCAGTCTCTTATTGGCGGCACAATAGGATTAGCCCTTGGATACGGGTTATATTTTGGAATTTTAAAACATCAATTACCAGAAACACTTAAACTTAGATTTTAAAAAAATGACACGTCAAAAAATTTTATTACTTGGGTCAGGAGAATTAGGAAAGGAAGTAGCTATTGCGTTGCAGCGTTTAGGGCAATATGTAGTTGCTGTAGATTCATACCCAAATGCCCCCGCTATGCAAGTGGCGCATGAATATGAAGTTATCAATATGCTTGATGGTGATGCTTTAGATACGATTGTGGCTAAGCATAAACCAGATTTGATCGTTCCTGAAATTGAAGCGATTAGAACTGAACGGTTTTATGACTATGAACAACAAGGTATAACGGTTGTACCAAGTGCTAAAGCAGCTAATTTTACAATGAATCGTAAAGCAATCAGAGATTTAGCTTCTAAAGAATTAGGATTGAGAACGGCTAATTATTTGTATGCAACCAATTTAGACGATTTTAAAAAAGCCGTTCATGAAATCGGAATTCCTTGCGTTGTGAAACCGCTAATGAGTAGTAGTGGCAAAGGACAAAGCATCGTTAAAACAGAAGCTGATATTGAAAAGTCTTGGAACTATGCCATGGAAGGTTCTCGTGGAGATTACAAAGAAGTCATTGTAGAAGAGTTTATTAAATTTCACTCAGAAATTACATTATTAACAGTGACTCAAAAAAATGGAAAAACGTTATTTTGCCCACCAATAGGTCACAGACAAGAACGTGGAGATTATCAAGAAAGTTGGCAGCCATGTGCGGTGAGCGACAAAGACTTGAAAGATGCCCAGGAAATGGCCGCTAAAGTGACAGAGGCGCTTACAGGTTTTGGAATTTGGGGAGTAGAATTTTTCTTAACCGAAAAAGGCATTTATTTTTCTGAATTATCTCCTCGTCCGCACGATACAGGTATGGTAACATTAGCAAATACTCAAAATTTAAGCGAATTCGAATTGCATGCCCGTGCCATTTTAGGATTCCCCATTCCTCAAATTCAGTTGAAACAGCATGGCGCATCAGCTGTACTTTTAGCAGATGCTGAAGGAACTTCTTACAAATTTGAAGGCGTAAATACTGTTTTAGAAAATACAAATACCGATGTTCGTTTATTTGGAAAACCAACCACACGACCTTATCGCAGAATGGGCGTAGTACTAACTTATGATAACTTACAATCAGACGTTAATGCGGTAAAACAAAAAGCAATGGATTTATCTAAGCAAATTAAAATTACAATCCAATAATTTTTCAAGATCTTACAAACCATCCTTAGGAGGCTTTCTTTAAATAGGAAGCCTCCTTTTTTGTTTAATCGCATGGCTTGTAATCAATCATACCTGTAAATGATGAAATACAATGATATGCCCCGCTATGGAATAGCATCTTTGAAAACATGTTGTGGATATTTGTCATTATTTTGAATGTTATATTTTTTTTACTACTGCTTGTTTTTTTTTATGTGTTATTTGCTCCCATTTATCTCGAAATAGATACGCGTCAAAATTTATATCGAATCAGGCTTCATAAAATTATTTTTTTCACATTAAAACTCATCAATAACGAATTGATGACGGAATTAAAAATACTATCATGGACAAAAAACTATTTACTATTAGATAAAAAACAGAATGGCTGTAAAAAGGTAATGTCAAAAAAAGATAAGCGTAAAACTAGTATAGTTACAAAACATGTTTTTAAAAATGTATTTAGTGTGTTTAATAGTTTTACAATTACTCAATGTCAGGTATCTATTGATACGGGTAATATGCCATTAAACGGCTTGCTTTATCCGTTGTTTTGGTTTGTGAGTCGTTATGTCAAGCATCCCGTTCAAATTAATTTTAAAAACGAGAATTATATATGCCTACAAATAAAAAATAATTTGGCTCGTATCACTTGGGCCTATATAACCGCTTAATTACTAACCAATAAATAACAAATAACATGAGCAATCTAAATGAAACAATGGAAAAAATCACTGATTTTTTACAATCAGAAACAAAAACAGAAACCATTATTGGAAAACAATTTCAATTGGGTGAGTTTACATGCGTCCCTTTAATAGCTGTAGGTATGGGCTTTGGCGGCGCTGTTGGAGAAACCAAGCAAAGTACTAAGGGAGAAGGAGGCGCAGCTGGCGTTGGTATGACCCCGATGGGTTTTTTAGCGACAAAAGGTAGTGAAATTCAATTTGTGCCAGTTCAAAGTTCAAAAGGATTAAGTGCTGCTTTTGAAAAAATGCCGGGCTTAATTGAAAAATTTATGGATAGGAATAAAACTAAGGAAACAGAAAAAGCTTAAGTTGAGGTGCTTTTAAGTTGATTGAATAAGAGGGACTGCCTAAAAAGGTGGTCTTTTCTTATAAATGCAAAGAGTGGATTGTGCAAAGCCAATTTTATCCAAAAATTACTTCAAATATGCCATTCTCCTAAAGGCATAATATATTTACCAAGAAAGGCTAAATTTAATTCCATAGATCGTTTTTTTAAATGCTACTTATTAGGATGTGTGACTCAAAATAAACTCTATTTTTTTCTAATGCGGAAATTCGAATTAACTCATGCGTTCCTTGTTCAATTCTGATAGCTACTTTAATCAAATAACCATAGACTTTATTCATAGAACCAGCTAATTCCCCTCTGCAATTCCATCAGCAGACCCTATAAATAAATTAAATTATAGGAGTTTGTAAAATCTCGATAACATTTTCAAAACCTTATTATCATGAATAATTTCTCCTTTTAATAGTTTGTTAAATATTTCATAATCGTCAATTGAAGCTTCGCTAATAAAAGTAATTTCATCTATGTCGGCATCTTTGTAACCCATGTGCCATGTTGGAAACATTCTTTCTTTAATTTCTCCTTTATTCAATAGCAGAACCTTTGAGTGTCTGTCATCTTTTTTAATAAGATTAAACAATTTTAGTAAGTCATTTTCCTCTCCCTCCAAAAATTGCAGAAAATAATTTTTAGAATGCACAAGCATTCCTGTAACTGAATTTCCTGGATTGTTTTTTTTACAAGATTTTAAAATATTCTGAATCTGATCTTCAGTACAACTTGAATTTCTTACACTAGAATAAATTAAATAATTCAGTTTTTCCATTAGATTATTTTTTAATACTTTTTTAAAATATATTTTTAGCAATAAGAGACTAAACAAATAAAATAAGATAATGGATTTAAATCCTCTCAAATTAATGTTGAGCTACGCAACAAAAAAACTTCTCTTATTTCAATTTTAAGTTTGTTTTCTCAGATTATCTCTAAACTTGAATGGAATTTTTTTCAAAACATACCAAAGAAAAGAAAACCAATAAACATCAAAATGGCTTTTTAGCAGTTGGAATTTAGCCTATCTAAGATTTAAATATCCTTAAAAATTTTAGGTAAACGTATATAATTAAATTCTAATTCCAACAATAGTAACATCGTCAACTTGTTCCAATTCACCCATCCAATTATTGAATGCATCAGATACCATTTTGCACTGTTCTTGCATGGGTAAATGAGAGATTGAAATAAACAAATCTTTTAGGGCCTTATTTTTAAATTTCTTGCCAGCCAATCCTCCAAACTGATCAGGCATACCATCAGTTATAGCAAAAATAACATCATTTTCACATAGCTGTATCTCTTTTTGCGAAAAAGATAAATGATCTCTATCATGTTTACCAACAGGCATTTTATCGGGCAAAAGCTCGATAATTTCCTTATTTCTTACTATCCAAACTGGGTTATTTGCAGCCGAATAGGTAAGGAGCTTATTTTTAAAGTCAAAGCACATCAAACTACAATCCATTCCATCTTTGCCTCCTTCCAAACTTCCATCATCCATTAAGTGCTCAATAATTTTACTTCTTGTGTAATTTAATATTTCAGCCGGAGACGATAGATTTTCAGCTGCTACGGCCTCATATAAACTAAAAATATTGAGCAAGCTCATTATTGAACCAGGTACACCATGTCCTGTGCTATCCGCTACCACTAAGGCTGTCTGACCATTGCTTAAATCATGAGTCCAATAAAAATCACCACTAACAATATCTTTAGGTTGAAAAAATATAAAATGTTCTGGAAATTTCTCATTCATTAATGATTCTTTTGCGAGCAAGGAATATTGAATCCTCTTGGCGTACCAAATACTGTCCATTATTTCCCTGTTTTTTTCTTCAATGCGAGATTTTTGAAATTGCAATTGTTTCTCTGCTTTATCCAATTTCATAACCATTTGATTGAAGGATACCGCTAAATCACCAATTTCGTCTCGTGATTTAACTGCTACTGATTGTTGAAGGTCACCTTCACCTACTTTTAAATGAGCATAGCGTAATTTTTTTATAGGATTAGAAATGTTACGTGCTAAGATAAATCCGATGATGATGCCTAAAGCGGAAATTAAAAAACTACCAATAAAAGAAGTTGCTTTTACTTTTGCAATAATTTCTTGAATTGAAGAGGTTGAGAAGCCAACAATAACATTTCCGTTAAGCATCTCCGATTGAATAGTTGATTCTTTAACTATGGTTGAGTCATTTGATTTTATGTTTAAATCAATATTATATTTTTCAGGATAAACACTAAACACAGTTTTTTTTAATTCACGCGTTTTACCATCATCACTCTTAACGCTGTCAATTTGCACTAAAGCAATAAAAGTTAATCTAGGATCTGACTTAGCATATTGCATAGCCATTTCTATGCCAGTAAAGTTTTGTTCAATTAAGGCCACATTTACCCCTAGAGCTACTGTTGATGCAATGTTTTTTACCTCATTATTATAACTTTCAATCAATAACTCTTTTTGTTTATTGGGAAAATAAATAAAAATGAAAGGAGCAAACACCATAGTAATTCCAATTACTACGGCAATAATTTTATTCCGAACAGTAATTAATTTCAAAGAATACTTGTTGTTAAAAGGTTTTTTTTCCATCAACTAAAATTGGATTTAATCCTCCGGTACTTTTGGAACCAACTATTCCAATGGCTCCTTCATTATTTTTGATAAACTTTATAAGATCCTCTTCAGAATCAAAAAATTGAGGAGAGCTCATTTTTCCTTGAAAAACTTGTGCTAAAAAATATTTATTTAGTTCTTTTGAAGTCATCCCTAAAAGTCGTTTAGCAATTTCATCGCCAATGGGAGTCGTTGTTTTCATTAAAGCCAAAGTCACCTTGGTGCCATCTTTCCACCTTTGTTGTTCGCCTTTTAAAACAGATTTCAATTTTGATAAAGAAATTTCTGTGGGCGCACCTTTGCTATTTGCAATTATTGCTAGCCCAATATCACCTTGAGAAAAAGCTACATTAAAGCCACTTTCTTCAGAGGTAAAAGATGTTAAGCTTAACCACAAGCAAACTATAATCAATAATAAACGAGGAATGTTTCTCATATTAAAAACCTAAAGCAATTTGAAATGATATATTATTGGTATATATGGTAGGGCCGCTGGCAGCCTTTGTTAAAGAACGCTTATATTGATATTCTAATTTAAATACAGTTAAATAACTCATTTCATAACGAATACCCCCTGCAAACGCTTCTATATTAGCACCTGTAAAAAACATTTCTCCATTTTGATAATTAATTTTATCAAATCTTACATAGGGTGAAATAATATCTTTTATTCTATATCCAAAGTAAACGTATCCCGCATTGGTAATTTTACTGCCAATCGAATCATTTGAATTTTCGCAAGTTGAACCCTCTGCAAGAAATTCAAATTTGTTTTTAAAATACGCTATAGACCCCGAGAACAATTTCTGTTTGGTTATTTTATTTACTAAGATACCGCCTGTTCCTCCATGCGCATGCACAGTGCCATCAATATTATCAAAATATGCAGAGCCCCCTATTCTTAAACCAGCTATTGGTTTAAAGTGCACAGCAGCCACATAAGATTTAAAAACATTATTATCCAAAATATCAGTTGAACCTAGACCATTTCCTGCCATAAAGGTGTACCCAATTTTTAAATCAGTTAAATTTTCACCAGTTAAACCTATTCCAGTGGTATGCAAAGGAATAATTGTTTGATTAAAAAGCTCTGGTCTGCCTATAGTAGGGAAAAACAATCTTCCATGATGATAGGAGTCATTCCAATAATTTAAGGCAGTGTGAACTTTTCCTGCAAATACGCTATGGTTTCCATAATAATTGAATTTAAAAATGGCTCTTTCAAGACTAATTGAAAACTTTGTGCCTGAAGAGGCATCATATTTCAATACTGACTCACCTAGAAATGAAATGCGTTCTGAAATATCAGATGTTATAAATAAATCTTGTTCTCCTAGTAGAAAGCTGAGTTTATCATTAACAATTTTATTATCTTTTTTTTGGAATTCGTACTTTCCTCCGATGTCCATAAAACCACGAATTTGAGTTTTATCTTTAATTTGAGCAATTACCTGAGTGAAGGTAAAGCCAATAAATAAAACAAGTATTTTTTTATCCATAAACATCAAACTCTTAATTAATTTTAAGGAATTTATAAAGTAATTTTCTCAAATATATAACATAAACATGGTTTGCAAAATTTTCGAATGTAAATGTTAAGGCATACATAGTAAAATTTTCAATAAATCAGTGATATATATTGTTTCACCCTTAAGCGAAACTTTTATTTTTAAACCAAATTCTGCATTAGCATATATAGAGTATATTTTTTTGAGACTGTTAAAATTTGTTTTAGAATAATAACTACTAGGTAAAGTAAACCTATTTAATATGCTGCAATGTTTTGTTCAAGTAAAAAATTCTGCCTCTTTTGAATTTTTATATGAGAATAATTTGAAAAAGCCTTTTGATACAATTTTTTGAAAAAATGAGGTCAAAAAATCACTCAGGGCGACAGTGGTTTATTCTTGACGTTACTTTTGAGACAATTTATTTTTTGTTTTAAATTTTCTTAAAACATAACCTGTAAACCAAATCCAATATTGGTGCCACCGCCTTTTAAATTTAGTACATCTGATATTTTGGAAGTGTTGTTGGTAAAATCTAAATTTTTATAATTATAATTTACATAAGCTAAATTCACAAAAATGCCAAGGTGTTTCAGTATATAAAAACGTGGTTGGATATGAGCATCATAGGTTAAACCACCCCCTTCTGTTTTTGAAACAAGTTGGTTAGCTGTTTCTAAATTTAAAGCGGTCAAGTTTGAATAGCCAACATTAACGCCTGCTAATAAATCCAAACGTTTTACTCTAATGATATGGGCATTTAGTAATATAATAGCGTCTAATGCTTGTACAGAAGGATTCGAACTTGTTAGGGTGTTTTTTGCTGTCGCATATTGAGATAATTTGATTTGTGCGCCTAAACCTAACCAATTTTTGATACCTCTTTCAAATTGTAAATTAACCATTTGGTTGGTTGCCGAAAGTTGGCTGGAGGTAGGATAAGATTTTATTTCAGAAACATAATTATATAATCCCACATCAGCACCAATAGAAATGACGTTTGTTTTTTTTTGAAAGCTTTGTGCTTTTATCACTAAGGCTAATAGAACGAAGAAAGAAAGAAATAGGTGTTTCATGATGAGTTTTTTATTAAAACTTAAAAATACGATAATTCCGATTTACATAGAGAAAATAGTTTGATTTATAGAACAATTAAACGAAATTTTGATTACTTTTAATATATTTAGATACATTTAAACTCAAGATAAAATGAAACTTTACTGGAATATATTTTTTTTATTTTCAGTAATATGTTTGAAAAATTCATTTTCTCAAGTGGTTTCTTTAGATAGTCATACAGAAGTATATCCTGGAAAAGGCAATACTTCTATAAGTTGGACTCATACCACAACAACCAGTTCAGATAGACTTTTTCTTTTATTTGCAACTTCTGCTGTTACTTCAGGCACCGCAAATCCTATTACTTCAGCTGCTTATAATAATAGTTTATTAACATTATTGGCCTCGGCAGAATTTCAGCCAAAGACAAAAAGTTACATGTTATATGTTAAACCCTCCTTCTGGAGTAAATACTGTCAGTATTACTGTAAATAGCACTGATTATATTAGTGCAAGTTCTATTACATACTCAAATGTCGATCAGACTATTCCAACCTATTCTGTTTTTGGAGGGTATGCAACAGCTGCTTCTTTTTCTATCAACACGCTTTATCAGAATAACCTATTGGCAGGTTTTTTTGGTTCTGCAAACAATATTAATGGAGTTTCTTCTGGTCAGACCGAAATTTTCAATGTCGGTAGTGCATCTAAATCATATTGTGAATTATCTGTAAAAACTTCCACATCTACATTAACATCTTTCGGTGTTACAATTGCCGCATCAGCGGATTGGGAAGCTGTTTTTATTCCTATTAAACCTTTAAATGCAGTATTACTGCCAATTGAATTGACAGCGTTTAGTGGAAATTATCTTGATAACAAGGTTCAATTGAAATGGTCAACAGCTACAGAAAAAAACAACGCCTTGTTTACGGTAGAAAAAAGTAGTGATGGTGTAAATTTTGTAAAACTGGCAGATATTCAAAGTAAGGGAGAAAATGGAAATAGTCTTTTTAAGTTGGATTATCAGACATTGGATTATGCACCTTTTGATAATATAACCTATTACCGATTAAAACAAACGGATTTTAATGGTGCATTCGATATATCGAACATGATAGCTGTGTGGAGTAATAAAAAACAAACGCCGTCATTTTCTGTTTATCCAAACCCGACAACGGGTGAAATTACGATTTCAACCAATCAACTTTTGCCAAAAGGGACAAAAATTGAAATCATCAATCATCTTGGGCAAAAAGTTACTGAATCATCTTTTTTTAATCAAAGTTTAGAATCAAAAATGATTATGAATGAGGACTTTAAAAATGGGTTGTATTTTATCATCATCAAAACCGACGACCATATTTTATTTAAAGATGGTTTAATCAAACAGTGATAAAATTATTTAGACGTAATTAAAATTTCAGTGCGTCTGTTTTTAGCCCTACCTTCTTCCATTCCATTATCCGCAATTGGTTTACTAGAACCATAGCCTTTATATGTAATTCGTTTGCCATCAATTCCTTTTTGTTCTAAATAAGATTTGATTGTATGAGCACGATTCACTGATAAGGCTTCATTATCTTTAGCAGCACCCACATTATCCGTATGACCTTGAACTTCTATGGTAATGGTTGGATTTTCATTTAAATATTCAATAAATGATTCTAATACAATAAATGATTCTGGTGTTAAATCAGCAGAATTAGTAGTGTAATATAAATTATTGATGACAAATGTATTACCCACCGCTGCTTCATTTACTTCCATGCTAACAGGCTTGGGTTGATTTTTAAAGCTGGTTTCCTTCATACTAACTACCTTTGATGAAAAGGCCTGTCCATCTTTTTTTACAGTAACTAGTAAATCGTCTTTCTTTTTTAAATTAACAGCCACCATAAACGTTCCTTCAGTTGAATCAACCATCGCTAATGTTTTTTCTTTGGTTACTGTATTGGTTATTTCAACTTTCGCACCCTCAATTTTTTTTCCTGACTTATCTTTCATCTCTCCACTCAAAAAAGTGGTTTCTTGTGGCCGTGCCTCTTTGTATAGCTCAAATGAATATAAATCGAAACGTCCTTCTCCTTTACCTTGCATTTTTCCATCATCAAATGAAAAGAAATAACCGGTTTTGCTATCCGTACTCACAAAAAAACCGGTATCATCGGCTTCTGTATTAATAGGATAGCCAATATTTTGAGGATCTAACCATTCACCTTTATCATTTTTACGGATATAAAAAATATCATATCCACCAAAACCAAAATGTCCATTACTGCTATAATAAAGTGTTTCGCTATCTGAATGCAAAAAGGGTGTTTTTTCGTCACCTGAGGTATTTATTTTTGGCCCTGCATTTTGAGGTACACTCCAATCTCCGGTTTTAGAATCTCTTTTCGTGAAATAAATATCTATGCCGCCATATCCTTTTGGTCGGTCGCTGGCAAAATAAATCGTATTACCGTCGGCACTTACTGTGGGTTGCGAATCCCAATAGATGGGGTCATTAACATTTTGACTGAGTTTGCGTATTCCTTTCCATTCCTCATCTACATAATCACTAACATAAATATCGCAGTTAGGCTGATTGCCACCTTCATCTCGCATCATGGCAAAATATAAATGTTTATTATCAATGGAAATAGTGCACCCTCCCTGATTATCATCGGTAACATTAAATGGTGGAGGCATTGGGTTTCCTCTATCAAAAATTCCTGTGGCATCTCTTTTTGCAACCATGAACACTTCTTGTTCTCTGTCAGAAGCAAATACCTGATTTTTACTTTGAACATTCATTTTTCTGGTAAACAAACATAATTTATCATCCGGAGAGATATAAGCTAAATATTCGTCTTTGGCTGTTGAAACGCCTTTAACTACCAAGGGGTCAAATGGAACAATTTTCTTTCTTAGTTCAATGTCTTTCTTAGCGAAATAAATCATTCCTTTGGCTTGCTCAATTTGTTCTTCGTAATCTTTGCTGTATTTCTTATCGCCATCTTCTTTAAATTTGATAAACTTATCTAAATATTTGATAGCAGAATCATTGGCTGTTTCATCATAATAATTTAAACCAATATAGTAATAAGGTTCAGAATGTATTTGAGGGCAAGTGGTTATAGCTTTTGTTAAAAATGGAATGGCTGGCGCAAACGATTTATTCTCTAATTTACAATGAACAATAATTTCTCTGGCCATTGACAAATTTGCTTCTGCAAAGTCAGGTTCAAGTTCAAGGCATTCTTTTAAAAATCCCAAACGTTCAGGTTTTTTATATTTTTTTTTGTCAACTGCTTTTTCGTAAAGTTTTAGTGCTTTTTTGTTGCCGATTTCGATACAAAATTTTGGAGAATCATCATCGTCATCTTGCGCTGCAATAGATAGAGTGCAGAAGATGAAAAAGTAAAGTATAATTTTTTTCATTGTTAAGAATATTAAAGGGTGGGATTTATACAAAATTAGTAAAGTTTAATTTTACCTATTTAATAATACGGACGAAAAAATGGAAATATCGGTTTATTTTAATTTTTTTAAGACCTTTTAACTTTCTAATCTATTTTGGTTTATAAAGTGGTGTTTGTTTACTTGGATCCGGTTTTTTAACGTTATCAGTTTTGTCTTTTTCTTTTCTGATATCAATAGCCGGTTCGTAAACCCATTTGCCTTTTTTTATTTCTAAAGCATCAAAACTACCGTCAGGACCATAGTATTGGTATTGCCCTTCTAATATTGGGTTTAGGGTATTGGGTGCTAAATGACTAAATACAATTTGTTTTCTGTTATCGATGTATTTTAACGACATAGATACTTCACTGGCATATTCAAACATAATTCGTTTTGAAAATTTGCCAGGAAATTTAAATACATCTTTCCCGAAAATAGGCGTACCGTCCGAATTAAATGTTAAAATGTCAATAAACTTGCGTTGCGTTAATTTGTCGTTTCCATCCCATCCAATTAATGTGTAAAATGCTTCATCCGATTTAATTAAATCAACATACAACATTCCAAACCATTTGCTGGGGTCAGATACATGATTTTCGGGAGTTTTAACGGTGGGAGACTTATCCACGAGTTGAAAAACATCATATTGAAAATTGGTTTCTTTTTTAAATAATCCTTTTTTAATGATTTTGGTATTGTTTACCTGAATAAAACCAAAGTAAAAATACGTTTGATCGTCTTTTCTCATATCCCAAGTAATAATTCTGAATTTTTTATCGGGCGACATTAGTAATGAAACATCTTTTTTGAGTTTGTCGAACGGATAATCCATTGACTTTTGGTCTTTTAAAATGAAGTGCCAAAGTGCCAAAAACTCTTTATTAGCCTCAAAACGAACCGATTCTTTTTTACTAAAAAACACTTTCTTTTGAAGAATTTCAAGGGAATCTTCTAATTGCATGAATCTTTTTTTATCCAATTCATCAAGTTGAGCCCAATTATGTAAAGTGCTAAATAATAAACTAATAAAAAGTAATAATCTCATGTATGGTATAAGCATTTTATTATCGAAAGTTACAGAAAATTATTAAGGATAGAGAATGATAGTATTAAAGACTATTGAAATGCTTTTTGTATTTTTATTTTGGAAACATTTACTAATTAAATATACAGATGACAAAAGAAAAAATAACGGTTGAAACCAATGTTAAATCCCCTATTGATATAGTATGGGAAATTTGGACAAAACCTCAGCATATTGTGAAATGGAATTTTGCCTCACCAGATTGGCATACGCCTCAATCCGAAAATGATTTACAGATAGGTGGTAAATTTTCTGCAAGAATGGAGGCTAAAGATGGAAGTTTTGGCTTTGATTTTTGGGGAATTTATGATGATATAAAAGATAAGCATTATATAGAATATACGATGGGAGATGGCAGAAAAGCTTGGATAACATTTACTGCTTGTGGAGATGAAACTAAAATTATTGAAATTTTTGAGGCTGAAACTGAAAATACGTTAGAATTACAAAAAATGGGTTGGCAAGCAATCCTAGATAATTTTAAAAATTATACGGAATCGTTATAAATGAAAAAATCCTGAGTTCAAAGGACTCAGGATTTTTTTTATTTGAAAATAAATAACTAAACTAATGCTCCATAAAGCTTAGCCCGTTGTTCTTTAACGCTTTCGTTTTGTAAATACTCATCATACGTCATTTTTTTATCAATAAAGCCATTTGGCGTTAATTCGATAATACGGTTAGCAACGGTTTGCATCAGCTCATGATCATGACTTGTTAATAGAACAACGCCTGTGTAATCTTTTAATGCATCGTTATAAGCGATAATACTTTCCAAATCTAAGTGATTAGTTGGTTCATCTAAAATTAACATATTAGGATTAACCTGCATCATACGACTGGTCATACATCGCACTTTTTCTCCTCCTGATAATACTGAACATTTTTTCAAAACCTCTTCGCCACTAAACAACATTTTACCTAAAAAGCCACGCACATAACTTTCATCTTTGTTTGCAGAATATTGGCGCAACCAATCCATTAAATTCATATCACCTTTAAAATACTTAGCATTATCATTTGGCAAGTATCCTTTGTGAATCGTTGTTCCAAATTTATATTCTCCACTATCAGCTGTATCTTCCTCGTTAATAATGTCAAACAAAGCGGTAATCGCTAAATGGTTTTTGGCGATAAATGCAATTTTATCTCCTTTAGAAACATTGATGTTTAAGTTTTTAAACAATACACCATCGGCATTTGATTTGGTTAAATTTTCGATATGTAAAATTTGGTCGCCTGCTTCACGCTCTTGTTTAAAAATAATACCTGGATATTTACGCGTACTTGCAGGAATTTCATCAATTACTAACTTATCTAATAATTTTTTACGGGATGTTGCTTGGCTAGATTTACTGGCATTAGCACTAAATCGACGAACAAAATCTTGTAACTCCGTACGTTTATCTTCCATTTTTTTATTAGCATCACTACGTTGTTTTAATGCTAACTGGCTCATTTGATACCAGAAACTATAGTTACCAGTATATGTTTTTAATTTATTATAATCAATATCACAAGTGTGCGTGCAAACCGCATCCAAGAAATGTCGATCGTGACTAATAACAACAACTGTATTTTCGAAATCAGCTAAATAGTTTTCTAACCAAGAAATCGTTTCTACGTCCAAATCGTTGGTAGGCTCATCTAATAATAAAATATCAGGGTTACCAAAAATAGCTTGGGTTAATAAGATTTTTACTTTATCTTTTCCAGTTAAATCTTTCATCATTTTATAATGAGATTCTACTGGAATACCAACGTTAGTTAATAAAGTAGCCGCCTCGCTTTCTGCATTCCAACCATTCATTTCACCAAACTCGGCCTCTAGTTCAGCCGCTTTATTCCCATCTGCTTCACTAAAATCAGGCTTTGCATAAATAGCATCCTTCTCTTTCATGATTTCATACAAACGACGGTTGCCCATCATGACTGTATCTAAAACAGTGTATTCATCAAACTCAAAGTGATTTTGTTTTAATACACTCATGCGCATACCTGGCAAAACACTTACCTGACCTTTATTTGGTTCAATTTCACCAGATAAAATTTTCATAAAAGTTGATTTTCCGGCACCATTAGCACCAATTAAACCATAACAGTTACCAGGAGTAAATTTTACATTTACCTCATCAAATAAAATACGTTTGCCATATTGCAAACTCACATTGGAAACAGAAATCATTGTGTTGAAAATTAGGGAGTGAAGATAAGGAAAAAGTTTTGAGTTATGAGATATAAATTATGAGTTAAAACCACAAAAATTAGGCTTTTATAAGGTTTTTTCTACAAATTTTAACCAACCTTTACATTCAATCTTATAACTCATAACTTTTAACTTATAACTTTTTTGTAATTTCGTCCATCAAAAAAACAACTTTATGCCAAAAGGAATTTATAAGGTACCAACAGCGGTTAACGAACCAATAAAAAACTACGCAGCAGGAAGTGCTGAACGTAAAGAATTACAAGCTATGTTAAAAGAATTACGTAGTAAGGAAATTGATATCCCGATGTATATTGGAGATAAAGAGGTACGCAGTGAAAACAAAACTCGTTTGGCTCCTCCACATGACCACCAACACACATTAGGTTATTTTCATAAAAGTGATAAAACGCACATAGAGCAGGCTATAAAAGCAGCATTAGATGCCAAAGAAAAATGGGCCAATTTAAGTTGGGAACACAGAGCAAGTATTTTTTTAAAAGCAGCAGAATTAATAGCCGGTCCTTATCGTGCTAAATTGAATGCGGCAACTATGTTGGGTCAAAGTAAAAATGCTTTTCAGGCTGAAATAGACAGCGCTTGTGAAATCATTGATTTCTTAAGATTTAATGTTCAGTATATGACTGAAATTTATGCTGAACAACCAATTTCATCTCCTGGAGTTTGGAATCGTTTGGAGTGGAGATCTCTAGAAGGATTTGTTTATGCGTTAACGCCATTTAATTTTACAGCAATCGCCGGTAATTTGCCTTCGTGTTGTGCTTTGATGGGGAATGTAGTTGTTTGGAAACCAAGTAATACTCAGGTATATAGTGCAAATGTATTGATGGAAATTTTCAAAAAAGCAGGGGTTCCGGATGGTGTTATTAATTTGATTTATCCTAGTGGTCCTGATGCAGCGGAAATCATTTTTAATCATAAAGATTTTGCAGGTATTCATTTTACAGGAAGTACAGAAGTTTTTCAAAACATTTGGCAAACGATCGGAAATAATATCCACAAATACCGTTCTTACCCTCGTATTGTTGGCGAAACAGGAGGAAAAGACTTTATCATGGCACATAAATCAGCTGAAGCTAAATCATTAGCTGTTGCTATTTCACGTGGTGCTTTTGAGTATCAAGGCCAAAAATGTTCAGCCGCTTCACGCGCCTATATTCCAAGTAACTTATGGAATGAAGTAAAAGGCTATGTATTAGCTGATTTAAAAGACATGAAAATGGGGCCAACAGAGGACTTTACTAACTTTATTAATGCTGTCATTGATGAAAAAAGCTTTGATAAATTAGCTAAGTACATAGATGAGGCTAAAAAAGATAGTAATGTAGAGGTGATTGCAGGTGGAAACTACGATAAATCTAAAGGGTATTTTATTGAACCAACAATTATTGTAGCCAAAGATCCAAAATATGTAACTATGTGCGAAGAGTTATTTGGGCCAGTATTAACTGTATTTGTATATGACGAAAATAAATTTGAAGAGACTTTAGAGTTAGTCGATTCAACATCTATATACGCGTTAACTGGTGCTATTTTAGGACAAGATCGATATGCTTTAGAATTAGCTACTAAAAAATTAAGCAATGCAGCGGGTAATTTCTACATTAATGATAAATGTACTGGTGCGGTAGTTGGGCAACAACCATTTGGCGGTGCTCGTGGTAGTGGAACGAATGATAAAGCCGGAGCTAAAATCAATTTATTGCGTTGGGTTTCTCCTAGAACAATTAAAGAAACCTTTACACCACCAACAGATTATAAGTATCCTTTCTTACAAGCAGATTAATTTCAAATCCCCCTGAGCAAGGGGGATTTTTTTTTGAATATTTATTTAATTAAGAATTTTATTTAAAAAATTCGTGTGTAATTAATTACCTCCTTTATGGTTAAAGGAAGTCTTAAAACAGTACATTTGTAACGTATTTACTATTGTAAAATGGCAAAAAGAAGAAACGGTTTAAGTAAGGATACAGAAGATATTCCTAAAGCAAAATTATCTAAGGCAAATTTCAAAAAATCATTTCGTTTATTTAGATATTTAGGCACAAGTAAATGGTTATTTGTTCTAGGCATGTTATTTATTGCAGGAACTGCGGCGGTGGGACTGTATTTCCCTGTTGCTGCCGGCAAGATGTTTGGATATTTAGGAAGTACAGGTATGAATGCCGAACAGTTTAGTCATTTAGTATCAGGTACAGGCTTGGAATTGTTGATTTTACTGGTTGTTCAAGGGTTAGTTTCGTTTGGCCGAGTTTATACATTTTCCATAGTTACTGAAAATATTTTAAAAGGCTTGCGCACCGATACATTTAGCAAGCTAGTTCAAATGCCCATGACTTTTTTTTCTAAAAATCAGGTAGCTGACTTGAGTAGTCGTGTGGCGACAGATATCAACGTCATCTCTGAAGCATTTACGGTTAGCATAGCGGAAGTGATCCGTCAATCTATAGTTGGGGTAGGAGGACTGTGTTTGTTGGTGTATTTTACTTCGTGGGATGTAGCTAAATGGTTTATTGTTATTATTCCACCAATTACGTTAATAGCCATTGTATATGGAAAAAAAATAAGAGGTTATTCGAAAGCACTACAGGATAAAATATCCGAATCTAGTGTGATTGTCTCCGAAGCTTTAACTGGTATTACTAGCGTTAAGGCATTTACTAATGAGTATTTGGAAATAGGTAAATATGAAAAGGTAACATCTGAAATTAGAAAGTTTGGAATAAAATACGGCGTTATGCGAGGCGCATTTTTTGCTTTTATTATTATGTGTGTATTTGGTTCCATTTTTTTTATTCTCTACAAAATGCTTTTATTAATCAATGCCGGTGAATTGACTACTGAGAATTTTGGAAAGTTTATGATGTTGTCTTTATTTGTGGCAGGTTCAATAGGAGGATTGCCAGAACAGTTAGGGTCTATTCAGCGAGCACTAGGAGCAACAGATAGAGTTTTTGAAATTATAGATAGTCAAAATGAGCACATTAATTTAGCTCATACAAATAATCTCAATTTAAATAGGGTAAAGGGCGATTTAGAATTTAGGAATATTCAATTTACTTATCCTACTCGACCAGATTTTCCGGTTCTAAAAGATGTGTCTTTTACCGTACAAGCGGGTCAAACGGTTGCTTTGGTTGGAAGTAGCGGGAGTGGTAAGTCAACGCTAGCTTCAATGGCATTGCGTTTTTATGAACCAAATGCAGGTGAATATGTGATAGATGGCAAAAAATCAACGGATTATGATTTAACCGAATTCAGAGATCAAATAGCCATCGTACCACAAGATGTATTATTGTTTGGGGGTTCTATCAAAGAAAATATATTATACGGTAAACCAAATGCAACAGAAGAGGAAGTAATGGATGCAGCTAAACAAGCCAACGCTTATGATTTTATTATGGCATTTCCGGATAAGTTTGATACGATGGTAGGAGACCGAGGAATTCAATTGTCTGGTGGGCAACGTCAGCGAGTAGCGATTGCTAGAGCCGTGCTAAAAAATCCATCTATATTAATTTTAGATGAAGCTACTAGCAGTTTAGACAGCGAAAGCGAGCGTTTAGTTCAAGAAGCATTGGATAAATTAATGGTAGGCAGAACATCAATTGTGATTGCTCATAGATTGTCTACCATCAGAAATGCAGATAAGATAGTTGTTCTTCAAAAGGGTGAAGTTGCTGAAATAGGAACACATCAAGAATTGATGAGCAATGATCGAGGCTTGTATCAAAAACTTAATAAGTTACAATTAGAGGTAAACGGATAGTAAGCATCATAAAAATACATAACATGCATTTTTAGTTCATTATCAAATCAGGTAATCCCAATGGTGCAGAATCAAAAAACGCCAATTCATGTATATCAACTTTAACATCTTTAATGATTGGAAAAGTGGATAAAATATCCATAACGGATTGTTGATCTTTTGCTTGTATAGTCACCCATAAGTTCATTCGTTCCATATCTAAAGCATAATTTAAAATTACCCGCTCTTTCATCAATTGATTGATGCGTTTTCTTTGTTGAGGTATTAGCAAGGTAAACCGGCGCGTGAAAAATTCCGGTAATTTTATATGCACTTGAAAAACATTTAGAATCTGACTAGAGTTCATTTTTGTTCTTAATTTGTAACAAATGTAGTGAAGCAATTGAGATTTTGGGTTAAATTTGTAGAAATTTAGAAAAAATTAAGAATCAAGTACACTATGGGACGTATTTTTGAAACCAGAAAAGCCACCATGTTTAAACGCTACGCAAAAATGGCGAAGCAGTTTACAAAAATAGGACGTGAAATTGTAATGGCTGTTAAACAAGGCGGTCCGCACCCTGAGCTAAATCCGAAATTAAGAGCCTGTATGGCTAATGCAAAGGCTGTTAACATGCCTAAAACAAATGTTGAAAGTGCTATTAAACGTGCTTCTGAAAAAGATTCATCTAATTTTGATGAAATCGTTTATGAAGGATATGGTCCTTTTGGTGTACCTGTATTAGTAGAATGTGCAACTGATAATCCTACCAGAACAGTAGCTAACTTGCGTGTGTATTTTAGTCGTGCTAACGGTTCATTGGGAACTACCGGTTCTGTAAGTTTTATGTTCGAACGTAAAGGATTATTTAAAATAGATTCTACAGGATTAAATCATGATGAGGTTGAATTGGATATTATCGACTATGGCGCAGAGGATTTAACTTGGGATGATGAAAATAATGAATTAATAGTTCAAGTAGCATTTACTGATTTTGGTTCGATGCAAGCCGGACTTGAAGAAAAAAAATATATAGTAAAGGAAACGATAAAAACGTATATCCCTACAACTTCAAAGGAGCTTACTGAAGAAGAAGAAATCGAATTCAAGAAAATGATTGATAAAATGGAAGACGATGACGATATCATGACGGTTTATCATAATATCGCTTAATTTTTAAATTATATAATTGTTTTTGTACTCTACGATTTCAAAGCAATTTTTTCTAAAATCATTTAACCTTGAATTGCTATGGAGAAGAAATGGAATATACAGAAAATCAATCATCCAGAAGTTGTTTCTTCTCTTCAAAATGAACTATCGGTAGATGAAACTATTGCAAAGTTATTGGTATTTAGAGGTGTTGAGAATTTCGATGAGGCGAAAACATTCTTTCGACCCAGTTTAAATATGTTACCTGATCCCTTTTTAATGAAAGGGATGGATTTAGCGGTTGCCCGAATTGAAAGAGCGATTGCTAACAACGAAAATATATTAATTTTTGGTGATTATGATGTTGATGGAACAACTTCAGTAGCTTTAGTATATAGTTTTTTAAAAAAATATATAACTAGAATTCGTTATTATATTCCAGATAGATATACTGAAGGCTACGGCATATCATTTCAAAGTATAGATTATGCTTTTGAAAATAATTACACATTGATTATTGCTCTCGATTGCGGTATTAAAGCGAACGAAAAAATAGATTATGCAAATGAAAAAAACATTGATTTTATCATTTGTGATCATCATTTACCGGGAGATGAAATTCCAAAAGCAATTGCTGTTTTAGACCCAAAACAAAAAGATTGTAACTATCCCTATAAAGAATTAGCTGGTTGTGGAATCGGATTTAAATTGGCCCAAGCATTTTGTATTCAAAATGAACTTCCTACTGATGAATTATATAGCTATCTCGATTTGGTTGTTACCAGTATAGCGGCTGATATAGTTCCTATAACTGGAGAAAATAGAGTATTGGCCTATTTTGGTCTCAAACAATTAAATTCAAATCCACGTCCGGGATTGAAAGCTTTATTAGCACTTAATAAACAAGAACGAGAATTAGATATTAGTACATTGGTATTTACCATCGCTCCTCGTATTAATGCTGCAGGTAGAATAGAACATGGATCAAAAGCTGTGGAATTATTGATTAGTGACACATGTGAGGCAACTGAATTTTCAAAGAAAATTAATGAAACCAATTTACATCGTCGAGACATAGATATAAGTATCACGGATGAAGCATTTGAAACGATAGCTTTAGATCCAATTACTCCATTTAAAAAATCAACGGTTCTTTTCAATCCGAGTTGGCATAAGGGAGTAGTAGGTATTGTAGCTTCACGTATAATAGAACGATATTACAAACCGACTATTATCCTTACAGAATCAAATGGCTATGCAACCGGATCAGCCCGAAGCGTAAAAGATTTTGATGTTTATTCAGCCATTGAAAATTGCAGCCATTTACTCGAACAATTTGGTGGCCATAAGTTTGCAGCAGGCTTGTCTTTGAAAAAAGAAAACGTAAAAGCATTTTCTGAAGCATTTGAAAATGAGGTTTCAAGAACCATAACTAACGAAATGTTGGTGCCAGTTGTTGAAATAGATTTGGAATTATCTATTGATGATATTAATGAAAAACTGGTCCGTATCTTAAATCAGTTTGCACCTCATGGACCACACAATATGATCCCTGTTTTTTGTAGTAAAGGTGTTTTAGATACTGGTTATGCAAAAATTGTTGGGAACAATCACTTAAAATTAGAAGTTTATCAGCCACATTCAAAACTCACAAAAATTGAGGCTATTGCTTTTAACAAGGGAGATTATTTAAATATTTTGAAACGAAATATTCCTGTAGATATAGTATATAAAATTAAGGTCAATGAATTTAGAGGACAAGAATCCATTCAATTGGTCATTGAAGAAATTAAGGTAACTGATTAATTCTGTATAAACCCCATTATTTAAATATAACGTCAGTTGGTTTTAAAATCATTTACAATTAAATTTTCTTTCTGCTAAAACTTACTTTTTTGCGGCTTATTTATACCTTTGTTACTTGTCAATCCGCTATAAATTTATAATAGGAAAATTACATTTCCTTCTTGAAAAATACATTTGATTATATGCTTTCTTTTGATAATACAGAAAACGCTTTTAAGGCAAAATCTGACAGTGATTTAGATAGATCTTACTGGTTATTTAAAATGGTGGGTAACCCAACATTGGTAAAAATAGGGGCTTACGCAGCGCCAATAGGATTGTCTATTGGATTGAAGACGGTCATTAAAAATACCATATTTAAACAATTTGTAGGAGGTGAAACCATTCATGAGTGTAATGAAACTATTCAAGATCTTGGTAAATACCATATTGGAACGATTTTGGATTATAGCGTTGAAGGAAAAGAAAGTGAGAATGATTTTGATGCCTGTTGCAACGAAACCATAGAAACTATTCATAAGGCCAAGAAAGATGATCATATTCCTTTTGCAGTATTTAAGGTAACGGGTCTCGCTCGATTTGAGTTATTGGAAAAGGTGAGTGCTCGTGTTGCATTGTCTGATATTGAAAAAAAAGAATACATGAAAGTTAAAGATCGTGTATTTAAAATTTGTCAAGAAGGTTTTGTGTCGAATCAGCCTTTATTTATTGATGCAGAAGAAAGTTGGATTCAGCCTGCTATAGATAATTTAGCAGATGAGAATATGGCTTTATTTAATAAAGAAAAAGTCATTGTTTATAATACGTATCAATTATATAGAAAAGATAGATTAGACTTTTTAAAACAGACCATTGAAAAAGCCAAAAAAAGTGGCTATTTAATTGGAGCCAAATTGGTTCGAGGAGCCTATATGGAAAAAGAAAGAGCTAGGGCAACTGAAAAAAAATATCCATCTCCTATTCAGGATACTAAAGAACATACAGATAGAGATTATGATTTAGCTTTAGATTTATGTATTGCAAACAAAGATATAGTAGGTTTATGTGCAGGAACACATAATGAAAAAAGTAGCATGCATTTAGCCGCGTTATTAACCAAACATCAAATTTCACCTTCCGATAAACAAATTTATTTCTCACAATTATTAGGAATGAGTGATCATATCAGTTATAATCTTGCTTTAGCAAATTATAATGTTGCTAAGTATGTTCCTTATGGGCCTGTAAAAGAAGTTTTGCCATATTTGATAAGACGAGCTCAGGAAAATACCTCTGTTAAAGGTCAAACAGGAAGAGAATTAGGTTTAATTATGAAAGAAAAAGAAAGAAGAAAAGTTGGTAAGTAGTTAAAGGTAAATTTTTTATATGTTATTAAGACAATTAATTATTATTTTTTTCATAAGTACATCTTGTTTAAAAGGACAAGTTTCTTTGTATAGCATCACAAATAATTCGAACAATGACGCTTCATTTTACCAGACAGGTACAATGGTTTTTTCCGTTGTTAATTTAACAACAACTTATTTCAATATTAAAAAAATTCATAAAAATGACAAGTATAGATCTAACGCAATATTTGGTGCACTATCAGGTGCCGCTCAGACAGCGCTAGGTCTTGCAAATATAAATGCTGAATACGATAATTCACACATTTCAACAAGCATTAACATTGGGGTTGGACTTACGACTCTGGTAACTAGTGTCGTTAGACTTGCAACTAAAAATCCACCTAAAGAAAAAAACATTAGTTTAAATTTTATTTACTTACCTGATATTAAAGATAATTCTTCACTTGTAGGATTTTCCTTAAGAAAACAATTTTAAGAACACATTCTAAATAGTTCCTAAAACACACCTCAGACCGCCAAGTGTTCTGTTTTTTTTAAAAAGCAAAGATCAAACCTGAAAAAATTAATGAATTATACCAAAATGATTTAATTTTTAGTCCAAAATTGATTTAAAAAAATGTAATCAAAAGCGCAAGTATTTTTAGTTTCTTCTTTTTTTAGATTTTGTGTTTGTGATTTAATAAACAAGCTAACTTCTTCTAAAGATTTATAGAGTTTAT
>CAMAPT010000028.1 GCA_945860225.1 Chitinophaga pinensis | reverse complement strand
CTTCTTGTGCCTGGAGGCAATGAAACAGCAATTAGTGATTTAATGAAAAACACTCAATTAACAAACTGGTTGCAAAAAATAGATGCAAATTCAATAATGATGGCTGGCGTTGGTTCAGGTGTATTTATTTTAGGTAATGCAAATTTATTGAATAACAAAAACGCCACTACAAATTGGTATCATGCTCAAAATAACCTTGAAAAATTTCATGCTAATTATCAAGATGTAAGATTCTTAAACGATGGTAAGTATTGGACATCTGTAGGTTCAACAGCATCAATTGATATGTGTTTAAAAATGGTTCAGCTAATTTGTGGCGATAAGTATTTACAAGGAGCCATGTTAGATTTAGAATATGACCCTAAACCTCCATTAGAAGCAGGAACAGTTCAAAAAACAGAACGAAAAATTATAGAGTTAGTGTCTAGCAATTCAAAAACAATTAATAGTATAGATTATTTAACTGAAATAAGTGATAGCGATTTACAAAATGCTTTTGGTACAAACTCAAAAATTGATAGTATAGGAATCCTAGTTTATGACGGAACTTTTACTTTAGATTTTCTAGGTCCTTTAACTGTTTTATCACAATTACCTAAAACAAAAGTTTTTTTAATCGGAACAAAAAAAGGAAACATTAAAAGTGGCAGAACAAACTTTAATGTAAATTACTCTATTCGTGATATAAATAGCCTAGATGTTTTATTAATACCAGGCGGTTCTATTGGCACATGGAATGCAGCACAAGACACCTCTGTTAGAAGATGGATAAAAAATATTGACAGACATACTAAATACACTACAAGCGTTTGTACTGGAGCATGGATATTAGGTGAAGCAGGGTTATTAAAAAATAGAAAAGCAACAACACATTGGTATCATAAAAATGAGATGTTAGCAAAGTATGGTGCAATGAGTATCAACGAGCGTTATACAAAAGATGAAAAGTATTGGACATCAGCTGGCGTATCAGCTGGGATTGATTTAAGCTATGCTTTGTTGCAAGATTTATTTGGGGAATCTTTTTTACAATACGCATTACTTAACTTAAATTACAATCCGCAATCACCAATTAAGGGCGGTACACCAGCTAATTCAGCCCCTAAAGTAGTTGATATGATGACTCAAATGTATGACTATATGATGTTGAAAAAACTAAATATAACCCCTTCAAAAAAATAAACTAGAATAAACATATTGAATTGATTTTTTAAATTATTGATTTGAAAACATAAATACAATGAACTAAATATATAAATCATAGGATGATTACGCTTAAGTGGCGGTGTTGTTTATTAAAACACACCGCTTTTTTATTTTATGGTATTAACAACAACTCTATAGAAATTTGCAATCCAATTAACAGATTCAATTTTCAATTATATGTTTATCCTAAAAGAAAAAATAGTTAGTAAAATAACCTCTATCAAAGCATTATCAGGCAAATCAGATGACACTGAAGAAGAAAAACTTTTAATGGAAGTAAATAAAATATTAACACAAAGTCTCTTTTCAAAAAAAAATGTGTTAAGTAACTTACCACTGTATAAACAAAGTTTTGAATATATGGAGGAAGACGAAGACAATGAGGAAACAATTTATACAAAAAGGAAAATATTTAATTTATGTGCTCAATATCGCCTTCGATTTCTATCCTCTACTATTAATGAAGATAACGTGCCTTACGAAGCACTTATAAAAGTAAACAACTTAAATAAAATACATTGCAAAAACCTTAAACACTTTGCCATACTTGCCCCTTATGACTATTTTTCACAAAAATTCCCAAATCAAGAGGCAACTTTGTTTGCCAAAACACTGTATGGTAATTATGTAAAAATTCACACCTGGGGTAAAACAAATAAACTAAAAAGAATTTTAAAATGTTTTCATTTAAAAAACTTCGAATCGTTAGCACTAACTCTTTTTACTTTAACATTAATTGAAACCCTTTTAGTACCAACTAGTCTTATTACTAAAGATTCAAATGCCTTGTACTTTAATGGCTACAGAGTAATTTTCTTCCTCCAATTCATAATTATCAACGCTGCATTTTTAACACAAATGATGTTTACGTTTCGAGTTAAGTTATCCTGCTTTAATTGGAACGAGCCAGTTGGTAAAATTTAGAATTGATTAATATAATTCCTGTACTAAAAAAATAAATTCAAAAGAATGAAAATGAATATTAATAGCACGTTTAACCTCAATTGTAATAGTGTTTTTCTAAATCATTAGCTTATTTATTTTATTGAAAAGGACTAAAACAAATACATCTTTGCAACGCAAAAAAATAGTATAAATATGGATTTTCCAATGTTTCATCTCGACTGGCTTAACGATCGCTTTTTAATAGCAATGATAGCCATTCTTCACGTAATTATTAATCATGGTTTAGCAGTAGGTTTTATTCCTTTTGTTACATGGCTCGAACAAAAAGGAGTACGCAATAGTTCTCCCAACGAAATTACAAATCCTGAATGGGATAAAATGGCTTATAAACTTATGTGGACAGCCTTTATTATAACAACTACCATTGGTGCGATGACGGGTGTCGGCATATGGTTTTCCGCGTCTCTTGTGAGTCCCGCATCAATTGGTAGTTTAATAAGGGTTTTCTATTGGGCTTGGTTTACCGAGTGGATTGTATTTGTCACTGAAGTCGTTTTAATATTAATTTATTTCCTTACTTGGAAAAACAGTAACAAATCATTAGACGCAAAATTAAGACACATTAAATTTGGTTGGTTTTTAGCAATTTTTTCGTGGATTACCATGGCACTTATTGTAGCTATTTTAGGTTTCATGATGGATCCAGGAAATTGGAAAACAGACCATAGTTTACTAACTGGTGTATTTAATCCAATTTATCTTCCGCAACTTTTATTTAGAACGCCAACAGCAATGGTTGTAGGTGGTACTTATGGTTTATTAATGATTTTTCTTTTTACTAAAAAAGATACAGAAATTAGAACCAAAGCCGTAAAATTAGCTGGTAAATGGATTTTAGCGTGGACTCCCTTAGCATTAATAGCGGCAATTATTTACTATAATGTAATGCCAAATGCCATGAAAGCTAATTTAAGTACTGCTGTTGGTACGATGGATTTTGCTCAATATTATGACCTTTTAAAATACATCATTATTGGTGCTATATCAATCGTATTTATTGTAGCATCTATTGCTGTATTTAAACCAAAATTATTAAAAACATATATGGTTATAACATCGGTGGTGGCTATTATGAGTTTCTTAGCAATTTTTGAAAGAGTGAGAGAATTTATCAGAAAACCTTATGTAATTGGAAACTACATGTACTCCAATTTATTGAGAGAAGAAGATTATCCACTTTATAAGAAAGATGGAATTTTAAAACATGCTACTTATGCAAGTGTAACAGAGATAACCAACGAAAATAAAATACAAGCAGGTAAAGATGTGTTTATGTACACCTGTAGTAGATGCCACACAACAAATGGTGTAAATGCAATTACCTATGTATTTGAACGGATGTACGGTTTCGGTAAACCATTAAACGAGGACGATATGGCAAGCTATATTCCAAACATGCACGAAGGACGTACTTATATGCCACCATTCGCAGGAAATAAAAAAGAACTAAAAGCACTAGTAGCATATATTAAACATTTGCAACAAACAGGCGAAACATTAGAAGGTGCTCAAACCGAAGGTATTGTTGTTAATCAAAAAAATAATTCAGACGCTGTTTCAAAAATGGTGGAAAGATTAAAAGAAGAACAAAACAAAAAATTAGTCACCAAATAATTAAAGCTACAATTATGTTATTACAAATTAACACACCAATTCCAAAAGATATTCCTCTCGAACTTCCATTGCCAGAATGGCTATTAGTTACCTTGCTAGTAGTATCATTTTTACTACATATTATATTCATTAATTTAATGCTAGGTGGAAGCATCATAACACTCTGGGCTCAAATTAAAGGATTAAAAAATAAAGAGTATGATATATTTGCTCACGAAATTTCTAAAACAATTACGGTTAATAAAAGTATGGCAGTAGTTTTAGGTGTAGCGCCCTTACTAAGCATTAACACACTTTATACAATTTATTTTTATTCGGCAAACGCATTAACAGGCTTTGCGTGGATAATGATTATACCACTTGTTACCATTGCATTTCTATTAACCTATTTACATAAATATACTTGGGAAAAACTAGAGCAAAGTAAAAAAGTACACATAGCCATTATGGGTTTAGCCGTTGTAATTTTCTTATTCATACCACTTATTTTTTTAACTAATGTCAATTTAATGATGTTTCCTGAAAAATGGGGAACAATTAAAGGTTTTATGAGTGCATTAGTTTTACCAAATGTATTTCCTCGTTATTTCGAATTTCTTGGAGCTTGTTTAGCTGTTACTGGTATTTTTATAGTTTGGTACAACAACAGAAAAAACTACCCATTTGAAGAAACATACAAAACTTTTACAAGATATGATGTAAAAAAAATAGGTTATTCAATTGCAATCATTGGCTTAGGTCTGCAAATTTTATTTGGCATCATTGTATTATTTACACTCCCTGCAAAAGGCATTGGATATGACGTTATAGCAGTTATGACAGCTGCGGGCAGTCTTTTAGTAATCGTTTTATGGTGGGCATACAAAGCAATTACAAACGAGCAACAACATATAGATCAACACTTCAAAAAAATAGTATTTACAATGTTGGCGTTTATGGTTCTGTATGGAGGTAGCCGTCAAATGTATCGTCATAATGCTTTACATAAACATCAAGATTTAGTAGCAGCTAATACAGCTGAATTTCAAAGATTAAGTAAAGAGGCAAGAGAAAATCCTGTTGAAGTAAAAGAAGAATTAGAACTCGATGCTTCATTAGGAGAATTGGCCACTGGCGGAGCAATCTTTAAACAAAAATGTGGCGCTTGTCATAAAAAAGATGAAAAATTAGTTGGTCCACCAATGTTAGAAATGGTTTCGATTTATAAAGGAAAAGTAGATGATTTAAAAAACTGGATTAAAGCACCTGGTAAAAAACGCCCTGATTTCCCTCAAATGCCAGGTTTTAAAGACCAGTTATCAGACGAAGAATTATCCGAATTAACCAAATACATATTATCAATCAAATAAAAAAAACGATGACAATTTTAATCATTATCTCAATCCTGTTATTAGCTCGTTTAGTATCAACATTATTAGACGTAACGTCACTTTCTTTTAAAATAATTAAAACAAATGATGTAACTTCAACACCAAATTCAAAACTCAAAAATTATCAATTCATAAAAGGATTATATTAAAATGGAAATTTTAAATAAAGACCAAAAAGCAACTTTCGAAATTTATTTATTTGTTTTATTTATGATTGTTGCAGGCGTATTTATTGCAGGCATATATTTTGCAAATAAAACTACTTCTGTTTATATCGATAAAAATGGTAATAAACTTGAAGTTATGGAAGGGAAGAGCTATATTAAATATTAGTGATATTGAAATTCTCTCTAGCTTATAATAAAACTAAAACTTTAAGCAGATAAGTGGGAATTACATTGACACAGTTTTTTGGACAGTCTCATCACCGCTTGCATTTCATAGTAAGCCGCATACATTTTAGAACTCGTCTCTAACATTTCAAAACTTGCCGCTAACTTTTTAGAGGACATCGTTAATATTTCAAAACTCGTCGCTAACATTTTAGAACTCTCCGCTTACTTTTCAGAACTAGCCACTAACATTTCAAAACTAACCGCTGTAAAAACTATAGACCTAACCGCAGAGACCAACCAAGCTGCTAAGACAACCAAACTGCATAAGCCGACCTGTGTGTTATCTCCACTACATTTTGCAAGCACATTTGGTCGCTTCTTTTTAAAGGAAGTAATTTATTTCTTGCGCCAAATAAGCTTGCAAAATGGCTCACGCTCCTCACAAGACGTAATTAGAACTGGCGGTTTTCCAAACCGCTTTTCCTATCGCGCAATAAAAAACTAAAAACTGTGTTCCAAAAAAAGCATTCGGCAACCAACTAACCGCATAGACGCGTTACTACTTAGTTCGGCAGACACGTACCTGTGTGTAAACTGTGTAGGGTGCACTTCTGGTAACACAACCTAAATCCCATTTGGGCATTCGGCTTCGGCTTTTGCAAAAGCGGTAGACAATTAGTTAATTTTCGCTTTGCAAAAGTCCATTAAACATTTATCTTTAAACTAACATTTCGGTAGACAAAGTTTCAAACTCCAAACGGGAATTTAGCTTGAAACCGTTACCAGCAAGCCGAAAATATCAATACAAAAAAAATGCAAAACATTACAGAAGATTTAAAAGAAAACATTCGAAAAAAAGTGGCATTGTTCACGGAACCGACAATAGGTGACGAATGCCCAAAAAATCTTTGTTTCAGTGCATGTTTTCCCTTACTATTGTTTTTGAAAATAAACGACATACATTGTTCGTTGACAGGTGGAGACTATAACGGCATACGACACTTTTGGCTTACAGTAAATGGATACGAGAATATCATTATTGACCCGACAATAAGACAATTTAAACCACAAGTTGAACCTATTTATATTGGTTCTATGACTAGCGAGTACACTCCAGACACTAATTCTTTTAATGAAACATTTTCATGGGCATTTAAATTTTGGGCTGAACCAATATTAGATAGACCAAGATCCCATCAAGAAAAACCATTATGGGTTGAAGAAAGAACAAATTTCTATAACGTTAAGTTTGCAATGATTCTGAATCAAGAAATCTCTCAAAAAAATCCTGAAACAATTACTATGCATCACAATAGACTTTGTAAGTTATATTTTCGGACGATATTAAAATTCTTAAAATTTAAAATACAAAACGACCAAGATTATATTAGAAATTTGCGAGCAACACTTCCACAAAACTTTGAAAATTTATTAAACCAGACTAAATTAACCGAATAGAACAGAATGAAATAAATTTTGAATTTGCGATTTTATTAATTCTCTGAAAAAAAAGTTCATTTCGATCGACAGTTTCAAAGAACAGTTCCCGCTCCGTTAGATTTATAATCCTGCGGAAATAAAGTAAAAGATGAAACAAGGCCAAAAACAAAATATTAAAAGTTGAAGTCAAACAATTACTTATATAACAATACCGTGTAGGTCAATAGCGAATTAAAGGCGACAAATGCCTACCAATATATCTGTTAATTAAAAGTTTTTTCTTTGTATCACTCTCTTCAGTCTACTTTTTTTATTAAATTGGCATTCCTATGTTTGATGGTTTTAAATCATATTATCGATTTTACGCTCCCTTGCTCATTTTACTCGGGGTTTGGTTGATGGGAACCATTGGTTATGTGATTATTGATAACTACACTTGGTTTGATGCTTTTTACATGACCATCATTACCGTAGCCACCGTGGGTTACGGAGAAGTAGCGCCATTAAGCCATAGCGGTAAACTATTTACAGCTTTTCTAATTATAACAAGTTTTGGTACATTTGCCTACGCCGTTTCATCTATTACCAAATTTGTGTTAGACGGAGAATTTAACGAATTTTTTAAAAACAGGAAATTGAATAAAACAATTGAAGATTTAACCGATCACGTCATCATTTGCGGATACGGACGTAATGGCCGCCAAGCTGCGCAGGTTTTAAAAAAACACAATAAACGCTTTGTGGTTATCGAAAATGATTTAAAAGTTACCAGTTCGTTTAATCACAAATTCAAAGATTTGGTACTTACCGGTAATAGTACCCACGATGATGTATTAATTAAAGCCGGAATTTTTAGAGCTAAAGCATTAATAACCACCTTACCTGTTGATGCCGACAATCTTTTTATTGTACTGACTGCTAGAAATCTCAATAAAAATTTAACAATTATATCGCGCGCTAGCGAAGATAACTCTGATACAAAACTGAAAATTGCCGGTGCTGATAATGTCATTATGCCCGACAAGGTGGGTGGCGCGCACATGGCCTCGCTGGTTATGAAACCCGATGTCATGGAATTTATTGACCATATTACGGCCGAAGGTGGCGACAATATTAATTTGGAAGAGATTTCATTTAATAAAATTCCTGACGAATTAAAAAACAAAACTTTAAAAGATTTAGAAATCAGAAACCGTTCGGGTGCGAATATTATAGGCTATAAAACAGCCATGGGCGAATACATTGTTAACCCTAGTGCTGATACTCGCATTATTGCCGAATCAAAATTATTTGTACTGGGAACTCAAGAACAGATTAATGCCCTAAAAAAAATCTTAAGCTAAAACACTAACCAATAAAAAAAGCATCCGCTCAAATTACTTGAACGGATGCTTTTTATTTATAGTGGTAAGTTAATTATTTAACAATATCAATACGTTTGATCGCGTAAGTATTATTAACATAAACTTTTACAAAGTAGATACCAGACTCTAAATCAGAAATATTAATTTCTGTTTTAGTACTTTTTGGTTCGCTGTATAATACCTTTTGCCCCAACACATTCACTATTTCAAGTTTGTCAATTTGTAATCCTTTGGCTTCAATAGTTGTAAATTCTCTTGCCGGGTTTGGATATACAGAAATCTCATTACCTGAAATTTGAATTTCATTGACACCTAACGCATTATTTACATTATACGTTGAAGAAGTAATGCAACCATTATTATCTCTTACAGTAACTAAATATGCACCAGGTAATAAATCATTTAAGTCTTCTGTAATGGCTGCATTTGACCAACTAAATGAATAAGGCTGAACTCCTCCTGTTACCGTAGCGTCAATTTTCCCATCGTTAGTTGATCCATTAGATGCATTCGTTACAACTGCATTCACAATTAGTGGATTAGCAGGTTGTGCAATGGTAAAAGAACGATTAGCTGAACAACCATTGTAGTCGGTTACAACAACTGAATACGTATTTGCTGTCAAATTAAAAATTCCCTGAGTAGTTTGGGCGTTAGACCATTCGAAAGTATATGGATACACTCCCCCACTTAAAGATAAGTTAATAGCACCATTATTTCCACCCGTACACGTTACATCAGATTTAGTTGGAATAATGCTCAATTGAGCAGGTTGGTTCACATAAGCCGTTTGTGATTGGATACAATTATTAGCATCTTTCACAGAAATGGTATAAGTTGCATTTCCTGTCAAATTATGGAATTCATGATTAGCAGAGAAAGGACCATTATTGATATTATATGTTAAAGCACCTGTGCCACCGTTAGCCGTTACAGTAATTTCACCCGTATTTTGTTCATTACAAGCAACATTCAATATACCAAAAGATAATTGTATACCAGTAGGTTGAGTAACAATAAAACTTTGAGTTCCAACACAATTTGCGGCATCTCTCACTAATACGGTGTAGTTACCTGCTGATAAAGCATTGAAAGCAGAACTAGATTGATAAGATGCTCCATTGTTTATACTGTAAGCTAACACACCAGCTCCACCCGCAGCCGTAATATTAGCAGAACCTGTTCCGCTGTTACATACAGCATTAGTTACAATAGGATTAATTAAAAAACCATTTGGTTGAGTTAAAGCAACTGTATGAGTTCCTGTGCAACCATTTGCGTCTTTTACAATTACCTCGTAATTACCAGCGTGTAAACTGCTAAATGTATTTGATGTTTGGAAATTAGACCCATTGATACTGTATTCTAAAGTTCCAAATCCACCTGTTACATTGGTTACATTAATCGAACCATCATTTCCGGCATGACAAGAAATATTGGTTGAAGCAAGACTTACGATAGACGGACCATTTGAGTCAACAATTGTAGCAGGAACAACTTTTGTACAACCTGTATTATCTTTCACGATAACATAATATGTTTTAGAGGCCAAGGGATTAAATACACCAGTAGTATTAAAATTTGTACCATCTAAACTATATTGAAAAGAACCTGAACCACCGTTTGCTAACACTAAAATTCCTCCGTTGGTATTTCCGCAAGTAGAATTAGTTGTGCTCACAGTAGTTGTAATAGCAGCGGGTTCGCCAATCATTGACGTTTTATAATACGTGCAATTATTACCATCCTTAATCATAATGTTGTATTCTCCTGCACCTAATTCTTCAAACACATTACTGTATTGATAATTTTCACCATCATTTAAACTGTACTGATACCATCCGTCACCTCCGGTAGCATGTACAACTAATCCTCCATCAGATGAACCATAACAAGAAGCTGATGTTAATGAAACAGAAGCCGTTAAAGGAGCCGGTTGTGAAATTGAAATCGTTTTATTACCTACGCAATTAGCAATATCTTTTACATAAACAGTATAAGTACCAGCCGCTAATCCTGAAAAATTTAATCCTGATTGGTAATTAACTCCATTTAAGCTATACTTATGTAAACCTATACCACCCGAAGAGGCCATTACATTAATTTGTCCCGAATTTGATCCATTACAAAGTGCCGGAGATGAAGAAGCTTGCAAAGTTAGAGCTTGCGGTTGGTTAATAGAGATAGTTGAAATATCTGTACAATTAGAGGCATCCTTTATCATTACAGCATGAGTTCCTGCTGTAACATTTAAAAACGTATTATTCGTTTGAAATGATAAACCTCCGTTAATACTATACAAAACACTTCCCGTTCCTCCTGTTGATGTAACCGTAATACTTCCATCGTTTCCTCCATTACAACTAATTTGTGTGAAATTAATATTAGAGATGGCAGGTCCTCCCTGATCATTAATTAACACATTGGTTGATGTGGTACATGCATTAGCGTCTTTCACCGTCATGTTATATACACCTATTGGATAATTATTGAATGCACCGGCAGATTGGTAAGTTCCACCATTTAAGCGATATTGCAAAGCACCTACACCGCCTGTTGCACTTACTAAAATACTACCGTCGGAATTTCCGCAACTAGCATTAGTTGATGAAGCAGATACAAATGAAATCGCTGACGGTTCAGTAATAGTAAGTGTCGTTGATTTAACACAGCCTAAAGCATCTTTAACATATACTGTTTTCACTCCTGCACTTAACCCATTAAAATTAGGGCTTGATTGGTAGGTGATGCCGTTTAAACTATATTCATAGTTAGGTGCTCCAAATTGTCCAACAGCTACAAAACTTCCATTATTTCCACCATTACATGATACGTTTGAAATAGAAGTAGCCGTTACATTTAAGCCCACTGATACTTTGGCTGTATATGTAGTTGTACAGAAAGAATTCCATCCTTCTATAGCACTGGTTAAAGCCACCGTATAAACACCTGGTGCGGTATAAGTATGAACGGCATCTGTAACATAAGAAACCGGCGAACCGTCGCCAAAATTCCATGAACTGAAATGATTTGAACCACTGTAAGCAGCCAACCCTATTTTGTTAAACATACTATCCTTAGTCATAACCGTAGTGTTATGAAAAGACACTGGTGCACCTGTATTGTTGCATAGTGATGAAATAGTGAAAGACGAATTAAACAAATGAGTCATTTTTGGAACAAGGTAAAAATCGCCATCTTTACTAAAATTGGTTTTAGCACTCGACCAATTAAAACCGGTTGATGTGCCTGCCAAAGACGCTAAATCCTGCCCCTTCCCTTCACCGTCTCCTGTGTATCGTAAATTAAATTCATTACCATAAGGAAACGTGTTTAAGATTTGTGCCGTCACGGCAAAATCATGATTGATATTAACACCACCACTCGGGAAATTTACATTAACGTATCCGTTAAAGTTATCAAATGTCCACCACACGGTGTTTACCGATTGTACCAGCGTTGTTGGTCTGCCGTTTGCATCCACATTGTAAATGCCAATTTTTAATGGAACACCACCAAAAGTATGTGGATAATTACCATACACCCTTACGGAAGTAATTTTACCCGAGCCAGAATAATGATACGTTTGTCCACTATATTCTTCTTGGCCAATGCTTAAGTGATAAGCACCTGTAGTTCCCTGGTTTTTATATTCTACAAAACCATTTAAGTCGTTGCATTGGGTCTGAGCCTTTATGCTCGAAAAGCTAATAAAGGCCGCCGTTGCGAGCAATGTAATTTTTTGTTTCATAATAGATTAATTTAATTGGTTAAGTTGCAAAGGAACTAAAGCCAACTTTTTATCAAAATGTTGGCAAACACATGGCGTTATGATATTTAGCAAGAAGCTTTAAATCATATATCTATGATTCAAATACATTGTTCTATCAAAATCTGTCTGTTAAAAACAAAGCATTTATTTGAATTTAAATGCTCTTAATCATTGTAACTTAACGAAATGAATAAATTTTTTCTTAAAACCCTTTTAGCATTTTTTACATTGGCCATTATGGCCTTTGTTTCTAAACAACCTACTCCTCCATCAGGACCTGATTTTCTGAAATCAGAATCACATTGGGTTGATTCGGTTCTTGCCTCCCTCAATCCCGAACAACGCATTGCTCAATTATTTATGGTAGCTGCATACAGTAATAAAGACATGAAACATGTGGCAGACATAAGAGAATTGATAGAAAAATACAATATTGGTGGATTAATATTTATGCAAGGTGGCCCATACCGTGAGGCCAAACTTACAAATTACTATCAAGGAAAAGCTAAAACCCCTTTATTGATTTCTATAGATGGAGAATGGGGGTTAGCGATGAGGTTGGATAGTACACCTAAGTATCCGAGACAAATGACCTTAGGAGCCATTAAAAACGATTCTTTAATTTTTGAAATGGGTAAACAAATTGCCCGCGAATGCAAACGCATGGGAATTCACGTAAACTTTGCTCCAGTAGCAGATGTGAATAATAATCCTTTAAATCCGGTTATTGGCATGCGAAGCTTTGGTGAAAACAAATACAATGTGGCTAATAAAGCCATTATGTATATGAAAGGTTTGCAGGCAGAAGGCGTAATGGCCAACGGAAAACATTTCCCTGGACACGGAGATACAGACAGCGACTCTCATGCCACCTTACCAACAATTCATGCTAATAAAGAACGGATGGACACATTAGAATTATACCCATTCAAACGATTATTTGATGAAGGGTTATCGAGCATTATGGTGGCTCATTTATTTGTTCCTTGTTATGATACGACCAAAAATAGAGCAACCACTTTGTCACCTTACATTATTCAGGATTTATTAAAAAAACAACTTAATTTTCAAGGCTTAGTTTTTACAGATGCGCTAAATATGAAAGGAGTTGCCAGCTTTTACGATCCGGGCATGGTAGATGTAAAAGCACTATTAGCCGGAAACGATGTATTGTTGTTTGCTGAAAATGTTCCTAAAGCCATTGAACAAATTAAATTAGCCATTTCGAAAGGGCAAATTACGCAAGAAGACATTGATGCTCGTTGTAAAAAAATACTAAAAGCTAAATTTTGGTGTGGTCTAAACAACAAACAATATGTTAATCCGAAAAATTTATACGAAGACCTTAATACGAAAGCGTCTTTTGTGATGAATACCAAATTGGCCGAAGCCTCTGTAACGTTGCTTAAAAATCAAAATGCATTATTACCACTACAACGATTAGATACATTAAAAATCATTGAAGTATCGGTAGGAGATGAAAAAGCAAACCTTTTTTCATCTACACTCAATAAATATTGCAAAATCGACCATTTAGGGCTAAGTCACGATGCTAGTAAAAAAGAACGTGACAGTCTTTTAGCGAAATTAAAAAAATATAACCTCGTCCTTTTACAGATTAATAAAACGTCTTACAAACCCGAAAAAGATTTTGGCTGTTCGGCAGGTAGTTTAGAGCTTATTGCTAAAATATTAGAGAAAAACAATACAGTCACCTGCCTTTATTCTAACCCATACCTCATCAATAAACTAGAGAACATTCATCAATCTCAAGCTATTTTAGAAATGTATGAGTACAATGCGTTTAGCCAAAAAGCAGCGGCAGAAGCCATTATGGGCGCGATAACAGTGAATGGCAGTTTACCAGTATCTACCAATTTTTTTAATTTAGGAACAGGATTAGAGATTAAAAAAAAAACTAGAATTCAATACGTTTCACCCGAACAAATAGGAATTGATAGCGAAAAACTGTCAAAAATTGATTCCATTGCCAAAATGGGTATCAAAGAAAATGCCTATCCAGGATGTCAAATAATGGCTATAAAAAACGGAAAGGTTTTTTATCAAAAAAGCTTCGGAAAACAAACATATGAATCGTCGTCGGAAAAAATAACCGATCAAACTATTTATGATTTAGCGTCGTTGACTAAAATATTATCCACCTCAATGGCTCTGATGAAACTAAATGAACAACAACAATTTGATTACGAACAACATTTAGAATATTACTTTCCCGAACTAAAAGGCACCAATAAATCGGCTTTACATTATAAAGACATATTAACCCATCAGGCTGGTTTACCGGCATGGTTGCCTTTTTGGCAAAAAACGGTGGACAAAAAAAGTGGTCACAAAGAAGGGTATTACAGTGATGCCGAATCTGAAAAATTTCCCATTCAAGTTGCCAAAAATTTATACGTGGTTAAAGATTTCCATGATTCTATCTATAATCAAATAATTAGTTGCAAAATGGAAGAATCCTGCAAATACGTTTACAGCGATATTGGTTACTATTTCTCTAAAATTTTAATTGAACGTTTAACCAAAAATCCCCTTCACGAATATGTAAAAACACATTTTTACAAACCTATGAATTTAGGGTTAACGTATTTACCACTTCAAGTGTATGACTCTAAAAACATTGCTCCAACAGAAAATGATTCAAAATTCAGAAAACAACTTATTAGAGGCTATGTACATGACCAAGGCGCAGCCTTAATGGGAGGTGTGGCCGGACACGCCGGTTTATTTGGTAATGCGCATGATGTAGGACTTATCATGCAAATGCTCTTAAATAATGGGTATTATGGTGGAGAAAATATACTAGACAGTACCGTTATTAAACAATTTACAAGTTCCCATTTTTCGGATAATCGCAGAGGTTTGTGCTTTGATAAACCTGAATTTGATGATAAAAAAGACAGTCCAGTTATTAAGGCTTGCAGTTTAAAAAGTTTTGGACATAGTGGTTTTACTGGTACGTTTGCTTGGGCTGATCCTGAAAATGATTTAATTTTTGTGTTTTTATCAAATAGAGTTTATCCTACTGTTGACGAAAACAAATTAATTAAATTAGGTATAAGAGGTAAAATTCACCGCATTTTATACGACGCTGTTGAAAAAAATACCTTACCTTTAAATTAAGAGGTCATTTATGTTTTTGTGCATTGCATCTTGTAAAAACACGTCATAATTTCATTCACCTTACATTTTTAACAACTTTAGCTGTTTAAACCATGAGCGACGAAACTTTAAAAACCCAAAAAGATCAAATCCTTAAGTTGTTAAAGGAAAAATCAGTGATGAAACAAGATGTGTTTAGAAACACAATGGCCGCTTTTGACTTGGTAAAGAAATGTGTACAGGAAATTTCATCAGATTTAAATAAAGAAATTCTGGGAATAGACAAACGAATTTCAGTTTTAGCAACAGAATCAAATAACTATGCCATCCAACTAAAAGTTGCGGGCGATTTATTAGAATTTTATATGCACACCAATGTTTTTGAATTTGATAGATCTCATCAAATGTTTAAAACAGGATATGTTAAACAAAATGAATACAATTCTTACTGCGGTATCATCAACGTTTATAATTTCTTATCCGACTCTTTTAAATACAACAGATTAAACGACTTAGGTTATTTAGTGTGTCGTATTTTCATCAACCGCGAAATGCGCTTTTTTATTGAAGCTAAAGGACAAATGGGTATTAAATACTCATCATTTTCATCTGAACCCCTAAATAAGGAACAATTACTTGAAATCATTAATGATTTAATCATCTATGCCATTTCCTTTGATTTATTCACACCTCCGGTAGAGCAAGTTCGAGTAGTTTCTGTAAATGAAATTCAAGAAAAAGTAAGCAGTATTAATCTTAGAACCGGAAAAAGATTAGGTTATGGAACTGGTTCTGATGAAGATAACAATCTTTACATATAATTACCTTAAAATGTCATTGACTTAATTTGTATAAGTCAACCTTAAGCTAAAAATGATTGATTTGGATTTTTAATTTTGAATAAATTTGATGGGCAAAGCCACACAACGGATATCAATTGCCTGACCCTTCATCATGGCAGGAGAAGTAAATTTTAATTCCCTCAAAACTCTAGCGGCTTCTTTATCTAATAAAATATTTACACCTTTATAGACGACTACATCTGCAACGCTTCCATAGCGAGTAATCGTAAAGGCTATATAAACAGTTCCTTGAATCTCTTTTTCAAATGCCCGATTAGGATACTGAGTCTTCATAGCAATATAACGATAAATACCCAATTCGTCGTATGATCCAAATTTAGGAGCCTTATACCCTAGGCTATCATCATCCTTAAATACATTTTTTACCAAATCAAAAATGCTGTCTTTACAATTTAATTGCTTCTGATAAACTAACGGAAAATTATAATCAATGGTAGATACGGGTCTGCTCAATTGATTTATCCAAATTCCATAAGGCTCTTCTCCCTTATATGTTTCAGAAGAAATCACTTCATTTTTTAAAATGGCATTAATTACTGTTGTTACAGTACTGTCGGTATTTTTAGTGATGATTCTTGAAAACTTTGCTTTCTCTTTACTTACTTGTTTTTTCAATGACTTATCATTAAAAAAAGTCGTGTCAACTGTTTGCCCATAACAAATGGTGATGGGCAATAAAATAAAAAAAAGCCATATAAACTTATACATATAAAATAGGTTTGAAATGTTTTAAAAGTAAAACAATTTTCTAACTCTGTAGTAATTAATCAGGTGCGCTAAAATTGAAATAAAACTTTTTTTAGCATATTTAATACAAAAAAAGCCACACTTAAAAAGCATCTCCACTAAGTTCAATCTAACAGAAATAGCAAGAGGCTGCCTCTTTTTTGAGACAGCCTCTTTAAAACATTATAAATCGTAATATTTATAGAACCTACTATATAGCCGGTAGCACTTTTGCCTTACATTCACCAAAACCAATACGTACTTTATCATTTTGACAATAACCGGTTAAAATTACCGTATCATTATCATTAATAAATTTACGTTCTGTTCCATCATTCAATGTTAAAGGTTTAGTACCTTTCCAGCTCAATTCCATCATACTGCCATATTCGTGAGGCTGAGGACCACTAATAGTCCCACTTCCCATCATGTCTCCTACATTCACGTTGCAACCATTAACCGTGTGGTGAGCTAATTGTTGCTCCATAGTCCAATACATATATTTATAATTAGAATCACAAATAACAGTAGGGGTTGCATTTTCAGGTTGAATTGAAACTTGTAATTTAATATCTACATTTTTATGCCCGGTGTACTCTAAATAAGGAAATACCTTTGGTTCTTGCACATACCCTTCGGTTCTATATGGTTCAAGGGCATCTAATGTCACAATCCAAGGAGAAATGGTTGAAGCAAAGTTCTTTGACAAAAATGGCCCTAACGGAATATACTCCCAAGTTTGTATATCACGCGCACTCCAGTCGTTAAATAAAACCATACCAAATATATAGTCATCAGCGTCCTCGGTAGAAATGCGCTCTCCTAATTTGGTTGATTTACCAATGATATAAGCTGTTTCTAATTCAAAATCTAATAACCTACAAGGCCCAAATGTTGGAACTTCTGCATCCGCCGGTTTCATTTGACCTGTAGGGCGATGAAGAGGTGTGCCACTCACTGTAATACTAGAGGCTCTTCCGTGATACCCAACTGGAATATATTTCCAATTTGGCATTAAGGCATTTTTCGGGTCACGAATCATGGTTCCAATATTGGTTGCATGATCGATGCTGCTGTAAAAATCGGTATAATCTCCAACTTTTACAGGTAACAATAATTTAATAGCTGAATGTGGTTTAAACACCCGATTAAATACTTCTTTGTTGTCTTGCAACTCTTTATTGTCGGCACTTAATAATTCCGATAAACGATCTCTCAAAGCACGGGTTGTACTTTTGCCTAATTCAATAAAATCATTTAAATAAGGATTATTAAACACCTCCTTATTTATGTTTAGTTGTTGAAAGTATCCAAGATCGGCTAATTCATACAAATCAATAGCATAGTTTCCAATTGCAGAACATGCATGATGTTTTGTGTCAGCATCCGAATAAATACCAAAAGGTAAATTTTGAATTGGGAAATCAGAATTGGCATTCACGGTTATCCATGAAGTAAGTACCGGGTTATTTGCTTTAATAGTCATAATTTTTTAGTTAGAAAAAGAAAAAAAGTATTTTGTTTTTATTTTTATCAATTATAAGCGCCGTAAAATTATATATTTATCGTATGAAATCTAAAAAACTTATAATTCTTTTTAATTTCCTGAAATTTTTCTAGAGAGAATTCTTTTTAGCTATAAATAAAAAATATAAATGCTGAAAATAGAATATTGATGAAATATTTTTGATAAAAAATGCTTTCAATTCTTAGCTAAAATAAAGTATACCATGGAAATTATCTAACTTTAAATTGGTTATACATCACTAAGCATAATTGTTAAATTTGAAAATTGTGACTCGATTTGTTTTAAACTTACCAATTTAGAATGTTAAAAAAAATAATTAATAATCGTCAACTACCATTTTGGTTTCTCTCAATAAGTATAATGTTTGCGCTCACATTACCCACACTTATTAAAGAGGGAATGTTTATGGATGCCATGCTGTACACGAGCGTGGCACATAATTTAAGTTGTGGTATTGGCACATTTTGGTTTCCTCAATTTAGTTTACATAATGTTGCGGGATTACTTTCTTTTCATGAACAACCGCCATTAGTTTTTGGTATTCAAGCATTATTTTTTAAAATTTTAGGAGATAGTATGTATGTGGAGAGATTTTACACTTTTTTAACCATGGTAATCTCTGCATTTTTAATAAATAAATTGTGGAAAAGTATATTTATAAAACAACCATCCTATCAAAAAATTGGATGGTTACCAATTTTATTATGGATAACAATTCCTGTTTGTTTTTGGTCTTATTCAAATAATATGCACGAAAACACAATGGGTATTTTCACTCTTAGTTCAGTGTTTATATATTTCAGAACAGTTCAAACTAAAAAAAATGAATTATTGGGTTTAATTCTTACAGGTGTATTTATATTCTTAGCAACTTTAAGTAAAGGTTTACCAGGCTTTTTCCCTGTTTTTCTTCCTTCATTATATTGGCTTAGTCTTAAAAGTGTAAGATTAAAAAAAGCACTAGTTCAAACTTTTATAATAATTTTAATATTATGTATTTTATATTCTATTCTATTATCATTTCCTCAATCAAAAGAAAGTTTGTCTTTGTATTTTTTTAAAAGAGTCTTACATCGTATTAATGATGTTCCAACTGTTGAAAATAGATTTTATATTTTGTTTAGGTTACTAATGGAATTATTACCACAAATTATAATTTCAATAGTTGTTTTATTATTTGTCAAGCACAAAAAAAATGACTTTGAAACAGAAAATCAACGTAAAAACATGTTATTTTTTTTCATGATTGGGGTTGTTTCATCACTTCCTCTTATGTTAACTTTAGTTCAAAAAGGATTTTATTTTATACCCTCTTTACCTTTTTTTGCAATTGGGCTATCAATTTTAATTGCACCTAGAATTTCTCCATTGATAGAACATATGGAGATGAATTCTAAACGATATAAATTCACTTTACTTACATCTTTTTCTTTATTTATAACAGTGTGCACATATTCCCTTGTCCAAAAAGGAAAATACAGTAGAGAAAAAGAACTATTAGAAGATGTATATATTATTGGAAAAAATATATCAAAAAAAGAAATCATTTCTATTCCAAATAACTTATGGAACGAATGGAGTTTGCAATGTTATTTAGCTCGTTATCATAGTATTAGTCTCGATCCAAACTCATTAAGAGAATATTACTTGACTTTAAAAAATTCAAATAAGGAAAACTACCCGTTAGGATACAAAAAAGTAACCATTGACACAAAATTGTATGAACTGTACAAAAAAGAAAATTAAGTTAAAATTTATTAGTAATTACGATCAACTGAAAACTAAACTTTAATAGATATTCTTAATTTTTTCGTTTTGAAATATTCTATATATAAACTAATTACTAAATCGTTAATTATATTTATATCAATTATAAACGTTTTTAAATTTATATATTTATCGTATGCAACCTAAAAAACTATTTATTATTTTTTTCATATTGTTTGCATCCTTAGTTAAAGGTCAATCTCCTACCGATTTTTCGTTTATTTTAACCGAACGTGCTGTCAATAAAGTATTTGCAGCTATTGGTGATATTAGTGGCAAAAACGAATATGAAGCATTAGGGGTTATTAAGGGGCATTATACCTGGACGGTATTAAACCCTAAAATACGATTTAAGCCTGATAGTAGCGATTTTGGTTGCCAAGCTAAGGTAGAAGTAGGTCCTTTTAGCTACCAATCCGAAGTACTAGGGCATGTAAAAATAGCATATAACAATAAATCGAATTTAATCTCCATCAAAATTACCGAAGCCGTTTTTGAATTATATACGAAAGTACTCGGCAAAAAAATACATATTAAGGATATTCATTTGGAAGATTATTTTAAAGAACCTTTCTTATTTGAAGGCCCAAAAAGCTTTGGAACAGATATGTCTCTCACGATGCCGGACAGCAGTATTAAAAGAATATATGTTCAGCCTTCTGAATGTGCTATGAAAATTGTTAAAAACGCCATTATTACCTCGTGCGATGTGGTGGCTCAGGATAAGCCATTTAAAAAAGACATTAAACTAACCCCTCCTATTCAAACAGCTGAATTGAAGGAAAAAGCCACGAATAAAAAATAATGAAGGCTTTTATTAAACATCATCTTATTTATCTGCTTTTTTACTTGGCACTATTGGGATATATTGGTAATATCTTATTATCAGATGGTAAAGTACAAATTCATAAAGCAATGAACGCCGCAGTGGGCAATCCTTTGTTTGATGCTTTTTTTAAATATATGACGCATTTAGGCGACGGCCTATTAGCTTTGATTGTAGCCGGCATTTTTTTGTTTTTCAGTGTCAGACAGAGTCTTTATATTTTATTGTCCTATGCAGGAGCCGGCTTAGTGTCTTACATCCTTAAACATGTTTTGTATGATGATATTTATAGACCTCATTTTGTCTTTCAATATTTTGTAGGAGAACCGATGAAAGAAGTTGCGGGTGTTGATTTAGCCGGATTTCATTCCTTTCCAAGCGGTCATGCCTTATCTGCCTTTGCCTTATTTTTTTGTTTATTGTTTTTAACCAATAATCATCTATTAAAATTTTCATGTTTCATATTAGCAGTTTTAGCAGCCTATAGCAGGGTGTATTTATCGCAACATTGGCTTATTGATATTTATGTGGGTTCCATTATAGGTTTTTCATTCTCCTTAGTTTTGTATCCTTTATTTTATCAATCGGATAAATGGCCCTGGTTAAATACAACCTTACCAACTTTACTTTCCAATAAAAATTCAAAACGTGTTTAAACTGTTAAATACTGATTTTAAGGCTTATGCTTTTATATTTGTAATTGCATGCTTGTTATATATTCCATTTATTGGGAATATGCCCTTGTTTGACTGGGATGAAATTAATTTTGCTGAATGTGCTCGCGAAATGATTGCTTCGGGAAATTACTCGGAGGTTCAGTTATATTTTCATCCTTTTTGGGAAAAACCTCCTTTGTTCATTTGGTTGCAAGCCATTAGCATGAGTTTGTTTGGTATTAATGAGTTTGCTGCCAGATTACCCAATGCCATTTGCGGAGTCATGACGCTATTGGTGCTTTACAAAAGCGGTAAAACTTTAAATGACCAACGATTTGGTTTAATTTGGGCTTTTGTATACGCTTGTACCATATTACCACATGTATTTTTTAAAAGTGGCATCATCGATCCTTGGTTCAATTTATTAATTTATTTATCTGTCTTCCAACTGATTAAACACACCAATAACCCTATTGGTCAATTTGGATATAAAACAGCTATACTTGCGGGATTTTTTTTAGGTTTAGCCTTACTTACCAAAGGCCCGGCAGCTCTAATTTTGGTGGGGCTTACGGTTTCTGTTTTTTTTGTTTGGAATCGTTTCCGAAAACTATCATCCTTAAACTTCGTTTTAGCCTTTTTAGTGGCTTTTTTAATAACAGGCTTAAGTTGGTTTGCAACGATGTACCTCAAAGGAAATGCACACATCATTCATGAATTTATAGATTATCAAATTCGTTTATTTAAAACCGAAGACAGCGATCATGGTGGGCCATTTATTTATCATTTTGTGGTGCTGTTGTTAGGATGTTTTCCTTCTTCCCTATTCTTGATTTTGGCTCACAAATCATCTACAACAGATACTCCTTTTCAGTTACACGTAAAACGATGGATGTTAATCTTATTTTGGGTAGTTTTAATTTTATTCTCCATCGTTCAAACCAAAATTGTTCATTATTCATCTCTGTGCTATTTTCCGCTAACCTATTTGGCTACTTATAGTATTCAAAAATTATTAACTCAGCAATTTGAATGGAAAAAATGGTTACACCGTTTTTTTTATATTCTCTCCTCAATACTTGGTTTAGCATTCATTCTTATTGGTATTGTGCCATTTGTAAAACCTTGGTTAATTTCGAGCAACCTTATCGACGACCAATTTGCTGTAGAGAACTTAAAAGCTCATGTGGTATGGGGTGGTTACGAATGGTTAATAGGAGTTATTTTTCTTATAATAATTTTTTATGCCCTCTCTAAAATTAAAACTGGCCAGTTAAAATATGTGTATGTTTTGTTCATAGCCACCTTATTTTCAGTTTATGGTTTGATCATGTTAATTACACCAAAAGTGGAACAATATTCACAAAGGGCGGCTATTGAATTTTACAAACAATGCCATACACACCATTTTAATGTTGAAACCATCGGACTTAAAAGTTACGCCACTTTATTTTATGGTCAATTAGACGCCTCTTTTGCGAAAGATAGCTCGTTTACGGCTTATGTGGAAAAGAGACGAAATGACTTTGAAGCACAGCATGTCAACATCGATGTATCTTACGGATTAATTAGAACTCAATGGTTATTAGATGGTTATGGAAATAAACCGGCTTGTTTTGTAGCAAAAATAAATGATGAAGAGGTGATTCAAAAAAACTGCCCACAACTTAAAGAGCTTTATCGACAAAATGGTTTTATTTTTTACATCAGAAAAACAGACCATTAATTTTATCTCTTAGAAATTTTATTTCCGGTACCTCTTTGCCTGTTGCATTTAAACCGTTTTATAGACTCATCCCTTAATTTACTATGTTTGGTCTTTCTAGATGCCATGCGTTTTCGCCACATTTTAAAACTAGAAGGTAAGGAATGCGCTCTCATAAACTCAATGACATCTTTTTCTTTTAAGCCAAATTGATATTCAATGGCCTCAAATGGTGTTCTATCTTCCCATGCCATTTCAATAATCCGGTTAATGTCTTTATCCGAAAACATAACCTTCTCTTTTTTGTGCACGTCCTCTGCTTCCTGCATTGCCAAATAGGCCATCGGAGATGGTAAATCGCTATAATGGCAAATGACTAAATCGTTTTCGTTAACCATAATTTTCTGAATTGTTGTTTAGAATCATAATCGTTGGCTTGTTTTTCGATATTAAAATACCTTTGTCCTCTCGGGTCATTACCTACTCCGGCTAAATAAGCCCAGTTGCCCCAATTGCTTGATACATCATAATCAATAAGCTGTTGCTGAAAATAAGCGGCTCCGTATCTCCAATCTAATTTCAAATCATGACACAAATAACTAGCCACATTTTGACGACCCCGGTTACTCATAAAACCTGTTTGTTTTAATTCTATCATGTTAGCATCTATAAAATCATTACCGGTTTCTCCATGCACCCACTTTTGAAGCAATTCTTCATTATGTTGCTGAACTATAGTTTCGACAGGTTTAATTCCTGATGGTAAGAAAAATTGATGTCCATGTTTTTTCATCATAAATCTAAAATAATCACGCCATATGAGTTCAAATACCAGCCAATAGGTTGATTCATTAGCCCCACATTGAGCTTCATACTGTTTGAGTTTATCATAAATACCTCTGGCAGATAAACAACCTAGTGCCAACCAAACCGAAAATTTTGAAGAATAATCCGCACCTACTAACTCATTTCGGGTATGTTTATAATTAGAAACAGCTTTTGTCTCAAAAAAATAATGGTCTAATCTTTTATGTCCTTCGCTTTCTCCTCCCTTAAATGGGAGCACTGATTTATGATCAATAAGCGGCTCTGTTAATCCTAACTCTTCCAAAGTTGGTAGCTTTATGGGTGGTATGATAGGCGATTTTATGCTTAATGGCGAAGGATAAACAGATCTGATACTAGATTCTTTTTCTATTTTCTTTCTAAAATTTGTAAAAACGTCGGGAATGTCTTTTATAGAAAAAGGTAAATCCTGCGCATGGTATAGGGTGCTAGTGCTAAATGTTTCGACCTCACACTTTAGTTTCCAAAGTTCTTTTTCTACTCTTTTTTCAATTTGTTTTTCATTAAAAGCCACCTCCTTTTTTGCAAACAATTTATTGGCTTGATAGTATTTTGCTATGTTTATCAATTCGGTTTCCGGATTACCCTTCACTACCAGTAAACCCGAACCTAATTGCCTCAACTCCTTATCCAAATCAACGAGCGATTCGAATAAAAATTTCGTTCTAAATTTTCCGGTTTTTTGAAATCCAAATTCATTCAACCCAAAATCGGCATTATCAAAACAATAAACAGGAATTATCTCATCACTTTGAGCAATTGCTTTGATGAGTGTTTCGTTGTCGTGTATTCGTAAATCGGTTTTAAACCAAACAATGGAGCGTATCATAATTAAATTTCATTGATGTGTTGTAAATAAAATTGTGCTTGCTTTAAAATAGCCACTTTGTCCTCACTTTTCATCTTATGCCATATATTGTACATCATCCCAATACGAGGATTTTTAGCTAATTGATCTTCATGTTGATTATAAAAATTCCAATAAAGACTATTAAATGGACAAGCTTTTTCACCTGTTTTTTTTGCTTTTTGATAGTGACATGTTCCGCAATAATGACTCATTTTGTCGATATAAGAAGCAGAACTCACATAAGGTTTGGTACCTACTATTCCTCCATCGGCAAACTGACTCATTCCTCTTGTATTCGTAATTTCAACCCATTCAAAAGCATCTATATAAATACCCAAATACCAAGCATCAGCCTCATTTGGATGAATACCGGCTAACAGCATAAAATTACCGGTTACCATTAATCTTTGAATGTGATGAGCATAAGCGAATTCTAAAGACTGATGGATGCTATGTTTCAAACAATTCATTTTTGTATCCCCTGTCCAAAACCAATCAGGTAATTTATTTTGATGATTAAAATAATTAAGCGTCGCATATTCGGGCATTTTATTCCAATAAATACCTCGCATATATTCTCTCCAACCTAATATTTGTCTAACAAAACCTTCGAGCTGATTAATTTGAATTTGATTTGGGTTTGCTTGCCAGTGTTCAATTGCTTTATTAATAACCTCTAGCGGACTTATCAGTTTTATGTTTAGCGAAAAAGAAATACGAGCATGATAAATAGACCAGGATTTTGGCGTCATAGCATCTTGAAACGTTCCAAAAAACGGCAAACACTCTTTCAAAAAATAATCCAATAAGTTGAGAGATTGCTTTCTGTTAATTGGCCAATAAAAATTCTTTTCATCAATATGTCCAATTGTTTTAATGGAGGTATTCTTTATATCATTTAAAATGTCTGTTACATCATTTTCAAACCCTAACGGAGAAATAATTTGGTGACTTAATGGTAATTTCTTCCTGTTTTCATTATCGTAATTCCACTTACCCGAATAGGGCTCCCCACCATGCATTAACACATCGTGTTTTTTACGCATGTAACGGTAAAAGCTTTCCATTAAAAACGTTTTTTTACCCTTAAAAAATAAACCTAATTCTTCGCGGGTACTCAAAAAATGCTCGCTATCATACGCTTTATGAGAAATATTGAGTGTGTTGGTAAAAGTCTTTAATACTTCATCGAGCCTATATTCATCAGGCAATTGGAACTCAAAGTGAGTGAAACCATGCAGTTGAATAAAACGTATTAAATTTTTATCAAAAGTTTGAAGGTTATCAGCATCATTAATTTTTAAATACATGACCTGATGGTTCAGTTGTTGTAACTCCTTTGAAAATTGACGCATGGCAGCAAAAATACCAACCACCTTTTGTACATGGTGCCTTGCATAATCTGTTTCGGTTCTTATTTCCATCAACACATAAGTAACCCGTTCATCTACCTTATGAAACCACGAATGATGGCTATTTAACTGATCGCCCAGGATAAGCCTAAGTATTTTTTGCTCTTTAAAATTGACAGCGTTATCCATTTTCTTTTATTTTTTTCTGCACCTTTCACTACAGTATTTGACTTCATCCCAATTTTTCTCCCATTTTTTTCGCCATACAAAAAGCTTTCCACAGGTTTTACAAATTTTGGATGGTAGATGCTGTTTTTTGACGCCTTGCATACTCCAATAAACAACCTTTACTTACTTAGGTTCAGCTATTAGGAAAATATATTGAGGAGGAAATAAGAAGGAAAATGAATGACAATTCGTTAAATCATTAGAAGAAATAATATTTTGAGATTAACATCTCATTATATTTATTTTCATCTTTAGTTTAAAATCAAATAGATAAGAATGCCATAAATAAGAATTGGTAAAGACACACATAGCCAAACAGAAGTGGCTTTATAATTACTCCCGAATCGATTAAAATAATCTAAAAAAGCTACTGATTTAAGGAACAGCCAATCTGAATATTTACGAAAATTTCGACAACCTACCATAAAGCCCAATGTAAAAACTACAAAAGCTATTTTTAAATAATGGAAATGAAATATAAGATCTAATAAAACGCACCACGAAAGTGGAATCAGAAAAAAATAAACAATAATATTTACTTCGTTATAAGTAAATCCGGTTTTATGTCCGATAAGACGCAAAGCACGTTCAACGATTTTAAAAATCAATTTATGCATAAGTAAAAACAATTTAAATAAAAAACCTCGAAAGAAAAACTTTCGAGGTTAAAAATTGTAAGCAACAACTATCTATAGCTATTAAAATTAAAAATTAGCAAAAACCTAAAATTAAATGCGTTTAATCCTTTATTTTTTTAGCTCTGAAACTTCCATTCACAGAATATGATTTTTGATCACTAACAGAGAAAACTTTACCATTAAAAGTCCCTTTTAAAATACTGGTAGCAGAGAAAGGATCAGATTGCGTAATTGAAAGCGTCATATTATCTCCTGTTTGAAAACAACCATAAATGTTTCCGGTTTTGGAACTTTTCATAAACACATATTTAGTAGGTTCATCTCCAGAAAGATCTACAATCGGAAAGTCGATATTCCCGACTAAGAAAGATGATTTAGAATTACCACTTTTATCTTGAAAATAAACAGATAATGTGTCATCTTTAGAGGAATTAGTGCCAACTAATAACATAGCAGTAGTATCCTGGAAAGTTTTTGTTAACGCACCTAAATTTTTATTTTCTAATAACCCTTGTTCATCAAATGTTTTATTCTTGAATGAATAAGTAACTCCATTAAGTGTGGCCGAAAACTGAAAATCAGTATCTACAGCCGGAGCAGGTGTTGAAGCAGCAGCAGGTTTAACTTCTTCTTTTTTGCAAGAAGTAAAAGCTAATATTGTAACAGAAGCTAACAATACGAATGGTTTAATAAAATTGATTTTTGTCATAATATATATATTTTAATAATGATAAAGATTTTTTTTGACATGAAGAAATTACATACTTCATTCCTTCAAAAATTTTGCATTCGTTACCTCTGAATTATCACTAACAATTTTCAAAATGTACATTCCTTCGATCAAATCACTAGTATTGATTTCAGAATCTGTCACCTGGCCTTTTTTAATAAGCGCGCCATTTGTGTTGTATATAAAAAACTGTTCATTGTCATACTTACGTCGGTATAAGTGCAAATATTCTTTTGCAGGATTTGGGTACATTCGATCCATATTTTCCACATCCGCATCAATATTAGTAACCGTTTGAGTAACTATTTTAAAAGTATCGGTTGCATATTTTGTATTAGTACAAGGATTTTGAGCGTACAAAACTATATCTAAGGTATTTGCATCAGGCGATATTCCGGTAAATGTCTTATTGGAAGGATTAAAACTAATCCAAGCAGGTAAATTAGTGCTATCACTTTGCATAGCAATTAAAGAACTAGGCGCTAATGAGAACACAGAATCTGCTATAGTGATTGTAAAAGAATCATGAGCATGAATGAGCGTGTCTGAAATGGAGTAATTAAATTTAAAAAGCTTTAAAACCAAATGCAACGTCGATTCTTTTTGAATGTTGTAATCTGAAAGCGTTCTTCCATCTTCTAACTGTTTTCCGGCAAAAATCAATCTTTGACAATCAGGTAAAATACCTTCTTTGTCTTGAATTTTAGCCTTTACGTTTTCAATACTATCACTTGATTCTACATCCAAAGTAATGGTTTTACCAGTAAGTGTTTTTACAAAAATTTGCATGGAATGTATCGATATCGAAAACATCAACAATAAACATACAGCTATATTTTTTATATTTTTCATATTCTTTATATTAAGTTTAACTTTTTTGTTGTAGCTAATGTAAGTTATTTTATCGCATTAAGCTAACTTAATAAATTTTCCAATATTGATAGGGTGAGCAATTTAAATGTATTGATACACTCTTATTTTTCTGAAATGGCTTTATTCTCTGCTACTCTATATTTAACCATTTTTTCAATGAGGTCGAAAGGCATAGGTTGATGGAGAGGAAACTGAACAGAACCCTTCCCTTGTTTGTATTTTGAGAGCTCATCTTTAAAAGCCTGATGACCGGATGGTGTAGCATATATCCCGATATGCTGTTTGTAAGCAGCAAAATAAATGAGTGGTTTTTTATTGGTTTTATATCCCGGCATTCCATAAGAAAAAATTTCTTCCGCATCTGGAGCATTCAACTTAATGATTTGCCTGATTTTTATTAAAATTTCTTGAACCTCTTCAGGAAATTGCGATATGTAATACCAAAATGATTTAATTTTTAGTCCAAAATTGATTTAAAAAAATGTAATCAAAAGCGCAAGTATTTTTAGTTTCTTCTTTTTTTAGATTTTGTGTTTGTGATTTAATAAACAAGCTAACTTCTTCTAAAGATTTATAGAGTTTAT
>CAMAPT010000027.1 GCA_945860225.1 Chitinophaga pinensis | reverse complement strand
CGCCAAGAGTGGAATACAAAATTTCAAAATACGGTCAAACTTTGTTGCCAATTATTGATAGTATGTCGGATTGGGGATTGAAAGATTTAAAGAAGTCGTCAAAGTAATTTCTGTCGGTTTTGACGGTCGCTCGTAGCATTACTGCCAACACGTCGCTATACGCAATTGCGTTTATATTCACTATATGCTTTTCTTTTGACTATCTGAATATGAAGCAGTTAATATTTAATTCGAATAGGCTATTTTAAAAATACTATTTTTTAAATCTTTGATAATCATATCTTCAAATATTGATACTAATCTAGTTTTCTTTTTTAAATTGACAATTTATCCAAAGGACTTTTTAACTGATCAAATCCTTTCGTAGTCTCATGGATGTATATCTCTGTTGTTGTATTATTCGCATGTCCAAGTAAACTTTGTATGTATCGTAAATTAGTCATGCTCTCCAATAAGTGCGCAGCATAGCTGTGTCTTAGTTAATGAAGTGCTATAAAATTTTCACAACCTCTCTTATCTCAATTGCTTTAAGTACAATTGTATGGTGTTTTCTAAACCCAAATAAATAGAGTCGCTAATAAGGGCATGCCCAATAGATACTTCTAAAAGATTTTCGGTATGTTGTTTAAAATAAGCAAGGTTATCTAGGTTTAAGTCATGGCCGGCATTTACTCCAAGGCCTAGTTGATTTGCTAACTTTGATGATTCAGAGAATGGGATGATCATCGTTTCTTTTTGGGTAGCATAGTTTTTGGCATATTCTTCTGTGTACAGTTCAATTCTGTCTGTACCGGTAGCTTTTGCGCCTTCAATCATTTTTAAATCCGGATCCACAAAAATAGAAGTACGTATACCAGCTTTTTTAAATGTAGAGATGATATCGGTAAGATATCCTTTATTGGTAATTGTGTCCCATCCATGATCGGAGGTTAACTGATTGTCGCCATCAGGCACCAGTGTTACTTGATGTGGTTTAATATCTAATACCAAATCAATAAACTTTTGAACTCTTGGGTTTCCTTCAATGTTAAATTCGGTGGTAAGTAATGGTTTTAAATCATATACATCTTGGTAGCGTATGTGTCTTTCGTCGGGTCTTGGGTGTACTGTAATACCTTGCGCTCCAAAACGCTCGGCATCTTGAGCAACTTGTAATAGGTTGGGAGTATTTCCACCTCTCGAATTTCTGATGGTTGCAATTTTATTGATGTTTACAGAAAGTTTTGTCATAATGATTGTAAAGGTATTATTTAAATAAAAGTTACAAAAAGCGTTTTAATAATTCATCGGATGGAACGATACAGCTGTCTTTTTTTCCAAACCATTTGAACCTTTTTTTGGCTATCCACAGATATAGGTAGTTTCTTATGCCTGAAGGAATAATGATAAACAGATACCCCAAAGAATAAGGTATTTTTAAATATTTTAAAACACGGAGCGCTGCTGTTGATTTTGTATAAGCTTTGTTATTTTCAATTAAAACCACGCTTTCAATGGTTTTACTATCAATACCATGTTGCTTTAGTATTTGTACTCCAGTAATAGATTGAAGCGGGCAAAAATAGAGATGCGATTTTTTTTCGTGTTTTAAAACAAATAATACCGATGCCTCACATAAGTTGCATTCACCATCAAATAACAAAATACTTTTGTGAAGAGTTTCCATCGTATAAATTAAGGTTTAACGGCTATAGAGTAGGGGTCTGAGGCAACTTCTGTTTTTTTTGACAATACATTCATGGTATTTAAATCTAAGTAATTCACAAATCCATTTCTACCACACACACCGGTGTGGTGTGGAGCAGGACCGCTACTTGATATATTTCGGCTTGCCACAATGAGTAAATCACGCACGTCATCAACTCCTATGCCGTGAGGTTGATAACCAACAGGATAATTTTGGGCCTGATAAGTAGTCATATTAATGGCTGTAACACAGCCTTTGGAATTTATATTTAGACTTGGTTCATCCTGACAAGTTACAAAAAGTTGATTGTGTTTAATGCTTTTAGCAAATTCCAATGGATATTTTCCTGTTTGAATAACTTTTATTAATACGTCTCCGGCTGTTTTCATAACGCGAACTTCATTTGATTTTTGACAACTGACAAAATAGGTTTTTCCATCAGGAGAAAAAGTAATTTCGTGAGGATCGAGAAGAGAAGTAGCATTGGGTAATTTTGAGTTATCTAGCGTCACTTCCAATATAGCAGTCAATGAGGTGTCTATTTTATATATATAGTTACCAGTTTGGCGAGTGATGTACAACGTGTCATTACTTTGGTTTAAGGCAACTCCATGCGCATCAGAAAAACTACCTCCGCCTATATTATGCAGTAACTTCATGTGTTCAAGATCAACAACTGCTAAGCGACTGTTTGAGTTCCATGATACACAATAGGCCTTTTTACCGTCATTACTTATAGCAATCGTATTCCAATCTTGGTAATTTCCTAAACTTATTTCTCCAACCAAAGCATCATCAGAGGTTCGGTATTTTTGTAAAATATGGCTAGCAACAAAAATAACGTACCAATATTTTCCATCGGGAGACACGCGAATCATGTGTGGACTTTCGGCAACTGAGGGGTTATTGCCCACATTGATGTACCTAATGGGTAATTGGGTATCCGCATCAAATACGGTTACCACATCACATCCTTGGTTTAATACGTAATACTTTTTTCGATTTAAGCCATCGCTCCACATAATATGCCCGTTTATGTCAGGAGCTCCTTTATCAATCCATTTTTTTATGGTTAAAACTTCGTTTTTACTCAATGCTTTTCCATTTAGGGGCATTGTAGGATTATTGATGGGGCCAAGGTCGCTGTAGGTATTTATAAAATAAACTAAAGAAGAAAAATCGCTGCGGTATGGGATAACTGGTGAACCGCTACTCGAACCTAAAAACAAATTGTGAAATGAGGTTAAATTGAGGTTAGAGGCTCCTTTATAGCTGGCATCATTATGACATCCTGAAGTAGCGCATTTGTTGGCGAAAATTTCTGCAACTTCAGTAGGGAAATCTCCATAAACCGGAATTTTGGGATCTGGAGAACAAGAGAATACGATAAGTAAACATAAAAAATATACAGAGTATAAACTTAAACATTGTATAGCCCTGTTGTTTTTCATAGGTAGGTTTATAAATTAAAAAAGGCTTTAGTCTTCAGTGGCAGAAGCTTGTTTCATTTTTTTCAGAAACATGTCTCGTTTAGAAGGACTACAAGTCGTAAACTGAAAGCTTGGACCATTTTTAACGTCTTGTTTTCTGTCTTTCGATTTCATTTCTTTTATAGCATTATTAAATTCGGCATTGCTACTTACAATATTCATCACCCCTTTAAAATAATAAAAGTAATACCAAGTTTCGGCATCTAATTCAAAATATAATGTAAAATTATCGCCACCTTTTTTACGTTGTAACTGAAGATAACCAGGAACCTGTTTATATATTTCGTTTTTATTGATTGCCCCCAAACCTAATTTGCCCAAAGAAATAAATGAACGACTTGCTTTGTCGTATTTCATTTCGGTATTGGTAATTAAAAAGGTTTTTTCGAGTTCATCCGGAAATTTTTTAATACTTCCGTTTAAGTTTAAATCTGTAAATACCTTATCGCCACGGTCTTTCCCTAAAATCTCTGTAATACCTTTGGTGAAAACCTTATTACTCAAGTCTATAGGAGCTAATGTTTGATTATATTTTTCAAAATCTTTTAGCATTTTTTTCAAAATTCCTTTATCAAAAAAGAAATCAATGGTTGTCATTAATTCAAAGGCTGCCGAATCGGTGAGTGTGTGATGTGTGGTAATGCCAATTGTATTAAAATTTACTTGTCCAAAATCGGCTCCAATATCCATTTTTCCTTCGGCATACACGTTGCAATTTTCAGTATTCAAACTAATATAATTGCCTGGTAGAGATTGTTCAACAAATTTTTCTTTGTTCGTAATCCGGTATTCTTTTGAATCTTTATTATAACCCAGAAAACCATCTGATTTAATAATATCAACATCTTTTTTTCCGCCTCTTAGCGATACAAATGAGGAGTAAATCATATTGGTATCTTGTCCATATATAATTGCTGAACCTAAAGGCCGTCCATTCATGTCTGTGGCATCCGCAGGAAGAGGAATCAATATTTCTTTCGGGTCAATTTCACCATTAAATTTCAAGAATGCTTTACCAATTTTACCACAAGAATGAACAATCTTGGTACCGCCATCGTAAGTTAAAAATTTATTGGAAGCATACAGAAATACTTTGCCTGAAAAAGTAAAATAATCATTGAACATGAAATTAGCACTTTCAGGAATATTACCTTCAGAAACTGTTTCGCCTGCATTGTTTGGTTTTATTGTATTGAATTTAATGAGATAAGGTTTATTATTTTCATCAAGATACTGATATTCTCCACTGGCCAGATAACTTTTTCTACCAAACACATTGGCAGTTACATTTCTAATGGTATGGTATTTAGTAACAGTATTAGCTAAAATGATGGAGTTTTCCAAGGTATCCATGACGGCGTTTTTAAAAATGACAACTTTTCCTGAATCAGGGAACAGTCTGGCATCTGCCACATTGATGAAAGGTACATTCATGCAATTAATAATACATTTTCTTAAATTATATTTAGCAGAAGGTGCTAAAAATCTTAAAGAATCTTGTTTAGGATGAACAGAAATAAATTCAGGACCATCTAAATCTAAGGCATTTTCTACACTTCCATCCAGTTTTTTGTTTTCGTCACCCAATTGAATTTCTTCATCATCGATAAACCATTTAAACCGTTCCATATAGGCTACATATTGATTTTTGGGAAATTTAACTTCCGATGCTTTATTATTAGAAACGAAATCGCCTATACGTTTTTCTAAGTCAATTTTCGCATTAATGTTATCAGATGAAAAAGATAATCCCTCCTCATCAATGGCTTTTAATTTAAAATTTGAGGTATCTGAAAAAAATTGATGTTGTTTAAATAAAATATTTTCTGCTTGCAATGTTGCTTTTACCATATCAATTGTCCCTTTTCCATGCAGTTCTTTCGGACTCAAAGAATAACGACCTCTAAATGTAAATTGATTGTTGTAAGTTTTAAAAGGTCTTGCCTTGTCTGTTGCTTGCATCACATCTCGATAAGGCATCCAGTGCACATAAACTGTATCACCATGAACCAAAGGGAATTCGGTAGGATTTATTTGCTCTTTTATATCATACGAATTGGCGAGCGTGTTCATACTATCCGGAAAAAAGATAAAATCTTTAGAATGAGTTGTGGAGGTGATGTAATTCAAATCACCATCAGCCCTTAATCCTTTATTACTTAATCTAATTTCATTTTCAAACTTTGCCTTTCCCCCGTAAATCTGAAATCCGCCAGGAGGAGTTTTTCTTGTAAATCCTAATGAGTAATCTTTTTGTAAAGATAATTGCTCTCTAAAAGTAGGAAAGATTCCGGCTGATGAAAATTCTCCTTCAAATAGTAAACTTTCGTTTCTGAAATTGTCCAAACTATCCATTTTAAAGGGATCCAATTTATAATAAAACTTGTCGCGATTATAAACTCCTCTGAAAATTGATTTTTTATCGTAAAATGTATAGCTTTCTTTAAAACTTTCAAAAGTTGGAAATGTTGGTGCTTTGGCCCATCCGCTATGATTTCTGGGACCATCAATACGTAATTCTCCGTTTAAATTTTCAATCACGGTTTGCACTCTCTTAAATGGATAATTACCATTGATATCAGGTTCGTTTGAAACTACATATATTCTGCATGAATCAATCGTTTTCATTTTAACTTTGAATTGGTCGTAATCAAATACAAAGTCTTTACCGTGAAATTCAAATTTTCCTGATGCTACGGTTCCCGAAAAATCAATAGTTCTGTTTTTTTTCAAAACTAATTCTCTGTGTTTAGGGAAAATAAACACTTTTTGCGTATCGCTTAATAAAACATTTTCTACACCTCTTATTGTAATGTCGTAGGTGCTGTTAATCAAGCTCATCGTTGCATTACTTTTTCCTGGGATAACGGAATGGAAAGTTAAAATGTCATAGTCTTTTTTATGTTTCAAATTGTTCATGTAATCAAAAAGGCGAGGTTTAACTGTAATTAAATCTGTTTCCGGATCATAATAAATCAATCCGAAAATGGCCATTTTAAAAATAATTGGTCTTAAATCAACTGCCAGATATTTGATGTATTTGGCAAAATCTACTACAGAAAAAGTGGGTAAACTATCATTATTCACAAAAAAATCATTCATTTTTTGAATCGGACTAATTTGTTCTGAGCCTTTAATGGCATCGATTCTTGCTTTTGTGAAAAAATCCTGTGATTCAAAAAAAGCCTCTCCTTGAGTATTATTTGGTAAGAAATTAAATTCAATTTTTGGCTCGTCAGTTTTCCATACCATTTGTTCGAAATACATATCTATTTTATGGTAGGTGTTAAAAAAAGGTGATTTTTCTAATCCGTCATCTGTTCGCAATAAAGTAATTGTTTTTTTATCTACCTGATATACAAAACTTAAACCTGGATGAATGATAGAGTCTTTTTCTAGAAAAAATTTGACATAGGCAGGTTTAGCGTTTATTTTTTCTTTTGTCATCGCAAAAGATCGAGCTGCAATTTCGAGGAATTTATTATTATTACGTTTAAAAATGAGTTTCGCCGGATTTTGAGAATTACCTGAACCAACAAACTTATTGCCTCGCATACTAAATCCACCATCATAATCTACATCCGGATAAATGTTTTTTACTACTAGTCGTTTACTGTATGAATCAAATCTTGGATAAGTCGGATCTCCATTTTCAGTTACAATTTTATCAGTTACTCTTCCTTTTTGAGGAACATCAAAATATTGTTTTCCTGAAAATGTTGCGGAGTCAGAAACATACCCTCCAGTTTTACAATCTAAATTAACACGAATTAAATCAGCATAAACATCATTTCCAACACCGGTTCTTTTCCAGCTCAATTTCCCACCTTTTCCTAAAAATTTTCCCCAAGATGGATAATAGATGCCTTGTATGTTTTCTATAGCAATTGAATCTCCCCTCGGACTAGAACCAATTAATGTGAATTTTGGGAATATAACTTTTGGGATAGAATCGAATTCAAATTTATAATTGCTTTCTAAGCTTCTGTAATTATAGGTGGGAGATTTATAAAAAACATTATTCGTGAAAATATTTTCACTCATTTCCAGATAGTCACCATAATTTTTTAAATTCTTTGAATTAAATATTTTTTCAATACACAATTGCCAGTTATCAAAAACTTCGGCATTTTGTTTTGAATCAATAAAATCCATTACGGCATTCAGGTAATTAATAAAGTAGGGGTAGGGCCTTAATTTACGTTGCAACATAGCATTGCAAGTATTATAAATCGCGAATCGATATTTTGGTGTAAAATAAGATGTTTTCCAAGTTTTCTGAAAATCAAGCATATAGACTTCAGCATCTTGTTTATTAGCAGAAAAATCGTAAAAAAACTCAGATAACTCCTTTGGAAATTTAATAGAGTCGTTAGAAAATTGCGTCAGTTTTTGACTATAAAAAAATTTGGTGGAAACCAATAGTATAAAAAAAATAACAAATCTTTTGAACATAATATGTTGTTTTGTATTAGTTCAAATATATTCATAGCTAATTATAAATGATTCACATTTTGCAAACAATAGCTAGTAAAAAGGCAAAACTGATTGGTTTTATTTAGTTTTTTTTTGTGATTTTAGCCCCATTAGACCAATTAAAATCCATCCTGTTATAAAAAATAATCCTCCTATAGGAGTTATAGGACCTAAAATCTTTAACCATTCTGCTCCAAACAAATTTCTGGTACACAACAAATACAACGAACCAGAAAAACAAAAAATACCAATTATAAAACAGTTAAAAGCCCAAGCAATAAACTTATGTTGTTTGTGCATAGCTAATAAATACAAGCCAAACATACCTAAAACATGGTACATTTGATACTTAACTCCTACATCAAAAGAATTTAATTGATCTAGTGTGATGAGTCCGGACGGTACCTTACTTTTTAAAAAATGAGCACCTAATGCGCCTAATGTTACAGCAAGTGCACCTAATAAACCAATAATCACTAATTTATTGGAGAAATATTCAGAATCAGTTTCTTGTTTTTTCATATAGTTCATGAACAATTCCATCGGATAAGCCTATTTGAGGGACAAAAATATCATCAATATCTGCAGTTTTCATAATGGTGATAAATATTTTTGAGGCATGAATAATAACATCGGCTCTGTCGGGTTTTAACCCTAATATCTCAACACGTTCTTCATACGTATAAGAATTAAGCATATCATTAATACCTTTTAGTTTACTATAACTGATGTTTTTGTTTTCTTTCTTGGTCATCTTAAATATCTTATTGATATTTCCTCCAGAACCAATTGCTTTTAATGGGTTGTATCCATAGGTGTTTTTTTTAATCCAATCTTTCATCAAATCCCATTCTTCTTTATTTACTTTATCAAATAACATACGGACAGTACCAATATTAAAGGATTTGGATGCGATTAGCTTATAGTTACTATATAAGGTTAATTCTGTACTACCACCACCCACATCAATATATAAGTACGAATGTTTAGGGTTTAATAATTCTTCGATGTGATTGGAGAATACTAGTTGAGCTTCTAATTTACCATCAATTATTTCAACTTCAAGGTCTGCTTCCCTTTTTATGCGATTAATTATTTCTGCACTATTACTTGCATCCCTCATTGCGCTAGTAGCTACAGCTCTAAATCCATCAACTTCATAAACCTTTATGAGTTCTCTAAAACCCCGCATTGCGGTAATTAATTTTTCGGCTTTTTTATCGGATATTTTTCCATTCAAAAAAACATCTTCACCAAGACGTATGGGTAATCGAATTAACTCTTCTTTATTATAATGAGGTTTACCATTTACATCGTAAACTCTACAAAATAACAAACGCATCGCGTTACTGCCTATGTCAACTGCTGCAAAAATCATATAGTAGTTAGAGTTTTAGTTTTTTTAGTTTTAAGGTACGCTTCCTTGTCGGTTTTTATATAATTGTATATTTCGTCTTGAACACGAACTTTTGGTTCTCCTGGTTTTGCCTTTTTATATTGATTTTGCTGCAATCTATCAATAATTCGAACTTTGGTATTTCCAGAAAGTTGAATATTAATGATGTCCTTAATTTGTTTTTTAATCTCGGCATTTAAAATAGGAACAGCTACTTCACTTCTACTGTCTAAATTTCTACTCATCCAATCGGCCGAAGTAATATAAATTTTTTCATTACCATTATTAGCAAAAATAAATACACGTACATGTTCCAAATATTTATCGACAATGCTGTATGCCTTTATGTTATCACTAAATCCTTGTATTTCAGTAACTAAAGAGCATATGCCCCTAACAATGAGTGTTATTTGAACACCTGCTTGGGAAGCCTCATATAACTTTTCAATCATTTTTTTATCTACTAGGCTATTCATTTTTAAAATCATGTAGGCCTTTTTTCCACTTTTTGCATTGGCTATTTCTTTGTCAATTAAATTTACAAAGGTTTGACGCATGTAAAATGGCGCTACAGCCAACTGTTTATAAATACCTATATTGAAGTTATTTGAGTAAAAATCGAAAACACTGGAAATTTCATCCGTAATACTTTTGTTAGCCGTCAGTAAACTAAAGTCAGTATAAATTCTGGCAGTTTTTTCATTAAAGTTGCCTGTACCAATATGAGCATATTTTAATTCCTTTCCTTTTACACGGGTAGTAATAAGAAATAATTTACTGTGAACCTTAAGTCCTGGAACTCCATAAATAACAGTAGCGCCTTCTTCATGCAGTTTATTGGCCCAATAAATATTGTTTTCTTCGTCAAAACGAGCTTGTAGTTCTACTAATACAGTAACTTTTTTGCCATTTTTGATAGCATTAACAAGGGCATTGGCAATTTTTGAGGAATCTGCTACTCGGTATAATGTTATTTTAATGGATTCAACACTTGGATCAATGGATGCTTCTCTTAATAGAGTAATAATATGATCGTAAGTATGGTATGGATAATGAAGTAAAATGTCTTTTTGCTTAACAACGTTTAAAATGGTTGTATTGATATTATAAAGATATTTATGATTTAAAGGTCGAGGTGGCTCATACATTAGTTTTTTGTCTCCAATATTTGGAAAGCGAATGAAATCTTTAAAATTGTGATAACGCCCACCTGGAATAGCATTATCTTTTTTATCCATTCCTAATTTTTTCATAATGAATCCGAGCATTTCTTTGCTCATCGTACTGTCATAAACAAACCTAACGGGTTGACCTTTTTTTCGATCTTTAACTCCTTTAGATATTTTTTCAAGCATACTTTTACTAACGTCCTGATCAATATCTAATTCAGCATCTCTTGTGAGTTTGATATTTATTGCTTCTTTAGTTGTGTATCCAAAAACAGAAAATATTTCATGAACGTTAAAACGAATGACATCATCTAATAAAATAATGTATTTTTTGTTTTTTTCTTGAGGTAGGATCACAAAACGACTAATTGTTTTGGATGGAATTTCAATTAATGCGTATTTGTTTTTCTGTCTTGGTAAATTTGAAATTAATCTTACAAACAAATACCCCGATTTATCCTTCATGTAAGGAAAAGGTTTATTCTCATCTACCATAATAGGAAACAAATTTGTTTCTACTTCGCGATGAAAATAATCTTTTACAAACTGTTGTTGGTTATCATTAAGTTGTTTTTCATTAATAATAAATACATTTTCTTTTGCCAATTCGATTTGCAACTCTTGATAAATTTTTTCAAAATTTTGTTGTTGCTCTATTACTTTGCGCTGTAATTTGTGCAGTAATTCTTTAGGATCATCACCATAAATATCAATGGCTTTTTTTCCTAATTTTGATAATCGATTGATTGTAGCAACCCTAACACGGTAAAACTCATCGCGATTATTACTGAAAATACCCAAAAATTTTAATCGTTCAATCAGCGGAGTGGTTGGATCGGCAGCTTCTTGAAGAACCCTTTCGTTAAAAGAAAGCCAACTTATTTCTCTGTTAATATAGGGGATTTTATGTTTTTGCATATTTTAAAATCAAGCTTTAATTTTGATACCAAATATAAGCATTACGCCCCAATAGTATATCGTTTTTTAATTACATTTGCTATTAAGCTATAGTTAATTTTGAACCATCTAAAGAAGTATATACCACTCATTATTATTTGTATTTTGCATTTAGTTGGATTGTGTGGATTTTTTATTGATCATACAACATTTCAATCTTTAAGCCCTTTAAATTTAATTTTTTCTTCTTTGTTAGTGATTTTTATGAGTTCTTATAAAAGAACTGATTTTTACATTTCGATAATAGCAGTAAGTATAATTGGGTTTTTAATTGAGGTAATCGGTGTTAATACAGGGTATGTTTTTGGAAGGTATTATTACGGTCAATCTTTTGGCTATCATCTATTTTCTGTACCCTTACTTATTGGTTTAAATTGGGGTGTGCTTTTATATTCAACCTTACAACTTTCTAATTTTAACAATCCTTTAATAAAGTCTTTTTTTGGAGCTTTTTTAATGGTTTTATTAGATTTTTTCATTGAACAAAATGCTCCATTATATGACTTTTGGTATTGGAACGATGGATTTATCCCATTACAGAATTACATTGCATGGTTTTTAATTTCTTTAGTTTTAAATTTGATTTTTCAAAAAAAGTTAACACAATCTTCTAATTTTACAGCTAAAGCATTTTACATTGTTCAGTTTTTGTTTTTTTTCGTTCTGTATTTATTTTCTTAAAACAAACTGAATCTTAAACTGTTATAAAATTATGATTTACAATAGCTTAATAATATTAACTACGTTTTGTTTTATGGAATTTATGGCTTGGTTCACCCATAAATTTGTGATGCATGGTTTTATGTGGTATTTTCATCGCGATCATCATGATCATTCTAATACATCGTTTTTTGAAAAAAATGATGTGTTTTTTATGATTTTTGCTATACCGAGTTGGCTATTTTCTATGTTCGGCGCTATGAATCATTTTGATTTTAAGTTTTATATAGGAATTGGCATTTTATTATATGGAATAGCTTATTTTTTGGTACATGATGTTATTATTCATCAACGTTTCAAATGGTTTTCAAAATCACAAAACTGGTATGTAAAAGGTATAAAAAGAGCGCATAAAATTCATCACAAATCTATAGGGAAGCATCACAGTGAAAATTTTGGAATGTTATTCGTTCCTTTAAGTTATTTTAAAAATCCGGCCTAATTAAGTATCATTTATCCCCACAAATTGTAAATCGTATATTTATACAATAATTTTTTTATGAATCTAAGTTACACTTATTTACTTTTAGATTTTATTAGTATTTTATTTCCTGTTTTATTAAGTTTTGACAAAAAAGTCGCTTTTTATAAATCTTGGAAATATTTATTTCCCTCTATTTTACTGACAGGCATTTTCTTTATTATCTGGGACATTATATTTACAGCTAACGGTGTTTGGGGATTTAATCCGAAATACATCATCGGATTTTATATTTTTAATTTACCAATTGAGGAAGTTTTATTTTTCTTATGTGTTCCATATTCCTGTGTTTTTATTTACGCAGTTCTATCATCATATTTCGAAAGAGATATTATAAAACATCCAAAAATAATAAGTATTATATTGTCTATTTTAACTTTTTTGTTAGCGATACTCTATTACGACAAATTATATACCCTTGTTAATGCAGGGGTTTGCAGTATTTTGATTGTTTTAACGACTTTTATATATAAATTTAAATATTTAGGAAAGTTTTATTTGGCATATATTGTTTCATTGATTCCTTTTTTAATATGTAACGGTATTTTAACAGCATTACCCATCGTGTCATATAACGATCATGAAAATATGGCTTTTAGAATTTTTACAATACCTTTTGAAGATTTATTTTATTGTCTTAGTTTACTGTTAAGTAATGTTTTCTTAATGGAGTATTTTAAACAATACAAAACCTTAAAAGACGTAAATAGCTAAAAATCATGGAATTAAAAAAATATAGAATCACTATATTTACATTACTAGCGGTACTAGCTTTCGTTTATTTTTTTACCAAAATATTGATTTATTTAGTTTTAGCCACTGTACTTGCATTAATTGGTGCACCCATTGTTGCTTTGTTAACTAGAATTAAAATTGGTAAATTAAGAATTAATCAATCCATGGCAGCATTAGTTACCCTGTGTTTTTTCTTTCTAGTTATATATGTTATTGGTGTAAATTTTTTACCACCTTTTATTAATCAGATTACTTTTTTGACATCAACTAATTTGCATGATGTAGTAAGTCATATTTCGTTTTATTACCCCTCATTAAAACATACATTAAACTCTTTTGGTACTGAAAAACAAATTATGGATGGGGTTTCAGAACAAATGAATCATTTTATAAATTTAAAAAACATAGGTTTTATTGTAAACAACACCATTTCTTACTTCACTTCCATTTTAGGTGGTTTGTTTTCCATTCTATTCATTACCTTCTTTTTTCTAAAAGACGAAAGATTGGTTGTCAAGTTTATTTTGTTAATTACTCCATCAGAATATGATAATGAAATGAAAGATATATTAAGAACATCCAAAAAAATGTTGAGTCAGTATTTTGTTGGATTATTCGTAGATATGATTTTTGTAACCTTTTTAGTCTCCGGTTTAATGTGGTTTTTTGGAATTAAAAATGCTATTGTAATTGGATGTTTGGCAGGTGTAATGAATGTTATCCCTTATATTGGGCCTATCATCACACTCTTTTTAGCCGTATTTTTAGGTATAAGTGGTTGTATTCAATATAATGAATATGAGATGATTACAAGTACAGTAAGTAAAATAATTGTGATTTTAATTGGCACAAACCTATTAGATACTATTTTAATTCAACCAATGATTTTTTCAAATACAGTGAAAGCTCATCCGCTTGAAATTTTTCTGGTTATATTAATGGCAGGAATTTTGGGAGGTATATTAGGTATGGTTGTTGCTATACCATGTTATACCTTACTTCGAATTATAGCAAAAGAATTTTTGGATCATTTTAAATTTTTCAAAAATTTGACATAAAAAATACCAGAATAAATTATAATGAAATTTTTATTACCTTTTTTGCAAGAATTATCAAAGAATAATCATAAGGAATGGTTTGATGCTAATCGTTCTACTTATCAATTCTGTAAACAAGATTTTGAGATTCTTTTAAAAGCAGTTATTGAGCAGTGTATAGAATTTGATAACCAATTACTTGGTTTAGAGCCTAAGAAATGTATTTTTAGGATTAATAAAGATATTCGTTTTAGTAAAGATAAATCCCCTTATAAACTCAATTTTGGAGCAAGTATTAATCCGGGTGGAAAAAAATCCAGAATACCCGGTTATTACATTCATATTGAACCAGGAAAGAGTTTTTTAGCAGGAGGATGTTATCAATCTTCATCTGAGTTATTAAATTCAATCAGGCAGGAAATAGATTATAATACAGTTGAGTTTAAGGCAATTTTAAACAATAAAGAATTTAAGCAATATTTTACAGATTTATCACAAGAAGATAAATTAAAAACAGCTCCGAAAGGTTACGAAAAAACACATCCTGAAATTTCATTGTTGCAACACCGCCATTTTATAGTTATACATCATCTTATTGACGAGCAAATAATAGACGAAAATTTACTTAATTACATTACTGAAATTTTCAAAGCCATATTACCATTAAACCAATTTCTGAGAAATTGCATACAATAAGCTTTTTATTTTTTACAATGAAAAAACAGTAAACCTAGGAGAGATAGTTTAACATTTGGTTTATTAACAAGTGTATAATAATAAAAACTGACTGAACCTAAGTTATAAATGAGTCTTTTTCTTTAAAATTACAGTAATTTAGTTTACCTTAGATATAATTAAAACCAAATAACAATGAGAAAATTTATTTTAATGCTTGTTTTAATAACTTGCTTTTCAGATTTTAAATCTCAAAATGTTGGTATTAGTACAACAGGTTCTGCTCCCAGAGATTGTGCAATGTTGGATATCGTTTCCTCTACAAAAGGATTGTTAATACCTAATTTAGCATTAACGTCCAATACAGTATATGCTCCTGCGACTGGTGCACCAGTTGAAGGATTATTGATTTATAATAATGGTTCCGGTGTCTCTCCTAAGGGTTTTTATTTTTGGAATAGTAACACAAGCACTGGTTCTTGGGATTTATTATGCATTTGTTCGGGAACAAATGTTGGCGGTGGTACTAAAGTTGTTTCAAAAGAAAATACACAAGAGTTGAACTCCAATCTTAATTTTATTTCTAAGCAAGAATCTGATGCTGAAAATCTAGGCAAATCCTCTGAAACATTAAATATATATCCTCTATCTGTTCCGAAAGATTTAATGTTTAATGGAAGTGTGAAATTTGTTAATGGAGTTGCAGAAGTTTTATTTGATTCTGAATTTAAAGAATTATGTGATTTAAATACATTGGTGATTACTGCATCTCCATTAGGAAATTGTAAGGGTATTTACATTGATGAAATTAATGATAAAGGTTTTAAAATCAAAGAATTAAAGAAAGGTAAAACTAATGTAAAAGTCAATTTTATAGTATCTGCTAGGTTAAAATTAATCAATTTTAAAAAAAATTAGGATTCTGATTAGTGAAACTTATTTTAACTGATTATGTATAAGGGTACAATTATTCTTTAAAATTAACAATACAAAATAATATTGCATAAATACTAAATGAGATATATTTCAATCATATTTTTTGTGTTTATGTTTACCATTTTGGGGTTTTCTCAAGGTCTTTATAATAATAGTGCAGTTATTTTTGGTAATTCGGGGTCAGTTATTTATGTTGACGGTAATGATGGTCATTATACGAGTGTATCTACTTCAACTTTAAACGGTTTTTTAAATACTACGGCTACAATAACTGTAATGGGTAATTGGATTAATAATTGTTCATACAATAGGAATATAGCTAATCAGAGTACTGTAATTTTAGCAGGTAATATTACTCAATTAATAACCGGATCTATGTCAACAAGATTTACGAATCTGAGTTTGAGAGGAAATGGGTTGAAAAAATTAGATTTAAATACTAATTTGACTGGAGTTTTATCAATAAATACTTCAACATTGATGCTGAATGCTAATACACTATTCATAGAAAATAATAGAAGAACAGCTATTACCTTCAGTACTGGAGGTTACATTGAAAGTGAAACTTACACTTGTACTAGTGGAATTTGTAATAGTACAGGAACAATTAACTGGAGTTGTTCTAGATCTGGAGAAAGTCCAAAAATATTTCCATTTGGAGCTAATGGTTCATTCCTCCCTTTGACAGTTGTAATGACTCCTACTAATCAAACTTTTTCAACTTTAGAAATATCTACAAGAGACACTTACACCGTATCAGGTTTAGTGACAGATAAAAGATCGAATTCTCCTTATGAGCCACCCGTTACAAATTTAGATTGGGTAGATGGAACAGGTGGTATTAGTGATAGAAGCATAACCGGAGTTTTAGATAGATGGTGGACGATAAAACCTAGTAGTTCTTTTACAGCTGATATTACTTTTACTTATAGATCTAGTGAAAATACCACATCTAGTCCTTCAAGTAATATTGGTGCTCAATATTGGAATGCATCAACTTCAAGTTGGCTTCCTAATCACAATGTACTAGGTGAGGTACCAGGTGTAACATCCGGTACGGGTAATGTTACTGCACCCGGATTAATATTTTCAGCAGGTACAAAAGTGCCTTTTGTTTTATCTTCTAAATCTGTTGCATTGCCTATAGAATTAATTGATTTCCACGGCCAATGTGTAAATAAAGAAATTGTTTTTGATTGGTGCACTGCTTCTGAAAAGAATAACCATTATTTTACCCTAGAGTATTCTCCTGATGGAATTAATTTCTCTGGTATTGGTAGAGTATATGGAAATGGTACTACAGGTGAAAAACATTGCTATCAATTTATTGCCAATGCACTAGGTGAACTAAATTATTACAGATTAAAACAAACTGATTACGATGGTACAACATCTTATTCTAAGATAATTGCGTTAAAATCTTGCCAAGATAACACTAATCAAATCATTATTGCTCATGAAGGTAAAAAAGATATCGCTTTAATTATTAATTCTCTTTCTAATCAAACATTTCAGTTAAAACTTTATAATAGTTTAGGTCAAATTATAGAAGAAACATCTATTGAAATTAAAGAGGGCTATAACAATCTTCCTGTAAATTTTGAAAATTTGTCTAATGCTATTTACTATGTTTCTATTTATAATGGGGTAGAAAAATTAGTCAGTAAGCAGATAGTTGTTTCTGATTTTAATCGATAGACTATTGCTTTATAATGCTTTTATAGTTTAATATTTTCTACAGTTTTTTTAATTTAAATAATTTCATAATAATATGACTAATCCTTTTTTATCAAAATTTAATACTCCTTTTAATTCTATTCCATTTGATAAATTGAAAGTGGAACATTTTTTACCAGCTATTGAAGAAGGCATCAATCAGGGTTTATCTGAAATAGATTTGATAATACAAAATACAGAATCTCCAACATTTGAAAATACGATTGAAGCTTTAGAAAAAGTTGGTTCTTTATTGGATTTAGTTAGCACAACATTTTATAATCTAAATTCTGCAGAAACATCTAAAGATATGCAGGTGTTGGCAAAAGAAATTTCTCCTAAATTAAGTGATTATTCAAATGATATTATTTTAAATGACCATCTTTTTAAACGAATAGAGTTGGTTTATGAGGAAAAAGAAAAATTGGTTTTAAGTCCCGAACAAATTACCTTATTAGAAAAAACTTATAAAAGTTTTAAAAGAAATGGCTCAAAATTAAACACGGATGAAAAAGAACAATTAAGAGCTATCGATAAGGAACTCTCCCAATTAACGTTAGCATTCAGCGAAAATGTATTAACTGAAAATAATTCATACGAATTAGTCATTACAAATAGAAATGATTTATCTGGTTTACCTGAAGGTATAATTGAAGCAGCGAAAATTACAGCTAAAGAAAAGGGGAAAGAAAACGCTTGGGTATTTACATTAGATTTTCCGAGTTATGGTCCATTTATGATGTATTCAGACAATAGGCTCTTGAAGGAGCAATTGTTTAAGGCTTACGGTTCAAAGGCTTTTAAAAATAACGAATATGATAATCAAATTATAATAAAACGTATAGTAGAATTAAGACATTCAAGAGCTGTTTTATTGGGATACAAATCACATGCTGACTTTGTGCTAGAGGAGCGAATGGCTGAATTTCCAACAAAGGTTATGTCTTTTTTACAAAATTTATTAGATTACGCATTGCCTTCCGCTAAGGAGGAATTGAAGGAATTAACAAATTATAGTAAATTACTCGGAGGTCCTGATGAATTAAAAAAATGGGATGTACCATATTATTCTGAAAAACTGAAAAAAGAAAAATTTTCTATTGATGATGAGTTGTTAAGACCTTATTTTAAATTAGAAAATGTGATAGAAGGTGTATTTACATCAGCAAAAAAATTATACGGACTATCATTTATTAAGCGTTCTGATATTCCTATTTATCATAAGGATGTTACCACCTATGAAGTGAAAAATGAAAATAATGAATTTGTTGCTTTATTTTATGCAGATTTCTTTCCTAGAGCGGGTAAAAGACAAGGGGCTTGGATGACATCATACATAAATCAAAAGGTTGAAAATGGGAATAACATTAGACCTCATGTATCTATTGTTTGTAATTTCACGAAACCAACAGAAAGTAAGCCTTCTTTATTGACTTTTAATGAAGTGACTACATTATTTCATGAGTTTGGACATGCTTTACACGGTATGTGTGCAAATGGTCAGTATGGAAGCATTACAGGAACTAATGTCTATTGGGATTTTGTTGAATTACCTTCTCAAATAATGGAAAATTGGTGTTATGAAAAGGAGTGTCTTGATTTATTTGCTAAACATTATGAAACGGGAAACTCTATACCATCTGAGTACATTCAAAAGATAATTGACTCTTCTAATTTTCAAAGTGGTTTAGCAACTATAAGACAAATAGGTTTAGCGACCCTAGATATGGCATGGCATAGTCAAGAACCTTCTTCTGATAAGAGTGTAAAAGAATTTGAACAACAAGTTATAACTAAAACAGATTTAATATCGCCAGTGTCAGAAACTTGTACATCTTGTTCATTTTCTCATATTTTTTCTGGCGGTTATTCTTCAGGATATTATTCTTATAAATGGGCTGAAGTGCTTGATGCAGATGCTTTTGAAGCGTTTAAAGAGAAAGGAATATTTAACAAAGAGGTTGCTCATGCTTTTTATAAAAATATTTTATCAGCAGGGGGAAGTGAGCATCCTGCTATACTTTATAAACGATTTAGAGGTAGAGATGCAGATCCTAAAGCTCTATTAAGAAGAGCGGGATTGGTTGAAAAAACTATGATTAAGACTTGTAATTAGAAATTAAACTAAAACTTGTATGGTTAAAATCCAACTTAAAGCCTAATATCAAAAAAAATCCCGACTGTATAAAAAGTCGGGATTTTTCGTTTATTAATTAATTGAGAAATAAATCTGATTTATTATTTACTTGGGAACATTTTTTCAGCCAATTTTATAGCTTCATAAAGATTAACAATTCCTCCTGTTTTTGACAATTCATTAAATTCTATCATTTCATCTTCAGTTCCTGGTTTAATTACTTTTTTATCTTTGAAAGTTTTAACGGATGTTTTAGTTAAAATTTTGATAATTTGTTTAGGTGTTAGTTCAGGATAATAAGATTTTAAAACAGCAGCAACACCGGCCACTACTGGCGCTGCCATACTAGTTCCGCTAGCATCTTTATATTTATTGATATCTGGCACAGTGGAGTGAATATCAACACCAGGCGCAAAAATATCAACCGTATTTTTTCCATAATTGCTAAAAGGAGCGGCTATTTGATCTCCTAATTTCCAATTTAAAGCCCCTACATCAATAAAATTTGTTGGCGTTTTACCGCTTTCTAATTTTTTGCAAGGATAATGAATGACCTCATCTATATCGTCTGAAGCATTACCTGCTGCATGAACTAATAAAACACCTTTACTTTCCGCATATTTAACAGCTTCATCTACCGCTTTTTTGCCTGGGGAGTATTTTTTTCCAAAGCTCATATTTAAAATAACAGCTCCGTTATCAACCGCATAACGAATAGCATTAGCCACATCTTTATCTCTTTCATCTCCATCGGGTACACAACGAACACTCATAATGCGCACATTGTCAGCTACACCATCAATTCCAATCCCATTTTTTCTAGAAGCTGCAATAATTCCTGCCACATGTGTACCATGAAAAGCACCTGGACCTTTGCAATCTGCATTCCCATAAATTTTTTCGTTTAAATCATTGTAATTATCTCCAACAATCGAACGAGTATCAAAATTAACATTAAGCATTGAACCATCTATTGACTCTAAGTGATGATCAATATCTTTTAATAAATCATCCACATTAACTCCTTTTATTCCTTGGTTAACGGCGATGCTCTTAGCTTGCTTTTCTTTTTTATCTTTTGCTTCAAAAGCCTTAAGATCTTCTAATGTTACTTTTTCAACTCCTTTTTCTTTTTTAATTTTCTCAACAATTTCGGCTATAGATTCGCGTATGAATTTGTATTGTTTGACTTGATTTTCTTGCTCTGTTAATTCCTTTTCGTAATCAGCTTTAACTTTTTGCCAATATTTGAATTCTTTTTTATCGGATTTAGATGTTAAGGTTGTTATTTCTTTTCCGTCATACTTAGCTTTTAGTGATTTATATACCCTAGTTAATTCTAAATTATCCTTGTCCACATTTTTCCCATCCTTATTCCCCATAAAATTCCATCCATGAATATCATCGATGTATCCATTTTTATCATCGTCAATACCATTACCAGCTATTTCTTTTGAATTCGTCCACATCACATCTTTTAAATCTTCATGCATATAGTCGACACCACTATCTAAAACTCCTACAATGATTGTTTTGGATTTTTTGCCTTTCAGTAATTCCTGATATGTTTTTTCTGTACTTACGCCATAAACACTGTCTTTAGTGGCATCTAGGTTAAACCAGTTATCAGGTCGTTTTGTTTGCGCATTGAATGATAACGCGAAAAATAAAGAAGCTAGGATGGTAATTTTTTTCATAATACTATTTTTTTATTGAAAAATAAATGAAATTTAATAGTTGATGTGGATTTGGTAATAAAGCAATCTTAAAAAATACAACGAATAAATTTACAATAATTTTATTTTACAAAATTGTTAATTTTTGTGAGCGTTGTGTTTATCGTTAATATTTAGCTGCACATTTGGGAAATTCCTTGAATTAAATCATGTTTGGTAATAATATGAGTAGTACCACCTAAATCTGTCATTAAAACGGCATTATTTTCTTTAGTTATTAATTTGGATATATCTTCAATAAGGGTTTGATTATCTACAAAAGGAAAAGGGGCTTGCATAACCTCTTGCACTTTTTTATTTTTAATAGAATTATCTTCTATTAGTTTTGAAAACAAGTAAGAATCATTAAGTGAACCCACAAATTCCTCTCCTTTTTTTACTGGAATTTGAGAAACCCCAAATTTATTCATTATAGCGAGGGCATCAGTAATATGAGATTCGGCATTTATGGTTAATAGTTTTTGATTTTTATGAGAAGAAATTAAATCAATGGCTTTAGGTTTTTTTATTTCCAAAAATCCTCGGTCTCTCATCCAATCATCATTAAACATTTTGCCTAAATAACGCGTCCCATGATCGTGAAAAATAACGACAACCACGTCATTTGGCTTAAACATATCCTTCATCTGAATAAGACCTGCCATGGCAGAACCAGCGCTATTACCTGCAAATATCCCTTCTTCCCTAGGAATTCGTCGCGTCATAATTGCTGCATTTCTGTCGGTTACTTTTTCAAAATGATCAATGATATTAAAATCTACATTTTCAGGTAAAAAATCTTCTCCAATACCTTCGGTAATATAAGGGTATATTTCATTTTTGTCGAAAATGCCAGTTTCTTTATATTTTTTAAATACGGAACCGTAGGTATCAATACCTAATACTTTGATATTAGGATTTTTTTCTTTCAAATATTTACCAGTACCACATATAGTTCCACCAGTTCCAACGCCCACGACTAAATGTGTAATTTTGCCTTCAGTTTGTTCCCAAATTTCAGGACCAGTTTGTTCATAGTGAGCTTTTGAATTAGATAAGTTGTCATATTGGTTAGGCTTCCAAGAATTTGGTACCTCTCTAACCAAACGAGATGAGACAGAATAATAAGATTTTGGGTCCTCTGGTTCAACGTCAGTAGGACACACGATAACATCTGCTCCAAATGCTCTTAAGGCATCTACTTTTTCTTTACTTTGTTTGTCTGTAGTAGTGAAAATACATTTGTATCCTTTTATAATTGCAGCAATAGCTAGTCCCATACCTGTATTACCACTTGTACCCTCTATAATTGTACCACCTGGTTTTAGCCTACCATCTTTTTCTGCATCCTCTATCATTTTTAAAGCCATCCGATCTTTAATAGAGTTACCTGGATTAGTTGTTTCTACTTTAGCTAAAACAGTACATGGCAAATCTTTAGTAATTGAATTTATTTTTACTAGTGGTGTGTTGCCGATGGTTTCTAATATATTATTGCTGATTTTTTGATATTTCATGGTAGATTTATTATGTAATTGTAAAAATAAAAAAACAGTGCAATTATTAAACTACACTGTTTAAAAAATGTGTTAATAAAATTTAGTGATTTAATGCATTTAAAATATTTGTTTCTACTCGGTTTAATAGATCGTGTGTAGGATGTTTAATGAATTTATCGCCAGTTACTTTTTCATAAAGTTCAATATAGCGTTCTGAAATTTCGTTAACCCATGTATAGCTCATTTCAGGAATTTGCTGCCCTTCTTTACCTTGAAAACCATTATCAATTAACCAACGGCGCACAAATTCTTTACTTAACTGTTTTTGTTCCTCATTATTATCTTGTCTTTCTTGGAAGCCTTCTAAGTAAAAATAACGAGAAGAATCTGGTGTATGAATTTCATCCATCAAATACACTTTTCCATCACATAGTCCAAATTCATATTTTGTATCGACCAATATTAATCCCATTTTGTTGGCAATTTCTTGTCCGCGCGCAAATAATTTACGTGTGTAATCTTCTAATTGTAGATAGTATTTTTCTGCAACAATGCCTTGTTTTAAAATTTCTTCTCGACTTATATCTTCGTCATGACCTTCGGAAGCTTTTGTTGTAGGGGTAATAATAGGTTCCGGAAGTCTGTCATTTTCTTTCAATCCTTCAGGAAGAGATACGCCACAAAGAGTTCTTAATCCACTAGTGTAGGTTCTGGCAGCGTGACCAGCTAAATAACCTCTAATCACCATTTCAACTTTAAATGGTTCACAAACACGACCTATTGTCACAACAGGATCCGGAACTTCTAATACCCAGTTAGGGACTATATCTTTAGTTAAATTTAAAAATTTTGCAGCAATTTGATTTAAAACTTGGCCTTTGTAGGGAATTCCTTTCGGTAAAACTACATCAAAAGCACTTATACGATCACTAGCCACCATTACAAGATATTTGTCATCAATATTATAAACATCTCGAACTTTTCCTTTGTAAAAACTTTTTTGTTTCGGGAAATTAAAATGGGTGGCAGTAAGTGCAGACATATTTTTTTGATTTTGTGGGTTAAATATAAAAGTATTTTTAGGTTTTTTAAATTTTCGGATTGATTTTATTTTTCAGAAAAGTTATCATTTGATTTGAAATAACATCCCAGTTAAAATGAGTTTGAATTAAGCCTAAAGATTTTTCTTTTTTTAGTCTAAGATTTTGATCATCAATTGCTTGTTTCATAACTTGTTTTAATTCGATTGTATTTGTTGGTCGTATCAACCATCCATTTTGTTCATTTACCATAGCTGGAATAGCACCAACATTGGTAGCTATAATAGCTAATCCACATGCCATTGCTTCTAAAATAACGTTTGGGAATCCTTCACTCCAACTTGGGCAAACAAGAATGTCAGTTTGAGAAAGTAAAGATTTTATTTTTTTAGTATCTCTAATTTCACCATGATAAATAATAAAAGGATGATTAATTTTCATAGAGTCGGGGATAGGACCAATAAATTCGAATTTAAATACTTGTTTTTCAGAAATAAGTTGTAGTAACACATCATTTAATTCTGAAATTCCTTTTCTGCGTTCAGCACGTCCGAGAAATATAAATTTTCGATATGGTTCGTTATGATAGGAAATGTAGGAATTAATAAAATCTTTTTCTACTCCCGATGGTATTTCTATAATTTGGTTAGAATTAACTCCAATAGATTGAATAATATTGGTTATTTTTCCACCGTATGAAAATACAATGTCTGCTTGTCTAGATATATTAGTAACAAAAGGTCTAAGAAAAAACTGTTGCAATTTAGCTCTAGGTTCAGGCGCTATTTGAAACATTTCATACCCATGAAAATTGACACCTATTTTACAACAGTTAATGTTTCCCTTGTGTTTTTCTGAAATTAATTTCCAACCAGAAAAACCTTTAGAATAAATAAAATCATAAGTCTTTAACTTATCTTTAATTGCCTTGAAAATTAAGCAGGAGTAATTGTAAGAATTATATACATAATGACCTGGGAATTTTTTAGAAGTTGGAAAATTAAGAACTGTAGGATGAATAAATTTTTTTTCTTGTTCGGTGAAAAATTCTAACTGATGAATATCAAATTCGGAATCGTTGTAATGAAACAAATCAACATGTATTTGATTTTTTGCAAGATTTTTAACTAGATAAAAGGAATGCTTCTGCATTCCTCCTAAAACATAAGGCGAAATTCCATCAGTGATAAGGGCAATATGCATTTAATACAATAAAATTAGCCTTTAAATAATATTAATTAGTTAACAGAACTCAGAGTAAACTCGAAAATTATATAAGTAGGATTAATAAGCATAATCGCTTAAATATTGGAAATGAGTCGTTAATTGACCATCTTTACAAATGCTTGCTCTTTCTATAATTCCATCAATATCTTCATTAAATAAACAAGGTAAAACCCTCTCCATTAAATCTTTACTAAAATCATCACTAGCGTCTCTTGGTAATTCGCAAGGTAAATTATCTACTGCCATTACACAAATAGTTTCTTTGTTAAATGATACATCTTCTTTGTCTGTTTTAGGGTTATAGCCATAAAAAGGTTGGGAAATTGTGCTAGCTCGCAATGTAGTAGGAACAGATCCTTCTATATCACAAGTAATGTCAGCAACAACACTCATTTTGAAATCCGATGCTTTCATATCATCAATTGTAAACATTTTTGGAGAACGCGGATCCCAAAAATGAGCCGAAATATAAATATCGGTAGCCTTAGTATATGGTGAAAATTTTGAGACAAAGTGTTCTGGATGACTGAAAAAATCATTTAAATCAAAATTGTGATCATCTAACCGTTCTACATAATCTCTTGGATTTAATTGACAATACACTGGTTCACGAAAAGATGCCATTAAAAATTCTTCGGGTGTGACTTTTCTAATACGTAAAGCAGATAATGTTTCGATTGCTCCGTTAGCCACGCGTCCCCCTCCGGTGAGAGCAATTTTAATGTTGGGTAATTTAACTCGTTTCAATTCTTCTTCCATTTCTGCTCTGTCTCTGCAGAGATTAGCTGGTTTTATTTGAAAAAGATCGTATTTACGTCCGTAACCTAATATTCCATTATACGCTCCCACGATTCCCGCATAACGTCCAAAGCCAATAATTCGATTATGATTTTTATCTGTAAGCGTTTCATAATCAATCATTTGAATTTTGTTTTTTATCAACGTTTTCATCAAATTGACATTGTGAGCTTGTTTCTTTATCGTATGTGAGAAGAAAAAATATTTTTTACCGAAAATGAGATTTTCTTTTGGAACCTCTTTAACACCCATTAACACATCACAATCGCTTAAATCTTCTTGTAGAGTTAATCCAAATGCTAAATATTCGTCATCCGAGTAACATCTGATTTTACTTGGTTGTATAACAATTTCTAAATTAGGATAGGCTCTTAATAATTCTGTGCAAATAAGAGGCGTTAGAGGGACTCTTTTATCTGGTGGTGATTTTTCTTCTCTTAAAACACCAATTTTTAATTTATTAGTTAACATATTATAGTCTTATAAATATTACAAATATATTCTTAATCAATACTATTGACGAAATATTTTAGATTTTAAGAGGCAATTTAGCATAAATTAATATGAAGCTAAATAAATGATGGTTAAATTTGTGCAATAAATAAAGTTTTTATCTAAAAAAATAAAATATGTATCCAGAAACATTAGTTATACCAATGAAAACAGAATTAACTTCTGTTGGTTTTGAAGATTTAACAACATCTGAAAGCGTAGATAACGCCTTAAAAAATGAAGGAACCGTGCTAATGGTCGTCAACTCTGTCTGTGGTTGTGCAGCTGGAGCTTGCAGGCCAGGAGTTAAAATGAGTTTAGAAAATTCTAAAAAACCTTCGAAATTAACAACGGTATTTGCAGGTTTTGATTCAGAAGCTGTTTCTCAAGCTCGTAAGCATTTTGCTCCTTATCCGCCGTCTTCACCATCAATTGCTTTATTTAAAAATGGAGAATTGGTTCATTTTGTGGAACGTCATAATATTGAAGGAAGAACAGCTGCTATGATAGCACAACACCTCAAAATGGTTTATGATGAATTTTGTTAATCAGTAATTGCCAACAAGTCTTTATTCAAAAGTCTTAAAAAATTAAAAGCCTCAATTAGAGGCTTTTTTTAATTTTATAATATGACTATTTTATACAATACCTCCTTAAAATCTTATAATACATTTGGAATTGATGTATCCGCTAAGTATTTTGCCACAATAGACACACTTATTTCTATTCAAGAAATAATACGAACGAAAGAATACCAATCAAATGAACGTTTGATTTTAGGGGGAGGCAGTAATATTTTATTTACAAAGAATGTAGATGCTTTAGTATTAAAAAATAATTTAAAAGGAATAGAATTAATTCATGAAAATGAAGATACTGTTTTAGTAAAATGTGCAGCAGGAGAGGTCTGGCACCAATTTGTTATGTGGTGTATTGATAAAAATTATGGTGGGTTAGAAAATTTATCTTTAATCCCGGGTTGTGTAGGTGCAAGTCCAATGCAAAATATTGGTGCTTATGGGGTAGAAATAAAAGATACATTTTATGAATTAGAAGCTATTCATACTTCAACTGGAGAAACAAGAACGTTTAATAAATTTGAATGTGAATTTGGGTACAGAGAAAGTATATTTAAACGTAAATTAAAAAATCAATATCTTATTACCTCAGTAACCTTTCAATTGTTAAAAAAACAACACTATAATATAGAATATGGGGCTATAAAGCAAGAGCTAGATGTGATGAACGTTTCTGAACTGTCCTTAAAAACAATATCTCAAGCAGTAATTAATATTCGAAATAGTAAATTACCTAATCCTAATGAAATAGGAAATGCAGGTAGTTTCTTTAAAAATCCGGAAGTATCTCAAAAAATTTACGAAACATTAAAAACTAATTTTTCAAATATAGTTGCCTATCCGTTAGATAATTCAAATTATAAATTAGCGGCAGGGTGGTTAATAGAACAATGTGGTTTAAAAGGATTTAGAAAAGGTGAAGCTGGCGTTCATCAAAAACAAGCCCTTGTATTAGTTAATTATGGTTCGGCAACAGGAAATGAAATTTATGACTTATCTAGTTATATTTTAGAATCAGTGAAATTAAAATTTGGCGTTGATCTAGAAAGAGAAGTTAATATTTTTTAATGCTGTGTTTCTTTAATTTTATAGATGTATGTCAAAAGATTTGCCATTTTTGACTAAATAATAATTTGTAAGATAAGAAAATGTTTCTAACTAGCTAAAAACTGACATTTTTTCTTTTTTTACTCACTGGCAAACATATTGATTAGTTACATTTGTCAAAATTTTTATTATGGAACAAAACGAAAAAGAAATAAACAATCCTAGCAACGAAGAAAATGTGTCTGTAAATGGAAGTGAAACAGTTTTAGAAACTGTTTCTGATACTGTTGTTGAAAAGGCTCAAGAAAGTAGTAATCAGGTAATTAATTACGAAGAAAAAATTGCGGAATTAAATGATAAATATTTGCGTTTATATTCTGAGTTTGATAATTATCGTAAAAGAACAATTAAAGAGAAGTCGGATATAATTCGTTCAGCTGGTGAAGATGTATTTAAAGCGATTATTCCAACAATAGATGACTTTGAAAGAGCTATAAAAGCGAATGAAAATGTTACAGAGGTTGATCCTATAAAAGAGGGTATTATTTTAATTTATAATAAATTAAAATCTGCTTGCACAGCTAAAGGATTAGAAGGTATAGAAAGTATCGGTAAATCTTTTGATGTTGATATTATGGAATCTATAACCAATATTCCTGCACCGTCAGAAGATATGAAAGGTAAAGTAATTGATGAAGTAGAAAAAGGATATAAATTAGGCGATAAAATCATTCGCTTTGCTAAAGTGGTTGTAGGAAATTAATTAAAAAATTAAGATGAGTAAAAGAGATTATTACGAAATATTAGGAGTTTCAAAAAATGCTAATGATGATGAGATAAAAAAAGCATATCGTAAGTTGGCGATTAAATATCATCCTGATAAAAATCCAGATGATAAAACTGCTGAAGATAAATTTAAGGAGGCCGCTGAAGCTTATGAAGTCTTAAGTAATTCTGAAAAACGCCAAAGGTATAATCAATTTGGTCATGCAGGAGTAGGTGGTGCTTCGGGCGGTGGTGCTGGAGGTTTTGGAGGAATGAATATGGATGACATATTTAGCCAATTTGGAGATATTTTTGGAGGAGGGGGTAGTTTTGGCGGATTTGGTGGCGGAAGATCCGGAGGAAGAAGGGTTGTTCGTGGTTCAAACTTACGCGTTAAGGTAAAATTGAATCTAAGTGAAGTTGCGAAGGGGGTTGAGAAGAAAATTAAAGTAAATAAATTTGTGAGTTGTGGAACTTGCAGCGGCAGTGGCTCTAAGACAGGTAATTTAGAAACTTGTAAAATATGTCATGGATCGGGTGTGCAGACTAGAACACAGCAAACTTTTTTAGGAGCAATGCAAACTCAAACTACTTGTGGGGGTTGTAATGGAGAAGGAAAAACTGTGAAAGATAAATGTAATACTTGTCATGGAGATGGAATTGTTAGAGCTGAAGAAATAGTTTCTATTAATATTCCTGCAGGTGTTGCAGAAGGTATGCAGCTATCTGTAGGAGGTAAAGGAAATGCTGCACCTAGAGGGGGAATCAATGGAGATTTATTGGTCTTGATTGAGGAAGAAGAACATTTAGAATTAAAGCGAGATGGTAGTAATTTGTTTTATGATAGTTACGTCAATTTTGCTGATGCGGCATTGGGCACTAGTATAGAAATTCCTACGGTTGATTCTAAGGTTAAAATTAAAATAGAACCAGGTACACAAAGTGGTAAAGTTTTACGATTGAAAGGAAAAGGATTACCAGATGTTAACTCTTATGGGGTTGGCGATCTGTTAATTAATATTAATGTTTGGACTCCTCAAGCACTTTCAAATGAAGAAAAAAAAGCGTTAGAATCGTTTAAAACTTCTAAAAATTTCACACCGAATCCCAATAGAAAAGAAAAAGGTTTTTTTGATAGAATGAAAGAATATTTTGAATAAAAACGTAATTTCAATAGTTGTTTTTGGCAAAATAATTTTTTGAATAAACAAAATATTATTTTGACATAATATAAAAAAATATTACATTTGTAATCCTTTTTTAGCCTCTGGTTGCACGGTGTAGCGAATGCTAAAAATGATAACTATATTAAACAATAAAGCAATGAGTTTATTATTAGACTACGTAAAAAAACAATTAAGTTCTGAAGTTAATCATCCTAAGTTTAAAGCTGGTGATACAATTACTGTACATTACAAAATTAAAGAGGGTGACAAGGAACGTATTCAGCAATTTTCAGGAGTTGTAGTTCAGCGTAAAAATGAGCCTGCAACCGCTTCTTTTACTGTTCGTAAAATTTCTAACGGTGTAGGTGTTGAACGTATTTTCCCAGTATCGTCACCATTTATCGATAAAATAGAATTAAATAAAGTTGGTATTGTTCGTAGAGCTAAAATTTACTATATCCGTACTCGTACTGGTAAAGCGGCTCGTATCCGTGAAAAAATTCAAAGAAATACTGATAAATAGTTTAATTATCAATTATGTCTAGTCCTGAAAAAAGTTGACACGGGTTAGATTGTAAAATTACATTTAAATAGACCTCGGAAGTAAAACTTTCGAGGTTTTTTTCTTCCATTTTTTGATTTGTATTTCCTGCTGTAAATGAGTTTGATTTGGCGTTAACATTTCAC
>CAMAPT010000026.1 GCA_945860225.1 Chitinophaga pinensis | reverse complement strand
AAAAATTGAGCTCTCCTCTTTCTAGCTCTCCCACTAACTGTAATTTAAAGGACAAACTATAATCTCGCTGACTACGCTTCTTTGCCTGTTCCGTTGGTTTTACCATCTTTTAAGTTGTTTGTGTGACAACCTATTTCAGGACGAGAGATTATATTTAAATAAGGCTGTCTTTTTAAGACAGCCTTATTTGTTTTGGTTAAATTGAGTCAAAAGAAGATATTTGATTATTGAAGTATTTATTTCTCAAATTTGCAAGAACAGGCAATGAAAAACTGGGAGTAAATTTTTTATTAGTTGAAAAAACATAAAATAATGTTTATTTCAACTAAAATTAAAAGTATCGTCTAGGTGATATCACATTCTTTCAGGCACCTTGATCCCTAAGCATTCCATACTATTTTTTATGATTCTCGCAGTAGATTCAATTAATTTAATTCTAAAATCTTTAATAGATTGATTATCTTCTTTTAAAACTGAACATTCATTATAAAACTGATTAAATAGTTTTGCCAATTCATAAGTATAATTAGCTACAATAGCAGGATTAAATGAATTAGCAGATTCTTCTAATATTTTCGGGAAATCATATTGAAATTTAATTAATTCTTTTTCTTTATCATGTAATAATATATCGTCTGAAATTGTTAAACTTTCCGTTGATTTATTAAAATCTCTTAAAATTGATTTGATTCTAGCATGAGCATATTGAATAAAAGGCCCCGTATTTCCATGTAAATCAATACTTTCTTTAGGATCAAATAACATTTTCTTTTTAGGATCAACTTTTAAGATAAAATATTTTAAAGCACCCATTCCAATGGTGTGATACAATTCTTCTTTTTCATCATCATTAAAATTGGCTACTTTCCCAGATTCCTCAGTTGTTTCTTTTGCTGTAAAAACCATCCCATCAATTAAATCATCTGCATCTACAACTGTTCCTTCGCGGCTTTTCATTTTACCTTCGGGTAATTCTACCATTCCATAAGATAAGTGATAACATTCATCTGCCCAATCGTAACCAAGTTTGGAAAGTATTTTAAATAATACTTTAAAGTGGTAATCTTGTTCATTACCTACCGTATAAATCATTTGGTTGATAGTTGGAAATTCTTTAAATCGTTCTATGGCAGTTCCTAAATCTTGAGTAATATATACAGAAGTCCCATCACTACGTAATACAACCTTTTCATCTAATCCATCATTTGTTAAATCAATGCAAATACTACCATTGTCTTTTTTATAAAATATACCTTTCGATAGACCTTCTTGCACAATTTCTTTACCCAATAAATAGGTATTGCTTTCGTAATAAATACTGTCGAAATCAACTCCTAATTTTTTATAAGAAACTTGAAACCCATCGTATACCCAACTATTCATCATTTTCCATAAAGCAATTGTTTCAGGATCGTTAGCTTCCCATTTCAAAAGCATTTCTTGGGTTTTTATCATAATGGGGGCTTGCCTTTCAGCTTCTTCTTTAGAGATTCCATTAGCTATCAAAGTTTGTATTTCCTTTTTAAAAGCTTTATCAAACTCCACATAGTATTTACCAACTAAATGATCTCCTTTTATGCCACTTGATAGGGGTGTTTCTCCATTACCAAATAATTTCCAAGCAATCATACTTTTGCATATATGTATGCCTCGGTCATTTACCAAATTAACTTTAATGACATCATGTCCTTGAGTTTTAAGGATAGATGCCACAGCGAATCCGAGTAAATTGTTGCGAACATGTCCTAAATGCAAAGGTTTGTTAGTATTTGGAGACGAATATTCGAGCATTATTTGTTTTCCGCTACTTTTATAGGGTTTTATCCCATAATTAGCATCTTTTGAAATTGATTTAAATTCAGATAACCAAAAATTGTTTGACAAAGAAATATTTAAAAAACCTTTTACAACATTGAATTTTTCAATGAGTGAATTAGATAAAATCAGTTTTTCTCCAATTAGTTCACCTGTTTTTTCGGGAGTAGTTTTGGCCGCCTTTATGAATGGAAATGTAACAAGAGTGTAATCGCCTTCAAATTCTTTTTTTGTTTTTTGAAGAATTATGTCATTGGGAGTAGAAGATAATCCAAATAATTCATTGATGATAGGTGATAGTTGAGTAGATAAAAATAGCTCTATATTCATATAGCAAAAGTAATCAAAATTTGGGTTATCGTTTAACTATTTGGCGTCATTATAATTGAGGTAATTTTGTTACATTCGCCTTTGTTATTTTAAATACTTATGAAGAAAATTTTAGTGACTGGTGGGGCAGGAAATGTAGGCGGTGCTTTAGTAGAAAAATTAGTTCAGGATAAATCCAATTACGTAGTTATTGTTGATGATTTATCCACAGGATTTATTTCCAAATTACCTTCTGCAGAGTTTGATAATTGGAAATTTATAAAAGCTGATGTAAATGATTACCGAGAAATATCTTCTATTATGTTGGCATATAATTTTCACTATGTGTTTCATTTTGCAGCTGTGGTTGGAGTTCAAAGAACACAAGAAAATCCTGTAAGTGTATTAAATGATATTTCAGGTATTAAACATATTTTGAATTTATCTAAAAATTCATCCGTAGAACATATATATTATTCGTCGTCTTCTGAGGTTTATGGCGAACCGGTAGAATTACCGCAACATGAACACAGAACACCATTAAATTCAAGGGTGCCTTATGCCGTAGTTAAAAATGTAGGAGAAAGTTTTCTAAAAAGTTATCAGCAGGAATTTGGATTGTCATATACTATATTTCGTTTCTTCAATACTTATGGGCCTAACCAAAGTACCGATTTTGTAGTGTCAAAATTTTTAGCTCAGGCTCTAAAAAATCAAGATATTACTATTTATGGTGATGGTTCTCAAACAAGAACTTTTACGTATATCGATGATAATATAGATACTTGCCTTGCCATAATGAATAAAAAATTATTAGTAAACGATGTCATCAATATTGGCAGCGATAAATTAATGACTGTTTTAGATTTGGCTAACCTAGTTATAAAAATTTCAAATAGTCAATCAAAAATAATTCATTTACTCCCTTTAAAAGAAGGAGATATGACCCGTCGCCAGCCAGATAATTCAAAAATGAAAGAAATTTTAGGCAGGGATTTAATTACTGTAGAAGAAGGTATTAAACAAATGATGGTAAATAAAAAATACCTTCAATCAATAGGATTGTAGTTTTTACTTTTAAATTTTTTTTAAATATGTGTGGAATTGCAGGAATTGTTGGTCAACAAATTACAGATTCATCCTACCGTTCTGCCATAAAAAATATGAACGAGGTCATGAGTCATCGTGGTCCTGATTTTGAAGGAGGTTGGAACGATGAAGATTGTTATTTAGGTCATCGTCGTTTATCCATAATTGATTTATCGGATTCTGGAAATCAGCCATTTGTATCTTCTGATAGGCGATATATAATGGTTTATAATGGTGAATTATATAATTTTAAAGAATTAAAATTAGAACTTCAAAGAGTAGAATTTGGATCTAAAGGATTACCTTACATATTTAAAACAAATTCAGATACAGAAGTAGTTTTAGCAGCTTATATACGTTGGGGAATTGATTGCCTAAATCGTTTCAATGGCATGTTTGCATTTGCAATTTGGGATACTATTGAAAAAAAAATAGTGATAGCTAGAGATAGGATAGGTGAGAAGCCATTGTATTATTCTATGCAAAACAATGTATTGATATTTGCTTCTGAAATCAGAGCATTGATATATTCCGGATTAATCAATAAAAAAATCAATTTAAAATCAGTATCTGAATATGTTCAATATGCTACGGTTCATGCACCGAATACTATTTTGGAGGGCGTTCAAATTTTAATGCCAGGTCATTTTCTAGAATACAAAGACAATGTTTTAAATATTAAACAGTTCTGGAATGTGAATGATTATGGTAAAAATCAGGAAGAATTAACCTATAAAGAAACGTGTAGCCGAGTTAAACAACTTTTAACGGCCTCTGTGGAAAGGCGATTAATTTCAGATGTACCTTTTGGCGCATTTTTATCTGGAGGAATTGATAGTAGTGCGATAGTCGGATTAATGAGTCAAATTTCTTCTGAAAAAGTACAAACATTTAATGTTAGTTTTGATGAAAGCGAATTTTCGGAATCTAAATATGCAAAACAAATTGCACAAAAATTTAATACAAAGCACCATGAAATTAAATTAACTCCAGAAAATTTCTTAACTCAATTGCCAGAAGCATTAAATGCGATTGATTTTCCTAGTGGAGATGGACCAAATAGTTATGTAGTCTCAAAAGCTACAAAACAAGCTGGTATAACAATGGCATTATCAGGTTTAGGAGGGGATGAATTATTTGCCGGTTATGATATTTTTAAACGGTACTGCGAGTTAGAGAAAAAGGCATGGTTAAATATTATTCCGGCAAAAGGTTTAATAGGAAAATTATTAGCTGCTAAAAAGAAATCAATACAAGGGGATAAAACGGCTGAAGTTTTAAATTTAGATACTATCAATGGATTTAATGCCTATCCGATTAATCGAAAATTATTCAATCAGAAGGACTACATTAACTTGATTAAAGAATACTATGATTCTGATAATTTTATAAAAAATATAATAAGAAGAAGTGAAACAGATAAAAATCATCTCTTGAGTAGGGTATCTTTATTTGAGATTCAAACTTATATGCAAAATGTATTATTGAGAGACACCGATCAAATGAGCATGGCCGTTGCATTAGAGGTTCGAGTTCCATTTTTGGATTATAAATTAGTTGAATATGTATTAGGAATCAATGACCTATACAAATATCCTCATTCACCAAAAAAATTACTTGTAGATTCGTTAGGTGATTTATTGCCAAGGGATATAGTAAACCGTCCTAAAATGGGTTTTGTTTTACCATGGAAAAATTGGTTAAAAGAAGATTTAAAAGAATTTTGCGAAGAACAGATGGTTCAGTTTTCAAAACGTCCATTTGTTAATAGAGAAGCTGTTTTGTCAATTTGGAATCGTTTTTTAAATAACGATCCAAAAATTACTTGGAGTAGAATTTGGCATTTAGTAGTATTAAATAATTGGATGAATACACATCAAATTGAAAGCTAAAAAAACAATACTAATTTTATGCGATTGGTTTTTGCCTGGTTTTTTGGCAGGAGGACCCATTCAGTCTATAGCTACTTTAACTCAAAATTTGGCAAATGATTTAGATTTCAAGATTATTACTAATGACAGGGATTTTAATTCTACAAAAGCATATGATAATATAATTATCAATGAATGGACATTTTATGAAGGCCGCAGCGTATTTTATGTGAGCCCCGAAAATCTTAATTCTAAATTTATATTAAAATTAATTCAAAAAACGCCTCACGATACAATTTATTTGAATAGTTTATTTTCAAAAGTGTTTAGCATTTATCCACTAAATTGGAAAAAACAGGGTAAAATCACTTCTAATATTGTTCTTGCTCCACGAGGAATGTTACGAGATGGCGCTTTAGCCGTAAAACCCTTTAAAAAGCAAATATTTTTATGTTATGCAAAATTAACTGGTTTATTTAAAAATATTCATTGGCAATCAACATCAGCAGATGAAACTAATGAAATTAAAAAAAGAATTTATACCAATGTATTAATTTCAGAAGTTTCTAATTTTCCTGCGGTATCTAATCAGCTAAGATCAATTGATAAAGAAGTTGGTGTATTGAAGTTATGTTTTATAGCTCGAATTGTAGACATCAAAAATCTTAATTTTGCTATCGAAATTTTAAAGGAAATTAAAAGCGAACAAATCATATTCGATGTTTATGGCCCAAAGGAAGATGAAGTATACTGGAGATTATGTGAACAAAATGCTATGCAATTACCCGAAAATATCAAATTTAGTTATAAATCGGTATTAAAACAGTCTGAAATGAGCCAAACTATCAGTCAGTATCATGCTCTTTTTATGCCTACACAAACTGAAAATTTTGGACATATTATTGTAGAAACTTTTCAAAATGCTAGGCTGGTTATTATTTCAGATCAAACTCCATGGCGTTTCTTAGAACATAATAAAGTTGGTTTTGATTTGCCATTAGTCAATAAAAATCAATTTATTCAGGCTGTTATTGCATTAAGTCAATTAGGACAAGATGAATTCAATAGGATGTCTAGAGCTTGTTTGATTTACATTCAACAAAAGTTAAATATAGAACAGATTAAAAAACAGTATCTTAAAATGTTTGAATTATGAATTTATTTGTGACTGGTATTGGAACCAATGTAGGTAAAACGATCGTTTCTGCGATTTTAACTGAGACCATGAAAGCTGATTATTGGAAACCGGTTCAAAGTGGAGTAGTTGATGGTAAAGATTCTGATACTGTTAAATCTTTGATTACTAATTCTAAAACGCTGATTCATTCTGAAAGTTATTTACTAAAAGAACCTTTATCACCACATTTTGCTGCTAAATTAGAGAGTATTCATATTGATATTGATGCAATTTGTTTACCAGAAACATCAAATCATTTGATTATTGAGGGTGCAGGAGGTTTGTTAGTCCCTTTAAATCAAACGAACTATGTCATAGATCTAGCTAAAAAATTTGATTGTGAAATCGTTTTGGTTATTACTAATTACTTGGGTTGCATTAATCATACTCTTTTATCAATTGATTATTTAATTAAAAATCACTTTAAGATTCATTCATTAGTGTTTAATGGAGATTTTGAAAACGAAGTTAAAGAAGCTATTTTGAATGTTTTACCGAACACAAAAATCATCGCTATCCCATCTATTCAATCTATAAGAAAAGATACAATTTTGAATATTTCAAAACATATCTAACTATCATTTTTATTTTCAGACCAAATTTTCAATTTATAATTTACCAATCCGTGGTACATGTAATTTTTGATTTGTATCTTTACAAGAACTAAAAGAAAATTTTATGATAAAACCAATTAAATTAATTGAGGTAAAAAGTGAAATAGGTGCAGGTACTCGAGGTGCGAGTATGGGAGTTGATGCCATCAAAATAGCAGCATTGGATTTTGGGAGTAATTTTTTTAAAAAATTTAAGGCGGTTGAAGTTCAAAATGAAAATCATTTGTTGCTTGAGCCAGTAGTGCACGATCATGCCAAAAGAATTAAAGGTATTTATACACTGAATGATCGCTTATCAGTTGAAATAAAAAATACCTTACTTAACGATGAAGTTCCTATTGTTTTGGCAGGAGACCATAGTTCCGCATTAGGCACTATTAGTGGTATTAAAATGGCTTATCCTAATAAACGGATTGGTATTATATGGATAGATGCGCATGCTGATTTACATACTCCTTACACGACTCCGAGCGGAAATATGCATGGAATGCCAATTGCCTGCGTTTTGGGTGAAGATAATAAGGAAAGACAGCAAAATAAACCCGACGATGAAACTGTAGAGTATTGGGAAAAGTTAAAAAATCTCGGAGGAATTTCTCCTAAAATTCATTTTAATGATATAGTATTCATTGCTCTTCGTGATTTTGAACCGCAAGAAGATTATTTGATTAAGAAAAATAAAGTTCGTGTTTTTAATTTACCTGAAATAAGAAAGAAGGCAGTTGAACGCGTGGCTATCGAATCATTAAATTATTTAGATCATTGTGATTTGATTTATGTGAGTTTTGATGTAGATAGTATGGATAGTCGTATTTCTAGTGGAACAGGAACACCTGTTCCAAATGGTATAACTGAAAAAGAAGCTGGTAATTTGATTTATTATATCATGCGTTCTAAAAAAATTGTTTGCTTTGAAATGGTAGAAATTAATCCAACGCTTGATAAAGAAAATTTAATGGCAGAAAATGCTTTTGAAATTTTACAAAAAGCAACTAATCAGTTGAACTACGATTTTTAATTGTTCAAATAGAGTTACATACAATTTTATTGTTGTCTTAGTTTTATTCACAATCATTGCATTTGATTGTCTTTTCATTTTTGCCATTTCAATCTTATTTAAATGAAATCACTTCAGACCATCAATGCTTATTTTATTAAGTATAAATGGCGTTTATTGTTAGGGGCATTTTTTGTCGTTTTATCTACGTTTTTTTCAATTTATCAAGGCGTAGTAGTTAGAGATGCAACGAATGAAATTATTCGCTTAATCATTAGTCAATCAAAAGTTGATTCATCAAAATTTATTGTTTTTGGCTCTAAATTATTAGTGCTTACGTTAACAAGTGGTTTCTTCTTGTTTTTAATGCGTCAAACCATTATAGTCATGAGTCGACATATTGAATTTGACCAAAAAAATGAACTTTATGCTCATTATCAAACATTAGATGCATCATTTTATAAGAATAACAGCACAGGAGATTTAATGAATAGAATTAGCGAGGATGTAGGAAAAGTGAGGATGTATACTGGTCCGGCCATTATGTATTTAATCAATACATTTGCAACCGTTATCATTGTAATGGTATTTATGCTCAAAATTAACTGGCAGCTCACATTTTTAGTATTTGCACCTTTACCATTATTATCATTTGTTATTTATAAAGTTTCTGATTTAATCAATAAAAGAAGTACCATCGTTCAGCAAGAACTGTCTAAATTAACTTCACATACACAAGAAACATTTTCTGCCATTAGAGTTATTAAAGCTTATGCAAGAGAAAAACATTATACGGATGAATTAGAAAAATTAAGTCATGATTTTAAAAAACGTAATTTAAAATTAGCTATCGTAGAAGCATTTTTTCAGCCGGTAATGGTTTTAATGATTGGATTGTCTGTTATTGGAACTGTTTGGCTTGGTGGATATTTAGTTATTTATAAAACAATTGAACCAGGTAACATAACAGAATTTATTTTATATGTATATAAATTGACTTGGCCTTTTGCTTCATTAGGGTGGGTTACTTCTCTTATTCAAAGAGCCTCCGCTTCTCAAACCCGAATCAACGAATTTTTAAATGCCAAGTCAAATATTATTAATACTTCTGCATTAACCCAAAAAATAGAAGGCGATATTGAATTTAAAAATGTATCGTTTACATATTCAGATAGTAAAATTGAGGTGTTTAAAAATTTTAATTTAAAAATTGAAAAAGGAAAAACTTTAGGAATAAAAGGTCAAATAGGTTCAGGGAAATCGACCTTGGCTAATCTATTAACAAGGCTATATGATACAACTTTCGGTGAGATATTAATTGATCATGAATTAATTAAGAACTATGATTTGTTTGAGTTAAGAAGGAGCATTGGCTATGTTCCTCAAGAAGTATTCCTATTTTCTGATACTATAAGAAACAATATTACATTTTCTACTCAATATTCCTACTCTGAGGAGGAAATTATTAAAGCATCAAAAGATGCGGGTGTTTATGATAATATTATGTCTTTTCCTGATGGATTCGATACTATTATTGGAGAACGAGGAGTAACTTTATCTGGAGGACAAAAGCAACGTATATCAATTGCAAGAGCCATTATATCACAGCCACAGATATTAATTTTTGATGATTGTTTATCAGCTGTAGATGTTGAAACAGAAGAGTTAATTTTAAATAATTTGAAAACTATTATGAAAAATAAAACGACCATTATTATCAGCCATAGAGATTCGGCCTTACGTTATGCTGATAAAGTGATTGAACTATAAGATTAGTGTCTTATATCATTTAATTTTGTTGATTTTTTTGCAATCAGGAAATATAACTATATCACATAAATCGGGTAATTCTTCTACATGATTATTTTCATCAGCTGCCTTTAATTTAGTTAGACAAACCTTAGTAGCTGATTTCTTTTTTTTAGTCAAAAAATCAATTGTTTTTTTAGGGAATACATTTCCGTCAACTGTTGCTTCGTAAGATTTTTTCCCCTCTTTATAAAAAATTGAAAAAGATGTGATGGCATTCTCATGAGGATTTCCAAATTTATCCAACGCTACAATCTTATAGTTTGATTCATCAAAAGCAGCTTTAACATAGATTCTTTCTTTTTTAATTTTAATTGTTGTTATTTCTGGTGAATTTTGAGAATAAGAAACGATAGTTTTTGCAAGAATGCAGACAATAAAAATTATTTTGATAAATGCTAGTTTCAAGAATTATTTTGAATTTAGAATAGTTTCGATATATTGAATTGCTTCATTAACAATGGCGTTTTTATGAACGCATTCTTTAAGTTTGTTTAAAGATGAATTAAGTAAATCTGGATTAATTACAGCATTCATTTCTTGTATAACTGTAAATGATTCAAACGCTATAAGAAATTCTTTATCACAAATTAAATCTATGAAAAATGTAAAGTAATTACTGAAATCAAGTCCTGTTTCCCAGCAAGAAGCTATTAAAGAGGTTTTTTGTTCGACATTTTTGGTATTTGTAATGGCATTAATAAGGAATGCTTGTGAATTGTTATCCTTCAACTCCCTCAGAGCTTCATCTTTATCTTCTCTAGTCGATTTTTTACTAATTAAGATGGTTAACAATTCTGAATTATTAGCATCTTTTTTTGAAATCCCTTCTTTTCCTATTAAAATAGTTGAGTATTCATTTTCATCAAATAATTTTTCAGGATTTATTTCAGGTAAAATATCTCCTTTAAGTTCATCAGGTAATTCATCAGAATTAAAATCTTCTGGCTTATTCATAGTTATTAATATAAATGTTATTTGATATCAAGTAAATATTTTTTATTGAAATGCAACCAATTATTTAAGAAAATTATAAATGTCACAATAGAGACCAATGGAATTAAATTTATTTTTCTTGTGGGTATTTTACATAAGTAATTTTAAAGATGGCTTTGCACGAAACATTATTTTTTCCTCCCAAAACCACTCTCGAATATTGGTTATCTCGTCTAATGACATAAGATTTGTTAGGAATTGCATTCACTAAATAAAACCCATAATTTGAGATATTTCTAGCAATAATTTTTTGAACGTGTCTAGCTATATTAAATACGTATTGTTTATTTGTAGCATCATAATTACCCCCATATTTTACAAAATCAGTGGTTTCTAATTGATCGTATACTAATTCTTCAGTAGTACCGTCGGCATTTGACGCTATGAGCGCTAAACTAGAAGGATAACCATAATTAGGATTATAAGGACTTTTTGTTTCATCAATTTTAACGATTAATTCAGCTCTACTAATAGATACAAGTTGAGAATCTGAAAAGTTTTTTAAATGAGGTAAATATATTTTTGCTCTTGTTCCTCCAAAAGAATTAACATAAATATTTGAATTACCGTTAGAAATGGCAACTTCTTCGGTGCTTGTTAGTTGTTCCTTTAAATTAAATTCTGCCGAATTATAGTCATGTTTAATCTGGTTGAAACGAACGGCATCAATGCCTCTAAACGTAAATTGAGCTGTTTGAGTTGCTACGGCTAAACTGTTTCCATCGTGATAGTATAAATTGACACCGGAAATATTATCATCTAAATCAAATCTTCTAATTGCACCATTGCCAGGTGAAGTTAGTGGAGACGCCTTTGTTGTAATATAAAAACCTTTGTAGGCGTTTTGGAAAGAGGTGTTATTAACTAAATTGGCATTGGTTTTAAGTATTTCGTTTGCAAAATTAGCATCTAAAGGAAATACTAAACATAAATTACTTCCTCGTGTTTTAATTTTTCCTGTAATACTGCTCACTTTAGTTCCCGTAACTACTTGGTTAGAGCTGTAGTAACTTGTTCCATTAATTAATTTTTCGTCTAACAAATAAACATCGTAGTTTAAAGCAGTTGTTGTATCTCCAATGGATTGACCTAAAAATCTAATAACGATTTCAGCAGAATCTAAAATTGGATTTGAACCAAAAGTTAGGTTTGTTAAATTATTTGCTATCGAAAAATTTGTGTAAATACTTGCATCATTTCGACCAAATATAGGATCTAAATTAGAGCCTAAAAATTTGTATTGATCGTTGTATGATTTAACAGAATCTACTTTTTGGGTAAACATTCTTAAGGATACAGTATCTGTTGTTTGTACTCCAACTAAATCTTCTTCGGGTTGAACATCAAGTCCTAACACACTATCGTCATCTTTCTTTTTGCAAGAGAAAATAACTGTTAAACAAAGGAAAAGAATTCCTAAACGAAGTTTAATCATAAAAAAGTAATTAAAAAACGCATAATTAATCAAAATTATGCGTTTAAAATAGTTAAATCAATAAAAAATACTAATCTGCTAATACATTTGAATCTTCTAAAACTAAATCGTAAAATTCGTTATAGGCATCAGCATATTCTGCCTCACCTTTAAATTCTAAAAGAGGTTTTCCAGATTTTATAGCATATTTTTCAACTTCAGGGTTTATTTTTTCGCTACCAAAAGAAATGCCATCAGCATAATCAATAGCTAATTTCATTAAATTAATATATGAAGCATCTTCAACTTGTTTAAGATCTTTTTTGGTTACACCTTCAATAATTGCCTTATCTACAATTTTTTTATTCATAGATTTCGTGTATTCTTCATCATATATGGTAACCACCATTTTAGTATCTGAAAAAAGTGGATCTTCAGAAAACCCTTTTTTAATGTACAAAGGCATTAAACCTGTAAACCAACCATGACAATGTATAAGGTCAGGAGCCCAACCTAGTTTTTTCACAGTTTCAATAACACCTCGGTTAAAAAACACTAAACGCTCATCGTTATCATCAAAATATTTTCCAGTAGCTTTATCTGTAAGAATGGCTTTTCTTTGAAAATAATCATCGTTATCGATAAAATACACTTGCATGCGGGCAGTAGGTATAGATGCTACTTTAATGATTAAGGGATGGTCGGCATTATTAATTACAATATTCATACCCGATAAACGAATCACTTCATGAAGTTGGTGACGTCTTTCGTTTATATTACCATACTTCGGCATAAAAGTTCTAATTTCTTTTCCTCTTTCCTGAATTGACTGAGGTAACCTTCTGGCTATTTTTCCGATATGAGTTTCATCTAAGTAAGGGGTAATTTCTTGCGAAACAAAAAGAACTCTGGCTTTTCTCATAGGATAGTTTTAGGTGTGTATTTAAAGACCCTACAAAAGTAATAAAAAAAAAACCATATATCAAAGTATTATTTAGCTTTGGGTTTTCGATAAGTATACTAAAAAATACCTTATGCATATTTTATACAAAATAAAAGAAATTGAACATTTCATTTCTATTGAAAAAAATAAAGGTAAAACAATTGGTTTTGTGCCTACAATGGGCGCACTTCATCAAGGTCACATTTCATTAATTGAGGCTTCAAAAAAAGATAATGATATCACGGTATGTTCTATATTTGTTAATCCTACACAATTTAATAATTCATCCGATTTAACACATTATCCTAGAACTCCAGATTCTGATATAAAATTATTAATTGATTCGAAATGTGATTATTTATACATGCCAGATGTAGACGATGTGTATCCAAATCTAGATGAAAAGACATTTGATTTTGGCTATATAGGTTTGGTATTAGAAGGAGCTCATCGTCCAGGTCATTTTAATGGGGTTGGACAAGTAGTGAGTATTTTATTAGAAGGTATAAAACCACATAAGGCCTATTTTGGCATTAAAGATTTTCAGCAGGTGATGATTGTGAAACAGATGGTAAAACAATCGCATATACCTGTTGAAATAATATCCTGCCCAATATTAAGAGAAGAAGATGGTTTGGCAATGAGTTCGAGAAATGTTCGTTTGTCGTTAGATGAAAGAAAGTTAGCTTCGCACATCCCCAAAATGATGCAAGAAGCCAATCTCATAGCGAAAAAACAAAGTATTGAAAATGCTAAATTATTTATACAAAATTTTGTTTCTCAATTTCCTATTATGAAATTAGATTATTATGAAATTTGTGATGTAGATACGTTAGAGCCTATTACTATTTTATCAGAAAACAAGCAGTCTGTAGCATTAATCGCATTATTTGTTGGTAACATTCGATTAATTGATAATTTGCTCGTTAAATAATTATTCTTAAAATACTAAATTTGGTTCCTTAATCTTTTTAATTTAAAAAACATGTCAAATATTAAACCTGAAGATTTTTTTAAAACTATTATTGGTCATTGTAAAGAATATGGTTTCATTTTTCAAAGTAGTGAAATTTATGATGGATTAAGTGCCGTTTACGATTACGGGCAAATGGGGGCTGAGTTAAAGAAAAATATTCGTGAATATTGGTGGAAAGCCATGGTGCAAATGCACGAAAACATTGTAGGAATTGATGCAGCAATATTTATGCATCCAACTACATGGAAAGCAAGTGGGCATGTGGATGCTTTTAATGACCCTTTGATTGATAATAAAGATAGCAAAAAACGTTACCGCGCGGATGTATTAATTGAAGAACATGTTGCAAAAATTGAAGATAAAATCAATAAAGAAGTTGAAAAAGCAGCAAAACGTTTCGAGAATTTTGATGCCGAAATGTTTAAATCTACTAATGCTCGTGTAAAAGAATATCAAGATAAAATTGATGCGATTAACGAACGTTTTAAAACTGCTTTAAATGCTAATAATTTAGAAGAAGTTAAGCAAATTATAGTTGATTTAGAAATAGTTTGTCCAATTAGCGGTACTAAAAATTGGACAGATGTTCGTCAGTTTAATTTAATGTTCAATACTTCGACTGGTGCTGTAACTGATGAGACGAATATTATTTACTTGCGTCCTGAAACAGCACAAGGTATTTTTGTAAATTACCTTAATGTTCAGAAAACCGGACGTATGAAATTGCCTTTTGGGATAGCTCAAACAGGTAAAGCGTTTCGTAACGAGATTGTCGCTCGTCAGTTTATTTTCCGTATGCGCGAGTTCGAACAAATGGAAATGCAGTTCTTTATCAAACCAGGAACAGAAATGGAATGGTATGAATACTGGAAAAAAGCACGTTTAAACTGGCATTTAGCGTTAGGCTTAGGAGCAGAAAAATATCGCTATCATGATCATTTAAAGTTAGCACATTATGCAAATGCAGCTTGTGATATTGAGCATCAATTCCCATTTGGATTTAAAGAATTAGAAGGAATCCACTCTCGCACTGATTTCGATTTAAAACAACATCAAGAATTCTCTGGAAAAAAATTACAATATTTTGATTCAGAAACGAATGAGAGTTATGTGCCTTATGTACTAGAAACATCTGTTGGTTTAGATCGTTTATTTTTAGCTGTTTTATCATCTTCGTTAAAAGAAGAAACATTGAAGGGTGGAGATACAAGAACAGTATTGAATTTACCTCCGGCATTAGCTCCATATAAAGCTGCTATTTTCCCTTTGGTAAAAAAAGATGGTTTACCTGAATTAGCAGAAAGCATTATGAAAGACTTGAAGTTTGATTTTATGGTAGCTTATGATGAAAAAGATACGGTAGGTAAACGTTACCGTCGCCAGGATGCAATTGGTACTCCATTTTGTATTACTGTTGATCATCAAAGTTTAGAAGATAAAACAGTCACTATTCGTCATCGTGATACAATGAAACAAGATAGAGTAGCGATAAGTGATTTACACGCTATCTTAACAGAAAAAACAAGTATTAATAGTTTATTGAGATCTTTATAGATTTTCAATTATCAAAAACAAAAGCTTCCAATATTGGTTGTAGGCTTTTGTTATATTTTAAATCCTGATTTTTCTGCTGGGTATGCATTAAAGGTTCCTATTGCTTTAGCAATAATAATATTGTTTCTTGAGGGACAAATAATATCGCCACTAGTAATAATTAATCGATTTCCTTTTTGTTCTAATTTACCTATACCTTTAATGGTATCACCTAATAGAGCAGGGGATAAAAAATTGATTTTAAACTCTACAGTTGAAACTATTTTTTTGTCAATTGCTGTAACCGATAATGCCGTTACTCCCAATAAACCATCCATTAAAGCTGATATAACACCTCCGTGAGCAGCAATAGGAGTGGCTAAATGTTCCTGATTTATAGTGATGAAATAATGAACTAATCCGGGTTCAATAATTTCAAAATTCATTCCGATTGTTTTCCCGAAATGATTATTGGCAATATATTGTTCAATTAAATTCATGATGTTGGACTATGAAATTATCTTGGCTATAGCAAAAGCAGCTCCGGCAGCGATTAAACCTATTAAAGTTACCTTTAAAGCACCATAAATTGGAGTTTGGCCTGTAACTTTGCTTTTAAAATATCCAAATACAAATAAACAAATTGTTGTTATTATAGCAGATAAAATCAATCCATTAATAGGTTTATTAGTAAAAAAATAAGCTGTTAAAGGCAATAAACCTCCAACAACATAGGAAGTGCCAATAGTTAAGGCGCTATTAGTGGCTCTATTTGGATGTGGTTTCTCAAGACCTAGTTCAAACTTCATCATAAAATCAACCCATTTATCTTTATCTTTTGCTAGTTCACGAGCTATTAATTCTTGATGCGCATCACTTAAACCATATTCGGCAAATACTTCTTTTACCTCATGAATTTCTTTTTCAGGAATTCTTTCCACTTCATCATATTCTTTTTGTAATTCACTTTGGTAATGTTCTAATTCAGTTCTTCCAGCTAAATAACCACCTAATCCCATGGCAATACTCCCAGCTACTATTTCAGCAATTCCAGCTGTTAAAATAATATCATTATTTTGAACAGCACCGCTTAGACCGGCTGCTAAAGCAAACGGTACGGTTAACCCATCACTCATACCAATAACAATGTCGGTTATAAATTCAGAGCTTTTTAAATGTGTTTCTGGATGTTTCATTAAAAGAATATTTTAAAAAATAAAAATAGCATTATATCCTTACAAAGCTTATTTGTGGTTAAATTATTATTTGTAATAAAACAAAAAATTCACGAAAAAATTACACTATTCCCGTATCTAATTATACTCCTAACTGTAGTGGAATAAAATCTTATTCATTAAATGTATCTCGATTGATTAAACGTTATTGCATTAGTTGTGATAGTAACTAATCGTCAAATTATCAGGTCCACTTTGTAAAAATTTAAATGCACAATCATAATAGATTTTAAGTAAATCGTTAAGATTATTTATAAATTCAGATTCAATTAATTTATTAATTTCATATTTTCATAAAATATGTTTGTTTCTTCATATTTCATCCCATGAACTTATTCGAAAATTTTACCTCACCTATAAGATTGCGAAAACACCGTTTTCGCAATCTATTGGTTGGTCTCACTTTTTGCATCTAGTGAGAATAGAAAAAGAAGAAGAACGCAGATTTTATGAGATAGAAACAGAAGCCAATAACTTGTAAAGCCGAACAAAAAGAAAATTGTTTTTAAAAAATTCCCAACGCTTCTAAAAAATAAAAAACGCAACCCAAAGCCCTTCGGGTACCTGCAAAACATTTAAGGAGATACAACCGCAATTAGGAATTCTATTTTAAATGTAAGTATGCCTAAAGGAACATACCTTAATACGAAACAGAAAAACAATATTGTTTGTTGGATAGAAGCCGGATCTCCAAATAACTAATATTTTATAAGTTTACTCATCAATTTTATTTTTTAATTGCATTAACAATGTGTAAGCCCCTTTTTTAACTATCATCGAATTGGATAGGTCGATAAGATTATTTGGAAGTATTTCTGTAAAATGTCCATCCGAATGACCAATTTTCACTTCAATCATTTCATATTTATAGGTTTCTTTCGATATAAATAGATAGTCCTTACCTTCAAAATGAACGATAGCCTCCTCATTTATACAAGCTGCGTTGTTGGATGTAATTTCAATTTCGGCATTCATGTACATGCCCGGTAATAGTATTTTATCATATACCTCGAAGTGACAATGAATTTCAGCACTTCTATCTGATGATAAATTTTGGCTAACTAATATGATTTTACAAGGATATTTTCTATTAGGTTGGTTATTACTAAATGCTTGAACTTTTTGGCCTATAGCGAGTTTTTCGACATCTTTTTCATATGCTGTCAAATTCAAATGAATATCATCTGGGTTAATTAATTCAAAAAGAACATCAGAGGGGTTAACATATTTTCCAATATTGATGTTTACCTTTGACACAAAACCATCTATTGAAGAATAGATATTGATACTTCGTGATAAATTAGATTCGCTTAAGGTTTCAGGATTGATATTAATTAATCGCAATTTTTCGGATAATGCATTAACGGTAATTTTTTGGGCTTGGAAGTCCATTATGCTTTGCTGCAATATTTTATCACTGCTAGCTTTATTTTGATTGAGCTCTTTTTGTCGCTGAAATTCAGCTTCCTGATAGGTTAATCTAGATTTAGCAATGAGATACTCTTGTTGAAGTTGGATGTATTTTTCATCTTCCATTGTAGCAAGTATTTCACCTTTTTTTATCGGCATTCCTGGTAATAATTTGGTTGTTTTTAAAAAACCACCTAAGGGATTACTAACAGAAATCATATTTTGAGGAGGTACATCTATTTTTCCATTTAAATTAAGCAGTGTTGAGATATTTTTCTGCATTAATTTTCCAGTTTGAATATGTGCATTTTGGAATTGAGCAGAGGTTAAAATGACTGAATGATTTATAACTTCTTGGATTGATTCTGTTTCTTGTTCAGTATCATTTTTACAAGAAGATAAGGTTATGATACATGCAATTAGGATTAATATTGGTTTCATGCGTAGTTTTTTAATTGTTTTAAATTCAAAAGTGAATAGTTAGTTATAATTGATAAAAATAAAAAAACGTATTATTTGAAATTATTGGTTATTGAACTGTCAGATAATTGATTTGTATGATGGATTCATTTAAATTGTTTAAAGCATCATAATAGTTAGATTGAATATCAATGGATTGATTCACTAAAAAAGCCCATTTCAAATAATCGATTTCACCATTTAAAAATTGTTGGTTGGCGGCTTTAAAAATTAGATCTGCATTTTTAAGGCCAATAGTTTCAAAATAATTGACTGTCTTTAAATTAGATTGATATTCTAATAACGCTAATTCATGTTCTTTTATAATATGTGTCCGTTCACTCAAATAATGATTTTCTGAAACCTGAATTTGTATTTGGGCGGCATTGATTTTGTTTTTTTGAGCATTGAAAAATAAAGGAATACCCAGTCCAACTTGTATAGATTGAAATCTGGATGAATAATCATACATTTTATTATCGGCCCCAGATCCTCTCATCGACATATTATAATATCCTAAAGTTAAATCTGGAAGAAGTTTCGATGTTTCCAGTTGCTTGCTGATAGTAGATATCTTTTTTTCCTGTTCAATGATTTTGAGTAAGGGATGTTCGTTCATAAATCCACTATCATTTTTTATGGTTAGGTCCATTTTCATGGTTGTTTCATAAGGCCTTAATACAGCTTGTGTATTTAATAATTGTCTAAATTCAATTAGAATTATGTCTAAATCCCTATTCAATTGATTTAGTTGCATGGATATATTTCCTCTTTGTGATTCGGCAGTTGTTTTTTCAAGTACATTGCTTTCTCCTTTCAAAAAACGAATATTCACCTTATCTAAAAAAGTGCTATAAATACTATCGATTCTTAAAAGCAATTGTTTTTTATTATTTAGATATAGATAGTTATAAAAAAAACGACAGACTCGTTTCTTGATTTCAGCTTCTTTTAATGTTACTTCAATCAATGATGATTTCCACTCTTCGTTAAGTAATCTTTTATGATGAGTATATACTGATGGAAAACTCATGGATTGCGATACTCCTAAACGGTTATCGTAATAACTACTATTCAATTGTCCGAATTCTCCTAAAACATTTGTTTGGGGGATTGAATACGCCGTTTGAATTATTTTTTTTTGATAAACGGATCTTAATTTATCCTGCTTTATAGTAAGATTATTTTTTAAAGCACTATCTATAGCTGCTTGCAAATTAATAGGAGTTTGAGCTATTATCAATTGGCAACTGACAATAGTCAATAAGTAAATAAGCAAATAGCTCAATTTTTTAGTTTTAAACTTTTTTAGGACATTGTTTTTCATATTTAATATTTTTCTGGATTTTTAATAGCATGAGCTATCAGTCTACCAACCTCCTCGTTTCTTTCTATTAAAATTTTGTGAGCATTTACATTTATATAATCACAAGCTAACGCAAAGTCTATCCATACTCCTGTTTCTGAATTTTCGGCATCACAATCTGAAAACTTTGATACAAAATGAGCTGGATATTGTTTTTTTTCTATAAGCTTCAGCTAAATTTGCGCATACACTTCTTGATGAACGTCTAACTTGATCTGTCAAAGAATATTTTTCTTCTTTTGGAAAAGATTTAATAATCTCAAATATTTCCATCGCTTGAGTAAAAGCTTTTTTATATAATGTTGTTTCTTTAAAATTTTTAGCGCTCATAATTTCATGTGTCTAAATCGTTTGTTTTTTAATTATCATATGTTATGACTAAGTTTAGTCATTTGTGCTTGCACTAGTCGTAACATGGTTATTCATGTGTATATATTCAATATTTTTTAGTCGTCATCCTTGTTTTGAGTTTATCTTCCCTAGTGCATTGCATTTGTGTTTGTGGTTTCGACAAAATGGCTATTTATATTTTAATAGATTATTATTGCTTATTGTCAATTGTTGGTTGCTTATTAGTTACTCCTTTTTCAAATAAAATATATAATACAGGTAAAACAAATAATGTTAATAAGGTTGCAATCATTAATCCGCCGATGACAACGGTTGCTAAAGGTCTTTGAACTTCGGCACCAGCTCCTTGGCTTATAGCCATTGGCAAAAAACCTAATGAAGCCACAAAGGCCGTCATCAACACCGGACGTAAACGAACTTTTGTCCCCATTAAAACAATTCTTTGTAAATTATTAAATCCTTCTTTTTTGAGGCGGTTAAATTCAGCAATTAGAACAATGCCATTTAAAACAGCTACTCCAAATAAGGCTATGAAGCCAACTCCTGCACTAATACTAAAAGGCATACCTCTTAATGCTAAAAAGAAAATACCTCCAATTGCTGATAATGGAATGGCAGAATATATGAGTAATCCATGTTTTACGGAATTAAAAGCAAAAAACAATAAAATGAAAATCATAATTAATGATACAGGTACGGCAATAGACAGACGTTGTTTTGCTGCATTTAAATTTTCGAAGGCACCTCCATAAGTAACATAATATCCGGCGGAGAATTTTATTTGTTTGTCGACTTTTTTTTGTAATTCGTTAACAATACTTTGAACATCACGGCCTCTAACATTAAACCCAACAATAATTCTACGTTTAGCATCTTCACGTTGTATTTGATTAGGTCCATTTTTAATACTCACATTGGCTAATTGGCAAAGTGGTATTTGTGTACCTTGTGGGGTTGGAATTAATAAGTTTTTGATATCTTCTAAATCTTGACGTTTGTCTGTTTTTAAACGAACAACTATGTCAAAACGTTTTTCACCTTCAAAGATTAATCCGGTTGTTTGCCCTGCAAATGCTGTATTCACAACTTTATTTATGTCTGAAATATTTAAATTATATTGAGCAATGACAAGTCTGTTATAATCAATAATTATCTCTGGCATTCCGGTCACCGTTTCTATGTATAGATTTTTGGCACCTTCAACATGATTAACGAGTTCACCTAATTTTTGGGCATAAACCGCCAGTGTATCTAAATTTTCCCCAAAAATTTTACAAACTACATCTTGTTTCGCTCCAGTCATTAATTCATTAAAACGCATTTGAACAGGAAATTGAAAACTAGTTGTAACTCCAGGAACATCAGATAGCGACTTGCTCATTTTTTCTGCTAATTCAGGAAATGTTTGAGCAGATGTCCATTCTTTTTTATCCTTCAATATTACCATCATATCGGCCGCTTCCATTGGCATTGGATCTGTTGGAACCTCACCACTGCCTATTTTTGTAACTACTTTAATCACTTCAGGAAATTGTGTTTTTAAAATATGGGCCGTTTTTTGAGTGTTTTCAATGGTTGTATTGATACTACTTCCTGTTAATACCCTTGTTTCAACTGCAAAATCACCTTCCTCTAATGCAGGAATAAATTCTCCTCCCAAAAAAGTTAATGTAATTAAGGCCGATATAAATAATACTATAACGCATGAAAGTAGAAATTTAGGATAACGTAAGATATTAGCTAAAGCACGCTGGTAAGCTTTTTCTATATAAATCATTATTTTGTCAGAAATATTTGGCGCATGCTTTGTTTTTTTACTTAAAAACAAAGCACTCATCATTGGAATATAGGTTAATGATAAAACAAAGGCACCAAATAAAGCAAAAGCAACCGTTTGTGCCATCGGTTTAAACATTTTCCCTTCAATTCCTTGTAGCGTGAAAATAGGTAAGTAAACCACAAGAATAATGATTTGACCAAATACGGCACTGTTCATCATTTTACTTGCTGACAAATTTACTTCCGTATCCATTTGCTCTTGATTGAGTTGATTGATATGCTTAAATTTTTTACTATGTGTCAGTTGATGCATCACGGCTTCTACAATAATAACAGCTCCATCTACAATTAATCCAAAATCTAAGGCTCCTAAACTCATTAAGTTACCACTCACGCCAAAGGTGTTCATTAATATGATGGCAAATAACATGGCTAAAGGAATAACTGAGGCTACCAATAGGCCTGCCCGAAAATTTCCTAAAAAAAGGACTAGTACAAAAATGACAATTAATGCACCTTCTAATAAATTTTGTTCAACTGTTCCAATGGCATTATTTACCATTTTAGTTCTATCTAAAAAAGGTTCTATAACTACCCCTTCAGGTAATGTTTTTTGAATTTGATTAACGCGCTCTTTTACATTTTTAATTACATCGCTACTATTGGCTCCTTTCAACATCATAACGACAGCTCCAGAAACTTCGCCCTGATTGTTATAGCACATAGCACCATACCGAGTAGCATACCCAATTTTTACATCTGCAACGTCTTTTATAAATAGAGGAGTTCCATTATTGGTCGATTTTATTGAAATGTTTTTAATATCATTTTCATTACCAATTAAGCCTTCACTTCTAATGAATAAAACGGTTGGCCCTTTTTCTATATAGCTACCACCTGTATTTTGATTGTTTTGTTCGAGGGCACTAAATACATCATGAATAGTAATTTGATGTGATTGCAGTTTATTTGGATCAATCGCAATTTCAAATTGTTTTAATTTACCTCCAAAACTACTTACTTCTGCAACACCTTTTACACCTAATAATTGGCGTCTTACTAGCCAATCTTGTATGGTTCTTAAAGATGTTTCATCATATTTATTTTCATAACCATCTTTGGCTCTTACCACATATTGATATATTTCGCCTAATCCAGTTGACACAGGGCCAAGCTCCGGTGTTCCTATTCCTTGGGGAATTTGTGTCTGAATTTTTTGTAACCGTTCTCCTACTTGTTGTCTTGCCCAGTAAATATCGGTTTCGTCATCAAAAACGATGGTAACAAGCGATAATCCAAAGCGTGAAAAACTACGAATTTCTTTCAGACCGGAAATATTATTATTGGCTTGTTCTATTGGAAATGTTACAAGTCGTTCAATGTCTGTGGCTCCGAATGAAGGAGCTACAGTAATGACCTGTACCTGATTATCAGTTATATCAGGTACTGCATCAATTGGCAATTTTGTAACCTCGTAAGTTCCATAACCAATAAGAGCGAGTATAAAAAGCCCTATAATGAGTTTGTTATTGATTGAAAAATCAATGATTTTATTTAGCATAATTATAGATTGATAATTATTATTTGAGACTTAAAAAAACAATGATTTTCTTTAATAACGACGTATTACTAATTGAAAATCAAAATATCAAATGATAATTAGCAAAACTTTGGCGGTTGCCAAATAGAGGAAAGATAAGCAAATGATAAAAATTGCTCAGAATGAATACAAAAAGAGTTCGTTTTTGGGAAAAGAGGTTTTATAATAAAAGATTCAAATGTTTGATTAACAAAAGCTATAGAACCAGAATGTACACAACGCTCATGCGACTTAAAGGGTAATTTTCGATCTTTTTCATCATCCCCGTCATGATCATTACTTTGTGCATAATGCATATAAATGAAATTTAGGAATGATAATCGGTTGTTTTTTTCTTTGTGTTCAGCAAAATGCTCTAGTAACACCGGTAATTTAGCCAGCTCATTTAAGTGAGCAACCGGAATTAAGTAAACGAATAAAATTAATATCCCAAAAAAAGGTCTCAATACTGTAAAAATATTAAAAAAAATGCATTTAAGCTGTAATTTTAAAAAATAGACTTTTGATATTATACATTATTTTTTCTTTTTTAAATTTTAAATCAAAGTATTTCATTTACTCTATATTCATATTCCAATGGCTTTTTTTAGTTCAAATGCATCTTGTATATTATCCAATTCTGTAAGTAGAATTTTGTTTGTATGAGAAGCAATAACAGTTGCAAAGGTTCCTTTATCACACATATATAATTTATTATTTGCTAACACACATATACTATATACTTCACCGGGATTATAAGGAATTGGTCCATTCGGTAAATGATATACTAGATTTTTTGAATGGCAAATTAAATAAACAGCTTGAGTTTTTAAATGTATTTTTTCTTTATTAGTTATAAAAAAGGCATGTAAAGTGGCATTTTGAGGCAACTGATTGGTACAATCAGAGTTATAAATTCCAAATTTACTGATTTCAAAAATACGTGTCACTTTATCTAAAGTGCCGAGTTCTTTAAAATCTTTATCTAGTTTTATTTCTTTTTGTTGAGCTTGTTTTATTTTTTCTTTTACCAATCTATCTGATAATTGTTTTTCTTGATTTTTGTAGGTTGCTTGCTTGGTTTCAAATTCATTTTTTAATCGTAGTTCTTCTGTTTCTCTTTTTAGAATTAATTTTTGGTATTCATTAAATTTAGATTCATATACTTTTAACGCTTTCTCATAATTAGTTCCAGTTAATACAGGATAAACAATGAGTTTTTCTACCTTGTCTTTTAATTTTAAAGTCAGTTCATAATTTTTTCCTTTTACCGGACCTTGAGAAATTTCTGCGCTACTCCAAGTAATGTCGCCTACTTTAGGGTTATAATTTTTATTTTCTGCTCCAACTTCAAAAACAGCATGTTTAAAAACGGCTAATTCTGGAAATTCTTTATAATCCACATCCAATTCAAATTTAGGTTTACCCTCTGTTGCTTGCGCTAGTTTGTTTGGAGATGTAATTTTTGGAAGCTGATTGATTTTTTGGGAGTAATCATTTTTTGCTTGTTCTAGTTTTTGAGGAATTTCTTTTATTTGTTTCTCGAGTTCAAAGATATTTTGGGTATTTAGATTTGTTAATTGATGCGTTAAAGAAGCATTCTTGTTTTCTAATTCTTTTTTGTATTGGATTAATGAATTATCTCGCTTAATGTATGCCCAATTTTTTGAAATTGTGTCTAAAAAATACATATTGTATTTATCAGCAGTTTGCTCAGAAATAAATTCAACGGTAATTTTTTTGTCTGGTTTAATGTACACGGGTTCATTGTTTTGATAACCTTTTATATCAATCATTCCGGCACTCTCAAAGTGAGATTGAACACCAGCGCTATCATAAGTCATAGGAATGCCACTCACTATAATATCTGCTTGGTTATGAAACTCGCGGTATTTTATTTCTACATCGCCCACAATGTCATTCCCTTTTTTATCTAAAAATGCATGTTTAGGAATGATGATTTTTGAAGAATTATTGTGAATAATCGTAGCACCTTTTTGTGTTTTTACTCGGTAGGTCGAGTAGGGGATATTTAATTTAGATACTGGAGGAGAAATGTATGATTTATTGCCTAATACAGGTTTTGAATTTAATGGCTTAGTAATTGTTTTCTCATGAGCGATTTTTTTAGAAGATTCTTGATTAAAAACAGCAAAATAAGTAACGGTGCAAAGCACCGCTACTCCTGCAATTATTGTAGAATAAGTTACCTTTTTATTTTTAAAGAAATTTTCGTCAGTTCGGGCTTTTTCAATACTTTGTTTTTTGAATTGCTTTATTAACTCTCCAAAGTCCTTTTTTGAATTAATTTCTTCATCAGATACAGGTTGTCTGTTAAGGTTAAATTTTGGTTCCATTATTTGGATGTTTTAGTCAATAATATTTTTACACGTTCCAGTATTCTGGATAGTTTTACTTTTGCATTTGTTTCCGTTAAATCCATTATTTCAGCAATTTCCTTAAAAGGACGTTTTTCAAAAAAACGTAATTCAATTAATTGCAATTGTTCTTCCGGTAATTGTTTAATCACTGTCATTAGGGAGCCTTTATATTGTTCCATATATTCCTCTTCAGCTTCTTCACATATATGTTTCAAATCTCCTATATCGGCATTAACTGTTCGTAGATTTTTTTGTGTCCTAAAAAGTTGCATCAGCTCGCTATGGGCAATTCGATATAACCAACTAGCAAATGGCACACCCTTGTATTCATATTTTTCAAGATTAGTTAATGCTTTTAAGAAAACCTGAGCAGTTAGGTCGAAAGCAGTTTCTTTACAATCCATTCGTTGGTATATATAACCAAAAATTGGTTTGTAATATTTGTCGTATATAGCCCCAAAATGTTCTGGGTTTTGTTTCGCAGACTCAATGATCATTTGCTCTTCTAGCAACATGTCGGCGGTATGGTGGTATCGCGGTGAAAATTCCATATGAACTGCGTCTAAAAGCATTGTAGGTTTATAATGCAAAACCTATGGAATAGTTACACGAAAAATAAAGATAATTGTTGGTGAAAACCTATGTGCCTGATTCTCAGGTCGATTAATTTCAATTGTTATTGAGTGAAATTATGGTTTTACTGAGTAAAGTATTGCTTCTGGAGAGTGAAATTAAATTTGTTGCGTTTTTTTAAATGGTTTTTTATGTAAAAACAGAATAAGAAGAGGTAATTTTTTATCTCTTCCTATTCTTATCTATAAAATTAGAACATTTTTTTTGCTTTTGCAATAGCTACACTTAATCCGTCTAATTTACTACCACCTGCTTGAGCATAAAATGATTGGCCGCCACCTCCGCCGTTTATTTCTTTTGCTAAATCTTTTATTATGTGACTTGCATTTAAGTTTTTATCCTTAACTAAATTGTCATCAATAATTACTGAAATGCTTGGTTTCCCATTTACTTCAGCACCCAAAACACAAATACAATTTTCAACTTGATTTCGTATTTCGAATAACATGTTTTTTATTTCTTCAGAACTATCAAAAGTAATTTGTTCTATAATCACATTAAACCCGTTTTTAGATTCAATTTTAGATAACAAAGTTTGTTTAATATGTTGACTTTTTTCTCTTAGCAAAGATTGGAGTTGTTTTTGTAAATGCAGGTTTTCGTCAACTAAATTACTTAAACTTTTCACTACGTCTTTATTGTTTTTCAGTAACAATTTTACTTCGTTTAAAATTTCTGACTGATGATTAAAGAAATCTTCGGCTTTGGAAGCCGTTACTGCTTCTATACGACGTATACCAGCAGCCACAGCACTTTCAGATGTAATTTTGAAATAACCAATTTGTCCGGTAGCTTTCACATGCGTTCCTCCGCACAATTCAATAGAATAGTTTTTATCAAATTCAACAACACGAACTGTTTCTCCATATTTTTCACCAAATAAGGCCATCGCACCTGTTTTTTTAGCGTCATCGATACTCATTTGTTGTATACGGCTCGAAATATTTTCTCTTATTTTGGCATTAACCAATTTTTCAATTTTAGAAATTTCTTCGTCCGATATTTTAGAAAAATGAGAGAAATCAAATCTTAAATAATCTTGGTTAACTAAACTACCTTTTTGTTCTACATGAGTTCCTAAAACAGAACGCAAAGCGGCGTGTAATAGGTGAGTAGCACTGTGATTATTTTCTGTAAAAGAGCGTTTTTCAACATCAACTTTTGCTGTAAAGCTTACAGATATATTATCGGGTAGTTTATCACAAAAATGAATAATTACTCCATTTTCTTTTTTTGTGTCAGAGATGTAAATTTTGTCATTAATATTTTCTAACACGCCTGAATCGCCAATCTGTCCTCCACTTTCTGCATAAAAAGGTGTTTTGTCCAATACAATTTGAAATTGCTCTTTGTTTTTTGCTTTTACTTTTCTGTAACGAATAATTTTAGATTCAGCAATTAATGTATCATATCCCAAAAATTCTGTTAAGTTTTTCTCATCTTTTGGAACATTAATATTCACCCAATCATCTGTATCTACAGCAGTTGCAGCTCTTGATCGTTCTTTTTGTTCTTGTAAGCATTTGTTAAACTCTTGTTCATCAATACTTAAATTGTAACCACGCGCAATTAATGACGTTAAATCTAACGGAAAACCAAATGTGTCATAAAGTTCAAAAACTATTTTACCATCAATAACTTGACTTGCTTTTGAAGCCAATAAATCTCCACAAACTTGTTCGATACGTTTTAGCCCAATTTCTAGAGTTTTATAAAAAGAAATTTCTTCTTCTTTAATAACTTTTTCTATTAACGATTTTTGTGTTCTAATTTCAGGAAATTGATCACCTAATTGGTCAGCCAAAGTAGATACAATCTGAAACATAAATGGTTCTTTAATATGCAAGGATTGGTATCCGTAACGTATTGCACGACGTAAAATACGACGAATAACATAGCCTGCACCTGTATTACTAGGCAATTGTCCGTCAGCAATCGAAAAAGAGATGGTTCGAATATGATCGGCGATAACTCGCATAGCAATATTTATCTTTTCTTGCTCTTTGTCATTAGTCTCTTGTTCAGGCTTATACGTTAATTTACTTAAAGTTTCAATTTTATTTAATAAAGGTGTAAATACATCCGTATCGTAATTAGATTGTTTACCTTGTAAGACCCTTACTAATCTTTCAAAGCCCATTCCTGTATCAACATGTTTGGAAGGTAATTTTTCAAGACTTTTATCTGCCTTGCGCATAAATTCCATAAATACATTGTTCCAAACTTCTATAACCCTAGGATCATCATTATTCACTAATGAGGCACCATCAATTTTCGCTCTTTCTTCGTCGTTTCTGCCATCATAGTGTATTTCAGTGCAAGGACCACAAGGACCCGTTTCTCCCATTTCCCAAAAGTTATCTTTTTTGTTACCCATTAAAATTCGGTCTTCTGATACATATAATTTCCATGTGTCATAAGCTTCTTGGTCAAAAGGAACATTTTCTTCTTTACTACCTTCAAATACGGTAACGTACAATCTACTTTTATCTATTTTATATACTTCGGTTAATAGTTCCCAAGCCCATGAGATGGCCTCTTTTTTAAAATAGTCGCCAAAACTCCAATTCCCCAGCATTTCGAACATGGTATGATGGTATGTATCAACACCTACTTCTTCTAAATCGTTATGTTTTCCGCTTACCCTTAAACATTTTTGAGTATCTGCAACCCTCGGGTATTTAATAGCTGCGTTACCTAAAAATATATCTTTAAAAGGTGCCATTCCGGAGTTAATAAACATGAGAGTGGGATCTCCTTTTACTACCATTGGAGCAGAAGGAACTATTTCATGACCTTTTGATTTGAAAAAATCTAAAAATGTTTGGCGAACTTTATTTGATTCCATAATTGTTTTAAAAAGAAGCGAATATAACAATTTAGAGATTAAGAAACGGATAATTGGTTGACACTTTCAGTTGATTCATTCGTGATATTTTAAATATTTAATTACTACTCACAAAAGTCTTTTAAATAAGTTAAATGGTTAAATTAGCACTTTCATTAAAAATAACATGAAGCATTTATTTTACTCATTAATTTTATTTTTAGCCATTTCAGGCTTCGCACAAAATGCCACCATCCGAGGATTTGTTTATAATAAAACAAATGGAGAAGCAGTGGCTTTTTCTAATGTTTATTTAAAAGGTACCACGATTGGTTCTTCAACTGATTTAAATGGATTTTTTTCACTTAATAAGGTAGCACCCGGAAACTATTTTTTAATGGTAACCAATTTGGAGTTTGACACTATTGCAGAACCAATAACCATAAAGTCTGGAGAAATTATAAACAAAAAATTTTTCTCAAATAAAGGAGGTGTTATCCTTAATACGGTGGAAGTTACGGCCGAACAATCTGATAAAATAGAAACCCCAAATGTGGCTGTTCAAAAAATAGACCCGATTATCATTAATAAATTACCAAGTATAGGTGAGCCCGATTTAGCTCAGTATTTACAAGTATTGCCTGGTGTTGTTTTTACCGGAGACCAAGGAGGACAGTTATATATTAGGGGAGGGCTTCCTATTCAAAATAAAGTATTGCTTGATGGGATGGTTATATATAATCCGTTTCATTCCATTGGTTTATTTTCAGTATTTGACAATGATATTATGAGAAATGCAGACGTTTATAGTGCTGGATTTGGTGCTGAATATGGTGGGAGAACTTCTTCAATTATGGATATTACGACGCGTGATGGAAATAAAAAACATATTTCAGGTAAAGTATCAGCCTCTACTTTTGGAAGTAAGCTAACTTTAGAAGGTCCGTTGAAAAAATTGAAAGAAGACGGAAAGGGTAGTTCATCTTTTTTGTTTTCAGGAAAAACATCTTATTTACCTCAAACTTCAAAAATACTTTATCCATATGCTAATCAAACTAACGATGATGGTCTTCCTTTTTATTATACTGATTTGTATGGAAAAGTATCTTTTAATGGTAATAATGGAAGTAAGTTTAATTTATTTGGATATAATTTTACAGACAAGGTTGTATACAAAGATTTAGCGAAGTTTGATTGGAAATCGTTTGGAACCGGTAGTAACTTTATTTTAATACCAAATAATTCAAATTTATTGATTGAGGGGAATTTTGCATACTCTCAATATGATATTAATTATCAGGGATCTGTAGAAACAGATAAAAAATCAAGTTCGGTTGGCGGATTTAATGGCGGATTTAATTTTTTGAAATATTTTGGTCGAAACGAGTTAAAGTATGGTTTTGAATTAGTTGGAACTAACACAAATTATACGCTTCAAAATCCCAATTTAGCCTTAATTAATTATGCTAAAACCTCTTTAGAATTAGGCGCACATATGAAATTTAGATGGTTGGATAAAAAGAAATGGATTGTTTTAGAACCTAGTTTCAGACTTCAGTATTTTGCTTCTTTCAACAATCTATCGCCTGAACCAAGATTACAAGGTAAGGTAAATTTTACCAAGAAAATCAGAATGAAATTTGCCGGAGGATTATACAGTCAAAGTTTAATGAGTGCGAGTTCGGATAGAGATGTGGTGAATTTATTTTATGGTTTTATTAACGGTCCTGAAAATTTACCCGAAACATACAAGGATAAAAATAATAACACCATAACTACAAATGGAGTCATTCAAAAGTCTCGTCATTTGGTAGGAGGATTTGAAATTGATTTGTTTAAACATTTGGAAATTCAGATAGAAGGATATCAAAAGTATTTTACTCAAATGGCAAGCGTTAATAGAGATAAATTATTTGACGATATTCCTGAAAATTCAGATAAACCGGAGGCTAATAAAAAAGATTTTATTATGGAACAAGGTGACGTTAAGGGATTAGATTTTACTGCCAAATTTGAGAAAAAACGATTTTATTTTTGGGCTGTTTATTCGTTAACGTACAATAAAAGATATACTGGTAATACAACAAGCGGCAATGTTTTTGAATACGCACCAGTATTTGACCGAAGACATAATGTGAACCTAATTGGTACGTATACTTTTGGAAAAAAACGAAATTTAGATTTGAGTATTCGCTGGAATTATGGTTCCGGATTCCCTTTTACTCCAACTCAGGGATATTATCCCCAAGTTGATTTTAATAATCAATTTACGTTTGATTATGTTAATTCTAACGCCTCTTTAGGGTATGTTCCGGGACCTTACAATTCAAGACGTTTGCCGGATTATCATCGTATGGACGTAAGTTTAAAATGGTTATATCACATCAATGAACGTAATCTATTAGAAGCCACTATTGGTGCAACGAATGTATACAACCGAGAAAATATTTTTTATTTTGATCGTGTAAGAAATAAACGCGTAAATCAATTGCCAATTTTGCCAAACATTAACATTAGTTTTAAGTTTTAATATTTGTAAAAAATTAATCAAACCTATATGGCATTTAAAATATATACAAAAACGGGTGATAAAGGGCAGACTTCATTGATAGGAGGAACACGCATTCCAAAGTTTGATATTCGAATAGAGGCTTACGGAACTGTTGATGAGTTAAATTCAACAATTGGTTTAGTGAGAGATCAACAGATAGATGACCATTCTAAAAACATGCTAATTGAAATTCAGGACAGATTATTTACCATAGGCTCCTTGTTAGCAGTTGATTCTAGTGATAGCAAAATGAATTTGCCTCAAATTTTTGAAGCGGACGTTGAATTATTAGAAAAAGAAATCGATCAAATGAACGACAAGTTACCCGAAATGAAATCATTTGTTTTACCGGGTGGACATACAACTGTTTCTTTTTGCCATATGGCTAGATGTGTGTGTAGAAGAGCAGAGCGTTGTGTGTTGAAACTAAATGAAAAAGAGCCAGTTAATGAATTAATTTACAAGTATTTAAATCGTTTATCTGACTACCTTTTTGTGTTATCTCGTCAATTTTCAAAAGATTTACTAGCCATTGAAACTCCTTGGAAACCGCGTTTATGATGTCACCTGTGGATATTGTAAACGAAATGTTAGCCAAAGATCATTTTAGCAAATGGTTGGGGATACGCTTGTTGGTAGCAGACAAAGGCCTTTGTAAATTACAAATGACCATTCGTGAAGATATGCTTAACGGTTTTGGCATAGCGCATGGAGGCATTACCTATTCTTTGGCAGATAGTGCGCTCGCTTTTGCAGCTAATTCTCATGGTCAAAAAGCAGTATCAGTAGAAACTTCAATTTCTCATACTGTAGCTTTAAAAGTTGGAGATATGATTATTGCAGAAGCGCATGAAGAGCATAGTTCTGATAAAATAGGTATTTATAGCATTAAAATTTATAACACCGCCGATAATTCAGTAGTGGCAATTTTTAAGGGCACTGTTTACAGAACATCAAAAAAATGGTGATTGCCAATTAAACATTTATTTTTTGTAGCTGTCAAACTACAAACCATTAATTTTAAAATAATGAAATTCTTAAACTCATTTTCAATGTTATTATTTTTGATAACATTTACGATTTTAGCCAACCAGCTGCAAGCACAGAGAGGACATGGGGCAGGTCATTCTGCAGCTAAAACTAAAGTATTTTTAAAAAATCATCCTAATCGTCGCGTCGTTGTCAGAAGTCGACATCGTCCATCTAAAGTGGTTGTTTTTCACCCTTATTGGGCACCTAAAAAAGCCTATAACAGACGATGGATATTTTTTCCAAAACATAATTTGTATTGGGATAATTGGCGACAAATGTATGTATATAAAAATGGAGGAGTTTGGGTAAGCAATGCAACACTACCTTCTAATATTGTAAATTTGAAAATTGATGACGAAAAAAGTTATGAATTAAATGAGCCCGAAGATGAACTAGATGATGTTTATGAATCTAATTCAGTTCATCAAACAGAATATAAATTAGGTGAATAATAAGAATGTATTTACTTAAACCATGCGCTTATAAATTAGTTATGGGCAAGTTTATTAATTTTATAAAAATAAAAGTGGAGTCCGGAACCCATGCAAAAATAACGGAGCGGATGCTGAAAAGCCAAATGAGTAGGATATTAATAATTAAAAAACAAAATGAAATTTACACCTAAAACATTGAAAATTTTGAGTATTACTTCTGTTGGAATCTCCTGTGCAGTTTTGGCATTTATTATAACATATAATTGGCGTAATGAAAATGAACTTCCGGAATGGATGTTGTTAATATCAATTTTTCTTCCTCTATTAGCAACTTTTTTAAGCAGACAGTCAAAAAAAAGAAATGATAATAATGAAGGGAATTAACATTACGCGATTTTTAATATACATGCATAATTCGCTGTAGTAATTATTAACTAGCCCATAACATATAAAGCTTAAACGAAGTCGAGGGACGAGACTTTGATTTAAGCCTGTGTTGAACTAAACCTACTCTATGGATATATCGAAAGCCTCGTTTTAACAATTTTTAATCCAACCTCTATAAATTGAAAGAGGATGTCTCTACTTTTCGGACATCCTCTTTTTTGTTTGGTTTTGATGGGTTTTCGAAGCAACAATAAAAGATTTTGAACAGTTAAAAAGTCCATTGGATAATTTGGATTTCTAAAAAATAAAACTACTTTTAAGAAATAAAAAAAACGATAAAAGAAAGATTTATTTTTTTTCGAAGCTACTGCTTACAACCGACAAAAATCGGGTATAGTATTGATTTTAAAAGAAATAACATAAATTAATATAGTTGAAATATACGCAATTGCGTATAGCGACATGTTAGCGGAAACCCAAAAACAAACATTCTGCAAAATTGAAAGTGATTAAAAATGAATAAAAAAGAAATAACATTACTTATAATTTTAACGATTATCACAAACATTGCATTTGGACAAACAAAAAGTTTATATGTTGTGGACACTTTAAACAAAGTTCCCATTCAGTCGGCAGTAGTTCAAAGCGAAGATTTAAAATTTAATCAAATTACAGACGAAAATGGATTTGTAAACCTAACAAAACTGCCTAAAAATATCAACACAATAGTTGTACATTGTGT
>CAMAPT010000025.1 GCA_945860225.1 Chitinophaga pinensis | reverse complement strand
ATTATTAGGTAATTTATTGATTTTTTTAAAAACTAATTCAATTTGATTGTTTTGGGTATTTGAATTTATGGTTGCAGGTAAGCCTTTGGGAAACTCCCAACATCCAAAAATTATAAACGTACAGCCTAATCCAATATAAAAACTATACTTAATGATGAGTGAAAAAATAAGCCCTAATCCAATTGATATTAAGGATAATATGATCATAAATATGGCATTATAGTGTTCTTTTTGAAAGTATACATCCATAGAGTAAAATGAAAAGTTGAAAAATTTGAAGTTAAAGTGTTTTATTCAAATTTCATGTGTGACAACTCGAAAATTAAATTCAAAGACTGTATAAGAATAAATATAAAAGGTATCTTTGTGTATTCATGAAAACAAAAACTCGAAAAAAAAACAGCGTCAATGTAGTTACATTGGGATGCAGTAAAAATATAGTAGATAGCGAAGTATTAATGGGGCAATTAAAGGCCAATAATTTCGATGTTGAACACGAGAGCGAAAATGATAATCATCATATCGTTATTATTAATACTTGTGGGTTTGTTGAAAATGCCAAACAGGAAAGTATTGATACCATTTTACGTTATGTAGATGCAAAGAAAGAAGGGAGTATAGAAAAATTGTACGTTACAGGATGTTTAAGTGAACGATACAAAGCGGATCTAGAAAAAGAAATACCGGATGTAGATGCTTATTTTGGAACCAGAGAATTGCCTAAAATTTTAAAAACATTAAAGGCTGATTATAAAAAAGAGCTAGTTGGAGAACGACTTTTAACGACACCCAATCATTTTGCTTATTTTAAAATTAGTGAAGGTTGCGACCGACCTTGTAGTTTTTGTGCCATCCCTTTGATGAGGGGAGGTCATATTTCAGAGCCAATAGAATCCTTGGTTAGCAGAGCTAAATTACTAGCCAGTAAAGGGACGCGTGAATTATTATTGATAGCCCAAGATTTAACCTATTACGGATTAGATATTTATAAAAAACGTGACCTAGCAAATTTAATCGACCAATTAAGCGATGTAGAAGGAATTGATTGGATTCGATTGCATTACGCTTTTCCAAGTGGTTTCCCTATGGATGTGTTGGATGTGATGAATAAACGAAGTAACGTTTGTAATTATTTAGATATGCCATTGCAGCATATTTCTGATAATATGCTAAAAAGTATGCGAAGAGGCATTACAAAGCAAAAAACGATTGACACAGTTAATCAAATGAGAGATAAAGTTCCAGGTATAGCAATCAGAACGACTTTAATTGCTGGTTATCCTGGTGAAACTAAGCAAGATCATGAAGAAATGCTACAATGGGTTGCAGATTCGAAATTTGAACGTTTAGGTATTTTTACTTATTCTCATGAGGAGAATACACATGCTTTTTCATTAAAGGATGATGTAAAAGAGAAAGTCAAAAAAGAACGTGCAGATGCTGTCATGAAAATTCAGCAAGAAATTTCATACAACCTAAATCAGTCGAAAATAGGTCAAACTTACAAAGTACTTTTTGATAGAAAAGAAAACGATTACTTCGTCGGCCGTACTGAATTTGATAGTCCTGACGTTGATAACGAAGTGTTAGTGAAAGCAACTGATTCAAATTATGTGAGGATAGGCGATTTTGCTAATGTAAAAATACACGATGCCAGTGATTTTGATTTGTATGGAGAGTTAGTTTAGTAACTTTCCTTCTCAGTTTTTTCAATTTTTAAAATGGTTCTTTCTATATAGAAAGTTTATCATTGTTTTTATGTATGTCAATATGATGTACTTGGGTTGAATCATTTACATGGTTTAGCTTAAATACCCTTTTAGAAACTTTAATGTTTTTTATTTCAAATTTCCCCAAATATTCGTGTTTCTTATATGTATAAAAAATAATGGCTAGGATAATAATCCCAGCCATTGATATATCTTTCCAGTTGAACATACATTTTATGAATCAAAACGTATGCCTTAATCTGTTAATTATTTAATGCCATGCATCATTTTTAATAATTTTTTGTTAAGTAAAAATAATACAATAGAGGCACCACCCGCCATAAATACGAATATCATAAAAAAGTGATATAAACTACTGATTTGAATACCCATAAACGATGGTTTTTTTGGACTAAGATTCCATATTTCTAATGATTTGGTGCTTTTTAAAACATATAATTTAGTTCCATCTTCATTAAAAAATTTAGCATAAGCATATTTGGCATCAGATGGTATAATCTGTTTTAATTGAAAAGCAGATACAGAATCAGTTGTCGGTTTAACTGGAGATAAAGATATTAATGAATCTTTTTTGCTAGTTTCTTCAGCTCCAAATAAGTTAGCTTTAAATTTACCCATAAATGTTGGTTCAGGAGCTTTAGCGTCATCATCACTATCTAAGCTTATGTTCATGATAGTATGAGGATGCATAAGGGCTAGTTTCGTTACAAAAAGACTATCTAAATCAATATTTTTGTTCATTAAGCTATCAGTGGTGTTAAAAACAAATTTTGAAGCGGTAATGCTTCTTTCCATTTTCACTTCTTCTGGGTATAGCGCACTTAAATCTCCGGCAAATTTATTAGCCGTGGCAGTTGATAAAAACCAAACACCCATTAACAAAGATGCAAAACGTACAGGGGCTAACTTTACAACCATCGACAACCCAATTGGTGATAAACAAAGTTCTCCAAAAGTGTGAACCGTATAAAGAGTTACAAGCCACATCATACTTACTTTCAAACTTGGATCTAAATCTTTCACTCCAATGGCGATAATCAAATATCCCATCGATAATAAAAATAAACCGATTGCTTGTTTAACTGGTGATGCCGGTTCGCGATTTTTTTTGCCTAAAGAAGTCCAAAGCATAGCAAACAATGGCGCAAAGATAACAATAGCTACTGCATTTATACTTTGAAAATAGCTTGCTTTTACTTCAAAAGAACCAATCATACGATTAGTTTGTTCTTGGGCAAAAAATGTTAATGAGGCGCCGGCTTGTTCAAAAGCAGACCAAAAGAATATAACGAAAAAGGCAATAATGAAAATCACCCAAATTCTTTCTTTTTCTTCTTTCGTTAAACTTTTATCAGTAATAATAGTAGCAGGTGCAACTATACAGGCAGTATAAATAAATGCACCAATCGTATCAAATCCAGCAAATCCTTTGAAAACAACAAATAATACTAATGCTAAAATACTCCAGAATGCAATTTGAGCAGGGCTTGTTTTAACTTTAGGAACACTTTCATCAATCACCATTGGTTTAGGTTTAACACCAATAGCTTCTCCAGTTGGAGATACTAAATATTTCCCTTTTAGAATTTCGAATGAAATCGTACTAACAATCATTCCTATACAAGCAGCCAAGAATCCCCATTTAAATGCCACAGGATTAATAACTCCATTTTCGTATACTTCACCTAGACCACCACAAACTAAAGGAGCAAAGAACGCACCTAAATTAATTCCCATATAAAAAATGGTGAATGCAGAATCTACGCGTTTATCGCCATCTTCATATAATTGACCAACTAAGGTTGAAATATTGGGTTTGAAAAAACCATTACCAAAAATTAAAAATCCTAAACCAGTAAACATAAAGGTTGCTGCCAGAGAACTGTTACTGTAAAAAGAGGCCGACATGAACATGAAAAATTGTCCAATAGCCATTAAAATTCCACCAACCAAAATAGAACGACGGTTACCCCAATATTTATCAGCTACATAACCCCCAATGAGCGGAGTTAAATATACTAAACCAGTATAGTTTCCATAAATAGTTGATGATAGTGATTTATCAAATAATAAGGCATTCGCCATGAATAATGTGAAAATCGCACGCATTCCATAGTAAGAAAAACGTTCCCACATTTCAGTAAAAAATAGCAAGTAAAGGCCCTTTGGATGTCCTTTCTTCAAAGTAGTTTGTTCCATAAAATATTTTTGGTTTTTAAAATAATTGGCTAAAATACCATTTTTTGATTAGTAATGAATAATATATTTTCAACGATTTAGGGCAAAAAAAATCCCCGGAAATTTCCAGGGATAAAAATTTAAATGGTATTATATAACTATGATAGTTTTACGTTTACTGCATTTAATCCTTTTTTACCTTCTTGTATTTCGAAGGTAACATTGTCGTTTTCTCTAATTTTGTCTACTAAACCAGTTACGTGTACAAAATACTCTTTTCCTGATCCTTCCTCTCTAATAAAACCAAAACCTTTTGTTTCATTAAAAAATTTTACTGTTCCTGTGCTCATTTTATTTTTTTAAAAATTTATTGTTCCCAAAGCTACTAATAAATAATTTCTAAAAAAACTTTTTCTTACTAAAATAAAAGAACTTAAGTGAAATTTTTAATTGTTTTCAATGGTGACATTTTTAATGCTGACATTTTTAATACCCTAACGATTTTTAACAATTACGGTTGATAGAATTATCGGTTAAATTATCATTTTTATTTTTAAATAACCTTACATTTGTATATAACCAATAAAAAACCGCCAATTATGAAAAAAGTATTTTTAATGTTAGCTTTCCTTGGATTTGTAGGTAGTGTTTCTGCTATTGTTAACAACGATGATAAAGATAAATGTAAGAAAGAATGCAAGAAAGAAACTAAATCTTGTTGTAAAGCAAAAGGAGATGGAGAGAATAAGGCATGTGCTTCTGATAAAAAAGAGGTTAAATCTTGTTGTAAGTCTAAAAAAACTGCTGATTCAAAACCGACTGAAAACAAGTAATTTTGTTAGTTAATATTAATGCTCCGTTCATCAAAGATGAACGGAGCATTTTTTTTATAAAAAATATTCATAATTATATTATTTACAATTTTACATTGTATAGTGCTTTGTACTTTGATTAGGATATATTTTTAAGTGTAATATTTTGATTATTAGTGTTTTAAATGTTATTTCATGTTGATTTCTAGCTATATAAAACACATTTGAATTGAAATCTTTTTTGATTTTATCTCTAATTTTTACGTTATTTGTTTTACTAAAATTAAAAAAGATGAAAGTTGGAATTCCTTCGGAAATTTTTCCAAATGAGTTGAGAGTTGCTGCCACACCTAAAACAATCAAACGTCTTCAAAAACAAGGTTTTGAAGTGTTTATTCAGCAAGGTGCTGGTATTAAGGCAAATTTCTCGGATAAAGAATTTGAAGAAGCTGGAGCTAAATTAGTGGCTACTGCATCCGAAATCTACGGCAATTGCGATATTGTTCTCAAAGTAAAAGAACCTGCTACAGAAGAAATTCCTTTAATGCACGAAGGCTTGGTTTTATTAAGTTATTTATGGCCAGCGCAAAATCAGGAGCTTTTACAAAAGCTGGCTGATAAAAAAGTGAATGCTGTTGCAATGGACGCTATTCCGCGTATTTCAAGAGCGCAAAAAATGGATGTGCTTTCTTCTATGGCTAACATTGCGGGTTACAGATCTGTAATTGAAGGTTCTTATCATTTCGGGCGTTTTTTGAACGGACAAATCACAGCTGCTGGTAAAGTAGAACCGGCAAAAATTTTAGTAATTGGTGCAGGTGTTGCCGGCTTAGCAGCAATAGGCGCAGCCAATTCATTAGGAGCTATAGTTCGAGCCTTTGACACACGTAAAGAAGTTGCCGAACAAATTCAATCCATGGGAGCATCATTTCTTACTGTTGAAATTGATGAAGATGGCGCAACATCTTCAGGTTATTCAAAAGAAATGAGTAAGGAATTCATTGATGCAGAAATGAAACTTTTCCTCGAACAAGCTAAAGATGTTGATATTATTATCACTACTGCTCAAATTCCGGGTAGACCAGCTCCAAAATTAATTTTAGATTATCACGTCGATGCCATGAAACCAGGTTCGGTAATTGTTGATTTGGCGGCATCAACTGGCGGAAACTGTGTTCATACAAAACCAAATGAAATTTATACCACTCCAAATGGTGTTACTATTGTTGGTAAATTAAATCAATTGCCAAATCAGGCTTCTCAGTTATATGGAAATAACCTTTGCCACTTATTAGACGACATGGGCAAAGCCGAGAAATTTAAAATCGACATGAACGATGCGGTTGTTTCTCGTGCTATGGTTACTTATGATGGTAAAATTAACTGGCCTCCGGCTCCTCTTCAGGTAAGTCCTACTGCTAGTGGTGCTGCAAAAAAAGTGGCTGCACCAACAGCTGAAGAAATCAAACAATCTGAAGAAGAAAAAGCGAAAAAAGCTGCAGTTTCAACTGTAATAAGTATAGCAATAGTTGGAGCTTTGTTGTTATTAGTTGGTGCATTTGCCCCATCTGCATTCATTCAACATTTTACAGTGTTTGTATTAGCAGTTTTTGTAGGTTGGCAAGTAATTACCAACGTGTCACATTCATTACATACTCCCTTAATGGCGGTTACCAATGCCATCAGTGGAATCATCATCGTTGGTGGTTTATTACAAACTAAAAACGATTTCTCAAATATCATGACGATTCTCGCTTCGATAGCAATTTTAGTGGCAAGTATAAATATTGTTGGCGGATTTGTAGTTACTCACCGCATGTTGAAAATGTTTAAAAAATAAGATTTTAGTCATGATTGAAATAGCAAAAGAAATACAAACAGCAGCATACTTATTTGCAAGTATCTTGTTTATTTTAAGTTTGAGCGGATTATCATCTCAGGAATCAGCAAAGCGTGGTGTGATTTATGGAATCGTTGGGATGATTATTGCCGTTCTAGCAACAGTTTTAGGGAAAGGTGTTGAAGGACATACCTACATAATCGCTGCAATTGCCATAGCTTCAGTTATCGGCATTATGGTTGCACGTAAAGTGGAAATGACTGCAATGCCTCAGCTAGTAGCCATTCTTCATAGCTTTGTAGGTTTGGCTGCGGTGTTGGTAGGTTTTGGCTCTTATTTAGATCCAGCTACACAAGCATTAACAGGTGCTGAGCATTCTATTCATTTAGTGGAAGTTTTTGTAGGAATTTTTATTGGTACAATTACTTTCACCGGTTCAATTATTGCTTGGGTTAAATTGGATGGTAAAGTTCCATCTAAACCTTGGAACTTTAATGGGCTTCAATTAATGAATTTGATTTTATTGATTGCTTGTATTGTTTTAGGCGTATTTTTCTGCATGGCAGAAGGTACAAGTGGAATGCTTCCTCTAGGAATCATGACGGCAATTGCATCGTTCATTGGTGTTGTTTTAGTTATGGCTATTGGCGGTGGTGATATGCCTGTAGTTGTTTCTATGCTAAATTCTTACTCAGGTTGGGCAGCATCTGCAGCTGGTTTCATGTTAGGAAACGATTTATTAATTGTAACTGGTGCATTAGTGGGTAGTTCAGGTGCCATTTTATCGATGCACATGTGTCATGCAATGAATCGTTCATTCTTCTCGGTTATCTTTGCAAGTGGAAATGGAGCTGCAAAAGGTGGCGAGAAAAAAGCAATTGAAGGTGAAGTTACTTCATTAAATCATGAAGAGGTTGCTGCTTTATTAAAAGAAGCAAAATCAGTGGTAATTGTTCCGGGCTACGGAATGGCTGTTGCAAAAGCGCAATATCCAATTTATGATTTGGTTCAAACACTTCGTAAAACAGGTAAAAACGTACGTTTCGCTATTCACCCAGTTGCTGGTCGATTACCCGGTCACATGAACGTATTATTGGCTGAAGCTAACGTTCCTTACGATATTGTGTTGGAAATGGACGAAATTAACGATGATATGCCTAACACTGACGTGGTAATGGTAATTGGTGCAAACGATGTGGTAAATCCAAGTGCTCAAGACGATCCAAATAGTTCAATTTATGGTATGCCTGTAATCGAAGCTTGGAAAGCAGAAAAAGTAATTATCATGAAACGATCTATGTCAGCAGGTTATTCTGGTGAAGACAATCCGTTGTTTTACAAGCCAAACTCTGAAATGTTATATGGTGATGCTAAAGCAAGCGTAGAAAAGATTTTAAGTTATTTGAAATAATTTTTTTGTTTTCAATTAACTTTTCTCTATTGTATTTAAGGGTGGCTTCTTCATTATATTTAGAGAAATATTAGGTATCTATTTAAATCGAAGTAATATTCTACTGGTTTGGTTTAATGAATTGTACTTACGATTCCAATTAGAGCAGAATTAAAAACATTGTAGTTTTTTAAGTTATTGTTAGTAATTTTTTTTCAAGTAATCATCCAGTTTTTTAGAGTCCATTATAGAAATTGTGCTTCCTTTTACTTCAACTAAGTTTTCTTGTTTAAAATCACTTAATGTTCTTATTAATGATTCTGTGGCAGTACCGACCATGTTAGCTAAATCTTCTCTGGAAATTGAAATACTGAAAGGCGTATTGTTATTGTGTTGGTAGCTTTTTTGAAGTTTTAGTAACGTCTCAGCTACTCGTTTTTTCACACTGCTGTATGCCATTTTTAAAAGTTGTTCTTCTTTTTCTTGTACTTCGTTAGACAATAGTCTGACAAATTTTTTCATGATACTAAGATTAGAATTTAATAAAGCATAAAAATCTTCTTTAGGTATCAATGCTACACTAGAGTCATCAAGTGCTTCAGCACTTTCATGATAAGAGGTTTCATCTAGCAGAGCTGTGTAGCCAAAAAAGTCACCTTCTTTTTGTAAATCAATTATTAGTTCTTTTCCATACTCATGTGAACGGAAAATTTTGACTTTACCTTTTTGCAATAAGTATAAATAATTTGGATTATTACCTTCCGTATAAATTAACTCTTTTTTTTTGTAATGTTTTACTTTAGCTGTGCTACTTAAATTCTTTAATTCATCGTTAGATTTGGCTTCTTCCAACAAAGTGTTTATGCCTTTTATATCTCTGGAATATTCATTTTTCAATATTTCAGCTTTTTTTAATCGACTTTCAACGGCTTTTAGTAGTTCAACGTCATCAAATGGTTTGGTAATATAATCATCAGCTCCCATTTCCATGCCTTTTCTAAAATCACCCCTTTCTGATTTCGCAGTTAAAAAAATAAAAGGAATCGAAGTCGTTTTAGGATTATTACTTAATAAATGAATAACTCCGTATCCATCTAAAAAGGGCATCATGATATCACAAATAATTAAATCGATATGATTTGAATTGGCTATTTCAACACCTATTTTTCCATTTTCGGCTTGTAATACTTTATAATTTGCTAATTCAAGAATTTCAGCGGTGTTTTCTCTGACTTCGTTGTTATCTTCAATTAATAGTATTGTTTTCATCTTGTAAAGGTAAAGTAATGTAAAATGTGGTTCCTGTGTTTAATTCACTTTTAAATTCGATAATTCCATTTAAAACTTCTACATATTTGGAAACGATGCTTAATCCTAAACCTGTTCCTTGAATATTTGATGCATTTTTTGCTCTAAAAAAACGTTCAAATAAATTTTTATGTTCTTCATGAGGAATTCCAATACCATGATCTTCAACGATAATTTTTAAATGTGAGCTTTCATGGTTGGTAGTTACATCAATTTGTTTGCCTTCTGAAGAAAATTTGCTAGCGTTAGAAACTAAGTTAATGATGATGTTTTTTATAATTTGCTTGTCAGATAAAAAATCTTCTTTTCCTGAATGATTATAGTTAATATATTGACCAATTTTTAAAAAGTTAGTTAATTCGGTTAAACTTTCTCCAATTAAATTAGGTATGTTAATAGAGGTAATATTTATGCTTATTTTGCCTTCCTCTAATTTTCCTACAGATAAAAAATCGTTAAGAATTAAGGTCATATTAGTAACTGCTGATTTAATGCGATCAACATGTTTAAGTCTTTTATCCTCTTCTTCTGTATTTTTATATTTTCCGATTAAAGCAGCAGAAGATAAAATAGTACTTAACGGAGTTCTGAATTCATGAGATGCCATCGTCACAAATCGTGATTTCATGTCATTTAATTCTTTTTCTTTTTCAAGAGCATGGCTTAATTCATCTTTTGAAGCTTCTAATTCATGTAAAGTTTCTTTTAAAATTTTAGTACGTTCTTCAACTTTAAGTTCCAATTCAGCATTAATTTTTTTTATTTTTTCTTCAGCGTCTTTACGTTCAGTTCTATCAATTATGAAAGCGATGACATATAATTCTCCATTGTTTTTATAGTGACTTAAACTTATTTCCACCGGAAATTCAGATCCATTTTTTCTTTTACCATACAAATCCAAACCTTTACCCATCGATCGTGGATGAGGACTTTTATTATACTCTTCGCGCTGTTTTGTGTGAGAATGAGAAAATCTTCCAGGAACTAAAACTTCAATTTTTTGATGAATTAATTCATTTCTGTCATATCCAAATAATTGTTCGGAACTTGGGTTCGCCCGAACAATGAACCCAGATGCATCCACTATAATGATACCTTCGGTAGTATATTCAAACAACGCATTTAAGCTCTCCATTTTTATTGAATTATTTTCTCCCAAGGTATTAATTTCTTTAAAAAGAACATCCAAAGGTATGGGAAGAGTTCTTAACAAAGCTGATAAATGTCAGTTGTTTCATTGACTTTAGTCAGTTGTTATTTAGTAAAATCCTTGTACACTAGGTTTTTTTTGTTTCTTATTTTACCATCATTTCATTGTTAATGATGTATCTGCTGCATAGGCTATAATGATGAATAGTTTATTATATTTGTAAATATATATAGCTATGACAGGGGATTTGTTTGTTACTTTTTTATTGGTTTTGTTGAATGGTTTTTTTGTGGCTGCTGAGTTTGCTCTTGTAAAGGTCCGTTCATCTCAAATTGATTTATTAGCTCAAAAAGGAAGTAAACGTGCAAAAGTTGCTCAAGATCTCGTCCAAAAATTAGATTCTTATTTATCTGCCACACAATTAGGTATCACATTAGCAAGTTTAGGTTTAGGTGCTTTTGGTGAACATGTTATGAGCCAAATTGTCGGTGATTTTTTTAATAATATTCAGCTTGAAGTTAACCCTCACATTGTTACTGTGCCTATTGCTTTTACATTAATTACCTTTTTGCATATAACTATTGGTGAGCAAGTGCCTAAAATGTTTGGCATTAAGTATCCTTTAGAAATGGTACTTTTTATTTCATGGCCAATGAGAATATTTTTCTTTGTCTTCAGTCCATTCATATGGCTCCTGAATCAATCTTCAAATTTATTCTTGAGAATGTTGGGAATCAAAAATTTTGGCGAAGAGGATGTCCACACAGAAGAGGAGCTAAGATTGATTTTAACTGAAAGTGAAGAAGGAGGGGCTATTAAACCGAGTGAAAATGAATTAATACAAAATGTTTTTGATTTTGATGATCGTTTGGTTAAACAAATTATGGTTCCACAAAATAGAGTAACGTCTATTGATATCGAATCATTAAATAGAGATGAAATAGTTCAAAAAATATCTGAAGAGGGGTTTTCTCGATACCCAATTTATCTTGGAGATATAGATAATATTATAGGCGTTATTTATGCAAAAGACTTATTTAAGGAGTTGATTTCAAAAAAATTCCGCACTATAAAGGATATTATGCGCCCGGCACATTTTGTTCCGGAAACGATGAAAATAAATGATTTATTAAGGGATTTTCAAAAATTACATATTCAAATTGCTATTGTAACAAACGAGTTTGGAGCCACAGCAGGCATTGTTACCATGGAAGATATTATTGAAGAATTAGTTGGTGAAATACAAGATGAACATGATGAGGAAAAACCAACTGTCGAAAAGAAAAGTGAAACTGAATATTTGATTAATGCACACAGTAATATTAGTGACGTAAATGAGTCGTTGCCTATGTCTTTACCTGAAAGTCCAAAATACGAAACAATTTCAGGTTTGATTAATTTTTTATGGGGCAGAATACCCGGAGTTAATGAAAAAAGACAATACGGTGGTTATGAAATCACTATTTTGAAGCGTAAAAAACAAACGGTGGAATCAGTTAAGTTGAGAGTTCTTGAAGTTGATAAAGTAGAATAACAAAAAAATCTTCTTTTTCACGTACATAGGTCATTAAAATAATCCTATTTTTTTTATTGGTTTTTCTAATAAATTTCGAATTTATTTATCATACTGATGTTTCGTTATACAATAGTTTATTAACCTTTTTGTTTTTATATCTCATTAAAAAGACAATTTTTTTGACTTATAATTTCTTACATTTATCTTTTTAAATTCTTATGGAATACAACACACAGCTCCCTAAACTCGAAATTCCAGAATATGGTAGAAACATTCAAGTCATGATTGATTATTGCGTGACTATTGAAGATAGGGAAGAACGTAATAAATGTGCGAAGGCAATTATTCAGATAATGGGACAATTAAATCCCCATTTGCGAGATATATCAGATTTTACCCATAAGTTATGGGATCACTTGTTTTTGATTTCTAAATTTAAATTAGATGTAGATTCTCCATATCCAAAACCGAATGCAGAATCTTTTACAACAAAGCCTAAAAAAGTTCCATACCCTGCAACCAAAATACGATACAAGCATTATGGAAAAACTATTGAGAGAATTATAGATGTAGCGAAAAAATACGAAGAAGGTCCAGAAAAGAAAGAGCTTACTCGTTTAATTGCCAATCATTTGAAAAAATCGTACGTCAATTGGAATAAAGATTCAGTGACAGATGATGTTATTTTCAAACAATTTAAGGAAATGACTAATAATGAATTGTCGATAGATGAAACATCAGCATTAACGCACGCTAATGAACTCAAAAACAAGAACCATAATAATCAAACACCTATCAGTGTGAGTGCTGGTGGAAATAAAAATCGACACAAGAAAAATAAAAATAAATTCAAACACAGAACCAATAATAATCGACCAACATCATAATATATGGCTATTTTTGAAGTTACAGGAGGAAAACAATTAAAAGGAGATATTATTCCGCAGGGAGCTAAAAATGAAGCTCTTCAAATTATATGTGCAGTTTTACTGACTCCTGAAAAAGTTACTATCAGTAATATTCCAGATATTGTTGATATTAATAAACTTATTGATTTATTGCGTGATTTAGGAGTAAAAGTTGAAAAAACTGGTCATGAGCAATATACATTTCAATCAGATGAGATTAATGTAGATTATCTTATTTCACAAGAATTTAAAAAGAAAGGTGGTGGTTTACGTGGTTCAACCATGATTATAGGTCCTATGTTGGCTCGTTTTGGAAGAGCTTATATGCCTAAGCCCGGTGGAGATAAAATAGGTCGTAGAAGAATGGATACTCATTTTATTGGTTTCGAAAATTTGGGAGCCAAATTTGAATACGATTATGAAAATGAAAATTTTAAAGTAACAGCCGATAAGTTAAAAGGTGCTTACATGTTGCTTGATGAGGCTTCTGTTACTGGTACAGCTAATATTGTGATGGCCGCTGTTTTAGCAGAAGGAACAACAACTATCTACAATGCTGCTTGTGAGCCTTATTTACAACAATTGTGTAAAATGCTCAATTCGATGGGTGCAAAGATATCAGGTGTTGGTTCAAATTTATTAACGATAGAAGGCGTTACTTCGTTAAAAGGAACAAATCATAGGATTTTACCTGATATGATAGAGATTGGGTCTTTTATAGGATTAGCTGCAATGACTCAATCTGAATTAACCATTAAGGATGTATCTTATGATAATTTAGGTTGTATTCCAAAGGTATTTTCTCGTTTAGGAATTCAAATGGAAAGAAGAGGTGATGATATTTATATCCCGTCTCAAACTAACTATGAAATTGATACATTTATAGATGGTTCCATGCTTACGGTGGCTGATGCAATTTGGCCTGGTTTTACCCCGGATTTATTAAGTATCATGCTTGTAACAGCAACTCAGGCTCGTGGAAACATACTAATTCATCAAAAAATGTTTGAAAGCCGATTGTTTTTCGTAGATAAATTAATTGACATGGGAGCTCAGATAATTTTATGTGATCCGCATAGAGCAACTGTTATGGGCTTAGATAGAAAGGTTCAATTACGAGCCATTCAGATGGCTTCTCCTGATATTAGAGCGGGCGTTGCTTTGTTAATTGCAGCTATGAGTGCTAAAGGGAAAAGTACAATTTTTAACATTAATCAAATAGACAGAGGATATCAAAATATCGATGGAAGATTAAATGCGATTGGAGCAGAAATTGTTCGAAAAAATACCATTTAAAAAATGAAATCCTTACTAATTACGTTTTTGGTCTCTTCATGGTTTATTTATTCCTGTAGCGTAAAAAAAGAAGTTCAAGTTCAAAATAATAATATTGTAAAGGATTTACAAATTCCGGAAGGACTTAATTTGGGTAATAAAGCTCCCGAATTTAGTCAAGCTTCCATCAATGGGAATGATGTTACTTTATCGTCATTAAAAGGTAAAGTTGTATTAATTGATTTTTGGGCTAGTTGGTGCGGTCCTTGTCGGGCAGAAAATCCTTCGTTAGTTTTGGCTTACAAAAAGTTTCATGATAAAAAATTTAAAATTGGTCAAGGATTTGAAATCTTAAGTGTTTCTCTTGATCAAAATGAAGTATCATGGAAACATGCCATAGAAAAAGACCAATTAAATTGGCCTTATCATTTGAGCGATCTTCAGGGATGGAATAATGCGGTTGCTAAAATGTATAGCATCAACAGTATACCTTTTAATATATTAGTAGATGGTAATGGAATTATTTTAGCTAAAAATCTGCGAGGAGAGTTATTGGAAAAAAAATTGGAATCAGAATTATATTAATTGTTTTTCGATACTTAAGATTATCAATTGTTTGAATACTATAACCAAATTATTATCGTTTTAATAGTTATATTGTGTTTACTATGTTTCGTTTATTTTCCTTTTTAATTGTAATTACATGTAATTTGTTTTTTTTTGTATCGTGTAAAAAGGATAAATTATTGGTTGATCCTAGTGCCAAAATTAGTTTTTCACAAGATTCGATATTATTTGATACGGTTTTTACCACAATAGGTTCAACTACCAGACAAATACGAGTTGTAAATAACAATAATCAAAAAATCAATATTTCATCTGTACGATTAGAAAAAGGCCAGAATTCTAATTTTTTTTTAAATGTTGATGGTATAAAAGGCAAGCAGGTCAATGATGTTGAAATTTTGGCAAATGATAGTATTTATATTTTCGTTCAAGTCAATGTTAATCCAACAAATGCACTTAGTCCGTTAATTATAAACGATAAAATTTTGTTTGATGTAAATGGCAATCAGCAGAGTGTAACTTTAGAAGCATGGGGTCAAGATGCTCATTATCATATGCCTAATAAAGCTATTCAGTACAAAAATGGTTATTTACCGTATTCTACTGTTGCTTCTCAAAATAATGTGACCGTTACTTGGGGTGGAGGCTCTTTAGGACAGCCTGATGATGATAAACCCCACGTCATTTATGGTTGGTTGGTCGTTGATTCTACTCAAAAATTAGTCATTAATCCTGGTATTAAAATTTATTTCCATCAAAGTGCGGGTTTGTGGATATATAGATACGGTACTTTGCAAGTAAATGGTAATTTAGGGAAAGAAGTCATATTTCAAGGTGATAGGCGAGAGGAAGATTACAAAGATTTGCCTGGACAATGGGATAGAATTTGGATAAATGAAGGAAGTACTAATAATTACATTAACTATGCCATTATTAAAAATAATTTTATTGGTATTCAGGCAAGTATTTTATCAAATCCAAACGAGCCTCGAAAACTAAAAATTACAAATTCTATTATTCAAAATTGTTCAAAGTGGGGATTATATACCCAGTATTTTGATGTTTGGTCTGCTAATAGCGTGTTTTCAAATTGTAAGGAATATTGTGCGGCTTTAACTTTAGGGGGTAATTATACGTTTTTACATACAACTTTTGCTAATTATTTTAATAAAGATGGAGGTAGAGGCGGACAACCATGTTTGCATATTGATAATTTTGATGGTAAGGATGTTATAAGAACAGACAGTATTTATATAGCGAATTCAATTATAGAAGGAAGTCAAGCCAATGAACTAGAATTAGATATTAGGCAATCAGGTAACAGTAACCAAAAATGTGCAATTAGCCATTGTTTATTGCGTTCGTCTGCTATTACCAATACTTTGATTACAAATTCATCAAATATTTATAATAAAAATCCTGATTTTAGTAACTCTGCGAATTATAATTTTACTATAAAACCAACATCTTCAGCTGTACAAATAGGTAATCCTTCCATTTTATTATCTTTCCCTTTTTTGGTTAACGATATTTCAGGAAGAATAAGAAATACAAAGCCAGATGCAGGGGCTTATTCTAATCAATAAATATTACTACTGAAGTAAGCCTGCCATTTTTAGTATTTCTCATACCAACTAAAATGCTCGTTCACAATAGCTGAATTTTTACTTTTTAAATAATTTAAAAACTCCAAAGAAACTGGAGAATGTTTTTTACTTTTTAGCCATATTAAACTCCAGTTGGTTTTAATAGGTAATCCTTTTATGGGTATGATTTGCAGTTGTTGATTTTTTAATTCGTTTCTTATTCCTATTAAAGGCATAATAGAATATCCTAAACCAGCGATTACAGCTTGTTTAACAGCTTCATTAGAAGTTAGTTCCATTTTTTTCGATACCGATAATTGATGGCGCTCAATAAAACGTTCCATCGTCTGTCTCGTTCCTGAACCTTTTTCTCGAAAGATTAAAGGTATGTCTGTAAATATGTTTTTGATGTTAATATCTGTTTTAAAGGTTGTCATGGTGCTTCCTACCAGATATAATTTATTTTGAAGTAAATCAAGTTTATCAATATTTAGATTAGTTGGTAAAATCGAAACGAGCGCCAAATCCACCTCATTATTTTCTAAACTTTCAATCACTTTGTTTTTATTGGTCACATCCATCATTAAATCTATTCCAGAGTGCTGTTTCATAAAATCAGAAAGAAAATATGGCATCACATATTTACCAGTAGATACAACTGAAATTTTAAGTTTGCCAGTTAATTTTCCTTTAAATGCCAAGGTTTTATAGTTGATAGCACTAATCTGATTGATGATGTTTTCAGCGGCTTCGGCAATTTCAAGGCCAAAATCTGTTATATATAGCTTTCTTCCTATAACTTCTGTTAAAGGAATTTCAAATTGATTTTGAAAATTTTTCAGTTGAATTGAAACTGCTGGTTGAGTTAAATGTAACTCTTCGGATGCTTTTGTAATACTTTTTGTTTGAGCAATTTTCAAAAAAATCTGTAACTGATTAAGTGTGTAATTCATAAAAATATTTTATGTTTTTCATTATAAATATAAATAAAAAATTATGAATTAGAATACTCAATTTTGCAATATTAAATACTCAAAAAATATGTTAGGCCTAAAAATTTGTATCGGATTATTGTTAATTATTTTCGTTTTAATGATACTTTTTTCAACCAACAGCATCATCTATAGAGAGCTTTTTTCAGGTATTCTGATTATCGTAGGCGCAAATTTACTGAGAGAAATTCCTAATAAAAAAATACAAAAAAATGAAAAATACTAAAGAACTGACTTTAATGAATGGAAACTATTCTTCAGATGAGGCTAGAGAAATTTTATTTAACCTATTTTCTAACAAAATAAATTTTCATCAAATGAAGAATTTTAGTTCTCAAGAACGATTTGGAAAAGAAAGTAAAACGGCTTTGAAAAGAATAACACAATTAAAAAAAAGTATGCTAGTTGCATCAAAAATTATTGATAAAGCTAAAAAGAACAACGAAACCTTAGAAATATTATCAGAAATAAAAATAACTTTTTCAAAATCAAAAAAGAACAGTGTTTAAAGGGAGAAAATTATTGATAGCCACTAAACATAAAAAGGAGCAAGTAATTGCTCCTTTGTTAGAAAAAGAATTGGATGTAAAGTGTTATGTTCTAGATGATTTTGATTCAGATGTACTCGGAACTTTTAGTGGCGAAATAGAGAGAACAGATGACCCTATTACAACTGTAAGAAAAAAATGCTTAATGGCAATGGAATTAGCTGATGCAGATTTGGCGATCGCTAATGAAGGCTCTTTTGGGCCACACCCTGATATGTTTTTTGTTTCGGCAGATGATGAATTTTTAATTTTTATCGACAAAACAAATCAATTAGAAGTTATTGTTAGAGAAATAAGTACGAATACTAATTTTTACGGATCAGAAGTTAAAACTGAAACAGAGCTCTTAGAATTTGCAAATAAAGTTCAATTCCCATCGCATGGTTTAATCATTAGAAAAACAAAAGAGGATTTTACTGATCAGGTAAAAGGGATTATTGATTGGGGAAAATTACATGATGAGTTTAATCGTTTCATGAATCAATATGGATCTGTTTATATTGAAACAGATATGCGTGCTATGTTTAATCCAACTCGAATGCAGGTAATTGAAAAAGCCACCTTTCGATTGATTGAAAAAATAAAGTCATGTTGCCCCAATTGCCAAACACCCGGGTTTGGTATCGTAAATGCTAAAGCCGGTTTACCTTGTGCATTATGCAATTTTGCTACCCGCAGTACTTTAAGTTATGTATATGAATGTAAAACATGTTCCTATATCAAAGAAGTAAAATATCCTCACGGTAAAATGAAAGAGGACCCTATGTATTGTGATGTTTGTAACCCTTAAAAATTTATCCATGAACAAAATAATTATAAAACAAGCATATATTGTAAATGAAGGTACAATCACATTGGCCGATGTATTAATTGTTGGTGAAAGAATTGAAAAAATTTCGAATCACATTTCAAATATCAATGCAACCATTATTAATGCTGAAGGCCTTTATCTATTTCCAGGAGTTATTGATGATCAGGTACATTTTAGGGAACCTGGCTTAACCCACAAGGGAACTATTTATTCTGAGGCGAAAGCAGCTGTTGCGGGAGGAATCACTTCTTTTATGGATATGCCCAACACTATTCCTAACACATTAACTCAAGAGTTGCTTGAAGAAAAATATCAAATGGCATCAAAAACTTCCTTAGCAAATTATTCTTTTTTTATGGGAATCAATCAGCAAAATTTGGAAGAAGCATTAAAAACAGATACTGAAACAGTATGTGGGATAACGGATGATGGTTTGTATTTTAATAACGATGAAGGAATTTTAGCTAATTATCCTGAGTTTCTTGAAAAACTTTTTTCAAGAACAAGCACGTTGGTTGCCTTGCATAGTGAAGATGATTCTATTATTAAAAAAAACGCCAACGAATACCGTAAAATTTATGAGGATAATATTCCTTTAAGTGTTCATCATTTAATTAGGAGTGAAGAGGCTTGTTTAACTGCCACAAAACGAGTTTTAGAAATTGCTAAAAAATATGATAATCGACTTCATTTATTTCATATTTCGACCGCATCAGAAGCTAATTTGTTTGATAATAATACTCCGGTAAACAAAAAACGGATTACAGCTGAAGCTTGTGTTCATCATTTGTGGTTTTCAAATAAAGATTATGAACAATTAGGCGCAAAAATAAAATGGAATCCGGCTATTAAAACCGAAAATGATAAAAATGGACTTTTAGAAGCTTTATTACAAAATAAAATCGATATCATAGCTACGGATCATGCGCCGCATACCGTTCAAGAAAAAAGCGGAAATTATTTTAAGGCGATGTCTGGCGGACCTTTGGTGCAACATGCATTACTTATTATGCTAGAACTGTATCATCAACAAAAAATAAGCCTCGAAAAAATAGTTGAAAAAATGTGTCATCATGTTGCTGAGATTTACAAGATTAAAGAACGTGGCTATGTGAGAGAGGGTTATTATGCCGATTTGGTTTTGTTGGATTTGAACCAGTCACATATGGTAAATCAGAAAAATCTACTTTATGCTTGCAATTGGTCGCCACTTGAAAACCAAACATTTAAAAGCAAAATTTTAAAAACATTTGTCAATGGCCATTTAGTTTATGATGATGGTATTTTTAACGAAACTAAAACAGGATTAAGATTAAAATTTTCAAAAATCAGATAAAACCTTAAAATATATATTTGAGATGGCATGTTACCAAATACACAAGTACGAAATTGAAAAACATTCCTTGCATTAACTCAAAAAATCTAATTAATTGAAAAAACAAATAATACCTATATATGAAATAGCCATGTGCCGCGCGCGCAAACACAAATTAAGATACATGGCGTATACCATATGACAACTGAAAAATAATAAATATCTACATATGAATTTTAATTTATTGATAGACAATCTTACAAATCCGGCATTACTATTTTTTGTTTTAGGCATTATAGCAGTTTACCTAAAAAGTGATTTAGAAATTCCAGCTAACTCGTCAAAGTTTATCTCCCTTTATTTATTATTTGCTATTGGATTTAAAGGGGGGCAGGAGTTATCTCACGAAACATTTTCAAGCGAAATTGGATGGTCAATGCTATTAGGAATTACGATTTCATTAATCATTCCACTCTATACATTCTTTATTTTAAAAAACAAATTGACTGTATTTGATTCTGGAGCAATAGCGGCAGCATACGGCTCTGTAAGTGCTGTAACATTTGTAACGGCTGTTTCTTATCTCGAGGCTCAGCAATTAAGTTTGCATGGACACATGGTAGCTATCATGGCTCTTATGGAATCACCCGCCATCATCATAGGACTTGTATTAATATCTATCTTTAATAAAGAGGAGACCAATTCAATTCAAAAAAGTGCTGTCATAAAACATTCCTTTACAAATGGGAGTGTATTACTTATTCTTGGCAGTTTGGTTATTGGTTACATTGCCAATGCTAAACAAGCCGAAGGCATAAAGCCTTTTACAAATGACCTTTTTAAAGGTTTTTTAGCCATTTTTTTATTAGATATGGGTATAACAAGCGGTAAAAAACTTAAAGCATTTTTTTCATTCGGATGGTTTCCCGTCATTTTTGCAGTGGTTATACCATTGTTGAACGGATGCGTTTTTGCAGTTTTAAGTTCGCTAGTTACAAACGATTTATCAAATAGGTTTATGTTTGCCATTTTAGCGGCTAGTGCTTCTTATATTGCAGTTCCGGCAGCTATGAAAATATCGGTTCCAAAAGCAAATCCGGGTTTGTTTTTACCTATGGCTCTAGCGGTTACTTTTCCTATAAATATTACGATAGGAATGCCTTTATATTTTTTAGTAGTGCAAAGTATCTAAAACAAAATGACATAAAACAACACAAGATGCTTATGTTGTATAAGCATTTTGTGTTTTTTAGGAAAAGAAAATCTTTCTAGAAAAATTAAATTTGGTAATACCTTATTCGCTTAGTTGCTGAGTGCTTGATTTAAATCTTCAATTAAATCTTCGACATCTTCTACACCCACACTCAAACGTAATAAATTATCTACAACACCAGCTTTTTCGCGTTCTGCTTTAGGAATAGACGCATGTGTCATAGTAACAGGATGATTGATTAAGGATTCAACTCCTCCTAAAGACTCAGCCAAAGAAAAAACTTTAAAAGATGATGCTATTTTAAAGGTTTCTTCTAAAGAAGCACCTTTTAAAACAATCGATATCATTCCTCCAAAATCTCGCATTTGTTCTTTAGCTATTTCATGATTTGGATGTTCTGCAAAACCTGGCCAATAAATTTTTCCAATTTTAGGGTGGGTTTTAAGGTATTCGGCTATTTTTCTTCCATTATAACAATGGCGTTCCATACGTAAATGTAACGTTTTAATACCTCTCATTACCAAAAAGCAATCCATTGGCCCCGGATTAGCGCCGCAACTATTTAAAATGAAATATAATTGCTCGTGTAATTTATCTTCATTTACTATTAATGCACCCATTACCACATCACTGTGTCCACCTAAATATTTAGTAACCGAGTGCATTACAATATCTGCACCAAGAGCTAATGGATTTTGCAGATAAGGAGATGCAAAAGTATTATCAACCGCTAACAATAAATGATGCTGTTTTGCTATTTTAGAACAAGCAGCAATATCTATAATTTGCATAGTTGGGTTAGTAGGAGTTTCGGCCCAAATGAGTTTGGTATTTGAATTAATATATTTTTCAATATTTGAAGCATCGGTTAAATTGATGAAATGAAATTTGATGCCGTAATTTTCATAAATTTTTGTAAACAAACGATACGAACCTCCATACAAATCGTCACCGGTAATTACTTCATCTCCAGGTTTTAGCATACGCATCACCGCATCGGTAGCTGCCATTCCGCTTCCAAAACAAATACAATGTTTCCCATTTTCAAGCGCTGCAATGTTTTTTTGCAAAGCCTCTCTGGTAGGATTTTTTCCACGAGCATAACCAAACCCCTTATTTTTTCCGGGCGATTCTTGAACGTAGGTAGATGTTTGAAATATAGGTGTCATAATAGCCCCTGTTGAAGGATCGGGTTCTGCACCTGCGTGAATGGCTTTAGTGCCAAATTTATGGTTCGAAAAATCAGACATAATATTAATTTTTGTGCGAATTTATAATTTATTAAACGAAGTTAATTCACAATTTATAAGGTCATTTTAAAAACGATGGTTATTGTACAGAGTTTCTATCTTTAAAATTTTATAATAATTACAATCCGCCCAAAAGACAAATTCTGTCAAATTCTTCTAGCTTTACGGCGCTTACCGATAAACGTTGTTGTTTTACCAATTGCATGTCTTTTAAATATTCGTCATTTTTAATTTCTGCCAAGCTTACCGTTTTTTTTAATGTTTTAAAAGGGGCAAAGTCAACCGCTACCCAAGCAGTTTCTGTTGTGGTTGGATCTTGGTAAAATTCTTTTACCACTTTGGCAATACCAACAATACATAATCCTTCGTTACTGTGATAAAAAAGGGCCAAATCTCCTTTTTTCATGGCTTTAAGGTTATTTCGCGCGGCATAATTTCTCACACCATCCCAAAAAGTCACTTTGTCGTTTTTAAACTGTTCCCAACTGTATTTAAAAGGTTCTGATTTGATAAGCCAATAATTCATTTTCAATAAATAAGTTAAATGTATTTGAGTTGTAATTAATGATTTGAAAGTACCTAAAACAACCCTGTTAACCAAAAGAAATTGATAACAAATTGCCCATAAATAAATGGAAAATAAGTTTGAGATGTTGTAGTATTTATTAGATTTGTTTGCATTTTTAAAAATTATTGAATGACACATTTATCCGATAGAGTCAATCTTATTTCAGAATCACAAACCATTGCCATGGCTCGTAAAAGTCGAGAATTAAAGGCGCAGGGTATCGATGTTATTAGCTTAAGCTTAGGAGAACCTGATTTTGCAACTCCTGATGTCGTAAAACAAGCTGCTATCAACGCTATTAATGATAACTATAGCTATTATACACATGTAAGTGGTTATGTGGAACTAAGACAGGCCATCGCAGATAAATTTAAAAGAGATAATTATTTAGATTATACTGCTGATGATATTGTTGTATCAACAGGAGCTAAACAAAGCATCGCTAATGCGGTACTTTCTCTAATTAATCCGGGAGATGAAGTCATTATTCCGGCTCCTTTTTGGGTCAGTTATTTAGAAATTTTAAAATTGGCCGGAGGTGTACCTGTTATTATCGATACGACCATCGAAAATAATTTTAAAATAACGGCAGATCAATTAAAAGCTCACATCACCCCTAAAACTAGGATGATGATGTTTAGTACCCCTTGTAATCCAACAGGAACGGTTTACAATAAGCAAGAATTAAGAGCCATTGCTGATGTTGTAAAACAATATGATGAATTATATATTGTTAGTGATGAAATATATGAACACATTAATTTTGTGGGTGGTCACGAAAGCATGGCGCAGTTTCCGGATATAAAAGACCGTGTCATTACTATCAATGGTGTTTCAAAAGGTTTTGCTATGACAGGCTGGAGAGGTGGAATTATGGCAGCGCCTCGTTGGATAGCGCAGGCTTGCGATAAAATGCAAGGTCAGTTTACATCGGCAACATGTAGCATTACTCAAAAAGCGATGCATGCTGCGATGAATATGCCGGCTGAAAGTACTCATTATATGCGGGACGCTTTTTTGAAAAGAAGAAATTTAGTGTTGGAATTAATGCAAGATATTCCAGGCATGAAAACGAATGTGCCTGATGGAGCATTTTATATTTATCCGGAAGTTTCATCATTATTTGGGAAATCATATAATGGCTTCATAATAAACAATGCAACCGATTTGACGATCTATTTATTAGATGAAGCTCATGTGGCACTAGTGCCTGGTGCAGCTTTTGGAGATGATAAATACATTCGTTTCTCTTATGCTACCTCTGAAGATAAATTGATAGAAGCCTTAAAAAGAATGAAAGAAGCAATTAGTAAATTGAGTTAAGGTTTTTAGTTTTTGGTGTTATATAATTTAAAAGAGCAAATCTCAAATAACTGTTTTTTAGAATGAAAAAAATATCTGTAAAAAAAGAACACATTCGGGAAATTTTTAAGTCTTTCAGTAATTTAAATGTGTTGATTATTGGAGATGTGATGATTGATAGTTATATGTGGGGTAAGGTCAACAGGATTTCTCCAGAAGCACCTGTTCCTATTATTGCAGTCAATAAAAAAGAAAAACGTTTAGGAGGAGCTGCTAATGTGGCTTTAAATATTCAGGCCATGGGAGCAAATCCTATTTTATGTTCGGTAATCGGAATAGATTATGAAGGCCAAAGTTTCTTAGATTTATTAAAAAAACAAAAATTAAGTCAAAAAGGAATCCTTAAATCCAGATCTAGAATTACTACCCAAAAAACAAGAGTTATTGGTAATAATCATCAATTGTTAAGAATTGATGAAGAGATAGAAGAGGATATCACTCCTTCAGAAACACAGCAGTTAATTACCTTAATTTCGTACATTATTCAACATGATAAAATTGACGTTATTCTTTTTGAAGACTATAATAAAGGATTAATTACGCCAAAACTTATTTCAAAAGTAGTTGAATTGGCTAAAAGTAAAGGAATTCCTACATGTGTAGATCCTAAAAAGAAAAATTTCAACGCTTATAAAGGTGTTACCTTGTTTAAACCAAATTTGAAAGAATTACGAGAAGGTTTAAAAATGGACATTGGAACTGATAACATTAATGAGTTACAAAGAGCGATTAGTAGTTTTAGGGTAAAACAAAAATTTGAAATGGCTTTAGTTACTTTGGCCGAAAAAGGGGTGATTATTAATTCTCGTTCTATAAAAGAACATACACCGGCTCATATTAGAAGCATAGCAGATGTGAGTGGGGCAGGGGATACGGTGATAAGTGTGGCATCGCTTTTAGTGGCCTTGCATGTACATCCAATTGTTATGGCATCTATTGCTAATTTAGCAGGTGGCTTAGTATGCGAACAAATTGGCGTTGTGCCTGTTAGTAAAGCACAATTATTGGAAGAGTCCTTGAAATTGGAATTTGTTCAATAATAAAATCGCTTTTGTGTCAAACATACCATACATATTTTGGTTATTATGACAAGATACCGTAATTGATTACTTAAACTTCTTTATGTCACATATCACACCTTATAATACATCCGATTCTAAAAAGGATCAAGTTGCTCAAATGTTTGATAACATAGCGTTTAGATATGATTTTTTAAACTCTTTATTATCACTTGGTATTCATAAAGGATGGAGAAAAAAATGCATTAAATTAATTGCTGGCAAAAAGCCTGCTTTTATTTTGGATGTAGCCACCGGAACGGCTGATTTTGCTATTGAGGCTGTGAAATTACAACCTAAAAAAATAATAGGTATAGATATAAGTGAGGGGATGATGAAGTTTGGTAGGGGAAAATTACAAAAGTTAAACCTTGATAAAACGATTGAGTTGCAATATGGCGACGCTGAAACATGCGATTTGCCTGATAATTCGATTGATGCTATTACCGTTGGGTTCGGAGTTCGAAATTTTGAAAATTTAGAAAAAGGCTTAACGAATATGTTGCGCATTTTAAAACCGGGAGGCCAATTATGCATTCTCGAATTTTCTTCGCCTCGTAAATTTCCAGTGAAACAATTTTATATGTTTCATTTCAAATATATTACTCCTACACTTGGTAAGCTTTTTTCTAAAGATGCCAGAGCTTACAGCTATTTACCCGAATCGATTAAAGCTTTCCCTGATAATGAGCGACTAACGGCTATTCTTGAAAAAGTTGGATATAAACAAGCCTCTTATAAATCTGTAGGATTAGGATTAGCTGCTATTTATTTGGCAGAAAAGTAATTTTTTGCTATCATTACTTAGCAAAAAATATCGTATTAATTTTAAAATTCATTTAACCAATATGGCTAAAGTGATTCCATTTAAGGCAATAAGGCCTCAAACTGATAAAGTGCATTTAGTAGCATCGAGGTCCGTTGACGGTTACAATACTTCTGAAATTAAAGATAAATTAGCAGCAAACCCTTACTCTTTTTTGCATGTTATTAATCCTGATTTTGAAGATGGTATTAAAACAAAACCTGGCTCTAAAGAACGTTTATTTAAGGTAAAGGCTCGATTTAAACAGTTTGTTAACGAACAAATTTTTTTAATAGAAGAATCACCGTCTTATTATTTATACAGACAAATTAAGAATGGTGATGAGTTTATCGGTATAATAGCTTGTACCAGTATTGATGACTATATGAATGGGGTCATAAAAATACACGAACAAACCCTTACTTCGCGAGAAGAAAAATTAAAGGAATATTTGGATATATGTGGATTTAATGCAGAGCCTGTGTTATTTTGTTATCCAAATGATATTACAATTGATCAAATATCAGACAATGTGGCTATGCAGAGACCTGATTATGATTTTACAACCACGGATCGCGTGAGGCATTCTGTTTGGGTAATTAGCAGCCAAGAAAACGTAAACCTAATAGCTGAACGCTTTTCTAAAATACCAAATATCTACATAGCCGACGGTCATCATCGTTCAGCATCATCTACACTTCTAGGAAAATCAAGAAGAGATTCAGTAAATACATTTACAGGAGATGAAGCATTTAATTATTATTTAGGTGTCTTTTTTTCTGAATCACAATTAAAAATTTATGATTACAACCGAGTTGTAAAAGATTTGAATGGATTATCTGTAAATGAATTAATAGATCAGTTGTCATCAAATTTTATTATTTCCGGAATAAATGACCTCGATTTTAAACCAACTGAAAAACATGAGTTTTCTATGTATGTCGATGGTAAATGGTATTCACTAAAGATAAAAAATGCACATTTTAATTCGCAAGACCCTATAGATAGTTTGGATGCAGCTATTTTAACTAACTATATTTTGTCTCCTATTTTTGATATACATGATTTAAAAACAGATAAACGCATTGCTTTTATTCCAGGTATTAAAGGAAGTAAGGAGCTAAAAAAACAGGTGGACGAAGGAAAAGCGTTAGTTGCTTTTGGTTTATATCCTGTAACCATGGAACATTTGAAATGGATAGCTGATACAAATAACATCATGCCGCCAAAATCTACTTGGGTTGAACCTAAAATGAGGAGTGGATTGATTGTATATAGTTTAGAAGATTAATAGTCATTACGGTAGTTATATTTCAAACATGTTAATTTCAGATAATCTAAATCAAATTAAGTCGCAAATACCTGATTATGTGACCTTAGTTGCCGTTTCTAAAACAAAACCAAATAATCTATTAATGCAAGCATACGATGCTGGGCAAAGACATTTTGGTGAAAATTATGTGCAAGAATTGGTTGACAAATCTCAGCAGCTACCCAAGGATATTTGTTGGCATTTTATTGGACATTTGCAAAGTAATAAGGTGAAATACATTGCTCCATTTGTGCATTTAATTCATGGAGTTGATAGTTTTGGACTATTAAAGGAAATTAATAAACAAGCAGAAAAACACAACAGGATTATAAACTGCTTGCTACAGATACATATTGCTCAAGAAGATACTAAATTTGGATTTAGCCTTTTGGAAGCCAAAGAAATTTTAAGGTCTCAAAATTTTAAAGACTTGAAATCAGTCTTGATAAAAGGATTTATGGCAATGGCATCGAACACAGAAGATTCTAGTCAGATAAGAAAAGAATTTAAGTCAATTCATGATTTTAGTAAAGAATTTTCAAACCATTCGATTTTAAGTTATGGTATGAGTAGCGATTATCAAATAGCGATAGAGGAAGGAAGTAATATGATAAGAGTAGGAAGTAGTATTTTTGGCCAAAGATAGTTTTCATTGATGAAAAAATCCGACCTCATATTGAAATCGGATTTAGTTTTTGGTAAGGATAACTTTTGTCAGCTGCAAGAAGTTGGCTATTTTACCACAAATGTTGATGTAGAGAAACTAACTTTGATTAATTAAAGATGTGTTTGCAGAGTATTGAACCGCCAATTTATTGTAGGTGCTTTTATCCCAAATTTTTCTTTCGTTAAAGTAGATTTTTGTTGTCAAATTTACCAAAATTTCCACCAAGGTTTAGTTTCTAGTCCAGTTGTTGAACTGTTATAATTTTTATTCGGATAGTCAATGGATTTTAATTTTCCGTTATCTGGAAATAATATATCTCCGTTATCGCTACTAGCATCAAAGAACCCAACTCCATGTTTTTCGGCAAGTTCTAACATTTTATTATAAGCCTGTTCAGCTAATGACCATGCAAAAGCAACATAGATAACATCCTTTCCAATACTATAGTCAGAAACATTTGAATTATCGTCATCGTCACTTGCTAACGGTCCATTCATGGCAGGAAAAGTCTGTATCATTTCCATAAACCAATTTCGTAATTCAGCCGAAGTGTTTGCGGGGTCGTTATAGCTATGTTCTTCTGTCCATTCGGTTTGGTCTTGATACCATTTCATAAAGTCAGTCCTTGCTTTTGGAGCCGCTTCTTTTCTAAATACCATTAAGTCGTAACTCATATTTTTTAATTTTCTGTTGGTTTTCGTCTAGTCCTTAAATTGGGATAACTATTTTTTGAGTATTCGGAACGAATGCTGGGTTTCATTATTTACTTTTATGGTGTAGATACCATTTGAAAAATTATCGATACCTATTTTTTGTTCTTTTCCCACTAAGATTCCCTCTTTTACTTTTTTACCGTTATTGTCATAGATATGATAAACATGTCCAAGTAGTTGTTCTGGAATATTGATATTTACATAATCGCTCGTAGGATTTGGAAATATGATAATCTTTGAATTTGCCATTTCTTGAATGCCAGTTACATTTGTAGAATACGATATTTCTAGTTTTGGATGTTTAGATGCATTTGAATTATCGCTAGAGGCAAATACTAGTGATCTATAGTATTGTTCCGTTTTAAGACGAATCATAAAACCATAACTGTAGGAAGGGTTATTAATCATGTCTTTAATTAAGTCCGTAACATCAAGTGAATAATCTTGATTTTCGCTTGTGCTTTGAGGAATTATAACCTCGTTTTGAGTTGTGGTTTGAGGTTGAGTATTCCAGGTAACCGTATTTTCATCCCAAGTAGAAATGACCCTACTTATTAGGCCTTCGTTTGATCCTGAAAGTGATTGATGTTTAGCGCTTGAATTACTTGATGTAGGATTATGATATAAGGTTAAAGTAGCACTATTGATAACTGCTCCAGTAGGTATTTGACTTAGGTCAAAATCAATAAGCCCTCTTACAGTGGAAGGATTTCCGGAATTTGTCCACGCTAAGGCATCTAGATCTGTTACAGTTCCGCCGACGGTTGATGGTTGTAAACTGTTTATAAAAGCATCTTTACCAGCTGTTGCATCAGGTTGTAAGGTAAGTGTTTGGGCATGATAAGAGTTTAGGCCCACCAAAAGAGAAAACAAAAAGATTCTAGAATTTTTCATGCTTTGATAATAATTTGTAAAAAAGTAAATAAAATAGTGGTTATTTTGAAATTTTGAGGCTATATAAAATAGTAATATGCAACAGTTTAACTATTTATGTAAGTTTTATTAACGCAAATACAGAATAATTTAGCATATCCATATAATTAGCATCAACGCCTTCGCTGACAATAGTTTGCCCTTTGTTGTCTTCAATTTGTTTGACTCTGAAAATTTTCATTAAAATTAAATCTGTTAAAGAACTGATACGCATATCACGCCAAGCCTCTCCATAATCATGGTTTTTGTCTTCCATTAATTGTTTGGTTTGTTTAGCATATTTATTATATAATAACTCAACCTCTTCGTATGGCAGTTCAAGTCTGGAGTCAGTCTTCAATTCAAGTTGAATCAAGGCAATGATACAATAATTAATAATTCCGATATATTCCCCTTTAATATCATCGTTAATTTTTTGAGTTCCTTTTTCTTCAATACTCTTAATGCGTTGGGCTTTAATGAAAATTTGGTCAGTCAGAGATGTCGGTCTTAAGTTTCTCCAAGCAGTTCCGTAATCTTTCATTTTTTTTAGAAAAAGATCTTTACATAGTTTAATAGTAGCGTCGTATTGTTGCGAAGTATGAGTCATTTAGATGTAAGAGTATGTGAGAATATTTAGTTTTTTATTATTCCCTTATTTTGAACACGATATTTTATAATTTTATCGTGCTAATTTAATCAAAAATGCATAAAACATATCCGACAAATAACGGCAAACAACTAAATTTTGAAAAAGCTCAGGTCATGGCCATTATAAATCTAACTCCAGATAGTTTTTATGATGGCGGAATGTTATCTACGGTACCTGATATTTTAAAAAGTGTAGAAAAAAAAAATCAGGAAGGTGCTACCATTATTGATTTGGGTGCCGCTTCTTCAAAACCTAATGCCGAAATAGTAACCGTTGCAGAAGAAATTGATAGATTAAGATTACCACTTATTGAAATAAGAAAACAATTTCCTGATATTTTCATATCCGTTGATACATTTCATTCTCAAGTTGCACAGTTTGCCATAGAAGAAGGTGCAGATATCATCAATGATATATCGGGTGGAGAAATAGATACCAAAATGATAGATTTAGTGGCAAAATATCAAATTCCTTATATTTTGATGCATATGAAAGGTACACCACAAACGATGCAAAATAATCCTCACTACGATGATGTTGTAAAAGAGGTATTTAATTTTTTTATTTCTAAAATAGAGAAATGTAAAGCTTTAGGATTTGAAAAATTAATATTTGATGTAGGTTTTGGATTTGGTAAAACATTGGAGCATAATTATCAATTGCTCAAAAATCTTAACAAATTCAGTGACCTTGGATTTCCTATTTTAGCTGGATTGTCGCGAAAATCGATGATTAACAAGGTCATTCAAACAACTCCTCAAACCTCATTAAACGGGACAACAGTTTTAAATACAATAGCTTTACAAAATGGAGCAACTATACTCAGAGTCCATGATGTGAAAGAGGCCCAACAGACTATTGATTTGCTTGAATTTTATAAACATACAGGTAATTTATCCTAATGTAAAATTTTAAAAATCAGTTCTTTCATTAATTCAGAATTTCCAACACCGACATTATCAACGCCTTTTGTTTTTAAATCATATTCTTTTAGATAGCTAAAAATGGCTTTTAGTTTTGCAGTACCATAATTTTGTGCAGCTTTAGCATAGCCGTCTACAAAAAAAGGATTAACTCCTAAAGTTTGAGCTACTGCAAATTTGGATTTATCTGGGGAAAAATGGTAAAGTAAAATTTTTGAGAAATAACCATATAATGAACTTAATGTCATGACGCTAGGATGCTCCTTTTCATTAGATGAAAAATAGTTGATAATACGATTGGCTTTTAAGATGTCTTTTTTTGCCAACGCGTCTTGTAATTCAAATATATTGAACTCTTTACTGATACCGATGTTATCTTGAACAGATTCAGGAGTTATTTCTTCTCCCTCCTTTAAATTAATGAGTAATTTTTCTACTTCATTTGTGATTTTTGATAAATCATTTCCTAAAAATTCCGCTAATAAAAAAGATGCTTTTGGGCCAATTTTAAATTTACGATCTTGAACAAATGTTGTAATCCAATCTGGTAGCTGGTTGTCATAAAGTTTTTTCGTTTCCAAAAAAACCTGATTTTTTTGCAAAGATTTGTAAATAACACTTCGTTTATCTAAGGTTTTGTATTTGTAACAAAATACTAAAATAGTTGATGCTTGAGGATGTTGTAAGTAATTGGCGAGAGCATTAGAGGTATTAGAAGATTTTTTTGTTTTAACATCTGTTTCAGATTCGTCATCCTCAGAGTTGCCCGAACTTTTTCCTAATTCTTTTAAATTTTGAGCCTCTTTTACAATGACCACTTGGTATTCGCTCATCATTGGAAAGCGCTTTGCTGCAGAAATTATAGTGTTTAAATCGGCATCCTTTCCGTATAAAATAGTTTGATTAAATTCTTGTTCGCTCTCATCTAATACATTTTTTTCAATGTAATCGCTAATTAAATCAATGTAGTAAGCTTCTTCACCGCTTAAAAAATAAACAGGTTTAAAAATTTTTCGTTTTAAATCGGTGAGTATTTGAGTCACTTCTTTCATAGAGTTCCAAAATTACTTTTTAAAAAAGAAATACACCGCAATAAATAAAAATAAAAAACCAATGATATGATTCCATCGTAGGTTTTCTGTTTTAAAAACCAATAATGTAAAGATTATAAATACACTGATGGAAATTACTTCTTGAATGATTTTTAATTGAAATATATTAAAAGGACCTCCGTGCAAAGAACTCCCAAGTCTATTTGCAGGAACCATTAAGGTATATTCTAATAGAGCTATACCCCAACTTACAAATATAGTTAAGAGCATATTTGGTTGTTTAAATTTTAAATGACCATACCAGGCTATGGTCATAAATGTATTGGAAGCTATTAAGAGAAGTATCGTTGAAAGCCCTTTGTTCATTTTCTTATTTATTTCTTTCGATTAACTTTTCTAAAATATCAATAGCAGAAATACTAATGACGGTTCCTGGTCCAAATATACCGGAAACACCGGCTTTGTATAAAAAATCATAATCTTGCTGAGGAATAACTCCTCCGGCAATGACCATAATATCATCTCTTCCATATTTTTTTAACTCTTCAATCACCTGAGGAATTAAAGTTTTGTGTCCAGCGGCTAATGAAGAAACGCCTAAAATATGCACATCATTTTCTACGGCTTGTTTAGCTGCTTCTGCGGGTGTTTGAAACAAAGGACCAATGTCCACGTCAAATCCCATATCGGCAAAACTAGTCGAAATAACTTTTGCCCCTCTATCATGCCCGTCTTGTCCCATTTTTGCAATCATGATTCGTGGGCGACGACCATCCATTTCTGCAAACTGATCGGCTAATTCTTTTGCTTTTAAAAAGTTTTTATCCATACTAATTTCTTTACTGTAAACTCCGGCAATACTTCTGATGTTAGCTTTATATCTTCCAAATACAATTTCTAAAGCGTAAGAGATTTCCCCTAAACTACAACGCACACGAGCTGCATTAATAGATAGTTCCAATAAATTTCCCTTGCCTGTTTTAGCCGCTTCAGTTAAGGCAGATAAGGCAACTTCTACTTCTTTAGGATTACGTTCAGCTTTTAATTTTGCTAAACGTTCTAATTGTTGTGTTCTAACTTTAGCATTATCAACATCTAAAATGTCGATATTTGTTTTTTCGTTAGTTTGGTATAAGTTCACACCAACAATCACATCTTTTCCGCCATCAATGCGAGCTTGCTTGCGAGCTGCCGCTTCTTCAATACGCATTTTAGGAATTCCAGTTTCGATAGCTCTAGCCATACCACCTAAATTCTCAACTTCTTCAATTAAATCCCAAGCTTTGTGAGCTAATTCGTGCGTCAAGGTTTCTATATAATAAGAACCAGCCCAAGGATCAACAACTTTACAAACGTTGGTTTCATTTTGTAAAAACAATTGTGTGTTACGCGCAATGCGTGCACTAAAATCGGTCGGTAAAGCAATCGCTTCATCTAAAGCATTGGTATGTAAACTTTGTGTATGACCCATTGCAGCCGCTAAAGCTTCTACACACGTACGAGTCACATTATTAAAAGGATCTTGTTCTGTTAAACTCCATCCGCTCGTTTGACAATGTGTGCGCAATGCCATTGATTTTGCAGATTTTGGATTAAACTGTTTGACTATCTTTGCCCAAAGCATTCGTCCGGCGCGCATTTTAGCAATCTCCATAAAATGGTTCATCCCAATTGCCCAGAAGAATGATAAACGAGGAGCAAAGGCATCAATATCTAATCCTGCTTTAATTCCGGTTCTAATATATTCTAATCCATCGGCTAAGGTATAAGCTAATTCAATATCTGCTGTTGCGCCTGCTTCTTGCATGTGGTAGCCACTAATTGAAATAGAATTAAACTTTGGCATTTTTTGCGACGTGAATTCAAAAATATCCGCAATAATTTTCATGGATTGCTCTGGCGGATAAATGTAGGTATTGCGCACCATGAACTCTTTTAAAATATCATTTTGAATGGTACCTGATAATTTATCCATTGAAACTCCTTGTTCTTCGGCCGCTACAATGTAGAAAGCTAAAATTGGTAATACTGCACCATTCATCGTCATACTCACACTCATTTGGTCGAGAGGAATTTGTTCGAATAATATTTTCATATCCAAAATAGAATCAATCGCCACACCAGCTTTCCCAACATCACCAACTACTCGTTCATGATCACTGTCATAACCACGGTGAGTAGCTAAATCAAAAGCAACAGATAAACCTTTTTGTCCAGCTTCTAAATTTCTTCGATAAAAGGCATTACTTTCTTCGGCTGTGCTAAAACCAGCATATTGCCTGACTGTCCATGGATTTTGAACATACATGCTAGAGTAGGGGCCACGTAAAAATGGTGGTGTACCAGCGCCAAAATTTAAGTGTTCGAAGTCTTTGGTGTCGGCTAAAGTATATGTTGTATTTAGGGTAATTTGTTCGGCTGTGGTAAATTTTTCAGACGCTTCGACTCCGCTCTGCGTGACATTATAACTTTGATATGATATGTTTGAAAAATCTTTTCTCATGATTAATTAGCTAATGGTTGTTCTAAAGATTCACTCAAATTAATGGCTTTAATTCCAAAAGGATGTAAAGCTTTTTTTTTCTTAATTACTTTTACTTCTTCGTTTTTATTTTGGAATTTATTGACGCCAACTAAAACTAATTTCCCTTCTTTAAACTGTTGAATCAATGTTTCAGCATCTTTAGAAATCAGACCTTGAATATAATTTGATTTTAAGCACGCTAATAAACCTCCTTTCGATTCTATTAATTTAAATTGTTCCCAGGCTTTTTCGCAAAGTGTTTCAGTTAAGGTTTCTATGTAGTAAGAACCGGCTGACATATCCGAAACGATGTTTAAATAGCTTTCTTCTTTTAAAATTAATTGCTGGTTACGAGCCATACGTGAACTGAAATCGTTTTGCTCATTAAACTCTATATCAAAAGGTAAAACTACTATACTATTGGCACCACCAATAGAAGCACTCATGGCTTCAGTTGTAGAACGTAAAATATTATTGTAACTATCAACTATACTTTTGTTTATCAAAGTGGTTTGAGCATGAATGTGAACTATAGCTTTAATGTCGTATTGACTTAACAAGAAGTTCGTTAATTTTCTTAAGGCTCTTAGTTTGGCAATTTCCATAAAAAAATCTCCGCCAACAGAAACATTTAAATGAATGGTTTTAATTGCAGTTTTAGCAATATTTAAATATTCGTTTAATTGAGCGATTGAAAAAGCTAATTCATTCATTGAATTTAAACCTGCTTCTTGATACAAATTAGTGCTAATACATATAGAAGAGGTATTATGTAATTCCAATTTTCCATTTAAGGTTGTGTCGCACTCAACAAAGCAGTTGTCTCCGGTAGAAATAGAACTTAAAAATGTAAATAAATCTTTTTCAAATTCAGGAGTTACAATAAACAAAGTATAAATATATTCTAATAAAACATCGTTTAATAAAATTGCAAAATCGGTTTTTTGAATGATATGGAACACTATGCCAGAAGCTCCATTTCGTAAAGCATTTAAGGCTTGAGTATTGGCAGTTTTAGCATCGATGACAAAAACATTTTCGCAAATGGCCCAGTCGTTTTTAGTAAACAAAGGAGTAGGATTCGCATTTAAATGTTCTTTAGTGTAGAAAGGTTGAACGTCAATTCCAGAGCTTGTTTTCCAAACTAAAGTATTGTAATCAATTCCTTTTAAATCTTTTACTAATTGCTCTTTCCATTGAGCAGCTGTTGTAGAAGTAAATTCATTAAATAATTTTTGCATATGCCTCTAAGAGTATGAGTGAAGAAAGTGAATATATAATCACATTAATAAAAATTAGTTTTGGCCATTAAAAATCTGACTTTAATATAATCAAAACTATCAATAATTTTATGAAAAAAATGAAATTGTTTTCTAAATATTATAATGAATTAAAAAGATTCATTTTTCTATTCAACATAAATAGAATATTAAATTATAATTGATTTTGTTTTATTAAGAGATTGGTAATTATTGCTGGTAGCATGGATTTGTGTGTTAAGATGCGGTAATTGCTATGATAAGTTTGTTAATAAGGTTTATGGAATAAAATAAGGATTGTATTAAATGAAAAATAAGTTATTGTAAATCAGCACATTGCTTTTAATTGATAAGATTTTTAAAAAAAATATGATGTATCTTCTTGTGGGTAATAAAAAACTTGTTAAATTTGCGGCCCGTTGTTTGAGGTACTTTTTGAAAGATAATAAAGAATAAAATTATTTTAAAAATTATTTAAAATATTCTTGTTTACGACAAAAAAGTTATTACATTTGCGGCCCGTTGTTTGAGGATATGTTTTTAGAGAGTGAAGTTGGGAGGAGTGGTTGGATATTTAGTAAATTTATTTTTAAGAAATTTTAAAATAAATTTGGTGGATAAGAAAAAAGCATTTACATTTGCGACCCGCAAACGAAAGAGCGGAAGTTCATTAAGAGATTGAGAGTGATTAAAGTTTAGAGATAGACTGAGATTATTTAAAAATATTGATTTGTTTATTGATTTTAGGATTGGTAGATAAGTTAAAGTTCTTTGAAAATATTGAAACCAAAAAATGTAGCAGGTAACTCTGAAAAGAGAGTACATCTGAATGGAATGAGTAGTGATACTTGTTTTTTAAAATACATGCTAGACCCTGAACAGACATTCCTAGATATGAATATCTAGATCAAATTACTTTTACAATGGAGAGTTTGATCCTGGCTCAGGATGAACGCTAGCGGCAGGCTTAATACATGCAAGTCGAGGGGCAGCACGAATAGCAATATTTGGTGGCGACCGGCGCACGGGTGCGTAACACGTATACAA
>CAMAPT010000024.1 GCA_945860225.1 Chitinophaga pinensis | reverse complement strand
TTTATCTTCATTTGTTTTTTGCGCTCAGTACATGGCTATTTCATATCATTTAAAATGTTACTGGCTTCGTAGATATAATGATCTTTTTGAATATTTTTAGCCCATTTGGTTTCTTTATTTAACTTAGTTGTATCAGACTTTATTTTCTCTTTATCAAAAGAAGTTAAATTAGCCGAAAAACCTTTGATATCATTTTTTAGATCATCGTATTTTTTAAAATTCTCACGAAATTCTTTTTGTTCAGCTCTATATTTATCAAGTTTTAAATGATATTTGGTATCATCTTTTTTATCTTTCATCTCTTTTGATTCAGTTTCAATTAATTTAAAAGCTGTACTCGATTTTAAACGATTGGCACTTCCCTTTTTTATCCTATTATAATCGATGGTCGCAAATTCTTGATATGAAGCTTTCACAATTTCATCCCATGGCATAGGGTAGTCCATTTCTTTTTCTCCCACCTCAATAAACGCATATGGATCAGGTAACACTACATCAGGCATTACTCCTTTTAATTGTGTTGCACCACCATTTATTCTGTAAAATTTTTGATTGGTAATTTTAACTTCTCCCAAAGGTTTAATTGTGTCGAATTGTGGTAGCAAATATTGGTCGAGATTATAAAAAGATTGAACAGTACCTTTACCAAAACTTTGAGTACCAATAATTACCCCTCTTTTATAATCCTGAATGGCGGCTGCTAAAATTTCGGAAGCGGAAGCGCTACCATGATTGACTAGCACTGCTAAAGGTCCATCCCAAGTAACTGACGGGTTTTTATCATCCATTACATATATTTTACCAGATCTATCTTTTACCTGAACAATTGGTCCTTTAGGTATAAATAATCCAGCCATATCAACCACCTCTTGTAATGAGCCACCACCATTGTCTCTTAAGTCAACAATAATACCTTCAACACCCTGGTTTTTTAATTTTTCTAGTTCTTTTTTCATATCAGCAGAACAACGATGGGCTCCATTTCTAGTAAAATCAGCATAAAACATAGGTAGGTAGATATATCCAATTTTGCTATTATTTTCTAATATAGCCGATTTGGCATATGTTTCATCAATTTCAATAACATCTCTTATAATCGAAATTACTTTAAAAGTAGCATCCGGTTTTTTTACTGTTAATCTAACTTCGGTTCCTTTTTTTCCCTTAATCAAATCTATCGCATCATCCATTTCCATATTGGTAATGTCAATAGGTTCATTTGCACCTTGAGCTACTTTATGTATTTCATCACCGGCTTTTAATTCACCTTGTTTAAAAGATGGTGAACCAACAATAATTTCGCTCACTTTAAGTATTCCATCCTTAGCTTGCAGCCTAGCTCCAATTCCTTCAAATTGGCCACTCATACTTTGGTCAAATTTCTTTTTTTCCTTTGGTGCAAAATATTCTGTATGTGGATCGTACAGCCCTGTAATAGTATTGACATAGGTTGAAAAACGATCTTTCATCGTTATTTTATTCAAACGTTTAAACCATTCGATATTAGTTTTTAAACTTTTCCTGCGGGCTTCCACCTCTAAACTATCAAATGTTTTTTCTTTAAAAATGCTGTCTTTTTTCTCTTTAGCTTTTTCTTGGGCAGACAGCATATCATCCAAATTAGATAAGGTTTGATATTTCAACATTTTTTTCCATTCTGCCTTCAATTCAGTTTCGCTAGATGCATATTTCAATTTGTCTCCATCTGTTTCATATTCTTCATCTATTGAGTAATCGAATTTTTCCGATAAAATTTCCTTACTCCAATTTTCTTTTTCTTTTATTCTTGTATTAATTAAATCAGCTGATAATTTATAAAAATCAAATTTGCCGTTATTAATTTCATCGTCAATTTTGTTGCGGTATTTGGCTAAGGCATCAACATCAGATTGTAACAAAAATTTTTTCCCTGCATCGAGTTTTTTTAGATACAGATTAAAGGCTTTTTCGCTAAAGTCATCGTTAATTTTCAAAGGACTATAGTGAGCCTGATTTAATACAGACATTAACATGTCTTGTAGTATTTGATTTTTTTCAAATTGAAAAATAGTAAATGAACAAAGGGCAAAGATTACTATTGCTAATACGGTTGGTTTTATAATGTTTTTTTGCATACCTAAAGGGTTGAAGTTGATAATTGGATTTTAATAATTATTCAATTACTGTATTCCGTTCATTTATATTAATCGTTTTTTGTGCAACAGAATGAAATATATCTGTCAACCATAAAAATACAAGTTCTTTGGTAAGATATATCATTGCATTAATAATATTTGTTTAAACTTTGTTAATTGAAGGCTCTTTCTAATGGTTACATTTACTGTTCATTTTTTAATTGATTTAATACTATGATTGATTTTACCCGTTCAGAATTAACACAATTTATAATCCATTATGTTGGAAATAAAGGTTTGGGAGAAGACTTATCTTTGAGTGAAAAAAATATTGAAATAAGTGATGATTTTCTGCGGGATACCGTAATGAGGTATTTAACATCGCCTTTTAAAACGGATATATATTATCAGTTTAAATCTAAAAATGAAATGCATTACCAAGATGTGAAAAGTTATGCAGCTGATATTTTTTCTTCGAGAACTAATTTTATAGAATGTAGCAAACGCATTGCAGAGCATTTGCATAATCAGTCAATGCACCCAAAAATAAAAGGTGGAGAATTTTATACTTGTTATTTTAAGGATTGTAATGTTGACGGCATAATATGTGATGCGATTGGATTGTTTAAAACCGAAAATAAGGATACCTATTTAAAAGTTTTTCAGCACATGGATAACTTTGATATTGAATGTGATAATGGAATTAATATTAATAAATTAGATAAAGGTTGTTTAATTTTTAATACAGAAAGTGAGAAAGGATTTAAAATTAGTGTGGTCGATACAAATAATAAAATTGCAGATTGTGCCTTTTATTGGGTTGAAGATTTTTTAAATACTAAGATGAAAGAAAATGCCTATTTCCATACCTCTAATTTTATTGAAACTTGTAAAGGTTTTTGTGAAGAGGTTTTGACAGAGGCAAATAATGTTGCTAAACAGGATCAAATGATGATGTTAAATAAAAGCACTAGTTTTTTTAAGGAAAAAGATAAGTTCGACATCCATGAATTTGAAAAAGAAATCTTGCCACAACCTGAATTACAAGAGGCCTTTAGAGAATATCGTCAGAATTATAATGAAAAAATGGATTTAAATGCCATTGATGATTTTGAAATATCCCCAACCGCAGTAAAGAAAAATCAAAAATTCATGAAGAGTGTAGTTAAGTTAGACAAAAATTTTCATATCTATGTGCATGGCCGTCATGATTTTGTAGAAAAAGGATATGATGAGGAAAAAGCTCTTAAATACTATAAGTTATATTATACAAACGAAGATTTTGGTTAATATCATCATATAGCTATTACGTTATTTTGTTAATGATTAATATCAGCTATTACAAAAGACAAACTTCATTTTTTATTTTATGGATGTGAATTAAATTTGATTTGTTAAATCCCGTTATTATCTAAAATAGTTATGTTTTTAGTAACCATCAAAACTCTGATGATGATAACAAGGATACCTAATCATAATCATTAATATCTATATGAATCATTTAGGAGATAAAACAATCGATTTTTTAAAAAATACGGTCGTCTCATTAGAAGAGTTGCAAGTACAAGCAAGTTTAGGAAAAGCAGAACTTTCGGATAAATTGGAAGAAATAAAAAAGGATTCCTTAAACAAATTCAACAATTTAAAGTCAGGTGTTAATCGGTTGGTGAGCGATGGAAAAGACACCTATTTGGATTTAAAAGAAAAATTAGATCATTTTGAAGTTCAATTAGCTTTAGGAAAAGCTGAAACTATGGATGAAATCAATCATCAAAAAAAGAATTTGATAAATACTATCAATAAAATAAAAAAAGTTATTGGTTAATCTCCAATAACTTTTTTTGTATTCATATTTGTACTCTAATTATATCTGCTTAGTCTTTGTTAAAATCCCAAGTGTCCATAAACTTAGTTGTGTAGTTTCCTGCCTTAAAATCTTCGTTTTGCATTAACTTAATGTGAAATGGAATTGTTGTTTTTACACCCTCAATAACATATTCACTTAGTGCACGATGCATTTTAGCAATAGCTTCTTCTCTTGTTTGAGCTACAGTGATTAATTTTCCGACCATACTATCGTAATTAGGAGGAATTCTATAGCCACTGTAAACGTGAGAGTCTACTCTTACACCATGTCCGCCTGGGGTATGCAAAGTAGTTATAAGTCCGGGAGAAGGAGTGAAATTTTTGAATGGATCCTCAGCATTAATTCTACATTCTATGGCGTGTAATTGAGGGTAATAATTTTTACCTGAAATAGGAACCCCCGCTGCAACTAGAATTTGTTCACGTATTAAATCATAGTTAACTACCTCTTCTGTAATAGGGTGTTCAACTTGAATACGTGTATTCATCTCCATAAAATAAAAATTGCGATGCTTATCGACTAAAAATTCAATGGTTCCAACGCCTTCATAGTTAATCGCTAAAGCTGCTTTTACAGCGGCATCACCCATAGCTTCTCGTAATTCAGGAGTCATAAAAGGTGACGGAGTTTCTTCCACCAATTTTTGATGACGACGTTGAACAGAACAATCTCGTTCACTTAAATGACATGCTTTTCCATGAGCGTCTCCAACAATTTGAATCTCAATGTGACGAGGTTCCTCAATATACTTTTCCATATACATGGCACCATTACCAAAAGCTGCAGTAGCTTCGTGCACAGCGCTGTCCCATGCTGTTTTGAAATCTTCTTCTTTCCAAATAATACGCATACCCTTACCACCACCTCCGGCAGTTGCTTTAATAATAACAGGGTATTTTATTTCTTTAGCAAGTTCAATCGCTTGCTCTACATTATCTAATAAGCCGTCAGATCCAGGAACACAAGGCACTCCATTTTTTATCATGGTTGCTTTCGCATTACTTTTATCTCCCATTTGATTAATCATCTCTGGGGATGCGCCAATGAACTTGATTTTATTTTGACGACAAATTTCAGAAAATTTGGCATTTTCACTTAAAAAACCATAACCTGGATGAATGGCATCGGCATTCGTAATTTCAGCTGCAGCAATAATGTTTGCCATGTTCAAATAGCTATCTTTACTTGGAGGAGGACCTATACAAACAGCTTCATCAGCAAATTTAACATGCAATGAGTCTTTATCTGCTGTAGAATATACGGCTACAGTTTTAATTCCCATTTCCTTACATGTTCTAATGACACGTAAAGCAATTTCGCCACGATTGGCGATTAATATTTTTTTAAACATACCTTTTTCAATTAGTTAATTAGTTAATCAGACAATTTTTTCATTGTCGATTTGCCAAATCGACCCATTGTCGAATTATGAAGGATCTACTAAGAATAAAGGTTGGTCGTATTCAACTGGAGTAGCATCATTAACCAATACTTTTACAATTTTACCTCTTACTTCACTTTCAATTTCATTGAATAACTTCATAGCTTCAATGATACAAACTGCTTTTCCTGCTTCAATATCATCACCAACATTAACAAAAGCTGGTTTGTCAGGACCTGCAGAGCGGTAAAATGTTCCAATCATTGGAGATTTTATGGTCACATATTTAGCATCATTAGATGCAGCAGGCACATTTGCTGAAGGTGCAGATGCTTCAGGAGCAGGAGCAGACGGTTGAGCAGCTATTACTTGAGCAGGGGCTGTTGAAATTGCTTGCGGCGCTGCTTGATAAACTACCGGAGATGATTGTTTACCTGTTTTGATAACAATTTTTATCTCTTTTGTTTCTAATTCAACTTCGTTTACCCCGCTTTTAGAAACAAATTTTATTAAATCTTGAATTTCAGTTAATTTCATTTTGTCAGTGTGTTAGTTATGATTGCAAAAGTATTATTTTTTTACAAAAACAATCAAAAAACACATTTTTTTGGTCCAAAATCAATCAAATGTTCAAAAAAAGACCTAATTATTAACAAAATTAATCGTAATAAATCAGATTAAAAAGTTTAAAAATACAAAGAAGTATTATTATCTGATTCTATCGGCACTTCTCACAAGCTCTTCGTCTTTTTTAATATGAACGGCAGCTAAGTAACAAAAAAACGCACTCAGAATTGGTAAAAATGAGCCAATTTGATAATGGATAGAAGAACCCATTAGATTATCTTTTATATAAGATAGATAGAAAAATAACCCAATCATTAGCATGTTTAATAATACAGTAAAATTTGCGAGCTTATATTGTAGAACTCGCTTCTTGTATAAAAAAATAATAAATCCGATTAAAAGAAGCGTTATTGTATTTAAACTAAAAAGAATAGTAAGATTAGAATTGGTTATTTCAGAACTATATCCTGTTAACAAACAGATAGACCAATCAACATTATTATAAGTAAATGTTTGAAAAGGGATTAAAAATTGAGTTGATACAATAATTATCGCTATCAATAAAAAAATAGTTTGTTTACGTTGAATCATGTCACAAAATTAAGTTTTTTGTTTAAAAACCGAAATTTCAATATAGGTAAATGTTATTTGCATGGAATTAAATTTAAAAAAATCATCTTAAATAAAATATGTTGTAGGGACAGCTTTTTTTTTACCTTTGCAACATTATGCCAAATTTAGTAGCCATTGTAGGTCGTCCTAACGTAGGGAAATCGACCCTTTTTAATAGATTAACCGAATCGAGAGAGGCCATAGTTGATGATGAACCCGGAGTAACCAGAGATAGGCATTATGGGAAAACCAATTGGAATGGTATTGAGTTTTCTGTGGTAGATACTGGTGGATATATAAATGGAAGTGATGATATTTTTGAATCAGAAATCAGAAAACAAGTAGAGATAGCTGTTAACGAAAGTACAAGTATATTGTTTTTAGTTGACGTAACGGATGGAGTAACAGATTTTGATAAAGATGTGGCTAATATTGTTCGTCGAAGTAAAAAACCGATTTTATTGGCAGTCAACAAAGTTGATAATAGCGAAAGAAATTCGTACGCCGCAGAATTTTACAGTTTAGGTTTAGGCGACCCATATTGTATTTCTTCTAATAGTGGCATGGGTACAGGAGACTTAATGGATGCTTTAGTTAAAACATTTCCGGATGATGCAGGCGCTATAGAAGATAGTAACTTACCTAAAATAGCCATTGTAGGTCGTCCTAATGTTGGAAAGTCTTCTTTAATTAATTCTTTATTAGGTGAGGATAGAAATATTGTAACATCTGTTGCCGGTACAACCCGAGACACCATCCATACTAGATATAATAAATTTGGCCATGATTTTTTATTGATAGATACGGCCGGAATGCGAAAAAAGGCAAAAGTTCATGAAGATATTGAATTTTATAGCGTGATGAGAACCATCAAGGCTATAGAAAGTTCTGACGTGTGCGTTTTAATGTTAGATGCTACTTTGGGACTTGAATCTCAGGATTTAAATATTATTCATTTAATTGTTAAAAATCATAAAGGGATTGTTGTTGTCGTTAATAAATGGGATTTAATTCAAGATAAGAATACCATGACTACGAAACATTTTGAAGAGCAGATCAGAACAAGCATGATGCCTTTTAAAGATGTGCCAATTATATTTACTTCCGTTACCGAAAAGCAACGTATTATGAAAGTGATAGATACGGCTATGGAAGTGTATCAAAATCGAACAACAAAAATACCTACTAGCAAGTTAAATGAGTATTTTTTGCCATTAATTGAAAACTTTCCTCCTCCAGCAGTAAAAGGTAAAATTGTAAAAATTAAATACGTGACCCAAATCAAGGACACTTGCGCATTTGTCTTTTTCTGTAATTTACCTCAGTATGTTACCGATGCTTATAAACGGTTTTTGGAAAACAAATTCAGGGAAAGTTATAATTTTACCGGTGTACCACTTTCTTTTTATTTCAGAGCAAAAAGTTAATCCTTTTATAGTATCAATCTATAAATAGGCAACTGACGGCTTGCTTTTAATGGTAATTATTAAAGACTCTCCAACTTTCAGAGTAGGCGTTTTGCAATAAATCAATATTTAATTGGTGATTTATATTATTATTTACAAGATAATTCTCCAAATCTTCTGTTGCTAAATTACCTGTTAAATCATCTTTTGCCATAGGACAGCCACCAAAACCATGAATGGCAACATCAAATCTATTGCAACCACTTTTATAAGCCGCATCAATTTTTTCCAGAGCTTTATCCTTGGTTGTGTGAAGATGCGCCCCTATTTCGATATGTTTAAATTCAGGAATAATATTTGAAAATAAATATGAAATATTTTCGTGATCAGACACACCTATAGTATCTGATAAGGCAATAATTTTAATTCCTAACTGATTCAGTTTTTTTGTCCATTCAATAACGATGTCGCTATTCCATTTATCCCCATAAGGATTACCAAAAGCCATTGAAATATATATGACCAATTCTTTATTGTATTTTACGCAAAGGTTTTGTATTTCATCAATTCTAATTAATGATTCAGAAATACTTGAATTGGTATTACGTTGCTGAAAAGTTTCAGATATTGAAAAAGGGAATCCTAAATAATTAATTTCATCAAAGCAGCAAGCATCTTGGGCACCTCTAATATTGGCAATTATGGCCAATAATTTACTAGATGATGTTGATATATTTAATTGCTTTAAAACATTGGCTGTATCATGCATTTGAGGGATAGCTTTTGGTGAAACAAAACTTCCAAAATCTATTGTATCAAACCCAATGTTGAGTAATGAATTTAAGTATTTAACTTTTACCTCAGTTGGAATTATTTCTTTGATGCCTTGCATAGCATCTCTTGGACATTCGATAATTTTCATGAAGGACGAATTTATTGGAATAAAAATACAAAAAACTAAATTATTTTAAAAGTTAATCGGTCCTTTAAAAAAGACAAATATTAAACGAGAAATTGAAAATTTTAAAGTTTTATGTAATAAAGTCTAAGTAATTAGAAGAATTTACAAAAGTGAATTTTGCATCGGGGTAACCTTTTATAAAAAGTTCAGGAATTTTTTCTTTTGCGTTTACACTCCATTTATATTCGTATGCATTTAAACTACCATTTAATTCTTCTATACGGTCAATTTCTTGTTTTGAATGCGTACGCCAGAAATAGTCAGAGCAATGTATGCCCTTATATTCTAAAAATTTAATGCGTTCGTAATTTAAATAATTTTCCCAAAGTTGGCCTGTATCATTTCTCGAATCTAAATTATTAAAATTATTAATTAAGGCATTTCTGATACCATTATCTAAAAAATACCATTTGTTTTTTTTAGTTATCTCATTGTCTAAATTTCTACTAAAACCGGTTATTTTTTTTAAGATAAATACTTTAGTAAATAAATCAAGGTATTTTTCTACGGTATTTTTACTTATTTGTAATTCGTTTCCAATACCTTCCAATGATATTTCACTTCCAATTCTAAAGGCTAAAATCTTTAATAATTCAACTATTTTTTCTCGCTTTTTAATTCCTTCAAATGCTAATACATCTTTTAATAAATATGAATTAACTTGTTCTTTTAAATAATTTATTTTATCTAGTTTGTTTTCTAAGTGTTCTAGCTCGGGATAGGAACCAAAAATTAAACGATCCTCTAATTTAGATTTTGTCTCCATATAATTTTCGGTTAACGAAAATTCCAATTGAGCTAAAGGATATAAATGAAACGTTGTTTTGCGCCCCACTAAAGGCTCCCCTAAATTATTATTCAAATCAAACACCGACGAGCCGGTAGCTATAATTTTTAATCCGTCAATTCCGTCAATCATTAATTTTAATTTGGCTCCAATATCTGGTATTTCTTGGGCTTCATCTATTATTAATAATTTTGTATTACCTAATAATCGTTTGTAGTTTGAAAGTGATTTTACAGCAAGTGCATTGATGGTTTCAATATCATCACCATTTAAAATTAGGGGTTTTTCATCTATTTTTTTAAGTAATTGTTTTACTAATTCAGTTTTGCCAACTCGCCTTGCACCTACAATAATCATTACTTTATTAGGCTTTAATCTGTTGAGTATAACTTGCTCTAAATATCTTTGTATAATAGCCATTATTTATAATGTATAGACAAATATAGTTATTGTATTTCAAATTCCGTCACTTAAAAATCTATTTTTGAATTAATTCCGTCAGTTAAATATCTAAATTAATTTAAATTCCGTCACTTATAAATTTATTTTTATATTAATTCCGTCAGTAAAATATTTTAAGACATAAAAAAAACCTCGCATTTGCGAGGTTTTTCTAGTAGTATACTTAGTAATCTGCTTAGAAATGTAAGTTTAAACGTAAAGATGCAGATGGACCAAAGAAAGTATTAGTATTATCTGTATCTAAAACGATAGCAGAGAATTTGTCACCAGTAATTTCTTGAGTACCAACAGATGTTCCGTTTGTAGATTCGATAGTTGTAGTAGATTTACCTTGGATACCTAAACCTAGACCCCAACCAAATTCACCACCGATAGAGATTTTTGGAGCAACAAAGTATTCAGCACCTACGAAAGCACGAGCACCAATTGTAAAGAATGCACCAGCTTTGTTTTTAGTGATACGAGCAGCGTTACCATAAGTATCAGCAACGATATTGTTACCGAAATCAGTAGTAGCATAATTTACAACATCAACAGTTGTAGATAATGCATTACCATAAGTGTATTTTTCTGAAGAAGAAGTTAAACCTAAAGCAGCTTCAGCGCCATATACACCTTGTAAACGAGTTTTACCACGACGTTTTTCAACACCAGCTGATAAAGCAACATTAGTGCTACCAAAAGAACCTTTATCTTCTTTCATTGAAGGTAAAGCAGGGTAAGTTGGTGCTGAGGTAATACCAGCATCAATTACTTGAGCTTTTGAAGTATATTTAGATAAACCTACACGTAAACTTGCACGGTATGCATTGTTAGCATCTTTGAATTTTTTTCCAGTGATAACGTAGTTAGTGTTATGGAAATCAAAAGTTGGAGCTACGTTAGCTGCACCTTTACCGAAAAAATTACCAGCATAATTTAAGAATGGAGTAGCATCAATACCGATAGCATAGTCACCAGCTTCTGGTAAAAATGGCTCACCTTTTTTTGAAGTTAAATCTTGAGCAAATGCAGAGGTTACACCGAATGCCATTGCTACTAAAGCGATTGATTTTTTCATAATTGTTTTTTTGTTAGTTTTTTAATTTGTAGAGTTAAACTTTAAAGTTTTACAAATATTTGTTTTAAATCGACCGCGAAAATAGTAATTTGTTTTTAATTTTAAACAACTTTATGTTAATATGCTGGTTTTTAAAGTTTTAATTTTTCAGGAAGCCTTATTTTGCAGCATCGGAACAAATTTAAATTTGCCAAATGATTGTTTTTCAAATTCTTTATCCGTTTTTTTTACAATCACATTCATTACTTGTTCTTCGCCTTCGCCCAAAGGAATAACCAAAATCCCTCCAATTACCAATTGAGCTAATAAATCTTGAGGAATGTATGGAGCTGCTGCCGTTACAATAATCTTGTCAAAAGGCGCATACTGAGGCCATCCTTTATAACCATCTCCATACATGAGTTTTGCCAATTGATAGCCCATTTTTGGTAAAAAAAGTTTGGTTTTATCAAATAATTCTTTTTGACGTTCAATACTGTATACCTTAGCCCCCATCTCTAATAATACGGCAGTTTGATATCCACAACCAGTGCCAATTTCCAAAACTTTATCGCCTTTTTGGATATTTAATTTTTCTGTTTGAAATGCTACTGTAAAAGGATGAGATATAGTTTGTCCAGCTCCTATTTTTAGTGCTTTATCCGAATAAGCATGTTCTAAAAGCGCAGGTCTTTCTATCAATTTAATGTGTTGAGGTTTTTGAAGAATAGTATCTTGATCTAAGAAAAAATGACGAGGTATTTTTAATATCGCATTTAATACTGCTTGATTGGTAATTCCCTTTTCTTTTAATTGCTCTACCAATCTTTTTCTTTTTCCTTCAAATAATAATTCGTCGTTTCTGCTTATACTAAAATCCATAATATTTAAAATTAATTATTATAGTGTTTGTGTGTGATGAAATAATAAATGATTTCTAACAATTGATATGTAGATAATTTCTCTTTCAATCAATTGGCCGGATACATCAATTATAAATTAAAAAAGCTACACATCATTTGCATAGCTTAGTTTTATGTTAATAAAAACTTATTATAATGATATTAGTCAATTGCTTTAGGAATTTGAATCGTCAGTTTTTTGTTTTTTAAGTCATAATGGTCACCAAGTGCCATAACGTGTACAATTAAATTATCAATAGATACAGGCGACCCCATTTCAACTTCGCTGAGACTGGTATGTTTCATATGAGTAGCATCTACCAACATAATTAAGCCAGAGCCAATAGCTTCCATACTATGTCCATTTGTAATTAATAAGCCTGCATCTTCACCTAAACCAATTCCTAGATTGATAGGATTACTAGCACAAGCATAAAGTAAGCGACCTATTCGGCCTCTTTGAACAAAGTGAGTATCAATAATGACATTATTAATGAATCCTAATCCTCCTGTTATTTTTACTTCTCCTTTATGAAGAGCCTCGCTACTACTTCCTTGATAAATCATATTATTTGAACTAGCAGCTGCTCCTGCTGAAGTTCCGGAAATAAGAAAGTCTTCGTTTTGGTACTTTTCAAGCAACAAATGGTGAAAGGCTGTACCTCCATATATGGCAGTTAATCTGAGCTGATCCCCACCTGAGAACATCACAACATCTGCATTTTTTAATCGTTCGATATTTTCTGGAGAGTTGGCTTCTTCGCGAGAACGAATATGAAGTAAACCTACATTTAATACATTTAACTGAGCAAACGCTTTGACGTATTCATCACCCACCTCTTCAGGAATGCTTGATGCTGAAGTAATAATCTCAAATCGGGATAAATTATTTTTTAAGGATTCGGTAGTAATACGCTTTAAAATTCCTTTTTCAAAAAAATTTAAGTTACGTTTTAAATCAGCTTCACTTTCCGAAAAACTTCCTCTGTCTACTGAGCCTCCAATGATAACTAACTTCCCTTTTGGACTATTCATGTTCTCTATGTTTATGTTGTAAAGTTAAGCTAATTGTATGTATCTGTTAATCAAATAAAATTAAATTCTCAGTTTATTTTTAACAGAATTTTGTTTATTAAAATTTAATCACTTAAATTCAGAAACCTATTTATGATAAAATTTATTTTAATAAATAGTCAGCGGTGTGGGTATTTAGGCTTATTGTAATAGAGAGTTTATTTACAAGTTCTATGATTTCTCAAGAATAAAAGATTATAAAACAATAGAATAATAAGTAATATTTTAAAAAAAACGTTATGAAAATAATTGAACTAAAAACACTCCGTGGACCTAACTATTGGTCTAATTATAGAAAAAAATTAATTGTCATGAAACTTGACATTGGTGTTTTGGAAGAATTGCCAACTAACAAAATCAATGGTTTTTCCGAAAGATTGCAGAATATGTTTCCTTCCATGCAAAAGCATCGATGTTCTAAAAATTATGCTGGTGGTTTTTTTGAACGGGTGAATGAGGGGACTTGGATAGGACACGTGATTGAACATATAGCTTTAGAAATTCAAACTCTAGCAGGAATGGAATGTGGTTTTGGGAGAACCAGAAGTACTCGTACAAAAGGTATATATAATGTGGTTTTTTCTTATACGGAAGAAACCGTCGGACTTTATGCAGCAAAGGCCTCTGTTAAAATTGCCGAAGCATTGATTAATGCTACTGACTATGATTTAGAGGCTGATATTAAAGCGATGCGTGAAATGCGCGAGCGTGAGCGCTTTGGACCAAGTACAGGAAGTATTGTAGATGAAGCCGTAGCAAGAGATATTCCTTATATCAGGTTAAATGATCAATCATTGGTTCAGTTAGGTTATGGTAAAAATCAAGTACGTTTTAGAGCTACGATGACTGATAGAACTAGTTCAATTGCAGTTGATTTAGCAAGCAATAAGGATGAAACTAAGAAGTTATTACAGGAAGCTGCTATTCCGGTAGCAAAGGGAGTTTGTATTTCGTATGAATCAGAGTTAGAAACAGCTGTATCAAAGGTAGGTTTTCCTTTGGTATTCAAACCATTAGACGGTAATCATGGTAAGGGTGCATCCATTAATGTAAAGACATTAGACGAAGCAAAAGCAGCTTTTCAGCATGCTAAAAAATATTCACGAAAAATTATCATCGAAAAGTTTATTTCAGGATATGATTTTCGTGTGTTGGTGATTAATAATCGTTTTATTGCTGCTGCCTTGCGCGAACCAGCTCATGTCGTAGGAGATGGTTTTTCTACCATTAACGAATTAGTAGCCATTGAAAACAGCGATCCGCGTCGTGGTTATGGACATGAAAATGTATTAACAGAAATAAGTATCGACAGAGAAACACATGAACAGTTAGAAAAACAAAATTATACACTAGATACAATCCTTGAAAAAGGAGTGGTTTGTTATTTAAAAGGTACCGCTAATTTAAGCACAGGAGGCACATCAACAGATGTGACAGATATTGTACATCCTAATAATATTTTTATTTGTGAGCGTATTTCGAGAGTTATAGGGTTGGATATTTGTGGTATCGATATTATGGCTTCCAATTTGAGTGAGCCGCTCGATGTAACAGGTGGCGTAGTTCTTGAAGTAAATGCGGCTCCTGGTTTTAGAATGCATTTAGCACCTGCAAAAGGATTACCTCGAAATGTGGCAGCACCGGTTATTGATATGTTATATCCGGCTGGCAAGTCTTGCAGAATACCTATTATAGCAGTAACAGGAACAAATGGAAAAACCACCACGACTCGTTTAATTTCTCATATTGTAAAAAACAATGGTTATAGAGTTGGATTTACGACTTCCGATGGTATTTATGTTCAGAATTCAATGCTTACAAAGGGAGATACAACAGGTCCGGTTAGCGCGGAATTCATTTTAAAAGATCCAACAGTAGAATTTGCTGTTTTAGAAACAGCTCGGGGTGGTATTTTACGGGCAGGTTTGGGGTTTGGAAAATGTGATGTCGCTGTGGTTACAAATATCCAAGAAGATCACATGGGCCTTTCAGATATTCATACGTTAAAAGATATGGCAAATGTAAAAGGTGTGGTGGCAAGAGCCGTAAAACGCGATGGATATACCGTATTGAATGCTGACAATGAGTATTGCGTGTCTATTTCTAAAACCACTGATTGTCATATTGCCTATTTTAGCTTGGATGAACATAATCCAATTATTATTGAACATTGTAAGCAAGGTGGAATAGCAGCTATTTACGAAAATGGTTATATAACAATTAAAAAAGGAGATTGGAAATTCAGGGTTGAAAAAGCATCACATGTACCATTAACATTTGGAGGTAAAGTAACCTTTAATATTTATAATGTTTTAGCTGCTACATTAGCATCTTATGTTTATGGGTTTACGATAGAGGATATAAAAATGAGTTTGGGAACATTTATCCCTTCGGCAGCTCAAACTCCTGGTCGGATGAATATTTTTGATTTCAAGGAATATAAAGTCATGATTGATTTTGCTCATAATGCCGATGGTTTTAATGGAATCAAAGAATTTTTATCGACGGTTGAATCTCCTTACAAAATCGGTATTATAACAGGAACAGGTGACAGAAGGGATGATGATATAAGAGATATGGGAAGAATTTCAGCGCAAATGTTTGATCATATCATTATTCGTCAGGATAAATTTTTGAGAGGGCGAATGGCGGATGAAATTGTTAATTTATTAGTAGAAGGAATAAAAGAAGTTAATCCTAATCAGTCATATGAATATATTCCTAAAGAAATAGAAGCTTTAGAGCACGCTTTGTCTTTAGCCAAGCCTGGCACTTTTATTACAGCATTAAGTGATGTTATTGATAATGCTATTGAAGTTGTGCAGTCTTATTTAGATAAGGAAAGAGAAGGATAATGACTTTTCAAAGTCTGTCATTTAAAAAGCTGTCTCAAAAGGACAGCTTTTTTGTTAAGTAACTAAAATTTAATTTGATATAAGAAATTAGCGGTTTGAATGAATCAAATTATTTTTTGTAAAAACTCTAACAGGGTAAATGGCAGCTAAAAAACCAATAGTTAAAACGAGAATTAAAATCCAAATAAAATCATTTACTTGCATTTTTATAGGGTAGTAAGGAATAATAGATTGTTCATCAAATGTTACAATATGAAAATTTTGTTGAATTAAACAGATGCTCAATCCCAAAAATAATCCGCTTAATGCACCAACAGACGTAATTAAAATGCCTTCTTGCATGAAAATAGCTCTAATGAGCGTTTGACTTGCGCCAAGACTATATAATGTTTGGATGTCTTTCTTTTTTTCAATAATCAACATAGTTAATGCACCTATAATATTGAATGTTGCAATAATTAAAATAAAGGCTAAGATTAAAAATGTCCAAAGTTTTTCTGTTTTTAAAGTCTTGAACAGAACGTCATTGAGTTGATAACGATTTTTAACTTGAAAACTAGGACCTAATTTTTCTTGCAATTGATGTTGAATCCCGTCTAATAAATCATTGTCAGAAACCGTCAATTCAATACTCGAAAACCCATTAGGACAATTAAATAATTGTTGGGCAGCTTTTAAATCTATTAATACAAATTTGAAATCAAAATCATCATTTAATGTGAAAATACCTGCTGGGCTAATAGAAAGTCTATTAAAAGCATCTTCCGGATTAAAACTTTCAATTTTTCCTCTTTTTGGAGCGTAAATTGAAATAGGTGAAACAATATCGTTTACATTTAATCCTAGTTTGTAAGCAATTCCTCTTCCGAAAATTCCATAATTTTGTTGACCTCTGGAAAGAATATATTTACCATCAATGATTAGTGTATCAAAATGGGTCAGGGATTTAAATTCATGGTCTACACCTTTAACGGTTATAACAGCTTGTTTGTCATCTAGTTTTACCAAAGCGTTTTCTTCTATAGAATAGGATATTCCTTTAATTCCATTAATTGCTATAAGTTTATCTGAAATACTTTTTTGATTATAAATATATTTTGAATTAACCGGGGTAATTTTTAAATCAGGTTCCATAGCATGGTATAAATCAGCTACCACTGATGTTAATCCATTCATAGCTGAAAGTACAATAACGAGAGCGGCCGTGGTTATTGTAATAGCTACAATACTTATCCAAGAAATGATATTGATGGCATTAGTAGATTTTTTTGAAATTAAATATCGTTTGGCTATGAAAAAGGAGAGATTCACTTTTTAGAAATTATGTTTAGTGAGAGCCAAATTTAATAATTGAGGTGGATAGATAATAGTCCTTATAAATTGCTAAAGTATCCTTAGATAGATAAGGCCTAATTTAAACCTCTTTGTTTTTTTATATTTTCGTAAGCTTCTTGAATTTTTTGAAATTTTTCTTGGGCGCCTTTTTGATATTCCTCACCCAAAGAAGCCACCTTATCAGGATGATAACGAATAGCCATTTGTCGGTAGGCTTTTTTTATTTCATCGTCTGTAGCTGTACTTTCAATACCAAGAATTTTGTAATCAGATTGACTATCTCTGTAAAACATATTTTTTAAGCTTTCGAAATCAATATTCGAAATGCCCATCATGACAGAAATTCGGTTAATTAATTGAAGTTCTATATCTGATACTTGTCCATCTGCTTTAGCAATACCAAAAAGATAGTGCAATAACTGAATTCTTACTTCTACCTGAGTACGAGTTTTAATGTCATTGCATATACGATCCAATGGAATTTCACCACTATTTACAAAATGTTTTAATGTTTGTAAATGAGAAACTGAAAATTGAGGTCCAAATTGTTGAGCAAAAAAAGTTTTAACATAATCCAATTCAACCTTTAATACTTTCCCGTCGGCTCTCATAACGGCAGCCGATAAGGCTATCAGCATCGTTGCAAAATCCTCATGGTTTTTATTTGAATGTTCTTGATAATAAGAAAAAACATCATTTACCGAACCACCTTTTGAAGAAATTTGTTTTTTAATAACGGTTACATTATCAATAAATGAACCAACTAAAAAACCTATAAAAGCTCCAAAAAAATTTTTTCCCAAAAAAATAAATCCGATAATAGCGCCTATAAACTTAAACAATGTAGTAAATTATTAAAAGGTGAGACAAAGAAACAAATATACTATTTACCTTTATTTCAAAAATAAAAAATTGATTTTCAATTAGAATGTTTTTTGTTTAAAAGAAATTTAAACTAATAGAGTCCCAACCATGCTTTTCTGGTGTTAATTTGACGCTCATTAGCCAGTTCATTAATTTCAATGATGTCGGTTTCTGTTACCTTTACTGGTTTTACTTTAGCTTTTAATTCTTTTATAATTTCAATCCCTTTTTTGTTTTTTCTCAAAACTTCAATGATTAGCTTGTCGCCTTTTTTGGCATTTTGCATATAACCGTTTAAGATATCTTTCATATTATCTAAGGTTAATTTACGATTATTGAAGGTTAAAATTTCATCTTGTTCTTTAAAATTAAGTTTTTTACCAAAATCATCAAGCATAGATGTATTAACAATAACTAAATGATTAGTAGATGGGTTATAGCCAACAGAAATACCTCCTAATGTAATTTTTTCGTCGGTACGTTTTTCCGAATAATTAAATCCAACCATGGCAAATATATCCTTAAAAGGTAATGGATTTGGACCACTAACATGGTTATCCAAAAACAAGCGAATTTCTTTATTACTTAATTTTTCAATATCATTAAATAAGTCTTCATCGTTAAATGAGGTGGTTTTACCATATTTTTTTGATAAATCTTTCATCAGTTCTTGTGTACCATAATTACCATTGCTATAGTAACGTAACATAATATCGAGACACATTCCAATTAAGGCCCCTTTTTCATATACATTGGTATATTCCTTTTTATATTTATCTAACACATATTTACTCATTGTTGTAAAAGGAACTGTATCGTTATAATTTTCGCGCGCATTTCGCATCTTAGTAATAATCACATTGAAAAAAGAATCAAATTCAATTAAGCCTGATTTAACCTGCATATGATGAGCCGCATATTCTGTTAATCCTTCATAGAGCCATAAATGTTGACTCATTTTGGGATTATTGAAGTCAAATTCCCCAATTTCTTTGGAATGAATGCTTAGTGGAGTTACGATATGAAAAAATTCATGAGCAGCAACATCTCTTATTTCTTGAGCTAATAAAGCCGTATCGCCTTCAGGCAAATAATAAAGAGAGGAATAAGAATGCTCTAATGCTCCAGCAGAACCACTTAGAGACGGTTTATCTGAAAAATAAAACAAGAATGCGTATTTATCAATAGGAAGTTGTCCTCCTAAATACTCAGCTTGCGCTTGTAATAATTCTTTTAGATTACGTGCTATAAAATTTGATGTGATGACTTTATTAGGTGAGAAAACTGAAACCAATACCTGTGCTTTCCCTATTTGAATAAAGGTGGTGTCCGGTTGTGAGTATAAAATAGGGGCATCAACTAAATTATGATAATCAAAAACAGAAATAATATCTTTAGTTTCTCCATGTTTTAAATTTGTCATACTTGTAGAGGCGTAAAATCCAGAAGGTTTTGTGACCTCTAATATGAAATTGGTTTGTAAATTATTTTTAAAATAGCCAAAAAAACCGTGAGTATTTAAGCAAAAATTTTTCCCTTCTTCAATGTTTGTTCCTCCTGGTTCAAAAACAATTTTTTCACTAATACTTGTATCCCATGTATCTTCTACATCGTAGTTAATTTTTTGGATTAAGTTAGCCGGCCATAATTTGTAAGAATTATTATCTAATTTTTCAATATGAATAGTGGTACCATCTTTACCTTCAGCCTTAAAGTTTGATACAAAACGCCCAAAATCGTAAACATCATAGGTTCCTGGCACCATTGCTGGAAACATAAAAACAGTTTCAGTTTCTTTTAGGTCCGGTGGAATTAAATTGACATGAAGTTTGTCATCTTTAACTGAGGTTAAATCGACAGAGTAGTGATAATCTCCATCTGCTATTGCTTGATTGACAATAAATGTGGTGAGGATTAAAAACAGAACTTTATGCATGAGAAGATTAGGTTATCGAATTAATAATTTCCAATTTGAAAATTGGTATTTTTTGAAAAGTATGAAAAAACAAACGGTTGCCATTAAAATCCAGATACCAAATTCAGCAACAGGATTTTCGGTTGTAGAATAAAAAATAGCATCAGTTTGTAAAACCGAATTTTTGGAGCAAACCAATAAGCTTGAAAATAAATTATTTGCACAATGAATGCCCATTGATAATTCAGCTCCTTCATCAAGTAATGTTAAAATCCCTAAAAATGCTCCGAAAAAGATGTAATAAGGCATCATAATCAATAATCCATGAGCTTTGGCTTCAGGATTGGATGCATGCATGAGTCCAAATAGAACAGAGGTAATAACCAAAGGAGACAGCCCATTTTTAAAAGCTAAGCCAAATCCTTGCATTAAATATCCTCTAAAAATAATCTCTTCAATAGCTGTTTGAATGGGTATTAAAAGGATGGCTACAATCAATAAAATCAAAAATTGTAAGGGGTTAAATTTTACTTCAATGTCTTGCGGAGAAATAAAATAAGAAACGATCGTTAAAATTGTAATTAAGCTACCCCATATTATAAATGAATAAAAATAACGGTTCCATCTAATGTTTTCATAGCCGGTAATGATAGATGCTAATGTTTTTTTTTGAATGAATTTAATTGAAAGCCAAAAAAATAATAAAGCAAACACGAACATTCCCATCATTAATGCCAACAGTAAGGATTTATGAATACCTACTTTGTCTGGATTAAACAAAACATTAGGATTGGCTGCTATTTCGTTAATCGTCAGACCATTTTTCATGGCCAAGGATAACAAAGGCACCATCATAATCAGTTGAAATATCAAATAACCAGAAAATGATGCTACAATTCCGATTACATAATTTAAAAAATCATTTTTACCGGTTAAGAATCCTTTAATCAAAAATAAGTTATTGAAGGGGAATGGGTTATGGGGAGGTTTAGTTATTGTATCTTCTGTTTCCATCTTTACAAAAGTATCATTTTTATAGACTTATGGACGTGTGATTCGTATTTGTTTAAATTAAGCTAAATGATGGGCTATAAAAACATATTTGAACTATTTTTATACTTTTACATTATGGCACTACTGCTCAAAGAAAATATTACAATAGCCATTGATTCTATAAAAGGAAACAAGTTAAGGGCTTTTCTTACCATGCTGATTATTTTTTTTGGAATAACGGCGTTAGTAGGTATTTCTTCTGCCATCGATGCTATGAAAAGTTCTATTAATAGTAATTTTACAAGTATGGGTGCTAATTCTTTTACTATTAGAAATAGGGAAAGTTCAGTAAAAATTGGCAGACATGGTAAAAGGTCAAAAAAACATCCGTCTATCACATATAAAGAAGCCGTTCGTTTTAAAAATGAATTCTTATTACCAGTTACTACTGCTGTTTCAACAATGGCATCTTTTAATGCTCGTTTGAAATTTGAGAATGAAACAACTAATCCTAATATTACGTTATTTGGAGGAGATGAAAATTATTTAAAAACGAGCGGGTATGAATTAGAAAAAGGTAGAAATTTTTCACAACAAGAAATAAGATACGGAGCTCATGTTGTGGTTATAGGAAAAGATGTTGAGTTTGCTTTGTTTAAGGGGAAAATAAAGGCTTTAAATAAAACTATTACTATAAACGGTGGTAAGTATAAAGTGATAGGGGTGATGGCAAGTAAGGGAAATAGTATGGGATTTGGAGGAGATAAAATTACGATTGTTCCACTCTTGACGGCAAGGCAATATTTTAGTAAGCCTGACATGAGTTTTACAATTAATGTATTAGCTGAAAATTCGCAATGGCTAGATTTTTCATTGGGAGAAGCTAGTGGGTTATTCAAAAAAATTAGGCATGTTTCGATTGGAGAAGATGACAATTTTGAAATAACTCGTTCTGATAGTTTAGCAAACATGTTAATTGGATTAACAAGTAAAGCATCTATGGGGGCTATTATTATAGGAATAATTACACTTATCGGTGCTTCTATTGGATTAATGAATATTATGTTAGTTTCTGTAACTGAAAGAACAAGAGAAATAGGAATTAGAAAGGCTTTGGGGGCCACATCGCAAACAATAAAAAATCAATTTTTAATCGAGAGCGTGTTGATTTGTGTATTAGGCGGTTTTTTTGGTATTCTAATGGGAATAGTAACGGCTAATTTAATTTCTTTTAATTTAAGTTCAGAATTTTTTATGCCATGGTTTTGGATAATTACCGGTTTTATAGTTTGTTTGGTAGTTGGTTTAATGAGCGGATATTTGCCTGCCAAAAGAGCTGCACTGCTTGATCCGATTGAGTCTTTAAGATTTGAGTAAATAAGTTTTACTTAACTATGATTGTAAATTACTCAATAAATTCGTTAATTCTTCAGTTGTTAAGTTTCTCCATTGTCCAGGTTTTAACGTTTCTAAATGGATATTCATAACTCTTACTCGTTGTAATTTGATAACTTGGTAATTATAAGCATTACACATTCTACGAATTTGACGATTTAAGCCTTGAGTTAGTGTAATTCTGAAAATTCGTTTCGAATTTGGTTCTTTTACGGCTATACAAGGCTTTGTTCTTTCACCGTTTATTTCTATTCCATTTCTTATTTCTGTTAAAAAGGTATTTCGAACGGCTAGATTTAGTGTAACGATATATTCTTTTTCGTGAGCATATTTAGAATTACCTATTTTGTCAATAATTGGTAAATCGTTCGTTAATAGAATCAATCCTTCCGAATCTTTGTCTAATCTGCCAATTGGGTAAATCGTTTCCGGATGATTGATGGCATCAATGATGTTGTCTTTAACTTTTTCACTTGTGCAAATAATTCCTTTGGGTTTATGGTAAGCTATATAATACGGAATAAATGCCTTTTTTTTTAGTTCTATACCATCAATTAATATAATATCACTTTCATCAATTTTAGTGCTGAAATTAGCGACTTTACCATTTACTAATACCCTTTTTTCTTCAATTAAAAGACAGGCTTTTCTTCTAGATGTATACCCTGAATGTCCAATATACTTATCAATCTTCATATGTCTAAATTGTTTGTGTTTTAGTTGTCATATGTTATACGCCATGTATTTTCATTTGTGTTTGTGCGCGCAGCACATGGCTATTTCATAGGGAGTTATTTATTGTTTTTATCTATTGATGAGGTAGTTCAATTTTGGCTTAAATGGTAGCGTTTTTTGAATTTTTTTGTTCTCCCGATAACATAGGGTATCATTTAAAAAAAATAAAGTTAACTTTTTATAAAGATATGTAAAACGAATTTAAATTCATGAATTAACGATTAAATAACATCCATAATAATCTAACAAAGCCGTATATTTGCGTCCAAATTATGGGCAAAAATATTGTTATTATTCCTACCTACAATGAAATTGAAAACATCGAGAAAATGGTTCGTTGTGTTTTTGATTTGCCCCGAGAATTTAATTTATTAATTGTAGATGATGGCTCACCAGATGGAACAGCCAAAAAAATTAAGGAATTACAAGCTGAATTTCCTGAAAAATTACACTTAGAAGAGCGTAAAGGTAAGTTGGGCTTAGGTACTGCATACATTCACGGTTTTAAATGGGCATTAGAACGTGATTTTGACTTTATTTTTGAAATGGATTGCGATTTTAGTCACAATCCATCTGATTTGGTAAGATTATTGGAAAATTGTGAAAATGATGCAGATGTGGCCGTTGGTTCACGATATTGCAAGGGGGGGAAAGTGAAAAATTGGCCTATTGGAAGAATATTAATGAGTTATTTTGCTTCTGTTTATGTAAGGATGGTGTTATGGATATCTATTAAAGATACAACGGCAGGCTTTAAATGTTACAGAAAAAAAGTATTACAAACTATCGAATTAGATGATGTTCGATTTATGGGGTATGCTTTTCAGATTGAAATGAAATATAGAGCTTATAGAAAAGGGTTTAAAATTATAGAAGTTCCTATTATGTTTACAGATCGTATTTTAGGAACAAGCAAGATGAGCACCAAAATTTTCAAGGAGGCATTTATAGGTGTTTTACAAATGCGCTTTATGAAATAAGTAAATTTTTGCTTGCTTGTTTTAGTATTGATTAATAGATAATAATACCAAGGTACATGCTTCCAACACCTCTATTCCTTTATCCGTGGCTAAATTTTGAATTTCTTCGTTTTCAGTTCCCGGGTTAAAAATAATGCGTTTGGGTTTAAGAGAAAAAATATAATCCATCCAAGGTTTTTGATTGTCCGGACCAACATATAGAGTAACCGTGTCAATATTTTCGAGCTGAGGTCTATCTATAAGAATTTCTATTTCATTTATTTTACCACTTCTGATACCTATAGGAAATACAGTATGCCCATGCTTTTGCAAACTCACGGTCGCTTTATAACTATAGCGGTCAGAATTAGGAGAGGCTCCTATAACAACGGTTGGTTTATTATTCAACATAATTTAAATCTTTACCAAAAGTTTCTTCTAAAAAATAAAGTGCAATAAAACCAAGGCTAATTACGATAGTACCCGTAATAATAGTTGCTTGTAGTTTATCAACAGAGAAAATAGAGATTATGCTATCCAATAATAAAGATATTAAAATGGTAGAAGCTCTCACAAAATTGGGCGCAGTGGTAGTTGCGGTAGCTCTAATATTGGTTCCAAATAGTTCTGACGCTGTACTTATAAATACCGCCCAATAGCCTGTAGCAAAACCTATGAACGTAACAATTGCATAAAATAGAGTAACTGAACTACCACCGAATAAAAAGTATAATATGGTTCCTATGACAGTAAGCGTAAGAAAAATACCAAGTGTTTTTTTTCTTGATTTTAAAAGTTGGCTGATTAATCCGGAGAAAATGTCACCTACCGTAATTCCGGCATAAGCAAACATTATAGCTCTTCCGGCTGATATGGCTTTGGGAGCTAAACCTAATTTTTCGCTTAATTCAGGCGCAAATAAAACCAATGTTCCCATAACATACCAAACCGGTACTGTTACAAAAATGATACAGAAGTATTTTATGATGTTTTTTTTACTCGAAAATAAATGAAGCATATCACCCTTTTTTACTTTAGTTTCGGTTTTGATAGCATCGAACATACCAGATTCAAACACTCCAATTCGGAGCAGTAAAAGCGCTAATCCCATGCCCCCACCTAAATAAAATGAATATCTCCAATTTGTAATCACATCTCCCATAAATCCAGCTACAACAGCCCCAAACACACCAACAGTTGCCACAATCATGGTACCGTATCCTCTTTTTTCTTTGCTCATACTTTCGCTCACTAAGGTAATACCAGCACCCAATTCACCCGCTAACCCAAATCCTGAAATAAAACGTAATATAATATAGGAATCCGTATTATGAACCATACCATTAAGAATATTTGCTAACGAATAAACTAATATGGAACCAAATAAAACAGATAAACGCCCTTTTTTGTCGCCTAGCATTCCCCAAAAAATCCCACCTACTAACATACCAGCCATTTGCCAGTTGAGTAATAATTTTCCAAAAGTAGCATTAAGTGTTTTTAAAGTTTGCGCGGAAACATTAGGGAACTGAATTGGTAAAATCTCGTTTAAACTATCCGTCCTTTCAACACCGAATAATAATAAATCATATATATCAACAAAATAGCCTAGCGCGGCTACAATGATTAACTTGTTGAGGTTTTTAGCTTGAGATTGCGACATAGTCAATATTTATTATGATAAAGACTTCGAATCAATCCTTATCTATTTTAGCGGTGATTTAAATAAACTTATCTCCTTTTTGAACCTTAACATCGTTGACAAAATTTCTGATTTGTTGTTCATCTTCTTTTTTGCAAACCATTAAAACACCATTAGATTCAGCAACAATATAATCTTCTAAACCTTGCAGAACGACTAATTTATCTTTTGGGACATGAACAATACAATTATTGCAGTTGTATTGTAATATGTTTTTTCCAACAAGTGCATTGTTGTTTGCATCATGACGAATATGAGAATATAAGGATCCCCAAGTTCCTAAATCGCTCCAACCAATAATAGAAGAACGAACATAAACATTTTTAGCCTTTTCCATGACACTATAATCAATCGAATCATTTTTACAAATCTGATAGGCTTTTTTAATGAATTCCTGTTCTTGAGACGTATTGTAATAGTCGTTTCCTTCTTTAAATATGGCAGCTAGTTCATTATCATGCTTTTCAAAGGCAGCAATAATACTTTTTGTTTTCCAAACAAAAATTCCACTGTTCCATAGAAATTCACCGGTTTCTATAAAAAATTTGGCGGTTTCGTAGTCAGGTTTTTCAGTAAAAGTTTTTACTTTAAACATTCGGTTATCTTGTTCTTGTATCGGAGAATCGATAAATTGGATATAACCATATCCGGTTTCCGGTTTAGAGGGTTTAATACCTAAAGTAACCAAACAATCTTCACTTTGAGCTTTCTCAACGCATGAATTAATTGCTTTTTTGAAGGTGTCTTCTTTTGTAATTAAGTGATCAGAAGGAGCAACAATTGTAATGGCTTCCGGATTTAGTTTATGTATTTTATATGAGGCATAAGCTACACAAGGAGCCGTGTTTTTTCGATAAGGTTCTGTTAAAATATTTTCAGGATTAAGTTCCGGAATTTGCTCTAAAACCAACGATTTATAAATTTCATTCGTTACAATATAGATATTGTTGATTGGACAAATTTCAATAAAACGATCAAAGGTTTGTTGAATAAGTGTTCTTCCTGTTCCCAAAATATCCAAAAATTGTTTTGGTTGAGATGTGGTACTCATAGGCCAAAAGCGAGAACCTACACCTCCAGCCATTATAATGCAGTACTGATTTTTCATTTATAGTCTTTTTTTATACACTTGTTCGAGGCAACTTTTTTCGTTATAAAGATTAATTTTAATATTGTAAACAAAGTGGCTTTTGAACATGCAAGGTCCTAATTTAGTTAAAATATCCATAAATCTAAATTAAGATAAAATCAAATTATCATATTGTAATGGTTAATAACGAAATTAGATTAATCGTAAGGCTAATTTTTTTAATTGTTTTTCAGAATGAGAATATTCTTATGGATAGTGAGTAAATTAAGGTTATTTTTGCGAAGTATATATATCTTATGACTAAAATATTAATTATTGGAGCAGGTCGTTCCTCGTCTAGTTTAATAGAGTATTTTTTATCACATGCCAAAACATATCAATGGTATATAACGATAGCAGATTCAAATAAATTGGCTGTTGAATCAAAAATCATTCATTACAAGGAGGTTGCATCTAGTGTCGCCTTCGATATTTCTGATAGTTTATTAAGAGAAGAATTAATTAGTCAATCCGACTTTGTAATTTCGATGTTGCCAGCATTTATGCATGGGCAAGTTGCTAGAGATTGTGTGCGTTTAGGTATACATTTAGCTACTGCTAGTTACGTTAGTGAAGAAATGAAAGTATTGAATGAGGAGGCGAAAAGTAAAAATATATTGTTGTTAAATGAATGTGGATTAGATCCAGGTATAGATCATGCTTCTGCTATGAAAGTCATTCATCATATTCAAGAGCAGGGAGGTGTCATCACAAGTTTTAAGTCGTTTTGTGGAGGTTTGGTAGCGCCTGAAAGTAATGATAATCCATGGGGATATAAATTTAGTTGGAATCCAAGAAATGTAGTTTTAGCAGGGCAGGGCACGGCTCAGTATATCGAAAATGGAAAATTGAAATTTGTTCCATATAATCGAATTTACACCCAAATTCAAACGATTGAAGTCGACGGTTTTGGAAATTTTGATGGATATGCAAATCGTGATAGTATAGGGTATAAAGATTCTTATGGGTTAAACAATATTTCTACCATGTTGAGAGGCACACTAAGGATGCCTGGTTATTGTAAAGCGTGGAATGTATTTGTTAAATTGGGATTAACTGACGATACGTATAAAATTAAACATGCCAATTCTCTGACTTATACAGATTTGCTAGAGTCTTTTTTGCCACAAGGTAAGGGGATTGTTAAAGAACGTTTGGTTTCTTTTATGGGTAATGAAATAGATCAAGAGGTAATTGATAAATTGGAATATTTAGAATTATTTTCTTATAAACCAATTATGCTTAAAGAAGGTTCTCCGGCAGAATTATTACAAAATTTACTCGAAGAAAAATGGGTACTTAAATCAGGCGACAAGGACATGATTGTGATGCAACACCAATTTGAATATCGATTGGGAGAGCAAATGAAAAAAATGAATTCCTCTTTGGTGGTGGTTGGCGATGATGAAGTACATACCGCTATGGCAAAAACGGTAGGTTTACCCTTGGCTATAGCTATAAAGAATTTTTTAACAGATAAATATAAATTGTACGGGGTTCAAATTCCAGTCGTGAAAGAGATTTATGAGCCGATGTTGACAGAATTAGAATTGTTGGGTATTAAATTTATCGAAACTGAAAATTAATACTATATCAAATAAAAACTAAAGGCTGTTTCATATTGAGACAGCCTTTAGTTTAAATTTAACTTTTGAAGTATTTTATCGATAAAACTATAATTTAGTAATATCTTAAAAGAGTAATTACCAGCCCAAAATCCAAGCAAAAATTAAGGGAGCAACAATTGTTGCATCACTTTCTACAATAAATTTAGGTGTATGTATATCTAATTTACCCCAAGTGATTTTTTCGTTTGGCACTGCACCAGAATAAGAACCATAGCTGGTTGTTGAATCGGAAATTTGACAAAAATAACTCCAAAAAGGAACATCATGCATTTCCATATCCTGGTATAGCATTGGAACTACACAAATAGGGAAATCTCCTGCAATACCTCCTCCAATTTGAAAGAATCCAACTCCTTTTCCGCTACTGTTTTTTGTATACCAGTCAGCTAACCAAGCCATGTATTCAATACCGCTTTTCATGGTACTAGCTTTCATTTCGCCTTTTATCACATAAGAGGCAAAAATGTTCCCCATAGTACTATCTTCCCATCCCGGAACAACAATTGGTAAATTACGTTCAGCGGCAGCAAGCATCCAACTGTCTTTAGGATCGATTTCGTAATATTGCTGTAATTCGCCACTCAATAAAATTTTGTACATATACTCATGTGGGAAGAAGCGTTCTCCTGCTGTATCTGCATCTTTCCAGATTTTATGGATGTGTTTTTGCAATCTTCTAAATGCTTCTTCTTCTGGAATACAAGTGTCAGTCACTCGGTTATAGTGATTTTCTAGTAAATCCCATTCTTCTTGAGGAGATAAATCTCTATAATTAGGTACGCGTTTGTAATGACTATGAGCCACTAAATTCATAATATCTTCTTCTAAGTTGGCACCTGTACAAGAAATAATATCAATTTTACCTTGGCGAATCATTTCAGCCAAAGACTTACCTAATTCAGCAGTACTCATAGCTCCTGCTAAAGTTACCATCATTTTACCCCCTTCGGTTAAATGAGTTTCATAACCTTTGGCCGCATCTACTAAGGCTGCTGCATTGAAATGTTTATAATGATGTTCTACAAATTTTGAAATAGGACCTTTGTTTGTTGCTGTTGACATAAAGTATATGATTTTAATAAAGCGGTAAATTTAATATTTATCGTGTAATGTTGATATTATGGTTTTAATTTTGTTAAATTAACATATACCGTTTCAATAAGTTGTTAAACAAAATCTTCAGGGATAAGACAAACAGGTATCGCATCCATCTTATGTCTATTGGCGTTGTTGCGAGCCAAATAAATATCCATCACTTTTTTTTGTCTTTCTGATAATTCGGTTGTGTGTTTATTTTCTAAATACTCCATACACCATTCCAGTTCATCATAAGTAGCACCAATTTGATCTTCATCTGTTCGTCCATCTGCAAACAATCCATCTGTTGGTCGTGCATTTAAAATGGATGACGTTATCCCAAGTTTGGAGGCTAATTCATAGACTTGAGATTTCATTAAATCGGCTATAGGGCTTATGTCTACACCACCATCACCATATTTGGTAAAAAATCCAATTCCAAAATCTTCAATTTTATTTCCTGTGCCCGCTACAAGTAATTTATAATGGCCCGCGTAGGCGTATAATGTGGTCATTCTTAATCGTGCACGAGTATTTGCCATCGTCAAAAAATCTTGAATATCGTGGTCGTATGTTTTTTCCATTTCTTCAAAAATGCTAGTCAGATTAACTTCGAAACTGCTCACATTTGGAAATTTTTGTATTAACCAATCTATATGTTCTTTACCTCTATTATATTCTGATAGATGTTGCCTAATTGGCATATTTAAACAGATGACTTTTTTATGGGTTAGGGCACATAGAGTGGAAGTTAGAGCGGAATCTATACCTCCTGAAATACCGATAACAAATCCTTCTGTTTTTGATTGAATGGAATATTGATTTAGCCAATTGACTATATGATGAATGATTTCTTGGTGTTTCATAGATGATTGGTACTTTAACTGATTGAAATTATTTGAATTTTCTATTCATTTCTCTATTTAAATCCTTTGTTTTTAAATCTTCTCGTTTATCATATAATTTTTTCCCTTTTGCTAAAGCAATTTCAACCTTTGCATAACCATTATCAGACGTAAACAGGAGGGTTGGAATGATTGTTAAGCCTTTGTCAATAATTTTTTTCTGAAGCTTTATTAACTCCATTTTACTCAATAATAATTTGCGTTCTCTATTCGGTTCATGGTTATAAACATTACCTTCCGTATAAATACTAATGTTCATGTTTTTGATGAACAATTCCCCATTCCTAAAATAACAAAAGCTATCTACTAATGAAGCCTTACCTTGTCGAATAGATTTTATTTCGGTTCCAACTAAAACGATTCCTGCTGTGTATTTTTCAATAAAAGAATAATCAAAACTTGCCCGTCTGTTTTTGATTGAAATTTTTTGCTGTATATTCGGTTTCAATTGTAGCTTTATTTAGATGTTATAATTTTTTTTATTCGGGTAAAGATACATAATTCCTTTTCTATATGATATGTTTAAGAATTGCAGATGAAAAAGATTTAAATACAATTGCACAATTGGCAGAAGCTATATGGAATGAGCACTACATCGAAATTATTGGTAAACAGCAAGTCGAATACATGCTCAATAAAATGTATAGTCATGAAAGTTTATTTGAACAATGGTCAGACAAAAAACAAGTTTTTTATTTGATAGAGGATGAGGCAAAAAATATTGGTTTTATTGCTTTTAGTTTAACAAAGGAAAACTCCTATTTCATTCACAAATTTTACATCCTGCCTCAAAAATCGAACAATGGAATAGGGTCTAAAGTTCTGGATAAATTAATTGAAATAATTCGACCTAATGAATTGATGCTAAATGTGAATCGTAAAAATTTTAAATCAATTAATTTTTATTTTAAAAATGGTTTCAAAATACTAAAGACAGAAGATATTGATATTGAAAATGGCTTTGAAATGAATGATTTTTTAATGAGAAAAGTGCTTTAAAGTAAAGCAAATAGTACTTTTTAAATCCTAGGATTGAATGATATGAGAAACGTTTATTCGTATAAAGTGAGAATAACTAATGATGTGGTTATTTTTATTTGATTGTTGATTGATATTTAGTTATTTTCGACTATTAAACACTAATGTCTTATGTTGAAGAAACGCCTATTTATATTTTTTGGTGTGATGATGGTCTGTAGTTGTTTATGTGCTCAATTTAATCGATTGAAGATTCATAAAGATAATTTAGAAGGGCCCAATAAAAATAATCAAGAGTCATCCACAAAGTCAATAGATAGTTCCGATATCCAATTTCATAAAGAGTATAATAAATTATCAGATCAATTACATGAATTAAAGCAAGAAAACCTTCATCTAAAACAACAGATGGTTTCTCTTAAAATTGAGTTTGAGCATTTAAAACAAGTGATTGCTTTAAAGGGAATTTTCCAGAAAGATTCATTTGCGATTCCAAAAATTGAGGTTGTTAAAATAGTCTCTGATACTTTTACGATTGGAAGTCCCTTGGGAGAGTTAAATCGGGGTTATGATGAAGTTCAGTATAAGGTTTCTCTAAATACCTTTAAAATCAGCAAATTTGAAATCACAAATGCTCAGTATGCACAATTTTTAAATTCAATGCATGTGGGCAGTGATGGTATAAATAAATTAGGGGAATATCCAGGCAAGGTGTTGATTTATCCAAATATTGGTTGGGGATTAGTGTTTCTAGAATTTAAATGGTTTCCGGTAAAGGGCTATGAAAATCATCCAGTGGTTAATGTAACTTGGTATGGTGCAGACGAGTTTGCTAAATTTGTTGGAGGACGTTTGCCCACTGAGGCAGAGTGGGAATATGCTTGTAGGTCTAAAACGAATACATCTTTCAATACAGGCAATTGCTTAAGTGATAATCAAGCAAATTTTGATTGGACGCATCATTATCAGCAGTGTTCTATAACTAGTAAAACTAAAACTACTAAAACGCGGCCAGTAGGGTCATATGCACCCAATGAATTTGGATTATATGATATGCATGGTAATGCTAATGAGTGGTGTAATGATTGGTATGGTGAATATGATACATCATCTCAAAAAAATCCTCAAGGACCAACCTTAGGAATGGAGAGAATAATTAGAGGAGGTGGATGGGATGGAAGTGCATGGCACTGCAGGTCGGCTTCACGTTTTAGTAATGCTGCAAATTATGAAAACGATGGGTTAGGATTTCGGGTCGTTTTTCTAAAATAATCATTTCTTCAATATTTTAATTTATTCCTTTCAGAATCTATCTACGGCTAATTTACCAACTAAAGAGCCTATTGCAACTCCCATTCCACCCATTCTAACAGCACAAACAATATTTGGAGAAATTTTTTTAATAATTGGTTTTTTTTCATTTCCAATACCCATAATACCACACCATCTTTGTTCGATTTCGAAAGGAATATTTGGTAAAATCATTGTTTCAAGTAATTTTTTTAGTTGAAAGTGAATTGTTTCATTTAATTCAAAATGGGTGGTGGTCTCAGTTTCAAAATCTAAATTTCTACCTCCTCCCAATAAAATTCTGTTTCCAATATTACGGAAATAATAAAATCCTTCATCATAATGAAATGTGCCTTTAAAAGGAAGTGAGGGAATAGGTTTGGTTACTAAAACTTGAGCCCTAGCAGGTTTAATATCTTGAATGTTTAATAGTTCGGCAGCAAATCCATTAGTAGCAACTATAACGTTTTTAGAGTAAATATCACCAATTGATGTTGATAAATGCACTTTATTCTCTAAATCTTTAATTTCTGAAACATGAATTGAGTTTAATAAAATAACACCCTTTTTTATGGCTAATTTGGTGAGGTTTTGAATCATCTTACCTGTATCGATTTGCCCTTCTTTTTTATTTACAATTAAACCTTTGACACTTTTAAATTGAAATGTTTCAATGTTTTGATTGCAAATTTCATAAGTTTCTTTAATTCCTGTGTATGATTTCACCTGTTTGTTAAACAAATCTATGTAATGAGCGCATTCATCAAATTGCTTTTTTTCTTTAAATACTTCATAACCACCCAGTTCTTTATAGTCTAAATGTTTATCTCCTAACAGTTTTCTAAGTCGCTCTAAACCTTGTATCCTCATTTCAAGAGTTTGCCAAACAATGTCTTCATCATTTTTTTTTAAATCAGATAATAGTTCGCTGATACTTCCAAAACAAGCAAACCCAGCATTTTTAGAACTGGCTCCGTTGGGTAAAATACCTCTTTCAAGGACTACCACTTTAGCTTTTTTATGTTTTTCTTTAAATGATATGGCAGCATTTAGCCCTACAATCCCACTTCCTATAACTGTAAGTTCAATGTTTTGGAAATAAGATTGAGTCTCCCAAAAACTAAAATTTGTATGATAATTGTAATTATACACCATATTATATGACTTATTAATTATAAATTCTTTAAATTTAACCCTTAATACAAAATTACTGCTTATCAATATATGAAATATCTTTTTTTCATTTTAATATTTTCATTGTGCAGATGGTCTGTTTGTTTTTCTCAAAATGAAATGGAAACTTACAATGTTTATGTTGAAGGTCGGGTCACTAATTTGGAAGATAAGCCTTTGGCTGGTGCAAAAGTAGAGGTTTTTATTGGTTCAAAGTTGTATCTCCAGAACGAAGTAGATTCTAAGGGACGTTATTCATTCAATCTTCCATTTAATTCAGAGTACATGGTTTTAGTTACTTCACCTAAAACTGCCGCTAAAAAATTTCAAATTTCTACCAAAGGTATTCCTATTGATAAAATATTTCAGGATTTTACTCCAATCAAGGCAGATATTTCATTGTTTGAAAAAATGGAAGGCATTGATTACTCACTTCTTAATCAACCTCTTCAAAAATACATGTATTTGCCTGATAGAGATGATTTCGGTTTCGATATGGAATATTTTAAAAAAATATTACTAGCGTTAGAAAAATTGCATGAAGAGGAAGAATTAGCTAGAGCTAAACTTAAAGAATTGGAAGCAAAGTATAAAGCGGCTGTAAAAACTGCGGACAAAGCATTTCAAAAGAAAAACTACGACTTGGCTATTTCCAATTATGCTAATGCCTCTCAATTAAAGCCAAATGAAAATTATCCAAAAGATCAGTTAGCCAAAATTGATTCAATTAAAGAAAAAACAGAAGCGGATAAATTGGCTACCGCAGAGAAATTAGCGGCAGAAAAAGCAGAGGCAGAGCGTCTTGCAGCTGAAAAAGCCAGGGCAGAAGCAGATCGCATCGCTGCTGAGAAATTAGCGGCTGAAAAAGCAGAGGCAGAACGTATCGCTGCAGAGAAAGCTAAAGTTGAGGCAGATAGATTGGCAGCTGAGAAATTAGCGGCTGAGAAAGCAGAGGCAGAGCGTCTTGCAGTCGAAAATGCCAGGGCAGAAGCAGAGCGCATTGCTGCAGAGAAAATAGCAGCGGAAAAAGCAGAGGCAGAACTCATCGCAGCAGAGAAAGAAAAAGTTGAAGCAGATAGATTGGTAGCTGAGAAATTAGCGGCTGAGAAAGCAGAGGCAGAGCGTCTTGCCGCTGAAAAAGCAAAGGCTGAAGCAGAACGTATTGCTGCTGAGAGATTAGCCGCAGAAAAAGCAGAGGCAGAAAGAATCGCAGCAGAGAAAGCTAAATTAGAAGCAGATTTATTGGAGGCTGAAAAATTAGCTGCAGAGAAAGCTAAAGTTGAGGCAGATAGATTGGTAGCTGAGAAATTAGCGGCTGAGAAAGCAGAGGCAGAGCGTTTAGCCGCTGAAAAAGCTAAAATAGAAGCAGATAGATTGGCGGCTGAGAAATTAGTGGCAGAAAAAGCAGAGGCACAACGAATTGCAGCCGAAAAAGCTAAAATAGAAGCAGAACGCATTGCCGCAGAGAAAGCAAGGATAGAAGCAGAGCGTATAGTTGCTGAGAGATTGGCGGCAGAAAAAGCAGAGGCAGAACGAATTGCAGCCGAAAAAGCTAAAGTTGAGGCAGATAGATTGGCAGCAGAGAAAGCAAAGGCTGAAGCAGAGCGTATAGTTGCTGAAAAATTAGCTGCAGAGAAAGTTGCGGCAGAACGTATTGCCGCTGAGAAAGCAAAAGCTGAAGCAGATAGCATTGCTGCGGAGAAAGCTAAAATAGAAGCAGATCGCATTGCCGCTGAGAAAGCAAAAGCTGAAGCAGAGCGCATTGCTGCGGAGAAAGCTAAAATAGAAGCAGAACGTATTGCTACAGAGAAAGCTAGAATAGAATCAGAACGTTTAGCTGAAGAGAAAGCAAAGGCTGAAGCAGAACGTTTAGCTGCAGAAAAAGCTAAGGTTGAAGCAGAACGTATTGCAGCAGAGAAAGCAAGGATAGATGCAGAACGTATAACAGCAGAGAAAGCTAGAATAGAGGCAGAGCGTATTGCTGCTGAAAAATTAGCGGCTGAGAAAGCAGAGGCTGATCGTATTGCCGCAGAGAAAGCAAAGGCTGAAGCAGAGCGCATCGCGGCTGAAAAAGCTAAGGTAGAAGCAGAACGTATCTCAGCAGAGAAAGCAAGAATAGAAGCAGAGCGCTTGGCTGCTGAAAAAGCTAAGGCAGAAGCAGAACGCATCGCAGCTGCTAAAAAATTAGCCGCTGAAAAGGCAGCAGCTGCAAGAAAATTGGCAATTGAAAGGTATAATCAGCTAATTATTAAAGCAGATCAATTATTTAGTTCACAACGGTATGCTGAAGCTAAAAAAAATTATGAAGAAGCTTTAATTTCAAAAGTTGGAGATGCTTACGCAAAAGGGCGTTTGATTGAAATTGAAAAAATAATGAAATCTGACGAATATATAGCCAGTGAAATTAATCAAAGACAAAAATCATTACTTGCTAAGTATCCTCAAGGTATCACAGAAGAAACCATTACCGGGAATGGTGTGGTAATTATTCAACGGGTTGTTGTAAAAAATAATATGGCAAACGTTTATCAAAAGAAAGTATTTAATTGGGGAGGTATTTCTTATTTCCGAGATGATGAAGTCATCACTGAATCTACTTTCGAACAAGAAACTAAGCGTTAATTTTTTCTTTTTCACATATTTCTTAAAAAGATAATTATATACTTCTTTCGATTTAGTAATTATTTTTAATGTTTATTTTATCGGTTCTCTTGTATTTATGAAGAAAAACAGTCCGGCTTTTGTGCTTATAAAAAAGTTAAATATGTCTGAAAAACGTTATTTCAAAATTTTTTCAGAAAGGCATACTATTGGAACGCAAAACAAATATGTTATTCTATTCACTGAGCTTGAAAAAGCAGACCAAGAAAATGACGAAGATTTAAAGAAAAATTTAAAAATAAAAGGCGTTCAAACTGATTTTATCTCAGCGGATAAAAATTATCTCTATCATCTTATTTTAAGAAGTCTAAACGAATTTTATCATGCTAAAAATTTGAATTTTAAAATAAAAGAGTCTTTATTATCTATCGAAATTCTGCTTCGAAAAGGCTTGTATGATGAATGTATGAAATTGATTGAAAAAAATGAAGCATTAGCCATTGAATGCGAAAATTTTCAATTAATGATAGAGTTGTTAAACTGGAAAAAAAATTGTGGGGCATATTCTTTAGGGTCTTATAAGGCACATGAAATAAATTTATCAATTGATAAATATTTACGATTACTGAATAATGTCAAAAAAATGGCAGATTTGTTTTATCAAATCAATCTGATTCGAGATGAGGTAGATCAAAGGAATAAGCAGGTCGATTTGGAAAAGATAAACGATATTTTTAAACAGCCTGAATTATTGGATAAACAATATGTTCTTTCATTTTCCGCAAATATTTATTATCATCTTTCTTATGCAAATTATTACTATTTGTTTGACAATCCCCAAAAAGAACTAGTTCATTTGCAGGAATTAATTGATAGTTTAAACTCTTCGAAAATTTATGCTATCGAACATCCTTTAGATTATTTAACGACGTACAATAAATTAATAGGAGTTAAATTAAAGCTTAATGATAATTCTTTTATTGATGATGTTAATTGTTTAAAAGATTTTACGAAAAAAGTCCTTTTGCATAAGGATTTAGTGGCTTACCGGATATTTATACACACAAGTTCTCATAAATTAGAATACTATTTGTTAAATAACGACTTTCCAAAAGTGATAGATAAATGTGAGTTCATAGAAAAAGAATTTTTGAAATCGGATATAATAATTGAGCCATATCATATGCTCTATTTTTATTATGTTTTCACAACGGCACTAGTATATTTAGGAGAGTTTAATAAAGCGTTAAAGTATTTGAACGATGCATTAAATGATTTTGAAGAGAAAGACAATCCTAAAGTTTATATTAGGCTAGAGCTGTTGAATTTAATTGTTCATTTTGAATTAAAAAATGATAGATTAGTCAATTCTTTTGGAAAAAAAATGCTCTCAAGTAATTCTTATTCCTTCCATTTAAATTCTTGTGAGAAAAAAATTGTTACTACTTTGATTAAAATAGTTGGGGTAAAGCATATTACCAGCCAAAAAGAATCAGCATTATTGAAAAAATTGTTAGAAAGCAGTTCGAATGATAAAAATTGGAAACACTCATTGTTGCTCAATGAATGTTATCAAAAATGGGTAACTGCAAAATATAACAAGAAATTAGTAAAAGATTTTTATAAATAAATTTCTCTGTTATAGCAATATTAATGTGGGTTAAATTAAGATTCAATTTAGTGCCAGAATTAATTATTGTATGCGTGTTTTTACTAAAAATTTGATTTCCAAAATTTTTACAAAATTCTGTGTTTTTTTTTGATTAATTTTTTAACAAATGATTTATTTTTTGTTTAAAAAATAAATCAGACTTACTAAAAAAACAATTTTTTATACAAACAAAGCATTGAAAAATGGTCGAATTTTGTAGCCCTATGATTTTATAGGATAAGTGGAAGCTGAAAAACTTTGATAGAGTAGGCATTATTTTAATTAAAAACATGAAAAAACTAGTTTTTTTATTTTTAACAATTTGTATGGCAGTCCAGCTGTCGTACGGCCAAAGTTTGTCATGGCCATCTAAATTGAATCCGAAAAATTCAATTTTTGGAAAAGCTTTATCTAAGGATAAAAGTGTTTCCGGAGAAAAGGCGCACTATTGCGCTACCGATGTTCTTCATCGTAATTTATACAACGGCGATCAGTTGTATAAGAAAAAATTCGATGATATGAATGTAAAATGGCAAGATTGGGCTATAAAGCACAACCCGTTTTATAACCGTGCTAGAACATCTGGAACAACTGCAGTGTACGATAACGTAACGTTACCAGTGGTATTTCACTTTATGGTAAATGGAAGTTCACCCACGGTTCAACAAGTTGCATCTTCCTCTGCAATTACAACTAGCGTAATAACTACATTAAACAGCATTTTTGCTGGACAAGCTGTTGGAACTAAATTAGCTGGTAATAACACTTATATTCAGTTTTGCCAAGCCAAGATTAATAATTTTGGTCAAACTATTGCTACCACAACGTATTCAAATCCTTTAACTACATCTTTAAGTAATTCAAATCAAGGTCAAATTAACACCTTGAGTAATGTTGTTCAATCAACTTCAAATTATCCAACAGATAAATACATCAATATTTATGTAGTAGAAGATATTGCTGATCCGGTTGCTGGGTTTGCTTTCATGCCATCTGCTCACGGAAGTGCATTTGATGGGATTTATATTGAAGCAAAATGGTTATTACCTGCACCTGCTCCTAATGATTTAGCTTACAACACAACCGTGTTAACTCATGAGATGGGACATTACTTAGGAATGTTTCATACATTCGGTATTTGTGATCCTTTATTCCAGGCTTGTTCTTGTGATAACAATAACTGTTTATTTGACGGAGATATGGTGTGTGATACACCTCCAGATTTCAGTCAGTCACCTATCGCAACTTGTTCTACAACCATGAACACGTGTTCATCAGATGCTTTATCAGCTATTCATGATAATACTAAGCCAGCAACTGATGTGAACGATTTAACTGATAATTACATGGATTACGGAAGTTGGAATTGTCAGTACAAATTTACAGATGGTCAAATCAAACGTATGCGTTTCATGATTGATAAATTTGTAGGCCCAAGAAATTCATTATTAAATTCTAATGTGTGTAATGCGGCGTGTGTAGTTACTTGTACCATGTCAATTTCAGCACCTACATCTACCGTTAATGGAACAGTATTGCCAAATACTTTAATTTTAAGTGGTGCTTCAGTTTCTCAAACATTTACCGGTAATAGTTGCGCATCGGCTTATCCAACGCAACAATGGAAATTAATTAATTTAGCCAATAATACCACGATTTATTCAGGTACTTCAAGTGCTATGACTTTTACAGCTGCGGGTAATTACCGTATTATTTTAAAAGGAATCGCTTCTAATACTGCTTGTACACAATCGGATACGATTGATATTCAAGTATTGCCTGCGCCTCCTGCTGCTTCAAGTTGTCATCCTAACATTGACATGAGCCAAGGCTGGAGTCAAAATTGGACTCGTGTACAATATGAAGGTGGATGGTCTAGAAATGGATCTTTATTTGCATTCCCTGCAACAACTCTAACGGTGCATTCTAACACTGTAGTTAATAATACAGCTAGCACTAGCCCTTTTGCTATGGTTAATGCCGCTTCTTTTGCAACTGATCCTAATTTCGGTAGCCTAACTTTACCAGCGGGTGTAACTAATGCGATGCGTGTGGGTAGAATTATAAATGCAACAGAAACTCGTCCGGCAGGAACAGCTTGTTACGTGACTTATACATTTTGTCCGACAGCCGCTAACTCTAAATTCAAAGTATATTATTTAGGGATGAGAGAAAAAAATGTTGGCTTAACTGATATATACCCTTGGAATTTTGTTAATAAACAGACTTCTGGAGTAAAAACTGGATTTGGATTTGTTTGTAATTACCAATTTAGTGGTTTGAATGGAATGACTAGTCAAGGAGTAAACCATAATATGTACAACAGTAATGATTTTAATTTCAATAATGTTATTTCTGGAGGTACAAATTTCACAGGTGCTTTTACAGAACAATCAATTGGAGTTTTGACGTTTGAAAAAATGACGAGCTGGCAGGTTAAAGAATTAGATTTTTCTGAATTTGTATGTGCTTCTCCAACCATCACTATTACGTTTTTTGCAAAAACTAATGATGCTTCTACTCCCGGTTACATGCATAGTTATGCCTATTTCGCAACGGGTGGATGTATGCCTGGAACTTATAGGGATATTGACTTTAATTTGAAAAATTATGATATTTCTTGTTTACCAAATTTACCATCAAGCTGTGCGAGTGTTCCATTGCCAATAGCCTATAAAATCGGCACTTCTCAAAATGGTGGTTCCTATTTTAACAGCGGTAGTGTATTTAATCTTTCTATTCAAGCAAGCAATACTCCATCGAATACAGCTAGCTGGGTTTCTTCCGGTTCTTATAACAATATTTATCAGTATTTGTCATCTGTTGCTGGAAATGTTCTATACCCGGTTTTAAGTTTATGTAAATCTCCTGAAACAGCAAATCCTCCGAGTGCAAGTAGATCCTTTAAAATTAAATACCAAACTTTGTGTCAAACAATTGAAGATACAGTGACCGTTTTCCAAGGATTTTTAAGTAAAGTAAATCCTTGTAACGGAAAATCAGGTAGCTTCATTGCTCCTGCAACTGTTATTGGTACTAAAACGGTTTCTCCAGATAAATATGTGCAGTATTGTGATCAAGCGACCTTGAATTTAACAGCACCTTGTTGGACACCTTCTTTAACAGCAGAATACAAATGGCAACATAATTTATGGGGTAATTGGACTGATTTCTCAGGTGTCAACACACCAAGTATGACTCTAAACGTTTACCCTTCATCCAATTTCCTTGGTACAATGGTGAGAAGAGTAGCTAAATACAGTGATCCTTATTGTAAACAAGATACTTGGATTCCGAGTGATACCTTCATCGTAACTTCATTTAAAAAACATAATGTACAAGGAACTATTCCTAATCAGGATTTGTGCGGGAATACTGTTGTAACATTTACAGTTCAAAATGTTTGGGATGCTATATCAGATAACTATAATTTTGATCCCGAAATGGCTAGTCAAGCTGCTACGGTGAATTCAATTACCTTCGAATTTTTTATCAATAGTTCAACCACTCCGCTGCAGGCTTATACAGGTCCTAGTGCATTGACTTATACTTTTACCGGTACCTTAAAGTCTAGTAATATGTTCAATATTCCATTCTCGTTTATGGATAATAGCATATTAAGTGTTGGACCAAACAACATATACGCTAAATATACCCTCAACATGTATGGATGTCAAACCTTGGGTAGTATTGGTGGTAATTTCTATGTCAAACCATCAGCAGTTGCTGGTACAATCACTCCAGTTGAAAATGGATGTTTAACGCCGAATGCTATTACAGGTAATAATGTGAATATTTATGTACCAACTAATAAATACCAATTCGAATATTCATACACTCCAAATTTTGCAACCATTTTAACTTTTGGTTCTGCTTCAAATACTCCTACCTTATCTATTCCAAGTGGTGTCATCACTTCTTATCCGGTTTACATCAGACGTAAAGCTTTTGGTACTGGTTTAGATTGTAGCAACCCTGCATTCAGTAATACGGTAACTTTAAATACGACTGCTGCAGC
>CAMAPT010000023.1 GCA_945860225.1 Chitinophaga pinensis | reverse complement strand
AAAATCGACCACTAAAACAGTTAATGTTAACAATTTGCCTACGATAACAGTTAACGCAAGCAGTTCGGCAGTTTGCTTAGGCAATGCTGTAACCTTAACTGCCAGTGGGGCTAGTACTTATACTTGGTCAAATGGTATAACAAATGGAACACCTTTTACACCTTCCGTGGCAACTACTTATTCGGTAACCGGAACTGATGCCAACGGATGTAAAAATTCTACTACTAAAACAGTTAATGTTAACAATTTACCCACTATAACAGCCAGCGCAAGCAGTTCGGCAGTTTGCTTAGGAAATCCAGTAATCTTAAATGCCAGTGGGGCTAGTACTTATACTTGGTCAAATGGTGTAACAAATGCAACACCTTTTACACCTTCCGTTGCCGCTACTTATTCGGTAACCGGGACTGATGCCAACGGATGTAAAAATTCTACCACTAAAACGGTTAATGTAAACAATTTACCTTCAGTAACATTAGCCTCTATAGCTAATCCTTTATGCATAAATTCACCAAGTGTCTCATTAAATGGTAGTCCTTTAGGAGGAATTTATGTGGGTACGGGTATTATTGGGTCAAATTTTGATCCATCTGTTTCGGGAGCCGGGACTTTTACCCTAAGTTATAATTATTCAGATAATAATAATTGTTCTGCAATCGCTAACCAGACAGTTGTAGTGAATTTATGTACAAGTATAGAACAACTTGCTACTGACGCTATTTCTATTTATCCAAATCCAGTAAGTGATAACTTAAAGATTACGGCACCTACCGCTTTAATAACTCACGCAATTGTTCAGTTGTATGATGGCCTTGGTAAATTAATCATGCAAGAACAAATCAATCATGAAAATACATTTATTAATATGAAAGATTATTCGGATGGTGTTTATCTAGTAAAGATCATTTCGAACAAAAAACAATTCATTCATAAAATAATTAAGCAACAATAAAGCAAACTATTTTTCTTAAACAGGCTGGCATATCATACAGCCTGTTTTTTTTATATTATAATTCAGATATTTATAATTAATACCAATTTAATATTTATCCCCATCTAAATTAAAGCATTAATGAACTACCATACCATCCTCTCTCATTTTAATATTACTCAACTTAATGATATGCAGAAAGCTGCAATGGAAGCCATTCCAAAGCCGAATGATGTTGTCTTGATTTCCCCCACAGGATCCGGTAAAACATTAGCATTTTTATTACCTATTCTTCAGTTATTACATGACAAACCTTATCAAATTCAAATTTTAATTGTAGTACCATCCAGAGAACTAGCCATTCAAATAGAACAAGTATTTAAAAAAATGGGAACTGCGTTTAAAATCAACGCTTGCTATGGAGGGCATTCTGTAAAAACAGAGGAACATAATTTTTTGCAACCTCCAACTATTTTAGTGGGAACACCAGGAAGAATAGCTCATCATTTAAGAGCTAAAAACATAAACGCGCATACTATTCATATGCTCATTCTTGATGAATTTGATAAATCCTTAGAATTTGGTTTTAAACACGAAATGGAGTTCATCATTCAACAATGTGTGAACTTAAAAAAACGTATTCTCACCTCAGCTACTCAATTGGAGGAAATTCCAACTTTTGTGGGTTTGCAAAATAACGTACAGCTAAACTATACAAAAGAATCTCATCAGCTAGATGCGTTTTTAACAATCAAATCAGTAAATGTAAAAGATGATGATAAATTAGAAGCCTTGATGTTATTATTAGGAAAAATTAATGCTCAATCAGCCATTGTATTTTGTAATCATAGAGAGGCTGTAAATAGAATCTCAGAACAGTTACATTTTTTTAAAATCGACCATGGTTATTATCATGGTGGATTAGAACAAATTGATAGAGAAAAAACCTTAATCAAATTGCGCAATGGCAGTATCAAATTATTAATCACTACCGATTTGGCAGCGAGAGGGTTAGACATTCCGGAAATCGATACTGTTATTCATTATCAATTACCCATGACAGAAGATGTGATGATACATCGAAATGGAAGAACGGCTAGAATGAAATCTCAAGGAACAGTTTATTTTCTATTAGATAAAAATGATGTTTTGCCATCATTTTTAAAAGATACTCCAGAAAAAGAAATACTGCCAGATAAATTTATTATTCCAACTCCCAGCCTCTGGAAAACTTTATACATAGGTGGAGGAAAAAAAGATAAGATTAATAAAATGGATATTGTGGGAATGCTACTGCAAAAAGGGCAATTGCAAAAGGAAGATTTAGGCAAAATAGAAGTTTTAGATTATTCGGCTTACATTGCCATTAAAGCAGATAAAATAATTAACACATTAAATACCATCAAAAATCAAAAAATCAAAAACAAAAAAATCAAAATGGATATTTCATCTTGAAATAAGTCATAGCATTTTATTCATAATATCGAAAAAAACAAAAAGGCTTTCTAAAATAGAAAGCCTTTTCAATTTATATGCTACTACACATATTATTTATCCCAATTCATTAAATCTTTACCAATATCATTACGATAATATTTTTTATCATAATCAATTGAATCAGCTGTTTTAAAACTTTTTGAAACGGCTTCCTCTATAGTTTTTCCAAAAGATGTAATCGCAAATACCCGTCCACCATTTGTAACTACATCTTGATTTTTTAAAGATGTACCTGAATGAAATATAAGACTATCCGTTGATATATGTTGTAATCCAGAAACTATTTTATTTTTTTCATATTCCTCCGGATAACCTCCCGAAACAAGTACAACAGTTGTTGCAAGCTCTGGGCTTATAATACATTGTTTTTGATGTAACGTTTGAGTTGCTACTCCTTCCAATAAGTCTAATAAATCTGATTCGATACGTGGAATCACAACTTCTGTTTCAGGATCTCCCATTCTACAATTATACTCTATAACACTTGGTTCTCCATCACAATTCATTAAACCTATAAAAATAAATCCTCGATAATCTATTCCGTCTTTCACTAACCCATCTATGGTAGGCTTCACAATTTTTTCTTCTACCTTTTTTATAAAGGCATCATTGGCAAATGGCACCGGACTAACAGCTCCCATGCCGCCTGTATTTAATCCAGTATCACCAACACCAATACGCTTGTAATCTTTTGCCGCCGGTAATATTTTATAAGATTTTCCATCCGTTAATACAAATACTGATAATTCAATCCCTTTCAAAAATTCTTCTATAACTACCGTATTACCAGCCTGTCCAAATTTAGCATTCAAAATCATGTTTTGTAGCTCTTCTTTGGCAATTTGAGAATCATTTAAAATTAACACGCCTTTTCCTGCGGCCAATCCATCGGCTTTTAAAACATAGGGAGGAGTTAAACTATCAATAAAATCAAATCCTTCTTGTATCGTATCTTTTGTAAAGCTTTTGTATTTAGCCGTTGGGATACCATGCCTAAACATAAATTGTTTACTAAAATCTTTGCTTCCTTCTAATTGAGCGCCATCTTTTTTAGGGCCAATGACAGGTATTTCTTTTAATACATCATCTTGCAAAAAATAATCATGAATCCCTTTTACAAGAGGATCTTCAGGACCAACTAATACCAAATCAATATTCTTTTCCCATACCAAGTTTTTAATGGCATCAAAATCTGTCGCTGATATGGGTACATTTGTACCACAATTTGCCGTACCGGCATTTCCAGGAGCTATATATAAATGTTCCAAATGTTTACTTTGGGCTAATTTCCAGGCAAAAGCATGTTCTCTGCCACCTGATCCTAATAATAATACGTTCATAATTTTGAATAAAACGTAAAAATAAAAAATCCTGCCTAATTAGGCAGGATTAAATATGAAGTTTAAAAAATTATTTATTAGCGACGTTTACCAAAACTTGAGCTACCCCTCACCCGATTTGCAGTTCTCTTCCTGTTTTGTTGAGCAAGAACTCGGTCATTAAAACGCTTAGCTTTTGTTCTATTACGACTAAATAGCTGAGCCTGTTCTCTTGTTTGTTTCAAACCAGGATTTGTTTTCTTATAAACCCAACCAGTTTTAGGTTTGCGACCAAAAACTTTGGCTAAAAAACTTTTATTTCTACCTCTATTGGCAAAAGCGTTAGCATTTCCCCTACTTTTTGGTCCAAACAATTTCATACCACCACCTCGCTGATTACGATGTTCTTTTTTTCTTCCGCCCCTAACCTGAGAAACCATAGGTGTGCTTACCAGGAAGGCAAAAAGCAAAAAAATGATAGTATGTAATTTGAAAATTTTCATTATTGCAATATTATACAAAAAAACCTGAAAAATCTAACTATTATTTTGGTATTTATTTAATTAATTCACAAGATTTTAACAATTTTAAGATTTGATGAAACAATAAATAACCTTATGGTTCAATAAGAATATATTTGGATATTTGGAATTGAAATATCACATAAACTATCAACAAGTAAACTATTTGTTTTAAATTTTGTTTCAACAATTAACACTCGAATGGTTTAAAAAACCGTTTTTTTGCTATTAATAAATTAGCTTATCTTTGTTGTGATGGAAATTGTTAAAGGTTCAGGCGTTATCCCTGGTGAATTATTGGCAAAGGTAAATTCTCCTGCCGACTTAAAAAAATTGAAAGAAGATGAATTAGAACAATTTTGTTCGGAATTACGACAATTTATCATCGATATCGTTTCTGTTAAAGGAGGGCATTTTGGTGCATCATTGGGTGTTGTAGAATTAACTACCGCACTGCACTATATATTCAATACACCATACGATCAATTAGTTTGGGATGTTGGTCACCAAGCTTATGGTCATAAAATTATAACCGGCCGTCGCGATGTATTTCACACCAACAGAATTTATAAAGGCATTAGCGGTTTTCCAAAGCGGTCAGAAAGTGAATACGACACATTTGGCGTTGGTCACTCTTCTACGTCTATTGGTGGTGCTTTGGGTATGGCTGTTGCCAGTCAATATAAAGGATTAAAAGACAAACAACATATAGCTGTTATTGGCGATGGTTCTATGACTGCCGGACAAGCATTTGAGGCTTTAAATCATGCAGGCATATCCAACAGTAATTTGTTAGTGATATTAAATGATAACTGTATGAGTATCGACCCTAATGTTGGTGCTTTAAGAGACTATTTAACAGATATCACGACATCACATACCTATAATAAAACCAAAGATAAGGTTTGGGATTTATTAGGAAAAATAAGCAAATTTGGACCCAACGCTCAGGAAATTGCCAGTAAGTTAGAAAATGCGGTTAAAACATCTCTACTTAAACAAAGCAACTTATTTGAATCATTAAAATTTCGTTATTTCGGTCCAGTTGATGGTCACGATGTGGTTCGTTTGACTAAAATAATGGCTGATTTGAAAGATATTCCAGGCCCTAAAATTTTACATGTACTAACCAAAAAAGGTAAGGGTTATAAATTTTCGGAAGAAGGAAATGAAACCGTTTGGCATTCGCCAGGTTTATTCAATAAAAATACCGGAGAAATCATCAAGGTGGTACCAAAAGAACCACAACCACCAAAATATCAAGATGTATTTGGTCATACCATTGTAGAATTGGCAGAAATAAATGAAAAAATTATGGGTATTACACCCGCTATGCCAAGTGGTTGTTCGTTAAATATTATGATGAAAGCTATGCCACATAGAGCATTTGATGTAGGTATTGCCGAACAGCATGCTGTAACCTTTAGTGCAGGCTTAGCAACTCAGGGATTAATTCCATTTTGCAATATTTACTCCTCATTTATGCAACGAGCGTATGATCAGGTTATTCATGACGTTGCACTGCAAAACCTAAAAGTAGTATTATGCTTGGATAGAGGAGGAATTGCTGGAGCAGATGGCCCCACTCATCACGGAGCTTTTGATATAGCATATTTCCGTTGCATTCCAAATATGATCGTCAGTGCTCCAATGAACGAAGAAGAGTTACGTAATTTAATGTATACTGCTCAATTAGAAGAAGTAAAAGGCACATTCAGTATTCGTTATCCTCGCGGAAACGGCGTTATGGTTAATTGGAAAACGCCGTTCAAAAAACTTGAAATTGGAAAAGGCAGGAAATTAAAAGATGGTAAACATATTGCCATTTTATCATTAGGTCATCCGGGTAATTTTGTAACTAGGGCCATTGAAAAATTAGCAACCGAAGGAATAACGCCGGCTCATTATGATTTACGTTTTGCTAAACCATTGGATGAGGAAATGTTACATGAAGTTTTTACACGTTATAAAAAAATTATTACCGTAGAAGATGGAACTATTCTTGGAGGTGCTGGTAGTGCCATATTAGAATTCATGTCCGAAAACGGCTATCATGCTCAAGTAAAGCGTTTAGGAATACCAGATCAATTTATTGATCACGGTGAACCTATAGAATTATACCAAGAATGTGGGTTTTCAGCAGATAAAATTGAGGAAACCGTTTTAGATTTTTTAAAAGAAAAAACTTCCATTAAAATTACAGGTTAATTCGCCTTATTGACATTTGTCTTGATAAAAATACAAAAGTTAACTTGCATTATTTTTAGGTTAATTAGTATATTTATCGACTATGGAAAAAAGAGTTCGTTTACGTTTTGCGCCAAGTCCAACTGGCGGTTTGCACATGGGTGGCGTTCGTACTGCCCTATTTAGTTATTTATTTGCTAAAAAACACGGAGGAGATTTCGTTCTTCGTATTGAAGATACAGATCAGACACGTTATGTGAACGGTGCAGAAGAGTATATTATAAATTCATTAAAATGGTGTGGTATAGAACCTAATGAGGGTGTTGGTTTTGGAGATGGTCCTTATGCCCCATACCGTCAGAGCGAAAGAAAAGAATTAGGCATTTACAAAAAATATGCTGATCAATTATTAGCATCGGGTCATGCATACATCGCTTTTGACACTTCGGAAGAATTGGATGAAATGCGAAAACGATTAGAAGCTGCTAAAGTAGTCGCTCCGCAATATAATGCAGTTACCCGTCAAAATATGCGAAACTCATTAACCTTACCTGAAAATGAGGTTAAAAAACTCATCGAAAGTGGGTTGCCATACGTCGTAAGATTAAAAGTTCCTCGTAATGAAGAAATTAGGTTTCACGATATTATTCGTGGCTGGGTTACTGTGAATTCAAGTCAAGTAGACGACAAAGTATTATTAAAATCTGATGGTATGCCAACCTATCACTTGGCGCACATAGTAGATGATATTGAAATGAAAATATCACATGCTGTAAGAGGAGAAGAATGGTTACCAAGTGCTCCCTCTCATATTTTAATTTATCGATATTTAGGATTAGAACATGATATGCCGAAATTAGCGCATCTACCATTAATTTTAAAACCAGATGGAAATGGAAAATTATCTAAACGTGATAAATCCGGCTTACCAATGTTTCCCTTAGATTGGTTTGATGAACGTACAGGTGAAAAATATGTAGGATACAGAGAATCTGGATTTACCCCTGATGCCTTTATAAACATGTTAGCATTATTAGGATGGAATCCAGGCGATAATCGTGAAATCATGAGCAAAGAAGAATTAATTTCCAATTTTTCGTTTGAACGCGTTAATAAATCAGGGGCAAAATTTGATCCCGAAAAAACCAAATGGTTTAACCAACAATATTTACGAATGAAAACTGATGAGCAATTAGCTGATGCGGTTATTCCTTTACTTGAAGCTAAAGGCATTCACAAAGAAAAAGCATTTGTAGTAGAATTTTGCAGGTTGATTAAAGAAAAAGCGCATTTTATCACAGAATTTTTTGATTTAGGTTCCTACTTTTTTATATCACCCAATAGTTATGACGAAAAAGTGATGACAAAAAAATGGAATCATGAATCGAAAGAACTGTTTACCAAATTGGCAGTCAAATTCGAATCCATTTCCAATTGGGATTCTCAAACGTTGCACGATTGTTTTCAAACAGCTCAAACCGAAATTGGGAAACTAGATATGCAGGTATTGCGTGTACTAACAACTGGCGTGGCTGGAGGAGCGCAATTATTTGATTTACTCGCTTTACTTGGAAAAGAGGAAGTTATAGCCCGATTAAATGCATCATTAAGTATATTATAGTTTAGATTATTTATTAACAGAAACCATAAAAAAGCCATTAATCGAATTTGATTGACTAGCAACATGGAATTATACACTGACGAGTATTTTATGAACGAAGCCTTGAAAGAAGCCCAAAAAGCTTTTCAGGCAGATGAAGTTCCTGTTGGTGCCGTCATTGTTGCTAATAATCAAATCATAGCCAGAGCACATAATTACACCGAGCGATTAAACGATGTTACAGCACACGCTGAAATGCAGGCCATTACTGCAGCTGCGAATTATATTGGTGGCAAATATTTGACCAATTGCACACTATATGTAACCTTAGAACCTTGTTTAATGTGTGCAGGCGCCTTACAATGGAGCCATATTACGAAAATTGTATATGGTGCTCATGATGATAAAAAAGGCTATTCCAAAATTAATCAACACGTATTACATCCTAAAACATTAGTAACGAAAGGAATACTAGAAGATAATTGTTCAAGATTATTAAAAGATTTTTTTGCTTTGAAACGAAAATAAAAAACATGAATTTAGATTTAAGACATAAACAAGCCATTGTTTGCGGGAGCACTCAAGGTATCGGTAAGGCTATCGCATTAGAATTAGCGGCTTTAGGTGCCAATGTTACACTCATAGCTCGTAATGAAGAGGCATTAAAAGCCACTAAACAAGAATTGAGTACAAATGCTGGTCAATTACACTCTTATTTGTGTGTTGATTTCAGTAAACCATCTGAATTAAAACAAATAGTTGAAGCCTATTTACAACGTCAACCAATTGTTAATATTTTAGTAAACAATACAGGAGGCCCACCTGCAGGCCCTGTTCATAGTGCAAAAACGGATGATTTTTTATCGGCCTTTAACAATCACCTAATTTGTAATCATATTTTAGCACAGGCTTGCATTGAGGGAATGAAAATTGCTAAATACGGTCGAATTATTAATATTATTTCTACCTCAGTTAAACAACCATTACCTAACCTTGGTGTTTCAAACACCATAAGGGCTGCAGTGGCTAATTGGAGCAAAACCTTAGCTAATGAATTAGGAAAATTCAATATTACGGTTAATAATGTATTACCTGGAGCTACCTCTACCCAGCGTTTGCAAGCTATTATTGAAAATAAATCATCCAAAACCGGACACGCCATAGAATCAGTTTCTAACGAAATGATTTCAGAAATTCCAATGGGCCGTTTTGCGGATGCCACAGAAATAGCCAATGCAGTTGCTTTTTTAGCTTCTCCAGCAGCCTCCTATATTAATGGGGTGAATTTACCGGTTGATGGTGGCAGAACTGGTTGTTTATAAAGCTTTTTAGTTATTTAACAGCTACATAATTATACAAGAAGTCATTCTCATTATTTTAATATTATATTTGTTTACATTTTTTTAGTGAATTCTTAAACTCATGAAAATTATTATACCAATGGCAGGAAAAGGGAAAAGAATGCGTCCTCATACCCTTACTGTTCCTAAGCCATTAATAAATGTTGCCGGAAAACCAATTGTACAAAGACTTGTTGAAGATATTACCAAGGTTTGTGGAGAAAAAATAGATGAAATAGCCTATGTTATTGGACCTGATTTTGGAAAAGAAGTAGAAGACCATCTAATAAATATTGCTGCAAATCATGGAGCCAAAGGATCTATCTATTATCAGGAAAAAGCCCTTGGAACTGCACATGCTATTATGTGTGCCAAAGAAAGTATCTCAGGTAAAACGGTAGTAGCATTTGCGGATACTTTATTTAAAGCTGATTTTGTGATGGATACGAATCAGGAAGGTGTTATTTGGGTGCAAAGTATTGAAGACCCTCGACAATTTGGGGTTGTAAAACTAAATGATTCGGGAATAATAACTGATTTTATTGAAAAACCTCAAACCTTTGTCAGCAATTTAGCCATCATAGGTATTTACTATTTTAAAGATGGCGATAATCTCAAGAAAGAATTACAACATTTATTAGATAACCATATCACAGAAAAAGGAGAATATCAGTTGACTAATGCTCTTGAAAACATGAAGCAAAAAGGGCTTCACTTTACTCCGGGCACAGTAACAGAATGGTTGGATTGTGGAAATAAAGATGCTACTGTTTACACCAACCAACGCATACTAGAATTTGATAAAAATAAAGCATTTCTCAAAGGCCAAAATATCAAAACGGAAAACAGCGTTATCATTGAACCTTGTTTTATTGGAGATAATGTTATTATCAAAAATTCAATTGTAGGCCCACACGTTTCTCTTGGATCTAATACTACTGTTAATGACGGTGTCATAAAAAACAGTATTATTCAATCCAATGTTAAGTTAAGTAATAGTGTAATTTGCAATAGTATGATTGGTGAAGGCGCTGAAGTTAGAGGGAAATTTTTAGATGTCAGCATGAGTGATTATACAACACTATCTCTATAAATAAGAAAATACTACTATTGAAAGTTAAGAAAAATATTCTTTCATATAACATCATCTTACTTTTGTTGATTGTTTTTGTTGCATCTTGTAAATCCACAAAAACATCATCAAATGTTCCTATTCATTCTCAAAAGAAATCAAATACGATTTCTGAACAAGATCAAACAAAATTTACCTACTACTTTATTGACGCATGTAAAGAGCGAATGAAAGGCAACATTGAAATTGCTGAAAATTTATTTAAACAATGTTTAAAAATAGATCCATCTTCTTCTGCTGTCAAATATGAATTAGGTAACCTTTACCGATACAATGGTGCTTATGATTTGGCCATAAAATTTGCTAAAGAATGTGCTAAAAATGAACCAAAAAATGAATGGTATCAATTATTATATATTGAATGCCTTCATAATAGTAACCTATTTTCTCAAGCTGCTGAGGAGTATCTGAAACTCACAAAAAATTACCCAAACCATCCAGAGTATTTTGAGGGATTAGCATCAGAGTACATGTATAATGGAAATTATGAAAAAGCTTATAAAGTATACGAAGAATTAGAAAAGCAATTCGGACAAAATGAAAATTTTACACTTAATAAAGTAAAATTGCTTAAAGAATTGAAAAAAAACCAGGAGGTTGAAATAGAATTAAAAAAACTGATACAATCAAATCCTAGAGAAGGCAGATATTATACATACTTGGCAGAATTTTATCAAGAAATCAACCAAATAGACAAAGCTTTTGAATGCTACACGACAATTTTAAATGTAGATCCTAAAAATCCAATGATTCATTTGGCATTAGCCGACTATTATAAAATTAAACAAGATAAAATTAATTTTTACAAAGAGATAAAATTAGCTTTTGAAAATCCTGAATTAGAAGTTGAAACAAAAATCAAAATTCTCTTATCCTATCAAGGATTAATAGAAATGGATACTCATTACAAAGAGCAAGCTTTTGAGCTTTGTGATATCGTTCTCAAACTTCACCCCTCTTCGGCAGATGCTTTTAGTATTTACGGTGATTTTTTATTCAAAGAAAAAAAACTTACAGAAGCTAAAGAAGCATACTTAAAATCCATTGCCATTGATAAGAGCCGTTTTTTTGTTTGGAATCAACTCATGTTTATTGAGTCGCAGTTAAACGATTTCTCTTTGTTAAATATTCATAGTGCTGAGGCAATGGAATTATTTCCGAATAACGCAATGCCCTATTTTTTCAATGGATTTGCTAATATTCAACTCAAAAAATATGAAATAGCGGCGCAATCATTAGAAGCTGGAATTGACTATGTTACTGATAATAAACCACTTATATTGGAATATTATTCTAATTTAGGAAACGCGTATAATGCTATCATGGCTTATGAAAAATCAGATAAAGCGTTTGATGAAGCTCTAAAAGTTGATCCAGACAATGCCACTATCCTAAATAATTATGCCTACTATTTATCTTTAAGAAAAGACAAACTCGAAAAAGCCGAAAAATTTTCAAGACGTAGTAATGAATTAGTTCCAAATAACCGTTCATATATAGACACGTATGGATGGATATTATACCAACTTAAAAAATATGAAGAAGCGGAACAATGGCTTTCAAGAGCTTCTAAGATGGGAAACAAAAACGCTGTTTTGTTAGAACATTATGGCGATGTTTTATTTAAATTAGATAAAAAAGAAGAAGCATTTCTGAAATGGAAAGAAGCCAAGATGACTGGTAATGGATCGGACTTTTTAGATAAAAAACTACAAGACAAAAAGCTGTATGAATAAAAGACAACGCATCTCTTTAAGCATTTTATTTTCCTCTTTTATTCTGTTAGGTCTATTTTCATGCAAAACAAAGAAACATATAACTCAAACTGAACCTATTAAAATAGAAGACACATTGGGTAGATGTCACTTATTATTTAAAACAGCCAAATCTCTATCCAAGCATATTAAAGAAAACGAATTAAATTTTACTTGGTTAACTGCTAAAGCGAATACGGAAATTTTTATTGACGGCGAATCGCATTCATTAGATGTAAGAGTTAAGGCTAAACGTGATAGCGCTATATGGATATCAATTCAAGCAGCAGGTTTATTAGATATTGCCAAACTTCTCATCACCAAAGACTCGGTGAAGATGATTATATACATAAAAAGGCAATACTTTAATGGAGATTTTAATTATATCAACCAATTATTAAATGCCGATTTAGACTTTGAAATAATTCAAGCCTCTCTTTTTGGAAATAGTGCTAATTTTGATGACGACGATGCTAAAATGAAACCAATCATTGATAGAGAAAACTGTCAATACCTCCTTAGTACCGTCAGAAGAAGGAAACTTAGACGTATTACTTCTGGTCAGGATTCACTGAAAAAATCATTACAAACCATGCGCTTAAATCCAGAAAATTTTAAAATTATCACCAATGAATTTCAAGATATTGAAACAAATCGTAGTTTTTACGCTAAATACGACCGATTTTTAGAACCCGATTCAGTTTTTGCACCACATTATGTTAATATTGAGATAAAAGCAGAGAAGAAAATAGACCTCAAAATTAACTATGTTCGCATAGATATAAATCAGCCTCAAAAACTATCATTGACCATACCGAAAAATTATGAATCCATCCTCATTAAAAAAGAAAAACCTTAGCCTTTTTATAGGTTCTATTCTCTTTTTGATTTTTGGTTCATACTCAGTTTATTCTCAGTCAAAAGTTACTGTATCACAAAAAGACTTACTCACAAAAAAAAACAAGTTGAATGATGATATCAAACAACTGAATTCTCAATTAAGCCAAACAAAAGCTATAAAAAAATCACAAATAAATACAATTGTTGTCATCAATACAAAAATTAAGGTTCGAGAAGAGCTAATCAGTACAATTAACAACGAACTGACAGAAATTAATACAGTCATCAAAGATAATGTAACTGAAATAAATTATCTGTACGAAAGTTTGAAAAAATTAAAATCTGAATATGCGAAAATGATTTATTTTGCCCAGCGTAATCAGGATTCTTATACAAAAATCATGTTTTTATTCTCGGCAGGTAATTTTAATCAGGCATATATGCGGGTTAAGTATTTCCAACAATATGCCGCCTTTCGAAAAAAACAAGCAAACGAAATTCTTGTGATGCAAACTATTTTAAATGATAAATTAAAAAACCTTGAATCACAAAGACATAACAAAAATGAATTATTAGGTAACGAACAAAAAGAAAAAAGCCAATTAGACGGAGAAAAACGTCAACAGGAAATTGTATTAAATGAACTTCAACAGCAAGAAAAAGAATTAAAAACTCAATTAGAAAAGAAAAAACGGGATGCTGAAGAATTACAAATTGCCATTAAACGTTTAATAGAAGCAGAAATAAAACGTAAAACGGCCGAATCTGCTAAAATAGCAGCCGCTAAAGCGGCAAAAAAAGCCGCCAAGGTTACTACTGCGGAAAAAGCAAAACCAAGTAACGAAAAAACTAAACTAGAAACAAAAATAAAAGAAACCGAAAAAAAAGTCATAATTCCTGAACTAACAGAAGAAGCCGAAGCTTTAGGCGCTGATTTTTCTAGTAGTAGAGGTAAATTACCTTGGCCTGTGCTAAAAGGTGTTATATGTCAACCTTATGGCGAATATGAGCATCCTGCCATTAAAGGGTTTATGATGAATAATAATGGGATTGAAATTTGCACCAGCAAAGGCTCGCAAGCACGCGCTGTATTTGCAGGAGAAGTAACAAGTATCGCTATATCTCCAACTGGTGGAAAATTAATAATCATTAGACATGGAGAGTATTTAAGTGTATACAGTAATATAGGAAATGTTTTTGTTAAGCAGGGGCAAAAAGTAACAATCAAACAATCTATAGGAACTATTCTTGATGAAGACGGTAAAACAAGTATGAACTTACAAATTTGGAAAGGACAAAAAACAACTGATCCAAGTGGATGGCTTTTTAACGGAAAATAATTTTTCAGTATACATAGCCTAATTGATTTGATAATGATGTTATCTTCAATATCATATCAAAATTCTAAATAAAATATTCCTCCTCCTTTTTATCTTTTATTTTGTTTTATAAACTTGAGTCATGGAACATCTTCTTCCAATATATTCATCCGAACAAATCAAATCGAATGATGAATTTACTATTTTATCTGAACCCATAAGTTCCATTGATTTAATGGAAAGAGCTGCCTCTAAATTTACTGAATGGGTAATAATGCATTATGAAAGAAATACCATTTTTAAAATATATTGTGGATTAGGAAATAATGGAGGAGATGGTTTGGCCATAGCACGGCAATTATTACAAAACAACTATAAAGTGGAAGTTTACATTGCTCATTATTCAAACAAATACTCCACAAACTTTTCAATTAATAAACAAAGATTAGAAACTTTCGCACCAAACTGTATAAAATCAATAACTAACATTGATGATTTACCAATTTCCCGAAAATCAGATATTATTATTGATGCAATATTTGGGATAGGACTATCTAAGCCTTTAACCGGAATAGTTGCCGAAATAGTTAAGCACATAAATTTAAGTAATAACACAGTTATTTCAATAGATGTCCCCTCAGGATTATTCATTAACAAACACACCGATAAATATTTACCATTTGTAAAAGCAAAACATACGTTAACTTTTCAATATCCTAAACTAGGATTTATGTTTTCCGAAAATCATAACTCTGTTGGTAATTTTCATATCCTAGACATAAACCTAATACAAGTATCTTCTATCGAAAGTCATTGTTCACATTTTTATATCACTAAAAAAACTATCCAATCATTAATTAAATCTCGTTCTAAATTTTCACATAAAGGCACCTATGGACATGGGTTGCTTATAATTGGAAGCTACGGAAAAATGGGAGCAGCCGTACTCAGCTCTTCCGCCTACCTGCGCAGTGGTGCTGGTTTACTAACAGTATGCGCACCTAGCTGTGGCTATCAAATTATGCAAATCTCTGTTCCAGAAGCAATGACCATCATAAAAGGTGATGAATACATTCATTTTGAAGAATTAAATTCCAATACGTATGCTAGTATAGGAATAGGACCTGGTATTGGAATTAATGAACATACACAACATAGCATTAAAAAAATTTTAGAGAACTATAAAAAGCCTTTGGTAATAGACGCCGATGCCTTAAATATTATTGGCCTCCATAAAGAATGCCTAAATTTACTTCCAGAAAATTCAATATTAACACCTCATCTTAAGGAATTTGAACGCTTAACTAGACCAGCTTTAAATGATTTTGATAGACACCAAATACAACATGAATTTTCAAAAACTTATAAAGTATATGTGGTTTTAAAAGGAGCCCATACTTGTATTACCACTCCTGATGGAAAAAGTTATTTTAATAGCTCGGGGAATCCAGGGTTAGCAAAAGGCGGAAGTGGTGATGTATTAACTGGTATGCTAACTGCTTTACTCACTCAAGGTTATTCGTCCTTAGAAACTTGTTTAATAGGAGTTTATACTCATGGATTAGCAGGAGATATTAGCAAACAAGAACAAGGTGAAATTGGAATGACAACAACCGATGTGATAAAAAATTTACCAAAAGCCTTTAAAGAACTAAGCAACTAATAACTAGCTCAATAATCTAATTGATTTGTTTAATGCTTCAATAAAAATATCTATTTCTTCAAAAGTATTATAAAAAGCAAAAGATGCTCTAACAGTTCCAGGAATATTATAGAACTGCCATAATGGTTGTGTGCAGTGGTGTCCACTACGAATAGCGACGCCATATTTATCTAATAAAGTGCCTATGTCAAAAGGATGAATAGAGCCTACGTTAAATGAAATAACTGAGGTTTTATGTTTGGCATTACCATAAATTACTAAACCTTCAATTTCTTTTAATTTTTTGGTCGCATACTGCAATAAATCGTCTTCGTGTTTTTGAATATTCTCAAAACCAATTTCACTAACGTATTTTATAGCAGCTGCCAAACCAATACCACCTTCTATATGAGGAGTACCTGCCTCGAACTTTAAAGGAGAATCAGCAAATTCAGTTTTTTGTAAAGTAACTGTTTTAATGGTTCCTCCACCAGTTTGGTATGGGCCAAATTTTTGTAACCATTCTTCTTTAGCATATAATACACCAACACCAGTTGGACCAAATAATTTATGTCCGCTAAATACATAAAAGTCACAATCTAAATCTTGCACATCGGGTTTTAAATGAGGAACCGCTTGAGCTCCGTCAATTAATATGGCTGCTTTAGATAATGAACGAATAGTAGTAATTATTTCTTTCACTGGATTAATGGTTCCAAGTGTATTAGAAATTTGAGTAAAGGCAACTAGTTTTGTTTTTGCGGTAATTAATTTTGGAAGTTCTTCTAATATTAATTCACCTGCTTGATTAATTGGAATGTATTTTAAAACAGCTTTTTTCTCTTCACACAATTGTTGCCATGGAACAATATTACTATGATGTTCCATTTGAGTGATGATGATTTCATCGCCTTCAGAAATTACTATATTGCCAAAACAGTGCGCTACTAAATTAATAGATTCAGTTGTTCCCTTTGTGAAAATAATTTCACTAGCTTGTTTAGCATTAAGATGTAATTGTATGGTTTTACGGGATTCTTCGTAAGCAATCGTAATTTCTCTACTTAATGTGTGAACGCCACGATGGATGTTTGAATTTTGGTAAGCATAATAATGTGAGATAGCATCAATAACCGATTGTGGTTTTTGCGCCGTAGCTCCATTATCAAAATACACTAAGGGCTTTCCGTTTACTGTTCTTGAAAGAATAGGGAAATCTTTGCGTATTTTATTGATGTCTAACATATAATGTTTTGTTTTTTATGGTGACTTCGAGGACCTCAGTCACCATAAAATTAAAGTGCTTTTTCGAATAAATGTAATACTCTTTCTTGTAAGGAAGGAATTTCAATTTTGTCAATTAATTCCTGAGCAAAAGCTTGTAATAAAAGTTTACGAGCGCTTTCTTCTCCAATACCACGAGCTTTTAAATAAAACAAAGCTTCCGTATCAATTTTACCAGTCGAAGTTCCATGAGAACACTTGACATCATCTGCATAAATTTCTAATTGAGGTTTGGTATTAATCGTAGCATCATCGCTCATCAAAATATTTTTACTGCTTTGATAAGCATTTGTTTTTTGCGCGTCTTTGCGAACAAATATTTTTCCGTTAAAAGTCCCTACAGATTTATCTTTGGCTATGCCTTTATATAGCTCATTACTTTCGCAATGTGGCATTTGATGATCAATTAATGTATGATTATCAATTTGCTGAGTACCATTAGAAATAAACAAACCATTTAAATGTGCTTCGCAATTAGAATCAGCTAAAACAACATTGTGATTGTTACGCACTAATTCTCCGCTCAAAGTCATGGTAGTATTTGAGTAATTAGAATACTTGTTAATCTTTACTTGGTTTGTATTTACTGAGTAAGAAAATGCGCCTTCATTTTGAAATGTATGACAAGTTAGTTTTGCATTCTCTCCAACAAATTTCTCACTTACAAAATTAGAGAACACTTTTGCAGAACCAATATTATAAAAACTTTCTACTAACGTTACTTGTGCATTAGCTTGAACATTAATAAAACTGCGAGTATTAGTTACAATATTAGTATGGCCGCTATTCACATAAATCACATGCAATGGCATAGGGATGATATTGTTTCTATCGATTTGTAAAAACAAGCCATTCGCTGAAAATGCCGTATTTAGGGCGATTAATGCATCTGTATCAGATTTTGCTTGAGAACATAACAAAGCCTTTTCTGAAGAAGATAATTGATTTAGTGAATTAACGGTTAAGCCTTTGACTATCATTTTCTCACTTAAATCCTCATTATAAACTCCATTAACAACCACCAAATTAATCGCCTCATCAATTTTCAATGGAGCAATATCAGCGTTAGTTAATTCATTAAAGCTTTGTTCAACCGATTTAAATTCTTTGCGAAGAACTGCTTCGATATTACAGTATTTATAGTCTTCGTGCTTGTTATTAGGAATACCTTTATCTTCTAAAAGTCGAATTGCGGAAACAATTTCCGCATCAGGCATGAAGGCAATTTTACTAGATTTTTTTTGTAATTGATCTAGCAAATTTTGTGTTACAGCACTTTTATTATCTACTACTAACGACATATTAATCTGCTATTTCAAATTCTTTTTTAATTTCATCATATCCTTTGGCTTCCATTTCCAATGCTAATTCTTTCCCACCGCTTTTTACAATGCGACCTTTGTAAAGGATATGTACAAAATCAGGAACGATATAATCTAATAAACGTTGGTAGTGAGTAATCACAATGGTAGCGTTATCTTTTGATTTTAATTTATTAACACCTGTTGCTACAATGCGCAAAGCATCAATATCTAACCCGCTATCCGTTTCATCTAAGATGGCTAACTTAGGATTTAACATCGCCATTTGAAAAATCTCATTGCGTTTTTTCTCTCCACCACTAAATCCTTCATTAACGCTGCGGCTTGCTAACTTAGCATCTAACTCTACTAATTTTGATTTCTCTTTTACTAAAGCTAAGAAATCTTTCGCTGCCATTTCTTCTTGTCCGTGGTAAGCACGAATTTCATTTAACGCTGTCCGTAAGAAATTAATATTACTTACTCCTGGAATTTCGATAGGATATTGAAACGCCAAAAATAAACCTTCGCGAGCTCTATCTTCAGTCGATAAATCCAATAAATTTTTTCCGTTAAAGATTACTTCTCCTTCAGTAACATCATAATCTTCACGACCAGCTAATACACTTGATAATGTTGATTTTCCAGATCCGTTTGGTCCCATGATAGCATGAACCTCTCCAGCTTTTACTTCTAAATTAATACCTCTTAATATTTCTTTATCTCCAATTGACGCGTGTAAATTTTTTATTGATATCATAAGCCCCTCCAACCTCCCCTTCGGGGAGGCTTTTGTTAAATGTTAATATATTGTTGTTTTTTTCACTTTATTTCGTTTATCCCTCCTCCCCTTCGGGGAGGCCGGGTGGGGCTTTTACCCCACACTACCTTCTAAACTAATTGCTAATAATTTTTGTGCTTCAACAGCAAATTCCATTGGCAATTTATTTAATACTTCTTTGCAATATCCATTAACGATTAATCCTATTGCTTTTTCGTTATCAATACCACGTTGCTTGCAATAAAATAATTGGTCTTCACCTATTTTACTGGTCGTTGCTTCGTGTTCTACAACTCCTGATTTATCTTTAATTTCAATGTATGGGAATGTATGTGCGCCACATTTGTCGCCCATTAACAAACTATCGCATTGCGAAAAGTTTCGAGCATTGCTTGCTCCTTTTTTAATTTGAACTAAGCCTCTGTAACTGTTACTACTAAAGCCTGCCGAAATACCTTTTGAGATAATGGTTGAACGTGTGTTTTTTCCAATATGAATCATTTTGGTTCCAGTGTCAGCTTGCTGATAATTATTAGTTACGGCTACTGAGTAAAATTCGCCAACCGAATTATTTCCTTTTAATATAACGGAAGGATATTTCCATGTCACGGCAGAGCCTGTTTCTACTTGAGTCCAGCTAATTTTAGAATTGTCTTCTAAACAAATTCCACGCTTCGTTACAAAATTAAAAATTCCACCTTTACCATCTTTATCACCAGGATACCAGTTTTGCACGGTGCTATATTTTACCTCAGCATTTTTATGAGTAATGATTTCTACAACAGCAGCGTGTAATTGATTCTCATCACGTTGAGGAGCCGTACATCCTTCCAAATAAGACACATAAGCATCTTCATCTGCAATAATTAACGTGCGCTCAAACTGACCAGTGCCGCTTGCGTTGATACGGAAGTAGGTTGATAATTCCATTGGCGAACGAACACCTTTTGGAATGTAGCAAAATGAACCATCTGTAAATACAGCAGAATTTAATGCCGCATAAAAATTATCGGTTGGCGGCACTGCCATGCCCATATATTTTCTTACTAGTTCAGGATGATCTTGGACAGCCTCGCTGAATGAACAAAAAATAATTCCTTTTTCAGCTAAGGTTTCTTTAAAGGTTGTTTTTACTGAAACACTATCAAATACAACATCTACAGCTATGTTACTTTGTACACCACTTAACCGTTTTTGCTCTTCTAAGGATATACCTAACTTTTCGAATGTTTTTAATAATTCAGGGTCTACTTCATCTAGGCTTGCTAATTCCTTTTTAGGTTTAGGAGCCGAGTAATAAATAATATCTTGAAAATTTGGTTTAGTGTATGAAACGTGAGCCCATTCAGGCTCCACCATATTTTGCCAATTACGAAAAGCTTTTAAACGGAATTCTAACATCCATTCTGGTTCGTTTTTTTTAGCTGAAATAAATTTAATGATATCTTCATTTAACCCTTTAGGCGCTTCATCAGCGTCAATATCGGTTGTAAAGCCCCATTCGTAATCCTTATTGATATGTTCTTCTAATATCTCGTTTGCCATTATGTTAGTTCAAAGTTGAAGATTCAAAGTTCAAAATACGCCTATGAAACTATATTTCATTCTTGAATTTTGTACCTCTTAAATCTGATTGTTTTAAATAATTAATAAACCCAGAAAGCATTTTACTTACTTGCGTAATTTTTTCGTTTAATAAAATAAACTCGTCTTCATTAATAAAATCTAATTCTTTAATAATATACAATTGTGCTCTTACTTCCCCAGCAGAACCTTTAGCTATACTGAGAAATTGAATAAACTCTTTATTTCCGTTTCTTTCAAATCCTTCAGCAATATTTGATATAACTGAAATTGAGGCTCTTCTGATTTGATCTTTAAGTCCAAAGTCTTTTCGTAAACTTTCATTTTCGGTAATTTTATAAATCATTACCGAAGCATCTTTCGCAGCTACCCATACATCTAAATCTTCAAATCTTTTAGCCACAGACATTGCTTAAACTTTGAATTTTAAACCTTAAACACTAAACGACTCCCCACAACCGCAAGTGCGCGAAGCGTTAGGATTTTTAAAGGTGAAACCTTTTCCATTTAATCCTCCACTATAATCTAATTCGGTTCCAACTAAGTATAAAAAGCTTTTACGATCAACAACTACCTTTACACCATTATCTTCAAATAACTGATCTCCTTCTTTAAGAATATTATCAAAAGTTAAGTTGTACATTAAACCCGAACAACCTCCCCCATCAACACCCACACGAATGAACGTATCGGTTGGTTTATTTTCTTCTTTGATTAAATTAATAGCGTGCTCTTTTGCCGCATTGCTTACTGTTATCATTTTGTAAGTAATTAATTGTTAGTTACTTGGCGCTTATCCTTAATTAGATTAATTCTAAACGGAATGCAAAAATACCACTTTTATGGTATGTAAACAAATATTTTGAGGAATAGTTTTTTAGCCGAAAAAGAAAGCCGCTGGAAATTCAGCGGCTTAAATTTGATCTAGATTTAGTCTTTAACGCGACTAAACCTCAACGCTTTTAAAATAAAATTAGGCAAGGCTTTTTTAGGGTCGCGTTTACGTAAATCTAAATACCAACCAATTTTTTTAATAACTGGTAATTTTTTTGTCTCTACAAATTCAATTAAAGTCCCATCAGCATCTTCAATATATGTGAAGTGACCAGCAGCTTCACCCATTTCAAAACCTGCACCGCCATCTACTGTAAAAGGTTGGCCGGCTTTTTCGCAGGCCTCTTGTAATGCCTTCATGTTTTTAATATCAAAACATAAATGAATAAAACCACAATCACCCCATAAACGATTTTCGAAAATTTTACGAGGTGAATATTCAAATGCTTGAACTAATTCAATTTCATTATCTCCTAATAATGGGCCAAAGCTTCCTTCACGAGGTTTACTGTTTCTTAAAACCACTCTTCTAAATTTCTTTTGTGAACCTTCAACACCATTCCAATCAGCAAATGTATCTGTTGTGTCGCTAATCACTTTATCAAAACCTAAAACGGTTTTATATAAGCCAATAGATTTATCAATGTCTTTCACTCCAATAACAGCCCCTAAAATTCCGCCGGTTGTAAAATCTTTTTGCTGATACCAAGATATTTTTTCTTCGATGATTTCGAAAACATTTCCCCATAAATCATGTATATAAAAATGCTTTCTTCCATCGGGTGCAGATGTAATATCCGTTAATAGTTTAGCTCCAAAACTTTTTAAATGAGAATAAGATGCTTGAATATTATACGATTTTATTTTTCCGGCATAAATACCAATATCGCCTAACTGAATTTGAAACTCTGCCTGTTGAGCTTGACGACTTTTATATTGCCAAATCTCAAAGCCACCACCACCATTCATACTAATGGCTAAAATAGCATGTCGCGCATGTGGCATATTGGCCGTGTAGGGCAGCATTAATTCAGCCATTGCAGCTTCTTCAAATATTTTAATATCGGTACCAAATGCTTTACGATACCATTTAAAGGTTTCTTGAACATTTGTGTTTCCAACACCTAATTGCTGTATTCCAGAAATAATGTAACTCATATATAAATTAAAAAATGTAAAATTAAAGATTAAAAATTCTCATACGTCATTACGGCTCAAATTTCATCACCACATACTTTTCGGGAACTTTTAATTCGGAAGTGCAATAGTTCAATTTATGCTCAATTTCATCCGGAAAATGATTGACGATTACAAAACCAAGTTTTTTAAAATATTCTGGTATAATACAAACTAGGTATATAGGACGAACAGCCATTTCTACCGTAACTTTAACAAGTAGCTTGGCTATTCCTTGACACCTCATGGTTTCTAGTACACCAAGCGAACACAATTCGTCACATTCTTTGTGTGTTTTTATTCTTCCAAAACCCAATAACTGATTATTTTCTTTAGCAACTAAAAATTGTTCTATGTGCAAATCTCTGTTATCTAACTCGTATAGATTGATGAGCTGTTTAATTAAATCAAATTCGATTTTAGCAGGTTTTTGTATGTAAATTTCCCTTGAAATAACCCTTGTTATTAAAAATTGAAACAATAAAACGATAAATATAAGATTTAAAAACTCGATTCATTTCAATATAAACTTAACATTATCTTAATATTTGCATCAATTTAATTTCAACTAGATAGTTTTATTTTGCATAAATAAACTTATTACATGGTATTAATCAATAAAATCATCTCACAAATCAAAAATATGAAAATCGTACTTGTATTGATTATCATTTTTTTATGTCAGGTGAATGGTTTCGGTGAAGAGAAACCAAAAAATATTCATGGAACATCCATCATCCTTAGTGGTCAAATTATTGACGCTGATAATAATGAAAAACTAGCTGGTGTAAGAATAACTTGTGGCAACGAATCTAACATTATTCATTCTACCTTAGATGGAAAATTTTTTATCTATATTAAGAATAGAAGTTTATTAGAAAACACTCATATCGAATTTTCTCAAATAGGATATGGTTCTAAAACCATTTTACTAAACGATATTAAATCTAATTGTGCTTCGCTCACAATTGATTTAAAGTCTGAATAAAAAAACTCAATGTAAATTTTATATTATCTTTTTAAGCCCATTGTAACATTTGGGTTATTTATGTGTATAATTGTATTAAGAATTGGGTTTCAATTCCACCCTCTTAGTTAAACCTTCTAATACAAATTATCATGAAAACATTAGCTCTTATAATCGGTTTATTTTTAGGAAATATCTTATTAGCTCAAGAAGTTATTTACAACAATGGTTTATACTTCCAAAATAATGTTGCTTATACTGGAAAGCATACTATATATTTTGCTGGTGGGTCTATTAAAGAAATTTTAACTATCAGCGAAGGAAAACTGAATGGTGAAATGATAAAATACTATGAAAATGGTGCTGTTCAAGAAACAGGGCATTTCGAAAACAATCTCAAATTTGGTTTATGGTCTCGTTATAATGTATCAGGCGCATTAATTGCTGAAGCCTCTTATAAAAACGACAAAAAAGATGGGGCATGGATGGTATACGACGAAAAGGGTCATAAATTATTTAAAATGGAATATAAAGACGGAGAAAAAACCGGCACTTGGATGCAATGGGATGAAAATGGAACTGTTTTAAAAACAACCGATTATTCTTCAATGTAAGTTTACTTCTTCCCTTCCATTTCTTTAAAGAAAATAAACAACATACGTTTACCTTCTTCGATCTCAAAATTGGTGAGTAGCTCTAAGGCATTAACAAAACCGCTGGCGTTTTCTTTTATACTTTCTACAGTTTCGGTAATAGTTTTGGTTTTATCGTTATCGGCTTTTGTTTCGGTGGTTTTAATAATTAAATCAGAACTTACCACAGAGCCGTTAAAAAAGGTATTGGCTTGCGATTGGGCTTTTACCTGAGCCACCCTGTTCATCGTAGATGCTGTTGGGTATTTGGTTTTATCTAATGATAATACGGAGATAAAATACTGATGGTCGTAATCATCTACTACTTTTACACCCTCAAAGGGTGAGGAATTGTACATGCGTTTGATAAAATTAGAAAAAGACAATTTATCGTTATTAAATCCTTGTGAAAGCATTATATTTCCAAAGAATGAAAATAGCAAAACAAAGATTATAGTTAATATTTTTGAAGAGTTCATGGATTTATTTTAATAACGAGTTTTAAGAGAAATTGATAAATGTATTATATCCAAATGCTTTCATGATTTAAAAGCGCCCATTTGTAGGAAGTAGCTGTGCCCGGATATTGAGATGGACTATAATTTAAACTTCTTGCATTTATACTCGCACAAATTTGTTTTTTACTTTGGTTGTAAAGCACATTTTGATGTGGACCTAATGGAATCCAAACTACATAATCATTATCAATTTTATAGGTAAGTTTTTTACCCCTCTTTGTTAAGAGTGTAATTTGTTTTTTAGCATGAAGTAGTATTCTTGCCCAAACGCATTCGCAACAATTACACTTCGTTTTTTGATGTGTCATGATATTAAGTTTTTTATCGCAGTCAGATATTTAATAATTATTTACCCAAGGCTGAATATAATATTTACTAATTTTTTCAAGTTTATTTAAAGGCAAGACATGATTGTATTTTTGTATGAACGAATATTGATTAGGTATTTTAAAAACAAAAATATGCTCTTCAGATTTTTTATATTCACCAATAAAATAAAAATTAGTATAAGGTTCATGATTATCTATAATATTATTATCGCTGAATATTTGATTTAATTCATTGTGATTGTGATCTGAAAAATTAATAAAACTGCCATATGATAAACCAGATGAGGTCTTGCATTCTTCAAATGGTAACCCGTAATAACCTCTTTGTCGATTTTGCACAAAACATCTCCATTGAATAATTGCCGTGGCTGGATAGCCATTTTGAAAATTCAAACTCCATTTTTCATCTTCAATTGCCCCATTTTCATTAAGGTTTGAAGTATTTGGATTCCAGCCTAGACAACATCTTCTAACAAAAAGTGTATCTAATTCTGAAATAATTCTAAAATTCAGAAGATAGTTATTTGATTTAAAGAATAAATTTTTTAAAGATACAATTGATTTCAAATTTCTAAGTGGAATACTATCTTCATATTTAGGTATTTGTCCTGAATATTTTATAATATAATAAATTGGTTTATTTATTTTTTTATAGTTAGATACATCATCTTCTCCCATTTTAACACCTGAAACTGTTTGCCAAAAATTTTGTTCAAAAGCATTATAATTTTCATTTGCTTTGCAATTAACTTCAAAATTTATTAAAAACATATCTGTTGATAATGTACCATTTGATGAACCTTTAGCTCTTGGTTCTGAAACATTTAAAGAAAAATCTATACTTTTTGATAAAAATTCATTGCTTACTTTACATAAATTTAAAATAGCATTATATTCAGCCTCCTCATTTAGTTTTTGTAATTTAATATTCATTGCAAAAGCTGCGCCTTTAAATTCGACTTCCACGCCTTTACTCTCGCAAAAACTGGTTAACTTAGATACAGAAACTATTGCTTTTAATGTAGTAGCGTAGCCACCATCCGGTATTTTTACTTCAGATAATACTTCATATTTTTGGATGTTGCCATTGGTAACAGAAACTATTTCATCTTTCACTAAATTATCATTTAATATTTCTGTTTTAGATGAAATAAAAGCCCCAAAGGCTTGTTCAATGGCACTGCGTAATGCTTTTTGCCTCGCTTCATCCTGCGTCGCACCTTGACCACCTACTGTTAAGGTTACAGTTTTTTCATTCTCTTTAGTATTATCTTCAGTAGTTTTTTCAATCTTTTTATAATCGTTAGTAGCAGGTTCTGAACTATTTGTTGAAGCTATAGAAGTCTTATCTTTAGCCCTATTTTTCATTTGGTTTTTAATTTCCCGTTCTAACTCTAAATAACTGGGTTCTTGTTTTATTGCAATAGCTTTTATAATCGCTAAATTAGCCGCATTAAAATCTTTTAATCCAAATTGTAGCAAAGCAATGTTGTAAAAAGCTTGTGCTAAATTTGGATTTAATTCAACCGCTTTAGCGAAATCTTTTAATGCAGCATCTGTATTTAATAGGTTTTCGTAAACCAAACCTCTATTAAAAAAAGCCTTTTCATTTGGTTCTAATTCTATCGATTTATTTAAATCTAATAAGGCTAAATCATATTTTTCTAATTCGGAGTATATAGCTCCACGTCCATTATAAGCTTTACTCCATTTTGGCGATAGCTTAATGGCTTCATTAATAAGATTAATAGCTTGTTGGTAATCTTGAGCTAAAAATAATTCTTTTCCTTTTTCTAAAAGTTCCTCGCTTTTTTTGGTTTGGCCATAGCTATTAATCAATAGATGAATGCAGATAAGTAGTAGTAGTTTTTTCATGGATTTTTGAATATTAAAATTTAAAATGTCTATCGGTATTTCTTACTATTACTTCCACCTCATTTTCAATACGGGTGAATTTATAATGTACTACCAACCTATTTGTTATGCAATGCGTAGTAGGAAAATCAGATTGCTTATTTTTAAAACCGTATTCAGGGAATAAATTTTGATTTTCATTAGCCCATAATCTTATCCTTTGCCTATGCAATTGGTTACCTTTATAAAATTCTATAAAATGTTGTTTATATGGCATAATCTACCTCCAATAAATGTTATTATACGTGATGGTTTTAGGTTGATTTTTGGCATACTCCACGGCTACCTCACGATAAGCATTGATGCGTTGTTTTTCCAATTCTGCCTCTGTTTTAGCTTTTTCAGCCACAATTTCTTGTTGGCGTTTTTCATATTCTTCCTGCTTGCGCAATCGTTCTTTTTCATCAGCTATTACTTTGTCATTCATTGTTTTTAAAAGTTGTGATGCTTCGTTGCTGCTTTTAGCTCGGGAGTTTATTTTCATGATTAATCGCGTGGCTTGTTCGGCACCTTCAGAATTGGGTTTTGCAGCCCATATTGCTTTAGCCTCAGTTAATAATTTGGCACCTTCTGTATTTATTTTTAAATCGTAAATAAGAGCCATCTCTTGTAAAGATTTTACATAACAATCTATACATACTTCGGGTACCTGAGCCAATACATACATAGCTTCTCCAAATTGTTCTTGTTGCTTGAGTGTTGTAGCTTTTTGGGTAATAAAATCGCATTGTGTAGCGTAGTAGGCAATAATTTTAGTTTTACCTTCTTCTAAAAACGATTCAATTTTCTGATTTTTTGGGTTTACTTTTTTTATAGCATCTATAAAAGCTTTGTTTTCATTAGTACCCACCCCACTGGCACTGATGACAAGATTCGAAAACACTTTATTTTCAATGGCATCTCCAATAAACAAAGTAATATCCAGGTTTTGTGCAATTTGTTGTGGTGGTCCTGGTATAATATCTTTTGTGCTTACAGAAACATTGGCTGTTAATACAAAACGTGGATTGGCCAAAGTGCCTGCCATGCCATAGTTAGTAGCAATTTGTTTCAGTTTAGTTTCTAGTTGTGCTTTGGCCTCTGCCGGTATTTTTACCTGATCGCTCACATACACATTAAGTGCTATCCTGCCAAAATCGTCCAGTTTAACAACATCCTGAGATTTAGCATACATGAATGGTAAGCCTATGCTTAATAATAAAAGTATAGTTTTCATATTTTTTTATTTTTCTCCTAGTACTAAAATAGCTTCGCCTAAACCTCTTGTCATCAGTTTTACTTCAAACTTAAAGGGTTCTGCTTTTAAATGTTTTTGTAATCCTTTTGCAAATGCTCTGGCATCCAATGCCTGATTGTTTTTATCATACAGGGGTATACGCACCTGCTCAAAACGAATTTTATTTTCGGTTGCATCACTCATATTAAATCTGCCTTTTACTGTATTACCCTGCATCCATTTATTAATGTGATCAGTAATTTCTTCGTCATTAATTTCGGTTTCAAAATTTTTATCCCAGCTTTCCCATTTTTTGATGGTTAGTAAAATTTCTCTTCCGTTATTAAACATGTCATCAAAATGCGCTTGCAATTGATTGGCAAATCCTTCGATATTGCCTAATATGGCTTTTTCTAATTTAACAGGCACAATGTCTGATGATGGTTGACCATTACCGGTTGAAGATGCTATGCGTTTACTGGTGTAAGCATCAAATGCTTCGAGTACAAATGACACTGAGTTATCTTTATTTACTTTCCACCAAATTTGAATTAAGATATCTGCCTTGGCTTTGTTTTTTAATTTGTCCAAAGGACTTTCAGAAATTCCTGAGCCCGAATTTGTACTGGTGGTCATGTTGTCCTCAGCGGTTCTTGCTTCAATGGCTTTTATTTCCTGCTCTGCATCTTTTAAAGGAAAACCTCTGTCAATCATTAAGGAACCAGTTTTTGAAATCACTTGCCCCAACTCTGTATCTTCCTGAAAGGATTGTTTATAATTGGGTACTTTTTGTTTGGTTCCCTGATTATCAAACTCCGTCATAAAATAACGTTGTTCGCACCAATTGTCGCTTGGCAAAATCATCAAGGTTGGTTTTTTGGCTTGTGCCGGCAAAAGCGTTGCCGTAAATATTGCTAATAGCGTAAGGGTAATGTGTTTTACTGTACTCATAATTTAAAATCCGTTGTTTAGTGATTTAATAATTTGTTTTTCTTCAAGGTATTTCCTCAATGCATCTTTGGCAATACTTACCTGATACACTTTCCAGTTTTTTGCACCAATGGATTCTGGTAAAGTAGTTTCGGTATCAGAAGAACGGGTGAATCGTTGCCACTCTCCTTTTTTAGAAAAAAAGTCTTTTTCAATTTTTTTAAACTGATCTATTGTTTCTGCATTACTCAGTATGGCTCGCTGTGTCGTGCATCCGTTTGTTCCTGCTATGCCGGCATATAACATAGCGTGAACTGCATCTTTTTTAGCTTGTTCAGGATTGTATTTAAATCCCTTTTTTGAATCCCATATTTTTAGAGTTATGTAACCGTTTGTTTCTATAGAAACGCATTCGGTTTGATAGGCATTATTCTTGGGAGTAAAAGAAAGTAAGAACACTATCGTCAGTGTTAATAGGATAATTTTATTTATTAGCATAACCATAAACCTATATTTATTTGATTACAAACAAATATAAAACATTTATGGCATATACGCTATAATAATTGTATTGCTTTTATGCTCCTTTTATGATGTGGGAAAACAAAAACATACAGAGAGGCAAAAAATTTATGATAAAGAAGGGTTAATTCTACTTGCTAAACAACTGAAAGAGGTGCGCGCAAAGAAAGGGTTTACCCAAGAGAAATTGGCTTATGAATCAGACATTACTTTATCTCAAATTGCAAGAATAGAAACCGTTAAATCAAATCCAACGGTAAGTACCATTTTTAAAATTGCAAGAACACTTAATGTTTCTGTTTCTGAATTATTCAATTTTAAACTTGGTCCTAATCAATAAATTAACCTCAAAAACAGTGCGTGTGTTTTTATAAAGTACACGTAAAACATTATGTATTTCAACTTAAAACGTTAAGCGGTACTGAGGAATCACGAAAAATTTTAATTGATAATCTGTTTTAATGGTTTGGGTATTTAAATCATACTGTTGCTGAAAGATATTATTATGTCGGGTAACATTTTGAATATCTATACTTAACTCATGCGTAACGCGTTTAGTATTCAACTTATACGAGGGTTTAATATCAATTCTGAAATATGGATCGTATTGTATTTGATAGGCTTGAGAACCATCTCTTACTTCATCTTTTCGTATAATTGATGCCGCCAAATCAATAGGAACATACCGTTTTCCTCCGGCATACGTCAACTTCATATCTAAAGCAAAAATATGTTTTTCGTTTAATTTAAATTCTTTACCGGCTAAAGCATTAAATACATAATTACCATTAAAGGCTGTATTTCTTTCAATAGCATCACTAGCCACATATTTACTTTCAAACAAGGATGCTGTAATTAAAAAATAATATCCTCTACTATAAAATTTCTCTAAGGTTAACTCCAATCCATAATTATTACCCGATCCAGTATTTTGCAAACTATCCACATTAGGGCTATTAAAATCGGCACCTAAATTTACCGTACTGAAATAGTCTTTACGAATTTTCACAGGCACTTTATATAAATACTGATAATACAATTCTGTTTTAATACGCATACTGTTAAATAAATTCAAATCGTAAGCCATCACCAAATGTGCTGCTTTTGTAAAATCTAACTGCCGGTTAGTTTCTTTAACACGACCATTTCCTAAATTTGACGTTGAAAAATATACATAAAGAGGTTGAACCTGACTATGTAATCCTGCGCCAAAACTAAGGGATTGTTTTTCATTGATTTCATACTTTAAACCTAAACGTGGCTCGGGCGACTGAGATTGATTAAGCAATAAATACTGATAAGTAAACCCTGTATTTAAAGATAATTTCTCTGTAAAATGATGCTTCCACTGAATGAATCCACGTGTTAAACTTGTTTGTCCTTTGTAATTTCTCAGAGTTATAAAGCCTGTTCCGAAATTATCAATACTATCCACAAACGTAGTATGATAGATATCAGCATATACACCGGCATTCAAAAAATTACGCGCGTTAAATTTTTTGTTGTAAGTGCTGTTAAAAGAATATCTGGTTGTATAAGAAAGATTTCTATACTCTGGTCTTATGGTTTCTGGCGTGGTGCTGGTATCAACTCTATCTGTTGTAATCATATTGTACTGACCAGATACACCCAGATTTGTTTTTATAAACGAACTTCCATTGACTAAATATGTGTGTGAAATACCTCCTGCACCAACATTAGATCGAAAAAACGCATTACGTGCACTAAAACCATACAAGTTATTTCCTTTTGACTGCTGACTTTGTAATAACTCTGCATAACTTAATCCTCCTATACCCCATACTGAAAATTTGCCCAAGCGCTTCGTAGGTAAATCCATCTTAAATGAAAGGTCTTGATATTGAGGTACCGCACTTCCTGTTCCAAAATCAAGGCCTATGGCTTTAAAAATAGATAATGTAGAATAACGATAATTAACTAAAAACGAACCATTTTTTTTAGTTTTACTTAATGGTCCTTCTGCACCCAATTCGAATCCGTTAAACCCCATCATGGTCAAAAATTCATACTTTTCATTATTACCTGAACGCATTTTTAAATCAAAAACACCTGCCGTTGCATTTCCATAATCGGCCGGAAAAGCTCCACTCATAAAATCTGAATTATCGAGCGTGTTGTTATTTAAAATACTGATTGGTCCACCTGAAGACCCCATGCTCCCGAAATGATTAGGATTAGGAATATCCAAACCGTTCAATCTCCACAAAATACCCAGGGGTGAATTTCCACGAATAATAATATCATTACGACTGTCATTAGCACCACTTACTCCGGCAAAATTAGCCGCCATGCGAGCAGGGTCTCCTCTACTACCTGCATATCGAGAGGCCTCCTCTGTACTAAACACACGCGCACTTACTGTAGCCATTTTATTGTTTGTTTTTGTTTTATCAGCTTCAGCTGAAATAACAACCTCCTGACCTTGTACCGCACTTTCTTCTAATTCAATATTAATGATGGTTTCTTTACCCGTTGTTAAAACAACCGTTAACACTTTTTCCTTGTAAGAAATTAATGAAATCTTCAATTGTTTTCTACCTAATAAGATAGACTCAAAACGAAATTTGCCATTTTCGTCTGATGTCACCGCTTTGATTGGTTCAGTGTTTAAAATGCTGATAACAGCTCCCGGTAAAGGACTTTGTGTTTGTTTATCTACTATTGTCCCGCGAATGGTTTGAGAAAGTTCTTGCGAAAAGACGAACTGAACATATACGCAACACAAAAAAATAAAGACATGTTTCATTAATCTTATTTATTATCTGTTTCTAAAATTATTAGGGTGTACTCGAAGATACCGGCAGGATTTTTCCATTATAATACAAATGGCCTTTTAAAGCAAAATCAACGATATATTCTGCCATTTGAATAGGCTGTAAAGGCGCCTGATAGCCTGGAAAAGCAGCTTCCAACATTTCTGTTTGCACAGCACCAAGTGCTAAACAATTCACCGAAATATTTTTATCCTTTAATTCTTCAGCCATACACTCCGTAAGGCCACTAACTGCAGCTTTTGAAGAACTGTATGCCGAAAGTCCGGGAAATTTTGAACTTCCCTGAAAACCACCCATACTACTGATATGAATTATATGTGCTTTTGAATGACGACCTAATAAGTGCAATAACTGTTGCGTTAAATAATAAGGTGCAAATACATTAACTTTATATACAATCTCTAATTCTTGGTAATCAATCTTATCGAAAGGTTTATTGACAATACTTCCGGCATTATGAATGACCACATCAATGGTATTTATTTTTGACTTAATGATTGTAACAGCAGCATCAATACTTTCAGTTGAACTTAAATCTGTAGAAATAGTGTGTAAATTAGAAAAATTTAATGCATGCAAAGTTTCTGTATTTCTGGTTAAACAAAATACTTGATGTCCCTGATTTAAAAATAACTGAGCCGTTTCAAAACCTATTCCTCTGCTTGCACCTGTAATGATAATATTCATGTATTTTATTGTTTAGAAATACTTTTAGTAATTAATAACTTGTTCTTCAATTTCTTTTGGTAATTCTCTAAATTCATACTGTTGGTTTCGCAGTTGGGGTTCAAAGCCAGCTTCCTTGATAGCATCCTGAATGGTTTTGTAAGTAAAACGGTGAGGAGCACCGGCTACACTTACCACATTTTCTTCTATCATAATACTTCCAAAATCGTTAGCACCACCATGTAAACAAATTTGAGCGGTTTGTTTTCCAACAGTAAGCCAAGAAGCTTGTATATTCTCAATGTTTGGCAACATCATTCTACTTAATGCCAACATACGAATGTATTCGTCAGAACTAACGTTATTGGTAATCCCTTTAACGCGTTTCAGTAGGGTGCCATCATCTTGAAAAGGCCACGGAATAAAAGCTAAAAATCCTTTTGCATCTTTAGGTTTCTCTTCCTGAACTTCCCTTAACCAAACCAGATGCTCGAATCTTTCATAAACCGTTTCAATGTGGCCAAACATCATAGTTGCCGAGGTCGTAATATTTAATTGATGGCATGCCCTCATCACATCTAACCATTCGCGACCTGTACATTTACCTTTGGAGATTAAGCGTCGAACCCTGTCATTTAATATTTCTGCACCTGCTCCAGGTAAACTATCTAATCCAGCATCAACAAGGGCTTTTAATACATCGTGATGAGTTGATTTTTCAAGTTTGGTAATATGTGCAATTTCGGGAGGACCGAGAGCATGTAATTTCAAATTAGGATATAATGATTTTAATTCCTTAAATAAATTAACATAATAACTTAATCCTAAATCCGGATGATGCCCACCTTGAAGTAATAATTGTTCACCCCCATACTTAAAGGTTTCTTCAATTTTCTTTTTATAGGTTTCTATATCTGTGACATAAGATTCGGCATGACCAGGGATTCGATAAAAGTTACAAAATTTGCAATTTGCTATACACACATTGGTTGTATTCACATTACGATCAATAATCCATGTTACTTTATTGGAATTATTTTTCTTAATATTTTTGATTTCATTGGCTACAAACATTAACTCGGAAGTTGTTGCTTGCTCGTATAAAAATACGCCTTCCTCTATTGACAAAAATTCAAGATTTAGAGCTCGTTTTAAAAGATGTTGAACATTCATTTTATTTATTTTTCAGAGTAAAAGTATGTTTTTATGTGATTTACAGAATAACAGTTTGTAAGTTTATTTTTGTATTCAAATATTTTGTAATCAATTGAGGCAAGCCATAAAGATTTAATTCATTCCTTGTGACTTTTATAAAATTATCTACAGACAATGTTTGTTTAATTTTCAATTCATAAAAAGTTGCATACAAATGTTGATGTGAGAGAATATGTTTTTTAGCAGGACTGATAGATACAACTTCAAAATCATTCGCTACTTCAAGTAATTTCGGATTGCATAATAATTTCGTTTCTTCCATAATACCAGAAGTTTCTATCAAAAAAAATTCATACAAATTTTGCCAAATATCCTTTTCAGTTCGTTTTTGAATATAAACATCCTCGCCAAGGTTAAAAATAAAATAGTGTAAATACCTCGTTTTTATCTTTATATTTTTTGCTTTAACAGGTAACTGGGCAACCATATCATGGTGATAAGCCAAACAATTTTCCTGAAGAGGGCAATCTTCGCATTTTGGATTTTGAGGCTTGCACCATAAAGCGCCAAATTCCATAATGGAACTATTATGCAAAGCCGGTTGGGCTGTATGTAACAACTCATCTGCCAAGTACTGAAACTCTTTTTTTCCTTTTGATGAATTAATTGGCGTCTGCAGATTAAATAATCTAGATAATACGCGATACACATTCCCATCAACCACAGCGTGTGGTAAGCCAAAGGCAAAAGAAGCTATGGCTGCCGCTGTATAATCTCCTACTCCTTTTAATTGTTTAATAGTTTCAAATGTATTTGGAAATTGACCATTATAAGTAGATACAATAAATTTTGAAGCCGCATGAAGATTTCTTGCCCTTGAGTAATAACCTAAACCCTGCCACAACCTCAACACCTGATCTTCTGGTGCATTGGCTAAATCTGTTACTGTAGGAAATGTTTCAATAAATTTTAAATAATAATTTAAGCCTTGAACAACTTGCGTTTGTTGTAAAATAATTTCAGATAACCAAATTTTATACGGGTCATTAATGTTTCTCCACGGCAACTCCCTCTGATGTGTATTGTACCAAACAATGAGCTTTTCTGAAATCGGATGCATGCTAAAAATATTATTTTTAATAAAAAATTAATTATGTAAAAAAGAATGATTTAGTTCTCATCCTCTATTGCAAATATTTTATTAATGACTTCCTTGTTTCTTTCTCGTATAATTTTTCGTTTCAAACTCATCTTAGGGGTCAATTCTCCACCTTCTACCGTCCATTGAGTTGATAAAATTGAAACCCTTTTAAGATGCTCGTATGGAGCAAGACTGGCATTGATTGTCTTAATATGTGCATCTATCAATCTTTTTAACTCGGGATGATCACACATATCTTCTTGATTGGTCCAAGATATATTTCGAAACGCGCAGTAATCTTTAAAATTAGGTATAGAGGGGATTATTAGAGCAGAAGCATATTTTTGATTTTCGCCAATTACCATACATTGTTCAATAAAGCGACATTCATTAATTTTATTTTCAATCATTAATGGCGCAATGTACTTACCGGAACTTGTCTTAAACATTTCCTTTTTTCGGTCTGTAATTTTCAAAAATCGCCCTTCTATAAAAGTGCCAATATCTCCAGTGTGAAACCAACCTTCTGTATCAATAGCCTGAATTGTAGCTTCATCATTTTTATAGTATCCTTTCATTAAATTAGGTCCTTTTACTAATATTTCTCCATCCTCTTCGGCTATTTTAACCTCAACGCCTTCTATAACTGGGCCACATGTCCCAATTCTAATATTATCCTTACCATAACGATTAACGCTCACCACCACACAGGTCTCTGTTAATCCATAACCTTGTAAACATGTCATATTCGCACATAAAAAAATACGTTCTATTTTTGGATTCAAAGCAGCTCCACCCGAGGCAATACAAACCAATTTACCACCAACGGCTTCACGCCACTTACTATAAACCAACTTATCGGCCAAAGAGTGTTGTATATTATACCATAAGCCATTTTTACCATCTAACTCATACTTATTTGCAATGCGTATGCTCCAATCAAATAAACGTCGTTTTATACCGGTTAATTTTTCGCCACTGGCCATAATTTTTTCATACACACGTTCTAGCAACCGAGGTACTGATACAAAAATTTGTGGTTTAATTTCTTTAAGATTATCTCCAATCGTTTCAACACCTTCAGCATAATAAATAGAAATTCCTTTATATAGGTAAAGCGTATTAACCATTCGCTCGTAAACATGATTGAGTGGTAAAAAACTTAAAGCTTTCCAGTCACTTTGAAAAGGGGCAAAATTTTGGCAAGCTAACACATTTGATACTAAATTATGATGTGTAACCATAACTCCTTTTGGAGTACCTGTTGTACCAGATGTATATAAAATAGTAAGCAAATGATGTGGCAATACAGAATCTTTCAAATCTTTTAACTTATCAAACCGAATATTCCTTCTACCCATTTCCATAAAATCTCTAAATGATTTAACACCTGCTATCGGATCAAAACTAATGACGTGTTTTACGCCTGAAATTTCTGTTTCAATGGCTGCTAATTTTGAATAAATTGATTTATCTGAAATAAATACCACTTTTACTTCCGCGTGATTTAAAATAAACTTTAAATCATTGTTACTAATAGTTGGAAAAATAGGAACTGTAACGATGTTTGCTTGCTGGCATCCATAATCACAGAAATTCCATTCAGGGCGATTATTAGATATAATGGCAACCTTATCGTTAGATGTTAATCCAAGAGCCAACAAACCATAACTAACATCATCAATATGCTTTAAAAAATCACGGCTACTATATTTTTGCCATACACCACTGACTTTAGAAGCCAAAACATCCTCTTTATGAAATTGAGTTTTATACAACTCTAAGATGTCAAAGACACGTGTTATTTCCATTGTGTAAATTTTGCTAATGAATTGGTGAATTTATTAAAAGAACAATAATTACCGTCTCAAAGTTTTAATAATTGAATGATTTGTTGTAAGTAATTGGCATCTATCAAATCAAAAGAACCTAATTGGTCGCTATCAATATCTAAAACTCCAATTATCTCTTTGCTGCTATTATAAATAGGTAAAACTATTTCTGACTTAGATGATAAACTACAAGCTATGTGACCCGGAAATTGCTCTACGTCATCCACAATAATTACTTCGGCTTTTGCCCAAGAAGTACCGCATACTCCCTTGCCTTTATGAATTCGGGTACAAGCTATAGGGCCTTGAAATGGGCCTAATACCAATTGATTTTCTTTAACCAAATAAAAACCTACCCATAAAAACTGAAAATACTGTTTAAGTGCTGCACATGTATTTGCCATATTGGCCACCATATCCACTTCTCCATCAACTAATGCTTGAATTTGTGGTAATAAAGAATGATATTTTTCTTCTTTGGAGTGTCCACTAATCTGCAATTCTTCTGCCATCGTTACTCAGTAGGTTTTAGTAAAAACTATTTTTAATTACTTTTATATACAAATATAACGGTTAATGACTTATGGTATTTTTATTTGAATGAGATATTTATCCGATAATCTGCATTAACCTTTCAAATAAATTGAATACCAAAATAAATAGATTTTACCCTCACACCAAAAATATGATACAGCAAAAATATTTTATAGCCATTATACCACCTCAGCCTATATTATCAACTATTGAAAACCTAAAAAAAACAATTTCTGAAACTTATCAAATTAAGGGGGCCTTGCGTTCTCCAGCTCATATTACGCTTCACATGCCTTTTTACTGGCAGGAAGAAAATGAACAACAGTTAATTGATAGTTTACAACTATTTAGATTTAAAGACGAACTAACAATTCATTTAGACAGTTTTTCATGTTTTCAGCCTCGTGTGGTTTTTATTAACATTGAAGTTGATGAGTCTTTACGTGAATTACAAAAAAAACTTGTAAATCATGTCAAAATAAACTTACAACTCTTCAATCAAGCTGATGATTTGAGAGGCTTTCATCCACATGTAACCATCGCTTTCAGAGATTTAAAAAAACCAGTTTTTTACAAATTATGGGAAGAATTTAAAGACAAAACATTTAACGAAACCTTTACTTGTCAGTCATTTTTTTTACTAAAACATATCAATCAAAGATGGGAACCCTTTAAAGAATTTAATTTTCACAGTGATGTTAATCCATAAAATTTCTTTATTTTATTACCATTCACTTTGAAAATTTGAATTATTTTTCGCTTTTATTACATTTGAATTTTAAATTAACGTATGATTACCAGTCAAGTTACTTATTTAGGTGAGCTAAGAACAGAAGCCACGCATCTCCAATCTCACACAAAAATTGGAACAGATGCACCAAAAGACAATCATGGAAAAGGTGAATTATTTTCACCAACAGATTTAGTCGCAACATCATTAGCAAGTTGCATGATGTCGATTATGGGAATTGTAGCCATGAAAAACGGCATGACTTCTATAGAAGGTACTACCGCTGAAGTAACCAAAGTTATGTACACTGAGCCTAGACGAATTGGTGAAATTCACATTAAATTTACCTTTCCTAAAAACAATTATTCTGACAAAGAAAAAAGTATGTATGAACATGCAGCGAACACATGTCCAGTAGCTAAAAGTTTACATCCGGATTTAAAATTGATGATAGAATTTATTTGGTAACTAAATTCTATTGACCGTTAATTTCAGTCATAATAGAAGAGGCTGAAATGGCTGTATGTGAGGCATGATAGAAACACTTTCCGTTTTTAATCAAAAGAACCTGAGGTGAAGCATGTTCTACAGAATACAAGTTGGCAATTTCATTAGAAATTTCACGAAAAGAAAGAAGATCAAGATAATAAGTTGGTATCTGTTTGTCATCATTCCATTTACTCTCTAACCTATTTAATGCCATTGAGCTGATTGAGCATCGTGTGCTGTGCTTAAAAATTAATACACCTTTGATAAAATCCTCTTTTGAAAGATTTTGAATAGTATTTAATTCTTCAATATGAGACAACTTATGCCAAAGCATAATTTACAAAGACTTATTAGTAATTTGAATTTTGTTAATTTTAGTATATGCCGGGCATTTTTCGCGCGTTTTGCATGCGGTTAACGCCAAACAAAAAACGAACAAAAGCATTGATGGTATAATTGTTTTTTTCATGTCTCTATATAGTTTTAGGTATATAAGTTATTCTATTTTTTATATCTAATAGGTTAAAAAAACTTTTTCCCTAATTTCCTTATTTTTAATAAAGATGCAAATATATGTTTATTTAACATAGTAAAAAAAGAGAGAATACCAAAATGATGCTTTTTATCTCTCTTTGTGAGTACATTCTTTATTTTTCTGATTAACCCCTTTTTACTTGAGAAAGGACAGCTTGTAAAACAAATTAAATAAATTTACATTTTCTACTTGCAAAGGCGCACATCCGAAGTAAAATTAAACCATGCTTAAATCTGGAAATATTGGTACTACCATAAGTTCTTTCACGATAACGAATGGGTATTTCTACAATTTTTAGGTTCAATTTATGCGCACCAAATAACAAATCGAAATCACCAAAAGGATCAAATTCTCCAAAATATGTTCTGTTTTTGGTCAATTTTATATAATCCTGTCTAAACATCACCTTAGTTCCACATAGCGTATCTTTGAAACGCTGATCGAGCAACCAAGTAAAGGCCCAACTGAAAAAATGATTTCCTAAATAATTTAAAAAACGCATGGCTTCTTTATCCATAGGATATACCAAGCGCGTTCCATTAATAAAATCCCCTTTACTTCCAGCAATAGCATCATAAAATTTTGGTAAATCCTCGGGTGGAACCGTTAAATCGGCATCCAAAATCATCAAAATATCACCTGTTGCCATTTTGTAACCTTCTCTTACAGCATCAGCTTTACCCTTCCCTTTTTGTTGACCAATTTTAATATCGTGGGTGGAAGCATATTTTTGCTGTATCTCCTGAATTTTTTGCCAGGTATCATCGGTACTATTACCCTCAATAAATATAATTTCTATATGTTTCCCAAATTTTGGTAAACGCGTAATAGCATTTTCAATATTTCCACTTTCATTGCGAGCCGGAATAACGACTGTAGTGGAATATTTATTCGAATATTCCTCCGAATTACTTAATGGTAAGGGTTTCGCAAATGAATAGGTATTAAGGCTGAAAAATCTGAAAAATGGAAATTTAGCTAAAATAAGATTAAACAACTCCGCTAAAAACGGAATGTAAAAAGGAAAAATAAACCGTTTACTATTTCTGTAAACATCAAATCCTGAAACAAATAACAGATTATTAACGTCTTTAGTATTCAACCAATTTTGGAGAGGAGTTTTTTCTTTGATTCCAACCAATTCAGCAAATTTTAAAATAGGTTCCCAAAGCGAATTATAATATTGAACGATAATCTTTGTATTAGGATGGCAAACTTTTTTTACTTGCTCAAATACTCCCTGAATATCCTCCACAAATCCAATTAAATTACTAATAATGATAAAATCATACGTCTCGGAAAGCGATATATGATTGGCATCCATTACCAAAAATTCAATATTTTTATCAGCATACTTTTCTTTAGCCAAAGCTATTTGTCCTTCACTAAAATCAATACCAGTTTTTTTACGACCGGCAATCGATGCTAACAAATCTCCACTACCACAACCAACTTCTAAAACTGAATTATCCTCGTGAGAAAAGTAATTGCAATAGTTAGTAATTTCTTTCCAATAATACTGACTTAAGCCTCGTTCTTTTTTTTGAGAAGCCATAGCATTAAAATATTCTTTAATTTTTTGCAAAATGTATTTTTTTTGTAAATATATTATTTCTGTTTCAAGTGTGCGGCAATTAGGCAGTCTATAAGAGAAGAAATCTAATCAATTCAAAACATTGTTTTTTATTTTTCATTTTTTTAAAAAAAACTTTACTTTTTATTTGCAGATAAAAAAAAAGTATTTATATTTGCACACCGAAAAGGGAGATTAGCTCAGCTGGTTCAGAGCACCTGCCTTACAAGCAGGGGGTCACAGGTTCGAACCCTGTATCTCCCACGAGAAAAGCCTTACATAAGTAAGGCTTTTTTTATTTTACAAATTAACCATGAAAAGGATTTGTAAATTCCTTAGAAGCAAATAAATACTACACCATCTATAATTTTTTGGAGAATAATTTATTAATTGGCTAAATTAATCCAACAATTGTAACAGTTCAATTTACCTTCTACTCAACTCTTGAATGGGCTTTTTGAAAGCGGATTCAAATTTAGGAACTGCGTTTAACATAAAATCAATCATCTTTTGCCAATCTTCTTCTTTAAAAACACTTACGCCATCTAACTCATATTTAATACGACTCATTTTCTTATCGGATAATCGTTCCCAATTAAGCTTAGTACCAAAGTCAGATTCTATTTTGGACTTTTTGGAAAAGAGGGCATCAAATACGGCTTTGTTTTCATCTTGAGTTTTGCCCCAAATGGCTAATTCTATACGTATATAATCACCCGTAACCACGCTTGTGTAGGTAACACCGCTAATTCCACTTCCCGCACTTATCCAATGGTCTTTGCTTGGACTTACGTTTTGGTATAATTGACATGATTTATTCATCTCCTTTAAGTAGGCAGTCCAAAATTTACGGCGGGTAATGTGACGTTCCTTCATTTGTTCTTGAACACCCACTTCTTCCCTTGATTTATTTGCCATACTTATTACAAAATCTTCGGCTTCCTTAATTGGAATTATTTGCTCCATATTTAAGAATAACTGTTCCTGTAATTTGTATGGTGTTGCTTTAAAACATTGAACCCTTAATCCATAATTTAGTAGCCATAAAACAGTAGAAGTAACTTCTTTTCTGAACTCACCTGCAATCATTACAATACGCTGAGAATTACCAATGTTTAATTTCTCTCTGTAATCTTCGGTTTCTAAAAACTCTTCTAAAAGTGTTTCGGCACTTTCAGCATTGCTATGTTTGGATAGGTATTGACTGAATATAGAAATGATTTGACTTGAATTGAGCGTGGAACAGTAAGAAGCGTATTTTAATACTTGCCAAGTAACATCTCTGCCCGTATCATCCAACTTATTTTCTATAATTACTAAATTACCTTGCTTATCAATCGCCAATAAATCTAAACGCTCATTTGTATCATTAAAGCCATCAAACTCTTTTTGAATGATGAGTAAATCTTCATTAAGACAAGAAGGGTTGTTGGCAATCCACTCTTGTAAATGCTCCCGTTCCTTAAAACCTAATTGCTTAAAGGTGGTACTTTGTATTTTTTCTATTCGATTTTTTGATTTATCTATGATGTACATAATTTTCTACTTAAAAGTTTTCCAAACTATTCTGTAAAATATAATCTAAAATAAAGCTTTAATTCAATTTAGTTATACACCAATGCAAGTAAAATAAAACAAAAAACCGAAACTATTGATTATCAATTAGTTTCGGTTTTAAGTGGCGGAGAA
>CAMAPT010000022.1 GCA_945860225.1 Chitinophaga pinensis | reverse complement strand
ATAATGCTTTCAAGGTGTGGTGCTCAAGAATTTGTCGATTTAAAGCAAGCAATTGCTAACAAAGATAAAGTAACTTACCTGAATCTTAGAGGTAAAAAACTAGACTCAGTGCCAAACACTATTGCAGTATTAGAAAATGTTGAGCGATTGAGTTTGTGGGATAATAATCTTAATAATATACCAGATGAAATTTATTCATTATCAAAATTAAAGTATTTATATCTCAGGCAAAATCAATTAACAGTTTTAACTTCTGCAATTAAAAATGCTCAAAAAATTGAAAGATTGGAAATTCAGAGAAATAAAATTTCATTTTTACCAGAGGAACTGTGTTTGTTAAATAGCTTAAAATATTTTAATTGTGGGGAAAACAAATTACAAAAATTACCAAAATCAATAGGGAATTTAGAGAATTTAAACACGTTTGAAAGTTGTAAAAATCAAATCGATACACTTCCTGAGAGTTTTTATAATCTTCATAATTTACAATATATACAGTTAGCTTACAATAATTTGAGCTATTTGTCTGTTAGCCTGAATGGACTCAAACATTTGCAAAATCTTAATTTGGAGGATAATTTAGTACATCAATTGCCTAAAACTATTGGTGATTTAAAAGATTTGAAATCTCTAATTTTAACTAAGAATAAATTAACAGTGCTGCCTGAAGAAATCTGCAACTGTAAGTCTTTGGAATTGTTAATTTTATCAGATAATAATCTAACTCATTTACCTAGTAATATAGCTAAATTAAATAAATTACGTACTCTAATATTATTAAATAATAATTTAACTGAAGAGGAGAAGGATCGAATCAAAATTGCTTTGCCTAAATGTGATATAAGATTTTAATAGATTTTTTTTCAATAATTGATAGCCATTTTGGGTGAGTTTAATTTAAAATCCTTTTTTGATTTATTATTTGAAATTAAAGCTAGACATATTTCTCAATCCCGATTATCGAAGGTGGTAATCGGGATTTTTTTATTAAACAAATTAGAAATTCATAAGCTCTTCATATAGTTTTTTTACAGGTAATCCCATTACATTATAAAAACTTCCTTCTATTTTCTCAATGCCAATATAGCCAATCCAATCCTGAACACCATAACCGCCTGCTTTATCATAAGGATTAAAATTGGTGAGATAATAGTCTATTTCTTCCGATTTGAGGGCTTTGAAATATACTTTACTGACATCATAAAACGTGATTTGTTTCTTATGACTTTTTAGGCATACGCCTGTGAACACTTCGTGGGTTTGACCACTTAAATTTTCCAACATCTGTTTGCTTTCTAAATAATTGTTCGGTTTGTTAAATACTTTTTCTTTGCACCAAACAATAGTGTCGGCTGTTATGAGTAATTCATGTTCTTTAAGTATGTCTTGATAGGCATTAGCTTTTTTTTCAGCTAAATATAGAGGAATATGTTCGGCATATAATTCTTCAGAAAAAGATTCATCAGCATGAATAGGTTTATTTATAAAATTAAATCCTAAACTTTTGAGTAATTCTTGTCGTCGAGGGGAATTCGATCCTAATATTAATTGATAGGGAAATTCTTTAAGTTGTTTTTCAATACTGTTCATACAAACGGTCGTTTATTGTTATTAAATTGAATGTTTCAGGATTTAGAGGCTTACTATGACAATTAATGCGGCCAATACCTGAGGACGAATGTAAATATTATTCCAAATAACATAGTTAGTTTAAGCAATAGGCTGGCTATTTTAAAATCATTTGATTTTTTTGCTCTTATGGTTTGAATGAGTAGGAATAGCAATGGTGATATCACCAAGCCAGCAATATAATAAACGGCGATATGGTACCCGTCTTTATAAAATTTTAAGCAGGCGAGTAAGAGTAATCCAATCGTTATTAAAATAAGAAAAAATGTAACTACTTTACTGGTAATAATTCCCCAGACAATTGGCATTGTTCGACAACCGGTTTGAATATCGCCTTCATAATCTTGCATATCTTTAATGACTTCTCGGGTTAGCGAAGTTAAAAAAGCAAATGCAGAATAACCGAATACAATAGTAATGAACGATGATAAAAAATTACTAATCAAAAAGGAAGTAATTGGATCAATTTCTCCAATTAGATAATAATCATACATTAACGGCATTAATGGAACCATTGCCGTGAGTATGGATACAATAATATTGCCAATTAATAGTTGTTTTTTAAAATGAGTAGAGTAAAACCATAATAGAAGTATACTGATTAGTTGGATAGCTATAAGTTTGATATTGTGGCATTTTAAAGCTAAAAATAATCCTAAAAGTAAACCAACAACATTGAAAAAAATGTGCAGTATCATGGCTACTCTTCTTTTAATAATAACATCAATCACAACGGTGTTTGGGCGGTTTATTTTGTCGGTTTTTACATCAAAATAGTCATTAATGATATAACCTGCTGCTGCAATTAGTATGGTACTTAACAGTGAGATGAAAAATAGCGAAGGTGTAAATTTTGAAAATGGATTAATAGGCTCGAATACTAAATATTTGATGCAAAGTTGAGTGATGGTAATAATGAGTAGATTCTCAACTCGAATCAGCCTCAGAAATGCTATAAATGGATGTTTTTGCAATCTTGAAATAATAGGTAAGAAAAGTAATAAATTAATTTATATTTTTACTACGACATCTCACAAGAATAACATAAAATCACAGATTGTTTAAATTCAAGAATGTGAAAAAATGTATATAACAATAAAGACTAACAGTTTTTTATTTTTTGAGCGTTTTTTAAATAACGATTATAACATCTATACCTTATGGACACTATTCATAGTTTAACAAAAGATTATTGGAATAATCGTTATGAAAACAATGATTTTTCATGGGATCTGGGTGCAATTTCTCCGCCATTACAGCATTATATCGACCAACTCAATCATAAAGAGGCAGTAATTTTAATACCTGGTGCGGGTAATGGGTATGAGGCTGAATTTTTGTGGCGCTCCGGATTTGAACAGGTGTATGTTCTTGATGTTGCTGAAATTCCATTACAGAATTTAGCCAAGCGTTTACCTGATTTTCCGAAATCTCATTTAATTCGGCAAGATTTTTTTGAACATCAAGGACAATATGATGTAATTTTTGAGCAAACTTTTTTTTGTGCGATTCATCCTACTTTAAGAAATCACTATGCCAAACATATGTTCGAATTATTAAAGCCAACAGGTAAGTTAATAGGTTTGCTATTCAATGATGTATTAAACGACAATAAGCCTCCTTTTGGCGGTAATAAAGCGGAATATGAAACTTTATTTGCGCCTTTGTTTGATATTAAAGTGATGCAAACAGCTTATAATTCTGTTAAACCAAGACATGGCCGTGAGTTGTTTTTTAGTATGCAACCTAAAAAACACTAAGTGATACTTTTACAGGTGGGTTAAAAATTGTCGTACCATTGTCTCTGACGTGGTATTTTTATATCGCTCAGCATACTTGTTTTTAGGTTGATGGTGATACTGTAGCTTTTTCGAAACCCAAATGGTACCCAATCAATTCTGGCTTGCCAGCACCTCAAATCTCGCATGACGTTGATACTTGTATAACTGAAATATTTATTCGTAAAATCATAGCCGCTGGTTATTCCCAATTTCCAAAATTTAGTCACCGAAATATCTCCACTTAAATTTAGGGTTTGAATATCTTTTATTTTTCCTAATATTTTTGTGAAGGATACATTATAATAAGCATTCAAACTCCAAGGAAGTTGTTCTTGCTGTTTTTGACTACTAGAATTTTCAGTTACTTGTTCTGCTCCGTTAGTTAAATTTGGATTTTTGATTTTGAATATGTCTTGAGCTGAATTGAATGTAGCATTAATAGCTATATTGCCCGACTGAAAATCGACTAAACGCCCGTTTTTATTCCAAAGATATTGGTTGGTTCGATGTCCGCTTTCAATTCGAGTAAGGGTATTGGTAATTATTGCAGAATAATAAGGGTCAAAGGTTGAGTTGAATAAAAGATCGAAAAATTTCCAAATTTTAGTCCTCCCATTTACCGAGATTAGGCTCATTTTAAAACTATCAGCCGCAAAGTTATAAGACCCATTCAAACTTAAATTTTGAATTAAGCTCACCTTCTGGAAAACAAATCCAGTATCTGTTTTTTGTCTAATTTTTGCTTCTAAGTTATTGTTTAGGTTAATGCCTAGACTGTTTTGAGAACCTTGCGCAGGCCCATTAAATAAGGTGTTTTCAAAAACAGAATATTTATTTTTTTGTCGAAGAATGGTGTCGCTAATGACTTCTTTCCAAAATCCATATTGCTCCTCTCCAAAGTCAGGACGGTAGCTATAGGTTAAATTAGGAATTAATAAATGTCGTATTTGTTTCACTCTGTTTCCTTTGAATAAATAATCCATAAAGAGCTTTGTGCTTAGCGCTGTGTTGAAATTGGCATCATAACCCATTTTGAATTTTTTATCGGTGGTCGTATTAATTCTGTTAGTCACCTCATTTAATTCTTTACGAGTCGTTTTAGTGTACATTACGCCACTTAAATTCAATGCTGGAGTTAATGTCAAATATTTAAATAAATTAATGTTTGTTGATATAGGCAATGTGTGTCTGAATCCATATTTTAAACTATCAGCAATGTGTCCTTTAAAAATAGTTGTATCGAGACCAGATAAGGTATTTCTGGCTTCAAATAAATAACTAATGCCAATTTTGTCAATTGGGTTCTGTTTGATTCTATTTTCTTTTTTAAAAGGATAAAAACGATTTATATTGAAAGTTACCTCCGGAAAAGATAGGTTCATAATCCTCGTTTGTGTATTCTGATCATGTCTGGCATTGATTCCGAGACTACCTATCTTAAACGTTTTGCCAAAGTTTACATTCGATTGAAAAGTATTTGTTAAGTATTGTCCTGAGTTAAGAGCATTTAAGGTATTGTATTTTGATGTTCTGATATTTACATCACTTGTAAAACGAATGGTAGGGTTACTTTTTTGGTCCTGAAAATGCCTCCAGTTGATGGATAAATCTTTTTGTTTAGAGTAGGAAGTAGGAATTTCAATTTCTCCATTTCGAAATTCAGAATATCCTAACGAAATAGAACCATTGAATTTATAATTAACTTTGTAATTATTTAATGTTCTTAGGCCCCAACTTCCATTACTGTATATGTCTCCGCGAATAGCCATGTCGGTTTTTTCATTTATTCCCCAGTAAAATCCGCCATCTTTCAGATAAAACCCTAGGGCATCACTATTGCCATAAAAAGGAATTAAAAGTCCGGAATGTCTTTTTTTAGTATTTGGGAAAAAGCCAAAGGGCAGCCCTAGTGGAGTAGGCACACCTCCAATTTCAAGATACATAGGTCCGGTTACGATTTTGTCATTCGGAATAATTTTGGCTTTACTAGCTTTAAAAATGGTTTTTGAATCTTCAAATTGACAAGGAATACAGCTCAGATTCTTCATATAGACAATATTATTGCTATCCTTTTTCACTTCGTTGCCCTTCAATAATAAGTCTCCTTCTTTGGTCATTACATCAAAAATCTTCCCTTTTTTTGTTTGAAGATTATAAATCATTTTACGACAGGCAATTTCTTGACTCGCATCTTTGAATCGTGGTGTTCCAGTATTTTTTCCTAAACTGTCGGTTTTACCATAAGCGGTAACGGTATTTTTTTCATTATCTATTTCGATAATTGCCGAATTAAGACTCATATCTTCATATTGAACAAATCCATCTCCGAAAAGATAAATTTTTTTGCCTTTTGTTTCGTACCTGATGGAGTCTGAAGCTCGATAAATAATCGGTTTTTCTAGAGATTCTTCCCCATTTGTATTTCGTAAACTATCTGTTTTTATGGTTTTTACAGAGTCTTTTTGAATCGAGTTTGTGGGCCTGGGTGATAAATTATTTTGGGCTAATAGGCAGTTCGTACTTATTAACACTGCTAAGAGCAAAAAAAAGATATGTTTAACTGCTGTAATAGCTTCTTGAGATTAAATTTACTATTTCGCAAAGCTAACAATTACTCGTTTTAATTGGTAATTATTTTTATGGTAATCATACAAGAAAGATATAGAGGTTTGTTGTTGTTACTGGTGTTACAGACAGTCATTATGTTTGTTTTTTGTTCATTTAGCACACCAAAGGATGAACCAAAAAAGAAAGTGAAAGTCATAGTGATTGATCCGGGACATGGAGGTAAAGACCCTGGATGTAGCGGCGTTTCTTGTAAGGAAAAAGAAGTGGCGTTAGCCGTGGCTCTTAGATTTGGAAAACTCATCGAAGAAAACATGAAAGACGTGAAGGTGATTTTTACCAGAAAAACAGATGTGTTTGTGGAATTAGAAGATAGGGCTAAGATAGCAAATGATAATAATGCGGATTTATTTATATCGATTCATTGTAATGCTGCCGGAAAGCCGATTATGATTAAGGATAAGAAAACTGGTAATATGCGTCCAAAGACATTTAAAAACTCTAAGGGCAAAGTTATTGTTGTTGAAACATCTAATCCTGAGCCTTATGGGGCAGAGACATACGTCATGGGGCTAAAAAACGAGGAAGGTAAAATGAAAGTCGCTCAGAGGGAAAACTCTGCTATGTTATTAGAAGATAATTATCAGACAAAATATAAAGGATTTGACCCTAATAGTGAAGAGAGTTATATTATCATGAGTAATTATACGTCTGATTATGTGCTTCAAAGTGCCGGGTTGGCTTTAAAAATTCAGGAACAGTACTCAAAAAAAGCAGGCAGAGTAGATAAGGGTGTACACAGGCAAAGTATATGGGTTTTATGGAGAACATCCATGCCTAGTGTTTTAACTGAAATAGGTTACTTAACGAATCCTCAAGAAGAGAAATTTTTAGGTTCAGAAAAAGGTCAGGCCTATTTGGGCGCTTGTTTGTTCAGAGCATTCAGAAAATACAAGGATGAACAAGAGGGTGTTAAGTTAACTTACAATGATGACATAGAGAATCAGATGCCATTAGAACGAGAAACTTATCAAGCATCAAATGAAAATCAAGTAACTAGCGTGACAGAACAATTAAATAAGTCGGATGAAATTCAATCAACCGTTGCTATTAAAGAAAAGGACGATGTTAAAGCGAGAGAATTGGAGGTTGAAAAGGATCGGCAAATGGCAGAAATAAAGGAAAAAGAAAAGTTGGCGGCAGAACAAAAGATAAAATTAGAAGCTGATAGAAAAAAGGCAAAAGCTGATTCGCTGGCAAAAGAACAAGCAAAGTTAAATAAACACGAAGAGGAGGATAACCGATATAAACAATATATTGCGATGGCTGATATTAATTTTAAAAATAAAAAATATGAAGAAGCCATTGTTTTATATCAAAAAGCGCAGCCTTTTGAAACCCCTGATAATGGATATGCCTCCATTAAAATAAGAGAAATAGGCAACATTATGAAAAAAATGGAGCAGGAAAAACAACAACCTGAACCTCTTAAACAAGAAATGGCAAAATCAGAGATTGTTGCGCCTATATCAAAGACCAATGTTGGTATTGTGTTTAAGGTACAATTTGCAAGTAGCGACAAACAATATGATGTGAAGACAAAGTATACAAATGTTTCTGAGGTTTCGTTTTATCAGGATGGCTTATTGTATAAATATACTTCTGGTAGTTACAGTCGTGTTGAAGATGCTATTAAACAGCAAGTTCTTATGAGAGAATTGGGCTATAAAGACTGTTTTGTTGTAGCGTTTAATAATGGAATACGTATAACCGTTGCTGAAGCAAAAAAAATAATTCAATAATGTTTTAGCTCCTGCTTAATTCAATGACCGTAATTTCTGGCCAAATACCTAAGCGTCCGGGATAACCTAAAAATCCTAAACCTCGATTGACGTATAAATATTGGTTATCTTTTTTATACAATCCTGCCCATTGTTTGTAAATGTATTGAGAAGGACTCCATTTAAATCCGGGAATTTCAATTCCAAATTGCATACCGTGCGTATGCCCGCTTAAAGTAAGGTCGATATCATTGAATCGCTCATCCTTACTAACCTGAACATCCCAATGAGAAGGGTCGTGGGATAATAAAATTTTAAAAGGATATTGTTCAGAGCCCTCGTGCGCATAATCTAATCTTCCGTATCTAGGAAAACGTAGGTTTCCACCCCAATTTTCAATACCTAGAATGCCTATTTTTTGCCCATTTTTTTCAATAGCCACATGCTCATTCATTAATAATCTCCAACCAGATTGCTCATGCACTTTCTTTAAATCGTTGAGGTTTTTTAATTTGGCCTCAGGGCTGTCCCAAACAACATAATCACCATAATCATGATTCCCCAAACAAGAATAGACCCCAAATGGAGCCTTCAATCGCTTATAGGTTTCTAAATGAGGCTCTGTTTCTTTAGTTTCGTTATTTACCAAATCGCCTGTAAAAAAAATAGCATCCGGTTGTTGTTCCATCACCAAATCAAATGCTTTTATGAGAGGTTTTGTGTCCATAAAACTTCCACAATGAATATCTGACAAGTGAACAATTTTGAAACCTTCGAAAGCTTCCGGTAAATTATGTGCTGTTACTTTTACTTTATGAATTCTGTATTTATAAGCGCCTCTTACCATTCCATAAATAAAGGATACCGCTGGAATAATAGTAAAAGTAACAGCTAATTGGCTAAAAAATTTCATTCTACTAATTGGTTCCGAATTATCTTTTAAGACCGAAGTAGGTGTTTTTTTAAAAAGTTTAATAACCCATTTAAATAAACGTACTAGGTCGTCCATCACTAAAAACGAACTCCCTATGAGTTTACATATAAAAAAAATCAAACCAATTGCCGCCACAAATCTAAAAACCATATTCCATTGTGGAGGAGGATAAAACATGGCCACAAAAACAATAAAGAGATTAAAAAATAATAACACGTAGGCTATTGATAAGATAAATTTCTTTTTGGTTAAAGTATAATCAAGTGTGATGGTTTTAAGAGCTTGTAAAAAATAAATTTCGACCAATGCGACCACAATAAAAAACAATAAAAATCTGAAAAAAAGCATATGTCAAACTATGATTAACCAAAGGTATATTTTTATATGAGTATAATCTTACCTAAGAATGATAAATTATCTTAATATCACCTAATAATTTGATAAATGTACTTGTAGAACTAAATAGCGCTTTTTAAGTAAATAAATCAGAACATAATAATTGTTAATTGCTGATAAAAATGTTAATCACTTTTAGACTAACAGAAAACCAAACATCATTCTATGTGTTACATTTGGCATATAACTTTAAAATACAATACTTAAAATGAATAAAGAAGTTTACATCGTTTCAGCAGTGAGAACACCCTTGGGTTCTTTTGGGGGCACTATAGCTGGTTTTTCTGCCACAAAATTGGGTGCGGTTGCCATTAAGGGTGCTTTAGATAAGATAAAATTAGATCCAAAGCTTGTAAATGAAGTGTTTATGGGCTCTGTATTGCAAGCAAACCTTGGACAGGCACCTGCTCGTCAGGCTGCTAAATTTGCTGGTTTGCCAGATAGTGTAGTTTGTACAACAGTTAACAAGGTATGTGCAAGTGGAATGAAATCAATTATGATGGCGGCACAGTCTATTATGACCGGAGATGCAGATATCATAGTTGCCGGTGGTATGGAGAGTATGAGTCAAGTTCCTTTTTATTTAGAAACGAACCGATGGGGAGCAAAATACGGTAATGGAGTAGTGATTGATGGTTTGGTGAAAGATGGATTAACGGATGTTTATGGTAAGGTGCCAATGGGTAATTGCGCAGAATTATGTGCTAAGGAGCATAATTTTTCCAGAGAAGATCAAGATGCCTTTGCTATCGAATCCTATAGGCGTTCTGCTGCGGCATGGGCTTCAGGTAAATTTAAAGAAGAAATTGTTCCCGTAGAAATTGTTTCTAAAAAAGGAACCGTATTGTTTGCAGAAGACGAAGAATATAAAAATGTGAAGTTTGAAAAGATACCTGGTTTAAAACCTGTATTTGCTAAAGATGGAACAGTAACTGCGGCAAATGCTTCTACCATGAACGATGGGGCTGCTGCTCTAGTGTTAATGAGTAAGGAAAAAGCCGATGAATTAGGATTGAAACCATTAGCTAAAATTAAATCTTATGCAGATGCTGCCCAAGCACCTGAATGGTTTACAACTTCGCCTGCTTTGGCACTAAATAAGGCAGCCGAAAAAGTAAATTTAAAAGTGAATGATATTGACTTTTTTGAATTAAACGAAGCATTCTCTGTTGTTGGTTTAGCTAACACCAAATTAATGAACTTAAATCCTGAAAAGGTAAATGTTAATGGAGGTGCAGTATCATTGGGCCATCCATTAGGCTGTTCAGGTGCTCGTATAGTAGTTACTCTAATAAATGTATTAAAACAAAACAATGCTAAGTTAGGTGGTGCAGCCATTTGTAATGGCGGTGGCGGTGCTAGTGCTATTGTTATTGAAAATGTTTGATTTAGGAAATGAGTTTATAAAAATCCCCAGGTATGATTAAACTACCTGGGGATTTTTTATTTTTAAATTATTGTGTGTATAAAACTGAGATGAATCATTTTAAGACATCGAATTAATTTTGTTAATTTACTATTATGAGTTTTATTCATGTTTACCGAAAAACAAATAATCAATTAAGATACATTGCATATATTATATGACAATTTAATAGAAATAAAAATTTACAAATGAAATATTTTCTTTTACTAATTTTAAGCTGCTCGTTTATATTAGGTTTTTCTCAAACCAAAATAAACCAATCTAAAATGCCTGATAAATACTTGCAAATTTCAGGCGTAGTACTAGATGATAGTTTGCAACCCTTACCGTTTGTTTCTATTATGTTAAAAGGTACACGTTCCGGAACAGTGAGCGACTTTTATGGTTTTTTTACTATTGTAGCCAGACCGGGTGATGAGATGCAGTTTTTTTCGGTTAATCATAAAAATAAATCCTATCTGCTATCAGATACATTATCTGGAAAGCATTATTCAATTATTCAAATTTTGACTAAAGACACAATTCAATTGGCAACTGTCAATGTATATCCTTGGCCTAGTAAAGAACAATTTAAACGAGCTATTTTGAATTTAGATTTAAGTGATACCGATATAGAGCGCGCCTATAAAAATATGGATAATGAAGATGTGAGGGCCTCTATAAAAGGAGGGACAATGGATGCTGCGGCTAATTATAGAGTCAGGATGCAACAGCAGTACACGCGTCTGTATCAGGCAGGTCAATATCCAAGTGTAAGTTTGCTTAATCCGGTTGCTTGGGCACAGTTCATAGATGCCTGGAGAAAAGGAAAATTGAAGATAAAATAACTTCAAATGCATTCTATATTTAACATGGTAATGGTGAAGAACCATTAAATTCCATTTCTTTTTGCAATATTTGTAATACGCTCACGTTATTTCGGTTCAGTGAAACAAACATATTCTTATATTCTTCTGTTAATTTTTTTGACATGTGTTTCATTTGCTCAAACAGGTACTCTTTCCGGAATAATTAAAGACGAAGAGGGCGTTGGAATTCCAGATGTTCAAATTAGGGTTTTGGAAGATGCAAAATCAAATACAACGACCGATTTAAATGGTCATTATACATTAACAGTAGAGTCGGGTAAAGAAATGACGATTTCTGTTTATAATATTAGTTATAAAACAATTAATCAAAAATTTAAACTTAAAGAAGGAGATAAGATTACCTATAGCCCAAAAATGTTAGCTAAACATACTATTGGAGTTATAGATGTTGTTTCTGAAAATCGAAGTCAGGAAGTTTCTCGTATAGATCCCAAAAACATTTTTTACATTCCAAGTGCAAGCGGAAATATTGAGGATATAATTAAGACTCAGATAGGTGTGAGTAGTAATAATGAATTAAGTAGTGGTTATTCGGTAAGGGGAGGTAATTTTGATGAAAATTTAGTTTATGTAAATGATATAGAGGTGTATCGTCCATTTTTAGTAAGAAGTGGACAGCAAGAAGGATTGAGTTTTGCCAATCCGGACATGGTGAGTAATATTAATTTTTCAGCGGGAGGATTTGAGGCTAAGTATGGCGATAAATTATCGTCTGTATTGGATATCACTTATAAAAAGCCTTTAAAATTTGAAGGTACTGTTAGTGGAAGTTTACTCGGAGGAGGTATGCATTTACAAGGTGTGTCAAAAAATAGAGTTTTAGCTTGGAGTATAGGCTCGCGTTATAAATCAAATACTTATTTGTTAAAAGGAATGGATACCAAAGGCGAATATCGCCCACGTTTTTATGATATTCAAACATTCTTAACTTTTTCATTAAATGAAAAGTGGAGTATTGAATTTTTGGGAAATGTGGCAAATAATCAGTATTTGGTTATTCCTGCAAATAGGGAAACAACTTTTGGTACAGTGAATAATGCAGTAAGGCTAAGTGTGTATTTTGATGGCCGTGAATTGATGCAATATGCTACTATTATGGGAGGAATGTCGACCACATATAAACCAAATTCAAAAACCAAATTGAAACTCATAACATCAGCATATCAAGCTAATGAGGAGGAAAAATATACCGTGCAAGGTCAATATTTTGTAGATCAATTGGAAGCTGATTTTGGAAAAGATAATTTTGGTCAGGTTGCATTCAATAGGGGAATAGGAACTTTTTTAAACAACGGAAGAAATAGCATAGAAGCTTCCGTATTTAATATTGAACACAAAGGCACAAGAGTAATAAATTTACATAATCAGCTATTATGGGGAGGGCGTTATCAGCATGAAATTATTAATGATAAATTAAGTGAATGGAAAACAGTCGATTCAGCAGGCTATGTAAGCCCGTATAGTCCGACAGAAATTAATTTATTAGATGTTGTAAAATCCAGTATCAACCTTAAAACTAATCGTATCCAAGGTTACATTCAGTATATTTTCGATCAGCAATTGCCAGACTCCTCGTTATTAACTTTAACTGCTGGTCTTAGAGTCAATCATTGGGATTTTAACGAACAAACTGTTGTTTCACCACGAACAACCCTTTCTTTTAAACCAAATTGGAAACGAGATATTGTATTCAAGGCATCATGGGGCTATTATTATCAACCTCCATTTTACCGCGAAATGCGCGGATTTGATGGAAAACTTAATGCAAATATTAAAGCCCAACAGTCTATCCATTATTTATTATCAGGTGATTATAATTTAAGGATGTGGAAACGACCGTTTAAAATTATTCTTGCTACATTTTATAAAGAAATGAAAGATTTAATTCCCTATGAAATTGATAATACCAGGATTCGTTATTTTGCTCAAAACAATGCTGTAGGATATGCAACTGGAGCAGATGTGCGTATAAATGGTGAATTTATAAAAGGCATAGAGTCTTGGGCTACACTCGGTTTTTTAAAAGTAATGGAGAATATTGATAATGACCGTAAGGTAATTTATTTTAACAGTGATGGAGATACGATTATAAACGGATTTACATTTAATAACAAGCCAGTTGATAGTAGTGTGGTTTATCCGGGTTATATTCCTCGTCCATCCGATCAGCGTTTTACATTTGGTATGTTTTTTCAAGACTATATACCAAAACTACCTTCTTGTAAAATGTATTTAAATTTACAATTTGGTTCCGGTTTACCTTTTGGTCCTCCTGATCACCAGCGCTGGAAACAGGTATTTAGGATGCCTCCTTATAGACGAGTTGATATAGGATTTGCGTATCAAATTATCCATGAGAATCATCAATTACCCAAGCAAAATCCATTTCATCATTTAAAAGGGCTTTTTGTAAGTTTAGAAGTGTTTAATTTACTTCAGGTCAATAATACTGTTTCTTACACTTGGATTACAGATGTGACTAACCGACAATATGCGGTGCCTAATTATTTAACGAGAAGAACCTTGAATTTAAAATTACAAGCAAAATTTTAAGTTCTAATCTTATATGTTCTCTATAATAAGAAAAGATTAAGATTGTATATAGGAATAAATTAAAGGTCAAATATGGTGAGAATTCATCTTAAGTAGCTAGCTTCACGAATAGAATATTTTCTAATAAAATCATTTCTCCTCGGTATTTTCCAACTTTAAGTTAAGTGCTCCATAATCGGAACACTGTTTGTGTTTTTTTTGTTTGCCTATTTTATTACTATTTGGATATTAAATAGATAAAAAATAGTCTTAGGATTTATTTAAGTTTTTTTCAACTTTAGCTTTAAGTTGTTTTACAGATATATTAGCATTATACTCAGTTAATTCATTAATTAAAGACATAGCGTCAGAGTAATTTTCTTTTTCACACATTAACTCTATTAGATTTTTATAAATACTCCCTGTTGTTTTAGTTTTAGGTACTGTGCAATATTTTTTTAAAAAATCAATGCCTTTAATTAAAAATTCTAATTGTTTTTCTCTATCATTAATTTCTGAAAATTTAAAAGCAATGGATTGAAAATCTTTTTCAATATTGTGATAATCTTCTTCTTCAGTTTTGTCGATTAATATTTCTAATAATTTATAAACTTTAGAATAATCTTTAAACTCAAAATAATAGTTAATTAGAGCATTTATAAGAGAAGAACAAGCGTAATATTTAAATTTTATATTTTGAGATAACCATTCATTAATTATGTTTTCTTCACTACTAATGTCTATAATTTTATTTAGTAGTTTATTCTGTATATTAAAATTACAAACGTCTACTGAGATTTCGGACACTTTAAGTTCACGGCTTTTAGTTTCTTCTTTAGCTACTATTCCGTTTTTTTTCAGTGTCACAGTATTATTTATGTGAAATGAAAAAAATTGTTGAATACTAAAATATGGAAATTTCAAATTAGGATGATAATCTTCATATTTATTAGTATAACCCTCAATAAAATCTTCAATTTTTTCATGACTGTAATGAAAAATATCACCAAAAGATTTTTCATCTTTAATTTCATCCATTTTGAACTTGATAATTAAGGATTTAATAAAATCTACAACGCATGATTTTTGTTTTTCGTCAATAAAATAAATATTATTAATGAAGTCTTGATTTATTCCATCAAAAATATAAACGGATTCACCTCGGATAATTTCAGTTTGTTCTGTAATTATATTTTCAACCTTTGGTTCTACCGTTTTTACAATTATAGGCTTAACCGGCTCGATATTTTCTTTATTTTCAATATCATTTTTTGTAATTTCTTTTTTATCTTTTCTGAAAAAATCAAATAATCCCATATTTTATTTATTTTAATAAATGTAAGACTTTTTCGAGTAATTGCGAATTTGATGAATTTAAAAATCTATATTTTTTTACAATATTATGTTGCAACTACTCTTTATGTGTTAAAAATTGATAGCAGTATTTTTATAAAATAAATTAAATATAATAATCATCTTTCGTAATCGTAATTCTTATCCGTGCGATGCAAATAATTTTTAGACTTATTTTGTTTATCAAAATATGACTTTTCAACTTATTCTTTTTCTTATTTTTTCTGTTCTTCGATATGGCTTTCTGCTATATCTACTAATGTTTTTTAAATGAAGTTCACTTGTTGTGAAACTTTTTACAGGACGAGAGAGATTGTTTTACCATCTTTTAAGTTGTTTGTGTGACAACCTATTTCAGGACGAGAGACGCAAAACAAAAAAGGGTTAGAAACCTAACCCTTTTGATTTAAAAAAATAACACGTTTTTATAAATTGTCAATGTTTATTTTTTCACCGGCTAATTTTTCCTTGTGCTTTTTAATTTGTGTTTTTAATGCTTCACAGGCCAAATCAATCGATTCTTCAAAAGATGCTGATTGTTTTTTTGAGAAAAGTTCCTGCCCTTTGGCTAAGATTTTAATTTCAGCTACCTTGTTTTCGCTATTAGAAGATTTATCTAAACGCATAATGACTTCGCCACTAATTAAGCCATCATGAAACGTGTTAAGCTTATTCATTTTTTCGTTAGCAAAATCAATTAATTTTTTGTCGGCATCAAAATGCACTGATTGAATGTTAATAGTCATAATAAATCCTCCTTTTTGTGTTTTTGGTTTAACTTGTGATTGTATGTTACTCACCCCTAGGATGAGCTTGTTGATATGATTTTTTTAATTTTTCAATTGTGTTATGGGTATAAATTTGTGTTGCGCTCAAATTAGCATGACCCAACAAATCCTTTACAGCGTTAATATCAGCGCCATTATTTAAAAGATGTGTCGCAAAAGTATGCCTTAATACATGCGGACTTTTCTTTTTTATCGTAGTTACTTGAGCTAAGTATTTTTTCACACACTCGTATATTGCATGTTCGCTAAAATTAATTCCTTTCTCATTAACTAATAACATAGGACTCAATAAATTTAGTTCCTTTTTTACTTGTAAATAACTGTCAAGGTTACGTTTTAGAGGTAAAGAAATTGGAATTAAGCGTTCTTTATTTCTTTTTCCTAAAACTTTAATCGTTAAATTTTTTAAATCGACATTAGTTTCCGTTAAAAGTGCAAGTTCAGATCGACGAATCCCTGTTTGATAGAGTAAATCAAGAATGAGTTGATCCCGTTGACCATGGAAACTTATATCGAATTTAACGTTTTGAAATAAATTTTCCATTTGTCTTTCGTTGACAAACACAGGTAATCGTTTCGGTGTTTTGGGCCCACTAATATGTGAAACTGGATTAGAGACAACAATCCGTTCACGCTGCAAAAATCTAAAAAATGATTTTAAGGAAGAAATTTTACGATTGACGGTTCTCGGTTCGATTTTATCGGAAATAAGCGTTGAAATCCAACTTCTGATATGTTGATGATTAATTTCTGATATTTCAGCATCAGACAAATCTTGGTTTAAGAAAGTGACAAATTGAGTTAAATCATTTTTATAAGAAATAATGGTATGAGAGGAATATTTCTTCTCATATGCCAAATAGTCAAAAAAAGATTCTATGTATTTTTTGAACATAAAAAAACCTAAGATTAAAACGAATTTAACTTAAAAATTCGAATAACCTTAGGTTAAAGATATAAATTCTATTTTTTTAACTATTCTGCTGCAAAACCAGCTTGCATTTTTTGCTTATAAATAGCTTTAATGCGTGTTTGTCTGTTTGTTATAGATGGTTTTTCAAAGTTTTTACGATTACGCAATTCTTTTACAACACCTGTTTTTTCAAATTTCTTTTTGAATTTTTTTAAAGCTTTTTCAATGCTTTCGCCTTCTTTTACTGCTACTATTAACATTATATTAAATTATTTATTTTTAAATTGGTTCGCAAATATATAGGCTAATTAAGTAAAATCCAAATTTTATTCATGATTAATTGTGGATAGCTATAAATTACAATTAAATTCGACAGTCCGTATATTCAACTTTTTTTGTTTTTAAGTGTTTTTCTATTAGCTCATGAGTAAAAATATAATACATACAGATTGCGGCAAAATGAATAGTTGGTTAGTTTTCATGTTTATTTTCGTTGGTTATATCAATACTAGTTGCCAAAATACTCCTGTTATATCTCATAAAAAGACCCATCATCAATTAAAAAATGATAAGACCATGAAAATGAATTCGCTTAATTCAGAAGAACAATTTGTTATTTTAAACAAAGGCACAGAGCGCCCTTTTACAGGACAGTATACCAATCATTTTGAAAAAGGGGTCTATGCTTGCAAACAATGTTCAACCCCACTTTATGTTTCTGATTCCAAATTTCATTCAGGTTGTGGTTGGCCTAGCTTTGATGATGAAATAAAAGGTGCAGTTAAAAAGACGTTGGATGCGGATGGTAAACGAACTGAAATTACTTGTGCTTCTTGCGGTGGACATTTAGGTCATGTTTTTTATGGCGAAGGATTTACAGAAAAAAATACCCGTCACTGTGTTAATTCTATATCCATGGTATTTTTTCCGGAAGGAACTAAAGTAGAATATGAAAAAGCTGTTTTCGCCGGCGGTTGCTTTTGGGGTGTAGAATATTATTTTCAACATGCGAAAGGGGTTAAAAGTACACAAGTAGGGTACACAGGAGGATTTAAAAATAACCCCTCGTATAAAGAGGTTTGTGGCCACCAAACGGGTCATATCGAGGCTTTAGAAGTTACATTTGATCCTTCTCAAACAACTTATGAAGAATTAGCTAAATTATTTTTTGAGATTCATGATCCCACTCAAGCTAATGGACAGGGTAATGATATTGGTCCTCAATACCTATCTGCTATTTTTTATGTAGATGATAAACAAAAGGAAACAGCTTCTAAATTGATTAATATACTGAATAATAAAGGTTATAAGGTAGTTACGCTACTAAAAAAAGCAGAACATTTCTGGCCTGCCGAAGAATATCATCAACAGTATTACGAAAAAACGGGAGGCACTCCTTACTGTCATAAACGAGTGCATCGATTTTAACATCTTTTTTGTCAACCGTTTGTTTTAAAATAATTTATTGTTCTCAATAGGTTTTGAGATTAGTTTGGGCGTTCGTAAATTCATACCTGTTTGCAGATTGAGGTTATATATAAAATACATGATTATTTCTGGCATTAATTCGTGTGTTGGTGTATGTACGAAAAAATACAATTCTTCTAAACCATGATTTATCCAGTGTTTTAGTCTGATTATCCATTCATCTATTCGTAAATAATCAGTCGGATGTAAATCGTTGGCGACAAACCGTATAAAAGCGGTTTTTGTTGTTAATCGTTGATGTAAAACATCTCTTCTCCCTGCGGTATCAGTGATTAAAAATGTAATGTTGTTTTTGTAAAAATAATTGCAAATAGTTTTTATCACGGTGGCATTACTAAACCAGGATTCATGTCTTAATTCAATTGCACATCGGCTTAGTGCCGCTTCATCACAAAAGTCAAGTAAATCATGAATTTTTGTACTATCATAATGAGGTGGTAATTGTAAAAACGGCATGCCTAATTTGTGACCGAAATTTTTATTAGTCGCCATGATTTCTTTCATATAATTTGAATTAGGTTTAATGAAAGGAGTGTGGCTTACAATTTGATTAATTTTTGGACAAAATTTAAAATCGGATGAGGTCGTGTCAACCCAATGTTCAATGGTAGGTTTATCTAATGATTTATAATGAGAAATGTTAAGTTCTATACTGTTAAATTGTTGGCTATAATATTTGGAAATATCTTTTGATTTTGGTTTTTTAGAATAAATTTTTCCGACAAATCCAGGCTCTGCCCATATAGGACATCCTACGTGAATTATGCATTTTTCTGATTTTTTGCCACCTAAAACCTTTAGTGTTCCCGAATGGTCTTGTGGTAAATTTAAAACAATGGTTTCTAAGTTTGATATTCGTCCAAATTCCATTAGGTCATCATTTCTGTTGTATCATTATTGTATAAATCTTTTACAGAGCCAAAGCCAATCACATCTTGGATGATTTTGTCTTCTTTTATCTCAACAGCTCGCATTAATTTTTGTTTTCCAAATTTATTTTTTAAATCATACACTATTTTTCTTAGGTGGTCTTTTTTATTATTGTCTTCAAATAAATTTCCTTGAATCATGGTATGATTTGAAAAATTAGATATAGATAAGCAAATGCTGATGATGCCTCTATGGATAATTTTTTCTGAAACATGATGTTTTTCGAAATCTTTTATTCGAAATAAAATGGCACTATAAATATCTGCGCCGTCTTGCATTGGAGAACTAAGATTTAAAAAATCAGACCATTGTTCGCCATTAGCATATCGGAAGTTAACAACGAGAGTATTAGAAAAAATTCGTCTTTTAACCATTCTGTATTCTAAGGTTAAGCATAAACTGATTAATATTTCATGAATGAGTTGTTCGGAGGTTCTTTGTTCTTGGTTTAAATGCCTCATTGCCTGCATGCTTTTATAGTCTTGTTCTTGTCCTAAATCGACTTCAATGAAATTTAATCGACAATGCCAATAAAATCCAACAATACTTTTTAAAATGGCTTTTAAATTTTCAGGAGATGCTTTTCTCATCTCAAGGGCGGTTGTGATACCCCCTTTATTTAAACGTATTTGCATTTTTTCGGCAATTCCGGGTAAGTCGGTTAATTTTAAACGACTTAGTATATTGTCAATATTCTCAGCATTTATAATCACCAAACCATTTGGTTTTTCGAAATCTGACGCTAATTTTGCCAAAAATGAATTTGGGGCTATGCCAATAGAGCATTGTAGCCATTCACCTACTTTTTCTTTGATATCGTTTTTTATTTTTTTTGCAACTTCCACAACATCTTTGTACACCAAGTGGTAATTAGTTAAGTCAATAACAGCTTCATCAATACTTTTAGGGTAAACATCATGGCAATATAATTTCAGTATATGAATAATTTTTGTGTGATAATGACGGTATCTTTCTGGACGTGTTTCCAAAGGAATTAAATCTTTACATAATAGGATAGCTTCGTTTAATCTCATTCCTGTTTTTATACCAAATTTTTTGGCTTCAATAGAAGGAGCAATTACACATCCAAATTTTCCGGTGTATACACATACAGCAATTGGTCTATTCCTTAAATAAAAATTGTCTTGTTGTTCGCAACTAGCAAAAAAACTGTTCATGTCAATAAATAAGACACGGGCTTCTTTACGAGGGCTTAATTTGTGTTCTGTTTTATCCATTTTTTTAATGGACAATTTACTATATTTTATGGATTTAGTTTGCTATAAAAAATAGCAAATTGATTTTTGAATATCACTTTTTATAAATTGTTTAGTGAAAAAAATACTAAAATCAAAACGGGTGTTTACTTTTAGGTTAGTGCTTCAAATAGGGCAATAATTTCTTTTCGTTTATCGGTTAAGCGATTTAAGGCATCAGGGTTTGATAATTTTAGTTTTAATACCCTTGAAATTCCCCATGTTTTTTTTCTGAATGGCGATAAGTATAAACATACCCAGCTGCAAATGATTAATATGCATACAGTAAATAAAGCAATCCATATATTTTGGAAAAGCAACTTGGAAATGGAGAATATGATGATGTAATTAATTAAAAAAAGTAAGGCGCCTATACCCATATTAAAGGAGTCCTTAAATTCATTTTTTTTGACTTTTTTAGAAGAAATAAAATTCGTTAGTTTATAAGGTAGATAACTACCTAAAACGCCTGAAATATATATGGGGAAGCTTAAGCAAATCAAAAACAGTCTTATGAGGTATGTTCGAGAATGAATTAGATGACTATTATGCGGATTAATTAACCAATCTTTAAGTTGATATTGCTGTAATTCTTTAAAATAAAGAGTGGTTTTTGTCTTTATTTGTTTAATTACATCAGGTTGAATTTCTTCTTGTTTATTGATAACGTCCACGACATAGTTTGAAAACAAAAAATCATATTCAAGATTCTTAGTTTGATAATGATGCTTTTTAAAATAATTGGATTTATAAATTTCTTCTAAGTGTTTAATCACATCTTCATTATGTTTATCGTTGATATGAATAATCAGATTTTTCATACTTGCCGTTAAATCTGCTAAAAATTGATTCATGATTTTAGCAGGCGCTTGAGAGTATGAATTCATATATTCCACCATTGGAATTGGTTTTCCTACGTTACAAAAAATGGATCCTCTGAAGTGAGAGGGATTTGTATAATTAATCCCCACAGGAACTACGGTTAAATTATTTTCATTCAATGATTCCATAGCTCCAAAAACCATTCTAGCTACACCTTTTTTTAGAGGCCTGAGCCTACGTTCTTGAATACAAATCCCTTCGGCAAAAATGATGATTTTTTTATTTCTATTTAGAAGGTAATTAACTCTTTTGTAGGTCTCGTCGTTTTTTTTTAACCCATCTTTTCCTCCATCTTGTAATCTAAATATGGGAATAATTCCAAGGCTTTCGAGTAAAAAAGTAATTATTCCTTTTTTAAAGGCATCACCTCGGGCTAAATAATATAATCTTGGAGGATAAACTAAGGTTGTAAGGGCAACCGGATCCATAAAAGCATTGGGGTGATTAACTGCTAGAATTACAGGCCCTTTTACTTTAAGATATTTGGCATTCTTAACTTGACTCCGTTTGAAAAAAACGGCAATGACAAAACATAAATAGTATTTTAATAGATGCCAAAGCATTTTGGAGACCATAAACTTACTAAAAAGAAATTATAATTATCAAATAAGTGATTTGGTAAAACAATATTTTGTAGCATGTTTTTAGGATTAAAATGGAGTAAAAAGGTATTTTAAGCAAGTTTAAACACGAATAGGGTTGATATAATGCTACCGGTAAATTTTTAAATAGTAGCAATAGGTATATTTGTTTTTTGATTTTTTTCGACCTATTATTAAATTGATTTAAATGAACAACAGAAAGCTTATTATTGTTATTGGTGGAGGAGCTGCTGGATTTTTTTCAGCAATAAATGCAGCAATTAATTTTCCTGATGCAAAAATTATTATTTTGGAAAAATCTGGTAAAATTTTATCAAAAGTTAAAATATCTGGAGGTGGAAGATGTAACGTTACTAACTATTGTTTTGAAATTGATGAATTAATTAAAAATTATCCTCGTGGTGAAAAAGAATTGCGTCAGGTGTTTTCTCAATTTTCAGTCAAAGATACGTTTGATTGGTTTCAAAAGCGTGGCGTTAAATTAAAAGTTGAGCCCGATGGCAGAGTGTTTCCTCAAAGTAATTTGAGTGATACAATTATTGACTGTTTTTTAAAAGAAACGCAAACATTAGGCGTTAGTATAAATTTAAACGAAGAAGTTCTATCGATTGAAAAAAACGACAATTTTTCACTAAGGGTGAAAACCAATCAGCAAACATATATTGCTAATTCAGTTATTTGTAGTATTGGGGGGCATAATCAATTGAAAAATTATCAGTTTTTAATAAAATGTGGACATACGATTGACCCATTAATTCCGAGTTTATTTACTTTAAATTTACCTCATGCTCCAATCAAATCATTGATGGGATTAAGTATTAAAAAAGGAATCATCAAAGTGATAGGAACAAAAAAACAGTATTTTGGCCCGATTTTAATAACTCATTGGGGCTTAAGTGGTCCGGCGGTTTTAAAATTATCGGCATTTGCAGCGTATGATTTTTTTAAGTTAAGTTATAAAGCAGATATATCTGTTAATTGGACAGGAAATAACCATGAAGATGATGTGAAAAATCAATTAGTTTGTTACTTAAACTCAAAATCCATGATGGTTAATACGCCTTTATTTGAAATTCCTAAACGTTTGTGGGAGTATTTGCTATTAAGAGCTGAAATTGATATGACAAAGCCGTGGATTGAATTAGGTAAAAAACAGTTGAATAAACTGACGCAAATACTTTGTAATGACGTATATCAAATGGATGGAAAAACAACTTTTAAGGAAGAGTTTGTTACAGCAGGAGGAATTAATTTAAAAGAAGTAAATTTTAAAACAATGGAAAGTAAAATGCTACATCATTTGTTTTTTTGTGGTGAGGTATTGAATATTGATGGAATTACAGGGGGATTTAATTTTCAGAACGCATGGAGCACAGCCTGGATAGCGGCTAAAAATGCGTTATCTTAAATGTTTGTCTTAGTTAATAAGCAGTTTATCGAATAGAAATGAATGTTAAATAGTCATTTATTGATTATTTTTGGTTAATTTCGTGATTAAAATTGTTTCCTTAATCCTCTGTTTTTGTGGCTGAGGATGCGAAGCTTTAAATGATTTTCTACTTTATTAATTAGTATCGATTTATTAAATGGCCAGTAAAACAATTACAAAATCTAAAATATTAATAACCGGAGGTGCAGGATTTATAGGAAGTAATTTGTGTGATTATTTTATTAAAAAAAACAATCATATTGTTTGTTTAGACAATTTTTCCACCGGAAAACGAGAAAACATTGCTCATCTATTAGATAACCCATTGTTTTCTTTTATCGAGGGAGATATTAGGGATTTGCAGACTTGCAAACAGGCTTGTGAAGGAGTCGATTATATTTTGCATCAGGCTGCACTTGGTTCGGTACCAAGAAGTATCAATGACCCTATCACCACTAATAGTGTAAATGTAGATGGTTTTTTGAATATGTTGGTAGCAGCTAGAGATGCAAAAGTGAAACGATTTGTTTATGCGGCTAGCAGCAGTACTTATGGTGATAGCGAAGCGTTGCCAAAAATAGAGGAGCAAATAGGAAAACCACTTTCTCCGTATGCTGTTACAAAATACGTGAATGAATTATATGCTCATGTGTTTGCATTAAATTACGGATTAGAATGTATAGGGTTAAGGTATTTTAATGTATATGGACGACGTCAAGATCCGAATGGAGCCTACGCGGCTGCTATACCTAAATTTTGCATGCAGTTGATGAATTATCAAAGTCCGATAATTAATGGAGATGGGACTAATAGTCGGGATTTCACTTACATAAATAATGTATTGCAAATGAACGAATTAGCAATGCTTACTTATAATCCAGAAGCCATTGGTCAAGTTTTTAATACAGCTGTAGGAGAACGAACTGATTTAAATCAATTATTGCATTTATTGAAAACTTATTTGAGCACGTATGATATAAAAATAAAAGATATCGAGGTGATTCACGGTCCAAATCGTCAGGGCGATATTCCGCATTCCTTAGCGAGTATAGATAAGGCGTGTCGGTTGTTGGGATATCAACCTAGTCATGATCTAGAAAAAGGATTAATGGAAGCTGTAGAGTGGTATTGGGAATATTTAAAATGAAAAATATGAATATTTTAACTGTAATTCCAGCTAGAAGCGGATCAAAATCAATTCCAGATAAAAACATATTGTCTATTAATGGTAAGCCGTTAATGGCTTATTCAATAGAGCAATCATTGTCATCAAAATTCATAAATCGGACTATTGTAAGCACAGATAGTATATATTATTCAGATATAGCAAAGTCTTTTGGTGCAGAAATTCCTTTTATAAGGCCAGAGTCAATATCTCATGATTTTGCAACTGATTTTGATGTATTTAATCACGTATTAGGTTATTTAAAAGAAAGAGAAAATTATTTTGCTGATATCGTAGTTCATTTGAGACCTACAAGCCCATTCAGAGATATTGATGACATTGATAATATGATTAAATTGTTGATTCAAAACAAAGAGTGGGATTCGATTAGATCAGTCACTTTAGCTCCTGAAACGCCATTTAAGATGTGGTTTATGCAGGGTGGTGTATTAAAACCTGTAGTGATTGACAATGAAATTAATGAGGCATATAATCAACCACGTCAAAAACTGCCTAAAGTATATTTACAAAATGCTTCAATTGATATTACAAGAGGTACAACAATTTTAAATAAAAAATCAATGACTGGTGATATAATTGGATCTTATATAATGGATACTAATTATGATATAGATTATTATACAGATTTGAATAAGTTGAGTGTAGAGGCTAAAAAAGAATTTATTGATAAAACTTTTTGTTTTGATATAGATGGCGTTGTGGCCAATTTATCACCCAATAATGACTATTCTCTTTCTACGCCAAATAAATCTGTAATTGAAAAAATTAATAAATTGTATGATAATAATAATATTATTATTCTCTTTACAGCCCGTGGGTCTAAAACAGGAATTGATTGGTCGGAGGTAACAAAAAAACAAATGAGCGACTGGGGAGTCAAATATCATCAGCTTAAATTTGGAAAACCTGCAGCAGATTATTACATTGATGATAGGTTAATTAGTATAAATCAACTATAAAATATGAAACAAAACAACGGATTGTTTGACAATCTATTTATTTTCGAAATGGCCAATAACCATCAAGGGGATGTTAATCATGGAATTAATATCATTAAGGAGATGGGTAAAATAGCAAAAAAACACAACATTAAAGCGGCTGTTAAATTACAATATCGTCAGTTGGATTCTTTCATTCATCCTGATTTTCGTAATGATACAAAGGCTAAACATATCAGTCGTTTTTTATCAACAGAATTAAAGCAAGATCAATTTTTACAATTGGTAAATGCTATTAAAACAGAGGGTATGATTTCGATGTGTACCCCATTTGATGAAGAATCCGTAGATGTCATTTTAAAACATGAGATTGATATAATTAAAATTGCCAGTTGTAGTGCAGATGATTGGCCGTTATTGGAAAAAATTGTAAAAACCAATAAACCAATTATTGCTTCTACAGGAGGGTTAAATTTGTTTGAAATAGATAATTTAGTCACATATTTAAATCATAGAGATTCTAACTTTGCAATTCTTCATTGCGTAGGAATTTATCCAAGTCCGAACAATGTTCTCAATTTAAATTTTATTTCCAAATTAAAACATCGTTATGAGGATTTATGTATAGGTTACTCAGGACATGAAGCACCTGATAATTTTGATGTGATAAAAGTAGCAATTGCAAAAGGTGCAAAAATTTTTGAACGACACGTAGGTTTACCAACAGATGCCATCATATTGAATAATTATTCTATGAATCCGCAAGAAACAGATAAATGGATTTCAGAGGCTAAGGTAGCTTTTGACATTTGTGGTAACAATGATAAAGTCATAACAAAGGATGAGGCAGATTCTTTGTTGTCGTTGAAACGTGGTGTGTTTGCTAAAAATGATATTAAAAAAGGAAGTAAAATAAAATTTGAGGACGTTTTCTTTGCTATGCCTTGTAAGGAAGGACAACTGAATAGTAGCCAGTTTGGACGCGTTAGAGCTAGTTTCACTGCGACCAAGGATTATAAAGCAAACGAATCAATTTTCGAATTATCAGAAATTGATAATTATTATAAAATTCGAAAAATTATTCATGAAGCAAAAGGTTTATTATCGGAGGCAGGTGTTGTATTAAGTGAGAAAGCTGAAATCGAATTATCTCATCATTACGGTTTAGATATGTTTCATGAATTTGGAATATTAATTGTGAATTTGATTAATCGCGAATATTGTAAAAAAATTATAGTTGTATTTCCAGGTCAACATCATCCTGAACAACATCATGTCAAGAAGGAAGAAACGTTTCATGTTTTGAGGGGAGAATTAGGCATAAGTATGAACGGAATCAAGTCTGTTTTGAGAAAAGGAGATATATTAACTGTTGAACGCGGAGTAAAACATGCATTTTGGAGCGAAAAAGGCACTATATTAGAGGAGGTGTCTACAACACATTTTAGAAACGATTCGTTCTATACAGACCCGAAAATTAACGAGTTAGATCCAATGCAGAGAAAAACAATACTAGAACATTTTTAAGATGAAACAACTTTTTTCTTTTGAAGGAAAGCACAATGAAGATATTGATGAAAGATTTCATCAATTAAATATAGGTAATATTGGAAATGTTTTATATTGGTGGAAATATTTTCAAATGGTATCAAATGTTGAGGGGGATATAGTAGAATGTGGAATAGGAAGAGGTAGATCGTTATTAGTTATGTCCTCAATAAATTCTTTACTCGAAAAATCTGAAGGAGGGCAAAGAAAAATTTTCGGATACGATAGTTTTGAAGGATTTCCCGAACCAAGTGTAGAAGATGATTCTTACCGTAAACCTAAAAAAGGAGAGTGGTCAACTTCTCCAAGTGGAAAATATCAATACACGGAAAATTTTATTAAAACTGTCCTTGATGAGGGCGGAATCCCTAACTCTAATGAATTAGTTCTAACAAAGGGTTTTTTTTGTGACTCGTTGCCAAATCATCCTGACCGACCTATCGCAATATTGCATGTAGATGGTGATTTGTTTTTGTCATACATGGATACATTAAAGTATTTGTATCCTAAAGTGAGTAGTGGCGGGTTAATAGTATTTGACGATTTTTTAGCAAAAAAAGAAGATGAAGATCGTTGGCCTGGTGCGAGAAAAGCTGTTGAGGATTTCTTCGGTGAGCAAAGTAAAAAAATTAAAGTAAGCGAAAGAGGCACGCCTTATTTAATTAAGGAATAAAAGTGAAAGCAAAAATTAGAAGAAAATTAAAAGCACTCGCAAAAACAGTAATTGGGGAGATTGAAAGATTATCACCAATATCTGCCAAAAATATTGTAACTCCCCGTCAGGCTATTGACCAATGGCTTTCTCAATTGAAAAATCTTCCAGACGTTAAAGGACGAGTACTAATTAGCGCTTTTCGTAATAAAACTTGGATTGAGTGGTCGGCGTATGCAGCATGTGTAATTAGGCAGTTGGGTTTTGAAACAACAATTCTTTACAAAAGAGACGAAATAGAAAGACTATATCATCAACCCTCGTATTTTAATTTTTGGAAAGCCGTTGAGAAAATACCAGGAGTAATTTTATTGGATTGTAATTCCTTGCCATTTTCTATATCTGATTTTAAACAGTTCTATGAGGATTCATTAGGTAGTTCGATTGCTGCTTTGGCGTATGATCTTCATGTTGAGTCGCAAGACATTACTGAGAATCAAAGTTTGTATAAACAAAAACTTGAAGATTTAAGAAGTGAATCTGCACGTAACGGAGCGCGGGTACAAAAGTTATGTTTTGAAAACAAATACTATAGTTTTTTCTGTTACAGTGGGTTGATAAGAGATACTCCTATGATCTTAAAGGGTGCACGCAATGTAGGTCAAGAAACGGTTTGTGTGGAAGGATGGGGTTGGCGGCAAGGTCATATGATTTACAATTTTAATGCCCCTTCGCTAGAGTACAATGTCCGTGGATGGATGAATTATCTTGGTAAGATGGATAATAAAAAAGAGGAAGAATTGAATAAATATTTTAATTTTTTGGAAGGAAAAAAACAGAATGAAAAATGGTTAAATGAATTTATGAAAGTACAGCAAGCCGAATTAAATGCTGTTTTGCCTGAACATATTGCAAGTTTTGTTAAAGGAAATGAAAAAATATTTTTACTGGCTTGTAACGTTATAGGAGATAGTTCGCTGCTTAATAGAGAGACAATTTTTAAAAGTCACCGTGATTTTGTAAAGCAAACTATAAACTATTTTTCTGATAAGCCTGATATTAAATTAATAATACGGGCTCATCCTGGTGAAGGAATTGTAAAAAATAAAGTGGCCATTAAGATTGGTGATTATGCTATTGAAGAATCAAAAGGCATGAAAAACATTTTAGTTATTAATGATTGGGAAAAGATAAATACTTTTTCAATTATGCCATATATTACCTCAGGACTTGTATGGATTAGTTCGGTTGGAGTTGATATGGTTGTAAGAGGTATTCCTGTCATTGCTGCGGCTCAACCAAAATATTATGGATTAGGAATAGTAGAAGAACCTAAAACTAAGGAAGAATATTTCTCAATGATCGAGAAATTCAGGAAAGAAAAGTTTAGCACTAGTGCCAAACAAATATTTGCCGCGAAGGAATATTTATATCTGATTTTTAAAGGATTTTCATTTGAAGCTTATGGGAAAAATTTCAGAGCTAATACATGTAAATTGAATGCTATGACAAATCAATTAGAGCATGATAAGTTTTATAAAATTCTTTTGCGAATTGAAAAAGCTCCAGATAGTAATATTAGATCAATCTAAATTGTGAATTTGCAAAAAGTATATACTAAAAAAGTATTTGGATTAAATAAAACGCTGTTTAAATATATTTCAGTTTCTTATTTATCTATTCCGGTTTCTTTGGTTACCGGATTTTTTGCTTTCCGAAATATCGAACCGTATTATATGGGAATTTGGAGTGCTTTTACGATTCTTGAAACTTATGCTGTGTTTTTAAGATTAGGAATCGTTAACGGAATGAACATAGAATTACCATATAAATTCGGGAAAGGTGATGTGAGTGGAGCTATGAAATATGCTGAGACAACGTTGGCATTTACAGTTATTGACATCATTTCTCTTGTTTTTCTTATACCTGTTGCGATTTACGTTGTAGGTTTCAAAGAGGTATATGTTGTTCCCCTGATTGTTACAGTTTTGAGGGTTATTATGTCGTTTTATATAACATATCTTTCTTCAACTTTTAGGTCGGATGACAACTTTAATAATTTGAGTAATATTCAAATTTTGTTATTATTAGTTAAATTAGTTTTGTGTCCATTGGTTTTATTAGGTTTTTATGGTTTTTTATTTTACGAATTTTTGTTGGTTTTTGGTAATGTATTGCTCCTACATTATTACCGACCGTACAGAATAAAACCTAAATTGTATAAACCTGAGTTGACTCAACTTTTTAAATTGGGATTCCCAATTTTTCTTTCCTCTTATGCCATTAATTTTATAGATACTCTTCCTAAATTATTTATTATTAAAGAAAGTACTGCAGAAAGCCTTGGTATATATGCTCCAGTTTTAATGCTGTTAAGCACAGTTGCAATATTGCCTAATACCCTGTCTACTTATCTCTACCCAAAATTTTCTTTTAATCTTGGAAAAGAAAATGATCCAATGGATATATTCAGAAAATTATTGAAGGTTTATTTTTATTCTTTTATTGTTATAGTCCTGGCATGTATAGCCGGTTATTTTATCCTCGACTATTTTATTTTACTTTTTCCAAAATATAATAGTTCTCTGCCTTATTTAAAATTGTCTTTATTAGCCTGTCCATTTGTTTTTTTTAAGCTAGGTAATATGTTTAATGTTGTCATGAAAAAGTATAACTATATGTTGTTTTTTGTATTAGTATATGCAATGTCACAAAGTTTGACATTATTAATCTTACCATATTATATTAAAGATGTTTTGGACGTTGTAGTAGTTTCTCAAATAATTACTTCAATTTTAGTTTTAGTATTTAGTATTGTTATGAATTACGTTTTGATGCGCAGTTTTTCTAAAAAATAAAGTCTTTTGATCGGATTCAAAAAAAGATATTATACAAATTATATAATTGTAATATTAACTTTATTTACAGTAAGTCCATTTATTAATACTATTACAAATAAATATCTACTTCTGTTATTCTTCATTGTATTATTTATAGCAATCAAAAGAAAGGTAAATCTATTTATGCGAGAAAATTTTCTTGTTATAATAGGGTTTTATTTGTTGCTGTTTATTCAGGCATTTTCGTACAATGGGTTTTCTTATGCAATCTTGTATTTACCACTTATCACATTTTATTTGCCGTTTTTAATATTACAATTAATAGGAATTTCGTTTTTTAAATATTTAGTTAATGTTATTTATGTTATTGCTTTATACACGACTCCATTATGGATATTACAATCATTTTCTCCGTTTGTAGACAGTTTTTTTCAAAGCGCAATTGAATTTATTCTACCATATAGTTGGTCATCGGTTCCTCGCTCCTTACTTATTTATACGGCAGCTTGGTCTGATGATATTTTTAATTTAGGATTGGGCGTATATCGCAATTCTGGTGCGTTTCATGAACCAGGAGCATATGGAGTTTTTTTAAATTTGGCCATTATTTTTAATACGTTTTTTGAGGGAAGCATGTTTAATAAGAAAAATATCGTCTTTATGTTATGCATATTAACAACATTGTCAACTGCCGGATTTATTACGTTATTTGTTATATTAATTTCGTATTTATTGAAATTAAATATAAGTCATGGTATTAAAATTGTTATAGTTTTAGGTTTTGTTTTGAGCTCAATAATTGTATATAGAGATCAAGATTTTTTACAAAAAAAAATTGGATCACAATTAGAAGAACAAACATATTATGCGAAAAATAAATTAGGCAAGTATGACCCTCATTCAGGAAGATTTTATGCCTTTTATACTTCATACGAATTATTTAAAGACCATCCATTAATTGGCAGAGGAATTTTATACTCTACTAGTGAAAAAAGTTCGGGCGAAATGCATGAAGGTGCAAGTTATACTTATGGGTTTATGGGAATATTATCTAATTATGGTTTTTTTTTCGGTGTATTTTATTTGTATAATTTATTTAGAGGGTTTTGGTTGTTAGCTAATATTACTAATCAACAAAAAATTTTCATTATAGGTTGTTTTCTTGCTATAAATCTAGCATTCTTAACTCAGATTTTTATCACAACACTATCCGTTTTTATGATTTTTACTCTGGGGTCAAATTATAGATTAATGATTAAATGGATTAAATTATATCGCTATGAACAATCACTTAAACAGGGTTAATCAAAAAGCTAGAAATATTCGTATTCATGTATCTAGTTTTTTATGTAGTATAGTTTATGTTAATTATTATCGTCTGATGGGTGTAAAAATTGGGCAAAAAAATATATTTTTTGGTAAACCTAAATTGATTAAAGTTGGCGAATCTAATATCGAAATTGGAAATAATTGTAGATTTAGATCTGATTCATTTTCAAATTTAATTGGAATCAATCATCCTTGTATTATAGTAACACATTTATCAAGTGCGAATTTGAAAATTGGTAATTCATGCGGTTTTAGCGGAACAACTATAGGTTGTTTTCATGAAATAGAAATAGGAAATAATGTAAGATGCGGTGCTAATACAATGATTACAGATTCAGATTGGCACTTAGATGATGAAAGGCTTGGTGGGGGGGCAAAATCAGTTGTAATAGAAGATAATGTTTGGCTTGGTTATGGTGTTGTTGTTATGAAAGGTGTTTGTATAGGTGCTAATACAATTATTGGAGCCGGAAGCGTTGTGGTTTCGGATATACCTGCCAATGTTATTGCAGCGGGAAATCCATGTAAAGTAATTAAACCATTAAACATATGAAAGCAAGAGCAAAACAAATGTTTTTTTTAGGGCTTTCAGGTTTTCCGTTAGGGATGGCGGCTATTCAAAGACAAAAATTAATTTCAAAAGCTTTAATTTCAGAGGGATGGAATGTGGTTGTTATTTGTTCACGAGGAACACATAATAAGGAATTAAATATTAAAAAAGTTGGGAGATATAAAGGAGTTTTGTACGTGTATTTATTTGGACCATTTAGAAATCAAAATTTTATTATTAGAAATTTACAAAAAGTAATAGCTCCATTTATGGAGTTTGCTTTATTGCTTCGTTTTAAAAGAAGAAGAGGAATTCATGCAGCCATTGTTTCTAATCGTAATTCGTTTTTAGCATCTCTAAAATACAGAATTGTTTCAAAAGTTTTAGATTTTAAATTAATTATTAATTTAGTTGAAATATATAAAAGAAGAGAGAATACAAATATCCCTACAAAGATTAATGATTTATTGTTTAATAATTTAGGTGTTTATTTTTACGACGCTGTTTTCCCAATAAGTAGGTATATTCGTGACAGTTATTCTTTACATAAAAAAAAACATCATTTAATACCAATTATAACAGATTATTCATACATAAACTCAGTTTCAATAGGACATAAATTAGATAAACCATTTTTTTTATTTTGTGGGTCAGCGTCTTATTATAGTTCAATTAGTTTTGTAATCGAAGCCTTTTCATTGATTGATATAGAAGATTGTAATCTGATATTGGTAACAAACGGTTCTAGCAACGAGATGTTTTTAATAGATGATTTGATAACAAAAAAACATCTAAACAATAAGGTGATTATTATGAAAAGTATTACTGATAGAGATTTATTTTCTTTATATAAATCAGCTAATGGATTATTATTGCCTATGTTTGATACTATACAAGATCAAGCAAGATTTCCCCATAAACTAGCTGAATATTTGGCTTCAGGTACTTCTGTTATTAGTAATCCAATTGGCGAGGTAGGATTTTTTTTGAAGCATTTGGATAATGCATTATTGTCTGAATCGGGTAATGTTAATAGATTTGCAGATAATATGAAATGGATATTGAATAATCAAACTGATGCAAAGATTATTGGTTCAAATGGAGCAAAACTTTGTAAGCTCAATTTTGATATTAAGATTATGTCAAAGTCAATAGATAATTTTTTAAACAATTTAATTCAATCTGATTAACAGACTATGCTAAAAAAAATATTGTTTAAAATATTAGTTTTTAAGTCAAATGCCTATACAGTTCATAAGGTATTTACTAGATATTTAGGGGTAAGTATTGGTAAAAACTCAAGATTTACTGGAAAAAAAATTTCATTTGGAAGTGAACCATTTTTAATTACTATTGGAGATAATGTAACAATAACGCCAGGCGTAAAATTTCAAACACATGATGGAGGTGTGGCACTTTTCAGAAAAGAATATCCAGGTTTAAATGTGTTTGGTAAAATAAAAATTGGAAATAATGTATTTATTGGGGAAGATGCCATGATAATGTATGGCGTGTCTATTGGCGATAATGTGGTTATTGGGGCACGAAGTGTTGTAACAAAAGATGTTCCTTCTAATAGTGTTGTAGCTGGGGTTCCGGCTAAAATTATAAAATCTTTAGAAGATTATAAAATATCTTCTGTAAATAGGGGTGTTCAAATTGTTTCAACTACTAAATCAGAAAGAAACAAAGAAATTTTATTTAAATTAGAAAATAAAAATTGAAAATATTATTTTTTATAGAAAATTTAGGCCCTGGTGGCAAAGAGAGACGGTTGACTGAATTGATATATGATTTAGTTAAGAATCATGGCTATGAATGTACAATTGTATTAACAAAATTGGAAATACATTACGACAAATTGCGTAATATAAATATTCAACCAATTATTATTGAAAAGACACATAAAAAAGATTTGAGTATTTTTTATAAGTTTTACAAAATCGCAAAACAACTAAAACCAGATATAATACATGTGTGGGGTAATTTGGCCGCAACATATGCAATACCTGCAAAGCTATTTTTAAAGATACCTTTAATTAATAATCAAATTACAGATGCACCTTGTTTTAGTAAAATAAACTTTAATTATAAGGTTAATTTTTTCTTTTCAGATAAAATAATAGCCAATTCAGAGGCTGGTTTAAAGAGCTATAATGTCAAAAAAACTGAAGGTTTAGTAATTTATAATGGTTTTGATTTTAATCGAATTAAAAATATTACTGATAGAGAAACTTTGAAAAATAGATTGAATATTCATTCAAAGTTTGTGATTGGAATGGTTGCCACGTTTTCGTTAAGCAAAGATTATCAAACATATATTGATGCCGCATTGAAAATTTTGGAATACAATCAAGATATTTCTTTTTTATGTATTGGATCTGGTGACAATCAGATGTACAAAAATCAAATACCAAAAAAATTTGAGGATAAAATAAAGTTTACTGGCGCGATTAAAGATGTTGAATCATTAATAAATATTTGCGATATAGGTGTACTTACCTCTTTTGGCGAAGGGATATCCAATGCTATTTTAGAATTTATGGCACTTTCTAAACCTGTTATTGCAACTAATTTAGGAGCTACATCTGAATTAATCGAGGATGATATTTCAGGATTTTTAATTAACGAATCAGCGGTGCAAGAATTAGAAAATTATTTATTATTATTAATAAATGATGACAAAAGAAGACAGCAAATGGGAGAAAGAGGCTTTGAAATTGTAAATCAAAAATTTGGCATGAAGCGAATGACTGATGAGTTTTTAAGTGTTTATGAAAAAATAATTAAAAAATAATGTGTGGAATTGCTGGATATTTAAATTTTGAAAATTCAAAATTTGCAAATTTTGATTTAATCAAAAAAATGACTGACTCAATTGCTCACCGAGGTCCAGACGGTGAAGGTTTTTATATAAAAAAAAATCTTGCATTAGGACATCGTCGATTAAGTATAATTGATTTAAATACAGGTAATCAACCAATGCATGATGGTGATGGACGCTATACATTAGTATTTAATGGTGAAATTTATAATTATATAGAATTAAGGAGAGAGCTTGAGTTATTAGGTAAAAAATTTAAGACAAGCTCAGATACTGAAGTTGTTTTAGCAGCATACGAAAGGTGGGGGCGAGATTGTTTGCATAAATTTAACGGCATGTGGGCATTTGCAATTTGGGATGACATTGAACAAGAAATGTTTATTTCAAGGGATAGAGTTGGGGAGAAACCACTATTTTATTCGGTATATAATAATAGTTTTGTTTTCGGTTCAGAAATTAAGCCGCTTTTTGTTTTTGGAGTCCCTAAAAAAATCAGATATGATTTAATCGAATTATATTTAGTATTAACGAATATTCCTGCACCATTTACATTTTATCATGATGTTTTTAAGTTGATGCCTGGGCATTATCTTATTATTAAAAATGGAGAGGTTAAGGTTTCCAAATATTGGGATTTACCTGAAATTGATGAAGCTAATATGCTTTCGGATAAAAAGTACATATATGAAAAATTTGCGTACTTGCTTCAAGATTCAGTTTCCATTAGAATGCGAAGTGATGTTACTTTTGGTGCTTTTTTGAGCGGTGGTTTGGACTCATCTTCAATTGTTTCATTATCTCAGAATCAATTAAATGAACAAATAAAAACATTTACTATTGGTGTCGAAGATTATGATTTTGATGAAACAAAATTAGCAGAATTAGTGGCTAGAACATTTAATACCGATCACTACGTAAAAACTATTTTACCACAAAATTTCGACAAAATAGTAGATAAACTTGCGTGTCATTTTGATGAACCTTTTGGTGATTCGTCAGCTATACCAACAGGGTTAGTGTCTCATTTTGCATCCCAGCAAGTGAAAATGGTTTTAACTGGTGATGGAGGAGATGAGGTATTATCAGGATATACATCTTATCAGGGAATTAAATTGTCAAACATAATAAATCAGTTTCCCAGTCTTGTAGTTAAGACAATGCCTAAAATTAATGGTGTTGTAGCTCAATTGCTTAGAGGTAGATTAAGATATAGGCTTAATAAAGTATCTAGTGTAATAAAAACAGCAGGAATGCCTATTGAAGAGAGAATTGCAAATAAAATGGCTTATATTGAACTTGAAACAATTAAGAAACTTTGCAGTAAAATTCCAAATCGAATACAAACAGAAGATTATTTGTCAGAACTAATGGCAAAATCAACTTATAAAAATGATTTTTATAAGTTGATGTATTTTAATTTTAAACAAGATTTGCCGAATGATTATTTGGTAAAGGTTGATAGGATGACTATGGCTTATTCGATAGAGGGAAGGCTCCCTTTTTTGGATCATAGACTAATTGAATTTATGGTAAATGTTGATAAAGATGTAAAATTGCAAAATTGGGAAAGAAAAAGTGTATTGAGGCATACAATAGGAAAAAAATTACCTAAACAAATTCTAAATGCTCCTAAAAAAGGATTTGGGATACCAATAAGAGATTGGTTTAATGAACAAAATTTTGAGATGAAGTTTGGTGAAAATTTAGAAAAAGTAAAAGATCTATTAAACGAAGAACTTGTTGTAAAAATTATAAAAGACAACAATAATAAAATTAAGGATAATGGTGATTTTATTTGGACAATGATTATGTTAAATAAATTTTTATGAAAGTCCTTTTTTTAGCTAGTGGAAATAATAATAAAGGATTAGTTGATAATTTAATTAATGCACAAGGGTTGAGTTTAATTAAAATGGGGGTTGACTTAGAGTTTTTTGCTGTCAATGGCCGAGGAATTTCAGGTTATTGGTCAAGTGCTATGCAGTTAAGAAAATATTTAAAAAAAAATAAAATAGACATTATTCATTCTCATTTTGGTTGGTGTAGTTTAGTTGCACTAATAGCAAGACGAAAAGAAAAGATAGTGGCATCATTTATGGGTGATGATTTACTAGGTTCGTATAAAAATGGATTTTATACATTTAAGAGTAAGCAAACAGTGAAGATAAATAAAATTTTTGCTAAGTATTTTTATGATTTTAATATTGTAAAGTCAAAAAATTTACAAAATGTTCTCTCTAATTTGAAAAATGTTTCAGTTATACCTAATGGGGTTAATTATGAAGTTTTTTTTCCTATGGATAAAATCAACGCAAGAAATCAATTAGGCCTTGGAATAGAAAAAAAAATTGTACTATTTGCTGCTAATCCTGAAAGACCCGAAAAAAATTTTTCCTTATGTAAGGAAGTTATTGAAAAAATGGGAAGAAAAGATATTGAATTATTAGTAGTTTATGGTGTGAATCAACAAACATTGAATTTATATTATAACTCTGCTGATGTTATTTTTTTAACTTCAATTCATGAAGGGTCACCAAATGTAATAAAAGAAGCATTGGTAAGTAATAGACCAATTGTTGCAACGAATGTGGGAGATGTCAAAGATCATTTGATAAATATAGATGGTTGTTATGTGACAAATTATGATGTGAATGAAATTATTTTTAGTATCGAAAAGGCATTAACTAAAGGTTCGATTGACGCACGTGGAAAATTAGATTATTTAAAATCAGAAAATGTTGCTATTAAGATTATTAATATTTATAAATTATTGTTGATTTAAATGTGTGGTATAGCAGGTATATTTAATTTTAATTATGAAGCAGTCGAGAAAGAAAATCTGTCTGACATGCTTGAAGAGATGAAACGTCGTGGTCCAGATGATAGAGGGGTATATATTGATAAAAATATTGGAATAGGTCAAGTTCGTTTAAGTATTATTGATTTATCTGAACGCGGTCATCAACCAATGTTTAGTAATGATAGTAGATATGCAATAGTCTTTAATGGAGAAATTTATAATTACCTAGAATTAAAAGAGCAACTTAGGTCAAAATATGATTTTAGAACGGGCACAGATACTGAAGTAATATTGGCTGCGTATATAAATTGGGGAGAAGCTTGCGTCGATCGTTTTAATGGAATGTGGGCCTTCGCAATATATGACACTATCTCTGGAGAGATGTTCCTGTCTCGTGATCGTTATGGAGTAAAACCACTTTATTATTATGTGAATGACAAAACTTTTGTTTTCGCGTCTGAAATTAAGGCGATTCATAAGTTGAATAAACAAACATTACACAGAGATGATAAAACTATTTTTGAATACCTCGTTTATAATCGAACAGATCAATCTTGTGACACCTTTGTTAAGGAAATAAAAAGAGTGCAACATGGATATAATATTAGTATAAAAAAAGGTTCAATTGAATTTAAGAAATGGTATGACTTAAAATTGAATTCAGTTAATCCTTGGTCGAGTCCGGAAGAATATATAGAAACCTTTACTTCAGCTATTTCACTGCGTCTTAGAAGTGATGTCCCAGTTGGTGTATGTTTAAGTGGTGGATTAGATTCATCTGGTGTTACAACGATCATATCAGATGTCTTAGGAAAAAAAGATGTATTTGCTTTTTCAGCAGTATATGGTGCTAATAAAAGAGGAGATGAATCAAAGTATATTAATTTATATAGCAATTTAGTTAATCTAAAATTGATTTTTCCAACTGAGGATACTTTTTTTGAAGATTTAGATGATTTTATGGATTGTCATTTTGAGCCTGTGCATACGATGAGTATTTATTCACAGTTTAAGGTGATGAAAGATGCAAGTAAATATGTTACTGTAGCCCTAGACGGGCAAGGTGCAGATGAACAATTAGCTGGATATCATTATTTTTTTAGTAGTTATTTTAGAGAATTATTAACAGGATTTAAATTATTGAAATTTTGTAATGAATTCTCATCTTATTACAAGCAACATCATTCTCTATTTGCTCTAAAATATATGATGTTTTACCTGTTACCTGATTTATTTAAAAATAAGTTGGGAGCACTTAAAAACAGTTCATTGACTGAAAGTTTTTTTAAAGTAAACAATAAAGGTTCAGATATAAGTAAATTGTTATTTAATCCCAAGTCGTTAAACGAATCACTTTTTCAACATTTTGAATATAAATTAGAACATAATTTAAAATGGAATGATTTGAATAGTATGTATTTTTCTTTGGAGTTAAGAGAACCTTTTTTAGACTATAGATTAGTAGAAAGAACTTTGGCATCACCATCTCATTTTAAAATAAATAAAGGATTTACTAAATGGATTTATCGTGAGTCAATGAAAGGTGTTTTAAACGATTTGATCAGATTAAGGCAGGATAAAGTTGGTTTTGATAATCCTGCTGATGAGTGGCTAAAAACACTTAAAATGAAAGAACTAGTATATGATACATTGAATTCCAAAATTATAATTGATGCGCAAATATTAAATATTAAAGAATGTAGTTATAAATATCAAAAACATTTAAATGGAGAAATAGATATTTCAAAGGAAATATGGAAGTGGATTCATTTAGCAAAGTTTTTAGAAAAATGTAATTAATGAATTATACTAAAGAAAAAAGAATATGTAAATTAGGGTTGTGGGATGATACCATGCCAGGAATTTCTTTTGATATTGATGGAATTTCAAATTTTTGTCATTTACAGCAAAAGATGATGTCTGATTATCCCAGGGGAGAAAAAGGTAAAAATGACTGGATGTTATTGGTGAAAAAAATTAGACAGCGTGGTAAAAGAAAACAATATGATTGTTTAATTGGTGTTAGTGGTGGTGTTGATAGCTCTTTTCTGTTACATATAGCGAAAGAATATGGTTTGAGGCCTTTGGCGGTGCATCTTGATAATGGTTTTAATTCAGAGATAGCAGTTAGTAATATAGAGAAAGTGACTAAAGAACTTGGCGTTGATTTAGTAACTCATGTAATTAATTATGAAGAGATTAAAGATCTTTTTAAATCTTATATGAAAGCTTCTTTGCCTTGGATAGATGCGCCAACAGATCTTGCAATCAAAGCATTAATGTACAAAATTGCTCGAAAAGAAAATATAAAATACATATTACGAGGGAATGATTTTAGGTCGGAAGGTAAGCAGCCTACAGATTGGACTTATTCAGATGTGAAACAATTAAAGTATGTTCATGGAAAATTTGGTTCTGGAATCAAGCTTAGAACTTATCCAACACTTAGTCTAATAAAAATAATTATTTCAGGGCTCGTAAATAAAATAAGGGATATTAGACCGTATTATTATATCGATTACAATAAAAATGATGCTAAAAAAATATTAATAAATAGATATGGTTGGCAATATTACGGCGGACATCATCATGAAAATATTTTTACAAAATTTGCTATGTCTTATTGGTTACCTGAAAAATTCAATATAGATAAACGCAAGATTAATTTATCTGCGCAAATTTTAAGTGGTTCAATTTCTAGATCAGAAGGAATAGAGGAGTTGACAAAACCTTTTGATACAAAAGAAAATATTAAAATGACAAATGAATATGTCTGTAAAAAACTTAATTTTTCAGAAAAGGAATTTGTTGATGTTTTGAAATCAAGTAATAAATTTTATAGAGATTATCCTTCAAATTACAATTTAATTTATAAAAATATCAAACATTTTAAGTGGTTAATTAAATCTTTATATGGTTTTAAACCTATGTCTATTGACAGTAATGAAATGATTAAATAAAATGAAAAAAAAAAACTTTTTTGAATTTGTTGCACAAAAGCATATGGGTTCAGCCAATCTTGAAGTCGGTGAATCTAGAGGGTTATTAAAATCATTTATAAGTAAGTGGCTTCAGGTGGTCGCTATGACGAGATTACCTTTAGGTTCTAGATTCAGATGTAGCGTAGAGCGTATGCGTGGCGTAAAAATAGGGAAAGATGTGTTTTTAGGAGGTGGCAATGTTTTGGATAGGGCAAGACCTGATTTAATAACCATTGAAGATTACGTATCGATAGCTGGTGGTGTTTATATTCTTACTCATTCTAATCCTACAACACCGTTACGGGAAATATTAGGGGCCGATTCTCATAAAGTAGCACCTGTAACCATTAAGCGTGGAGCTTGGATTGCTGTAAATGTAGTAATATTACCAGGAGTGACTATAGGTGAAAATGCAATAGTAGCAACAGGAGCTGTTGTAATGAAAGATGTCGAGCCAATGACTATTGTTGGTGGAATTCCTGCTAAAGAGATTAAAAAAATTGTTCCAAAAAAAATTGTTTAAAAGATAATGCGTTACTTAATTTTTCTTGGTCATCCCGCCCATTTCCATCTCTTTAAGAATATTATTTCAGAACTAAAAAAAAATGGTCATGATGTATTAGTTCTGATAAGAACTAAAGATATTTTAGAAGAACTTTGTCAAAATACTTTGATTGATTATGTTAACGTATTACCGGAAAGCAGAAAAAACGGTTATCTCTCTATGGTCAAAAGTTATCTTCGTAAATACAAACGAATTTCTAAATTAATAAGAGAGTTCAAACCAAATTTGTTGATGGGATCAGAGCCATCTCTTACGCATTTGGGACGTTTTTTTAATATTCCATCTTTCGTATTTAGTGAGGATGATGTATCAATTATTCCACAATTTGCCAAAATAGCCTACCCTTTTGTGGATGTAATACTTTCTCCAAATAGTTGTAATGCGGGAAAATGGGATGTGAAAAAAATTGGGTATAATGGTTTTCATAAATTAGCATATTTACATCCAAGTGTATTTAAACCAGATAGAAAAGAAATTCCTGAAATAACAGCAACCACTTATTTTATATTACGATTTGCTCAATTAACGGCTTATCATGACAATAATCGAAAAGGAATCACAGTTGCGATTGCAAGAAAAATAATTGAATTATTAAAACCTTATGGCGAAATTTATATAACTTCTGAAAGAAAATTAGAGCCTGAATTTGAAATTTATAGATTACAAATTGATGCTACAAAAATACATCATGCGCTTTATTTCGCAAAAATATACATTGGAGATAGTCAATCTATGGCTGTTGAATCTGCATTACTTGGCACTCCTGGGATAAGATTCAATGATTTTGCAGGCGAGATAGGAGTATTGAATGAATTAGAGTTTAAATATTTTTTAACATCAAGCTTTAAAACAAATAAGATTGATGAAATGTATCTAAAGCTAAATGAATATTTAAATAATCCTTTTTTAACAAAAGAATTTAAACAGTTGAGACAAAATATGCTCAATGATAAAATTAATGTATTTACATTTTTTATGTGGTTTATTCAAAATTACCCTGAAAGTAAAAAAATAATGAAGGAAAACATAAATTTTCAATACAATTTTAAATAATGGATTTTACAATTAAAAAATATAAAGAGCTTTTAAAAAGTTTAAATGAGCAGAATTATACTTTTCAAACTTTTAGGGAGTTTATTGAAAAACCAGATTCAAAGTCAATTATGCTTAGGCACGACGTAGATTTGTTGCCATATAATTCGCTTCAAATTGCAAATATACAGGCTGAATTGAACATTAAAGGAGTTTATTATTTCAGAGCAGTTCCTGAAAGTTGGGATGAATCTGTCATAAGGCAAATTTCAGAATTAGGGCATGAAATCGGCTATCATTATGAATGTTTAACTAAAACTCATGGAGATTTGGAAGCAGGTATTAAAGATTTTGAAAACAATCTTATTGCATTACGTAAAATAACCCCCGTATTTACAATTTGTATGCACGGGAGCCCAATGAGTAAATATGATTCAAAAAATCTTTGGAAGAAATATAATTATCGTGATTTTGGTATTATTGGAGAACCTTATTTTGATGTCGATTTTAAAGAAGTCTTTTATTTAACAGATACTGGTCGCAGTTGGAATGGAGATAAAGTGAGTGTTCGGGATAGGGTTAATTCAGGTTTTAATTTGAATTTTCATACAACTGATGAAATTATATCCGCAGCTAATAAAGGCCTAATGCCAAATAAAATAATGTTCACGTTTCATCCACAACGATGGAGTGATAATAAATGGATTTGGACTAAAGAATTTATCTTTCAAAATATTAAAAATCAGATAAAACGTGTTTTTTTTGTAAAAAATAAAAATGCCAATTAAAAATAAAATATTTTCAGTTTATTTAATAGGAGTTATAATATTAATTATTATGCCTTTAAATGTGAAAAAAGAGATTATTAATAGCATTTATATTTTTAACTTAAGGCTAGATTATATTTTTCATGTTTTAATTTTTTCTCTGTGGATGTTTGTGAAAAAATCTGAAAAATATAATCCTTTATTTTGGATAATAATAGGATTGATATTTGCTTTTTTAGCAGAGGGTATTCAATTTTTCATTCCTTATCGTAATTTTAGTGAGAAAGATTTAATCGCAAATTGTTTAGGAATTGTTTTCAGCTATTTCATATATCATTTGCTCATTTTTTATGGACGTTTTTCACATAAAGCTAGACATCGAAATATATGAACCGCTTAATTATTGATAATTGTGGAGAGCTGGCCTTCAAGTATTTTAGCTCTTTTATTAACTTAGAAGCAAAAGACTCATTAGTTGTTTCTACTACAAACGATTTTAATATTTTAAATTATCCTGGAGAAGTTCATTCAATAATTAATTTGAGTAAGGTTAATAATATTCGTTATATAAATAAGTTTTTTGAAAAAGTTAATAGGAAATTAGATAATGAAGATTATTTTGTAGTTTGTTTTGAAACTATTGTAGGACGAAAGGACAGGCATCGTTTTGGGAATATACCGATTATAAAAAACATTTGGTTTGGATTTGAGTTTGTCTTTTTAAGAATGTTTCCAAAAATATGGGGGCTAAAAAAAATTTATTTTTTAATAACACAAGGCCGAAATCGACTTTTATCAAAAGCTGAGGTAATGGGTAGGCTCGTAAGTTGTGGTTTTGAGATTGTCGCTTATGATACTTTTAATGGATTAATGTACATGGTAACAAAAAAAATAAAGCTACCAGATTACAATATGAACGTTAGTTATGGTCCCTTTTTTTCCATGAAACGTATAGGTAAGGGAGGGCAAGTAATTCATGTATATAAATTTAGAACTATGCATCCTTATGCAGAATATTTACAAGATTATATATTGAAAGTGAATGGATATGCTATAACGGGAAAGCCTAAAGATGATTTCAGGTTAACACCATGGGGAAGATTATTACGTCGTTATTGGTTAGATGAACTTCCTCAGTTGATTAATGTATTAAAAGGAGATTTGAAGCTTGTAGGTGTTCGACCTATATCTGAACGTTATTTTCAGGATATACCGAAGGATCTTCAAGAACTTCGCTTGAAATTTAAACCTGGTTGTATTCCACCATATGTGGCATTGAATCGTAAAAGTGATGTTAATTCTGTTTTGCAAGCAGAACGAGAATACTTAGAGGAGAAAGTGAAACATCCTTTTACAACAGATACACGGTATTTTTTTAAGGCAATATTCAATATTATTTTTAAAAGGAAGCGTAGCGCTTAATTTGTTATTTTACATTAAAACAAATACTTTCGTCAACTTAATATTATTAAACTTACCTAATGCTTAAAATTATAACCTTTGCGAAATGTATTTTGATATTAATTATGTTAGGTAATCTGTTGTCATGTACTCATAAACAAAAAATCATTTATTTTCAAGGGGGGTTATCGACATCCGAAACCAACAAAAATTATTCTCCCGTATTAAAATCAGATGATATGATTTCCATTAGCGTGTTAGGATTTGATGAGCAGGCTTCTAAACCTTTCAATTTACCTGTATTGAATTTAGCACAAAGTAATAGCGGTTATACACAAGGAATTCCCAGTCCACTCAGTTATTTGATTGATGCTGAGGGTAATATAGAATTTCCTGTTATTGGAAAAATTAAATTAGCAGGATTGACCCAATCAGCTGCAATAGATGTTTTAAAACAGCAATTAAAACCCTATTTAAATAACCCAACCATTATCATTAGAATACTAAATTTTAAAATAACTGTATTAGGAGATGTTCGTAATCCTGGTACATTTACTATTCCAAATGAACGAATTACATTACCCGAAGCACTTGGTCTCGCTGGAGATTTGGAAATTACAGGTATGAGAAAGAATATTTTGGTCATTCGTGATATTAACGGAAAAAAAACAGAAACCCGGGTGGATTTAACCACTAAAGAGCTTTTTTCAACATCCGTGTATTATTTACAGCAAAATGACGTCATTTATGTTGAGCCTAATAGAGCAAAGGTTAATTCTTCTTTAGTGAATCCTTCAAACGTTAGTATGATTATATCTATAGTCTCTGTTTTTATTACAATGACTGTTTTATTTAGACAATAATAAAATTAATGCAACTAGAACAATATAATTTTTCTCTCGAAGAAAATCAAGAAAACAGTATTAAAGATTTACTGATTAAATATTTGTTTCACTGGAAATGGTTTGTCATAAGTATTTCTATTGCTTTGATATTGGGCGTCGTTTATTTACGTTATCAAGTTCCACAATACGAAGTGAATGCAACTATATTAATTAAGGATGATAAAAAAGGACAGGTAAGCGATGAATTGACGGCATTTGAAGATTTAGGAATTTTAAAAAACACAAAGAATATTGATAATGAAATAGAGATTCTTAGATCGAGATCATTGATGACAAAAGTGGTTAATGAATTGAAATTAAACATCACTTATTATTCTTTTGGCAGACCTATTGAACATGAAAGATATAACGATGCACCTTTTTTAATTAGTTATACCTTGTCTGATTCTACTATTATTGAACCAGTTGGTAATTGGATTATTGAACCTATATCTAATAATCGTTTTTTGTTAAAATCAGGAGAAAATGAAGAAGAAGTTGGAGAATATTATTTTGGGGATTCGATAGATGTTTCATTTGGAAAAATTGTTATTTCAAATACCAAAAATTTTTCTGAAAATTATTTAAATAAAGATTATCGAATTATTGTATCTTCTGTTGAACAAATAGTTAATAAATATTTAGGATTACTGAAGGTTAACGCTGTAAATAAAACATCTAATGCTATTACTATTTCTTTGCGAGATGCAATTATACAAAAAGCAATAGACATTGTTGATAATTTAATAAAGCAGCATAATTTAGACGCACTTGCTGATAAAAATCAGGTAAGTCAAAATACAGCTAGTTTTATAAATGAAAGGATTCAATTTATCACTAATGAATTGAGCGGGGTTGAAGGAGAGGCTGAATCTTTTAAAACTAAACATAAACTGACTGATGTGGAATCAGAGGCTAAATTGTTTTTACAAACTTCAAATGAAAGCGAAATGAGCTTATTGGAAAATTCTACTCAATTACGAATAGCTGAATTCATGAATGATTATTTGAAAAAACTTGACAAGCCAAATTCATTAATACCATCTAATTTAGGATTGAGCGATCATAGTTTATCTAACGAAATTAATGACTATAATAGATTGGTATTAGAGCGTAACCGTTTGGTTAAAACATCTGGAGAAAAGAATCCGGTTGTGGAAAATTTGGATTATCAAATTATCGGTTTAAGAAACTCCATAAAAGAAAGTTTGATGAATTTATATAGTACTCTTCAAATAAAAGCAAAAAATTTAGCTACAAAAGAAATAGAAATAAGCAATCGAATCAGTTCAGTGCCAAAGTATGAGAGAGAGTTCAGAATGATTCAACGTCAGCAGCAAATTAAGGAATCACTCTATTTATATCTTTTGCAAAAAAGAGAAGAAACCAATATTGCATTGGCTGTAACTGTAGCGAATGCAAAAGTGTTAGATAAAGCTTATAGTAACGGTGGTATGGTTGCTCCCCAAAAAATAACGATTTATTTATCATCAATTTTAATTGGGATTATTTTTCCAATTGTAGTTTTATATATATTAGAAATATTAGACACCAAAATTCATGGTAAGAAGGAAATAGATCAATTAAAATTGCCTTATTTAGGTGAAATACCTGATTCAATTAACAAAGAAAAATTGATTGTGAGGGATAATGTTCGATCTAATACGGCAGAAGCTTTTCGTATATTAAGAGGTAATGTTGAATTTTTATGTGCTAAGGTGGAAACGAAGAGTAAGGTTATCTTAGTTACTTCTACAGTAGCCAAAGAGGGGAAATCTTATATCGCTTTAAATTTAGCGGCTTCATTTGCACTTACAGGCAAGAAAGTTTTATTGATAGGGTCTGATTTACGGAATCCGAAAATTTTGAAATATTTGAATTTAGGGGAGAGAAATGGACTAACTAATCTGATTATTGATCAAAACATGAATATATCTGATATGATTTTTCCTTTAGAGGATTTTTCAAATTTAGATATTTTAAATTCCGGACCTATTCCTCCAAATCCTGCCGAACTTTTAATGTATGCTAGAGTGAAAGAAATTTTTGATTATGCGCGTGAGAATTATGAGTATGTAATCGTTGATACAGCTCCTATTGGTTTAGTAGCTGATACTTTATTGATTTCTAAATATGCGGATGCTACAGTTTTTATAGCAAGGGCTAATGTGTTAGATAAAAGATTATTACGTATTGTTGATTCCTTAAACAAGGAAAAACGTTTGCCAAACGTGGCTTGTTTGATTAATGGAAGTAGTTATACGAAAGGTTACGGCTATGGTTACGGCTATGGTTACGGCTATGGTTACGGTGCTTATGGTTATTATGGTTCAACAAAGGAAGTTCCGCTTTGGAAACGATTATTAAAAGCCTGGTGAAAAGATTGTCTATTAATGCTACAACAATAATCTAATGATTTGTGTCCAGTTTAGCTAAGTAAAGAGACTTGTTAATTTAATCTTGATTTAGCCGGCATAATACTGAAAAATGGTTGGTAAAAACCTTTGTAATCCTTATATATAAAAGGATTGAAGAAAGTTTAGTGAAAGTCGTTTCACTAAACTTTTTTTGTATATGAAAAAGTCAAAAAAAAGCGCTGTTGGGCGTGTGGTAGTTTGGATGTTATTAAATGGGGTAAAAGGCAAAATAAACAGAGATTTAAATGTAAAAACTGTGATATTTTATTCACTAGAAATGATCCAAATCAAAAGCTAGAAAATCGATTTATATGGTTTAAAAAGTGGGTCATAGAGAGACAAAATTTTGCTACCCTATCAAGAGATAGTGGTTTATCGAAAGATACTTTGCAAAGAATATTTTATTATTTTCTAAAGCAATCACCTCAAGTTAAAATAATAAAAAGAAGCCAGGTAAATCTTAGGATTGATGCAACATACTTTGAGAAATTCTGTTTGCTCTGTTATCAAGACCATTCCGACGGCTACACTCAATTAATAAGATTTTCAGATGGAGAGGATTATTCGGAGATAAAAGAAGATTTAGATAATCTTATCAGATTGGGTGTGCAGATAGAAAGCATTACAACAGATGGTCACAAAAGCATTCTAAAAGCGATTAAAAAAGCATTACCTGATGTTTTAACGCAACGCTGCTTGGTTCATATACAACGCATGTGTTTATTATGGTTAACAAGGTTTCCTAAACATGAATCTGCAATTGAGCTTAGAAAAATTGTATTACTGCTTCTGAAAATAAACACAAAGAATGATCAAATCTATTGGACCAAAATATTAGAGCAATGGTATTTGAAAAATAAAAATTATTTAATGGAAAAAACATACCATCACGCAACTGGACGTTATTGGTATACTCATAAACTAGTAAGACGATCTTATTATACGATGAAAAGAGCTTTACCTAATATGTTTAATTATTTATCAAACCCTAAAATACCTGCAACTACAAATGGAATAGAAGGTTTTTTTAGTCATTTGAAAAATCATCTTGATATACATAGAGGATTGACTTTAAAACATCGCATTGATTTTATAAAATGGTATATTTTTTTCTCGAATGAAAGGTGAGTTTTTTTAGCCATAAGGTCAAACAGCAAGAATAAAAAAGGTAGTTATAAACTACCTTTTCTTGCTTTATCGACATCAATCTTATTGCTGGCAGGTTGTTCTCCAACAGAGCCTACTTCTTCTTCAGACTGACGAGGCCATTTTACAAATTATTTTTGAGAAATCCACCAACCATTTTTCAGTACATTACCA
>CAMAPT010000021.1 GCA_945860225.1 Chitinophaga pinensis | reverse complement strand
ATGTTCTTATAACCCTTCCATAATGCTTCTCGATAGCGCAAAACTTCTTTCGTTGCATTATCTGAGGTATCTTCTCTTATAGTGTCCGAAACTGCTTTATAGAGTTCATCATCTGTAGTGAAGATATTTTCAATAGCTGTTGATGTTTGAGCCTCTTGCAATGTGATGGTGTTAACCAACATCGTTGGATTTGGCATCCGCATAATATTACGATTTAACTCCGCTAAGGCCCTAGAAGCTATTCCCCATTTAAATAAAATATCTTTATCAAATATTGCATCCGAAGGAGGTAAATCTGGCAAATCATTATATGGTATATTTCTATCTAATTTCTTCATTTTTTAATATGTTCATTATTTAGTTAAAAATGAACATATAGCAAATATATGTCCAAATATGGACAAAAACAAGCTATATGTCCAATAAATTAAATAAAATGGACTCATAGCGGAATCGTGTTCATTTTTGTTTAAAATTCATACTGGAATTCCTAATAAAAAGGTGACAAAGTTTAGTTAACACTTAGGCTACATTTTTTTGGTTATTATTAATTGATTTTTGGTATTCTAAAATTGTTAAGTTGTTTAATTTTTGTGTCTTCGTTTTGTATTATAAAATGTTTCTATGTACTCAAATATTGATAGTTCTAATTGTTTTCTAGTTTGATATTTGTGATGATAAACGAGTTTTGTTTTTAGCGTTTTAAAAAAACTTTCGGCCACGGCATTATACCAGCAATTTCCTTTTCTACTCATGCTTCTAATGATGATTTTGCTTTTGTTTAGAATATCTACAAACTCTTCGCAAGCGTATTGTATTCCTCTGTCAGAGTGAAAAATTAAAGATTGATCATTAAATATAGGTCTATTACATTTTGCCATGTTAAAAGCAGGTATAACGGTTTCGTTAGCTTTCATTGTGTCGCTAAGTGCCCAACCAATAACCTTTCTGTCAAATAAATCTATTACCGTTGTTAAATATGTCCAGACCTGAGTGGTGTTTATATAAGTTATATCTGATACCCAAGCCATGTTTTCTTCTTTGACTGTAAATTCACGATTTAACTTGTTTTCTACTACTGGATATTTATGAGACGAGTTGGTTGTTACTTTATACCTTTTTCTGACAATACTTCTTAAATGCTCTTGTTTCATTAATTTAGCTACTAATACCTGAGAGACTTCTATACCATGCATATTAAGTTCTTTAGTTATTCTTGGGCTTCCGTATCTACATCTACTTGCTCGGTATACATTATGTATTTCTTCTATAAGCATCAAGCGCCTTAGCTCTTGTTTACAAAGCACTTTATGTACCCATTTATAGTAACCACTTTTACTGACTTTTAATACCTTACACATCTTCTCAACAGGGAATTCGTTTATGTGATTTTTAATAAATTCGAATCTTACTTGTCGTTCTTGGAGAAGATGCTGACCGCCTTTTTTAATATGTCACGCTCTAATTGTGCATTATAAACTCTTTCTTTAATTGAATAATCTCAAGCTCTTCTTTGCTTTTTATTGCAGGTTTATTTGATTCACTAAATTTACCCGATTTAGATTCCTTAATCCATCTTCTCAAATTATCATGTGGTATATTTAATTCTTAGGCAACTAACATAATAGAGCCTGTTTGATTACTTAATTCTAAAGCTTTAATTTTAAATTCTAAACTGTAATGTCTTTTTCCTTTTTCCATGTTTAAAGTTAGGGCTTATAGGCTTAACTTTTTTGTCCACTCAAAGGTAGTAACTCCACCTGGGTGTTAACTAAACTTTGTCCACTTTTTATTAGGAATTCCAGACCTTATCGATTTTACAAAACAAAACCATTGGTTTGTTACGAGCCGACTCGGGTTTTGCAAGTGAAGCTATATTTAAGCATTTAGAATAGAAACACAACAGCAACTAGATTCAGAGGGATTTAATGACGTAGAATTATAGCAGTCACTCAATGCTTCACAGTAAATAATAAGTTTTTTTGGGAGTTTTTTCCCAGATAACCGAAACGTCTTCAATTTAAAAATAAAACGATTTGCCCATCCGTTACTGATTTTTCTCGGCAAGAAACATAAAGAGTCATTGTTCCATTTGGGCGAGACGGATCAGTGCTACTCAATTTTACTTTACCTTTATAACCACCCAAAGACGTATAGGACATCCATTGGTATTGAAGCCCTGAAATATTAGCTCCCGATTCATCAAATTTTATGGTAATTGATCCACCGTCTTGAGTAAAGGATTTGCCAATTAAATACATTAATACATCATTATCAGATTGAAATTCGCAATCATTATCAGCCTGGTACGATGCTTTTTCTAAAACTTCTTCATAAGTTTGATCTGATTTTTTTCTAGCTTCTTTAGCACATTCGCATGAACATAAAAATCCTTGCAACGGTTCTTCTATAGTTTTACAATCACCATTTCTATCTATTTCAATACCATTGTGGGAGAATTTAGTTTTACAAACATCACATGTCCACTCAGAAGTTGTTTCTGTTTCAGTAGCTGCTACTTCGGTGGTAGTAGCCTCATTATTTTCTGATTTTTTGGTTTCACTCGTTGCCCAAAATAGTATACAAAAGAAACCTAAGGCTAAAGCTGTTAAACTATGTTTCATAAAATTAGTCATGTGTGTAGGTGTGGTTTTTATAATTAACGTAAATACATATGAGTTGAGATATAATGATAGCAAAGCCGATGGATAGTAAATCGATAGGATCGTATGTGCCTGCTATATAATTTCCTTGTAATAATTCGGATAATATTAATAAAAAAATGACTAGAATTTCCCATAAAAGAGGTGCTTTCCATTTCCAAATAATATAAAGCGTCAGCATACTAGATAGCGCAAATAAGCCGTCAGGTAAGGAGTATTTAATCAAATTAGGTAAATAATGCTGTTGAAAAGTGATACCCAAAACATTTAGCCATTTGTTACATAGAATTGATCCACTTCGACTCATAGCATAAATCATTAAACCTATAAAAAGCGGTGAGCCAATTAATAGGAGTTGATAGATGATGCTATGTTTTTTTAGTTTGAAGTGAATCAAATGCATGTTGTTCCACAATTATTTTGAATAATTTTTTAAAATACCTTCACAAGCCTCTAAATGGTCGTCGGTAAAATCTAAATGCGTTACCAAACGAATGGTGTGTTTGCCAAAAACAGAAACCAATAATTGCTGTTCTTTTAATTTTAATGCGAAGTCAACCGCCAATATAGTTTGAGGCAGTTCAAAAATGACAATGTTTGTATCAACAGGAATTACATTTTTCACATAAGGTAAAGTCAATAGTATGTTTTCAATCGCTTTAGCTCGTTGATGGTCTTCGCGTAGCCGTTGTATGTGATTATCTAAAGCATATATACCAGCAGCCGCTAAATAGCCTACTTGGCGCATACCGCCACCAAACACTTTGCGCACTCGACGAGCTTTTTTGATAAAGGCTGAAGTTCCCAATAAAACCGAACCAACAGGAGCTCCTAATCCTTTGCTTAAACAAATAGATATCGAATCGAATTGATTCCCTATTTCTGGTGTTGAGTCATTTGTTTCGACTAGGGCATTAAAAATTCGAGCACCGTCAAGATGCAGCGATAAATGATGTTGTTGGCAAACTTGTTTGATTTCTTGTAATGTGTTTAAATCGTAATAACTACCCCCGGCTTTATTAACCGTATTTTCTAAGCAAACTAAAGAGGTTTTAGCTAGCCAATCAAAGTCTCCATTAATATTTTCTTTTATCTGTAGGGCATTCAATCGCCCTCTGTCTCCATGTATTAATTTTGATTGAACCCCCGAGTTTGATGCAATGCCACCACCCTCATAATTGTATATATGAGAATTGATATCGCATAGTAATTCATCACCCGGTTGCGTATGGCATTTAATAGCAATTTGGTTCGTCATCGTACCACTCGGACAAAACAATCCGGCTTCTTTTCCAAACAAGGCGGCAGATTTTTGTTCCAGCAATAATACAGTAGGGTCTTCATTAAATACGTCGTCGCCTACCTTAGCAGAAAACATAGCTTCCAACATAGTAAGGGTAGGGCGGGTTACAGTGTCGCTTCTTAAATCAATTAACATCATTTTTTAGATATACAAAAAACTTAAATTATATTTTTAGGGAAATAATACAAACATCATCTACTTGATCTAATTCGCCTTTCCACGTTTCAAATGTTTTTTCAAAAATTTCTTTTTGTTCGGTTAATAGTTTTGGGCCATTTGCAATAATGAGTTCTTCTAATTGTTTATAAAGAAATTTCTTTCCTTTTTGTCCTCCAAATTGATCAGCAAAACCATCAGTAAAGGTGTAAATTTGATCTCCAATTTCTAGATTTAACGATTTGGTTTCAAACGGAACAATCTCTTCAGAAAAAGCAATGGGCATTTTTTGAGATTTTAGTTTAATCAAGTGTTCGTTTCTCAGCACATAAAAAGCATTGTTGGCCGATGCGTATTCCAAAGTTTGATTCATATAATCTATCTTGCATAAAACACCATCCATGCCATCTCGAGTGTAACCGTCATCTGTAGTTAAGGATTTAATGATTTCTTCTCTAAGTTTATTTAAAATAAGTCCAGGGTCATTTACACCTCTTTCAATAACGATTTCATTTAATAAATTAATTCCCAGCATACTCATAAAACCACCAGGAACTCCATGTCCAGTGCAGTCAGCTGTCATATAATAAAGTATATTTTCTGTTTTGTAAAACCAATAAAAATCACCGCTTACAATATCCTTCGGTTTAAATAAAATAAAATAAGGAGCCTCATTACCATTTGAATGCATTTTGTTAGTTAAAGAATCCTTTAAATAACCATCACTCGTTAGCATGGCGTTTTGTATGCGTCGCGCATAATTTATGCTATCAATAATTTCTTTGTTTTTGTTTTCGACAATATGTTTTTGTTCTTCTGCCTCAAGTCTTCTTTGGTCGGCTAATTCTTTCTGACCTTCAACTTCTGTTTTTTGCTGTTCGATAATTAAATTTTGTTTTTGAGAAATTTTAAATCGATTGTAAATAAAAAGAGCAAATACAATAACAATGAATAATCCTCCATACAAACCATAAGATTTTAGTTTTTGCTGTTTTATTTTAGCGTTTTGAGCAATAATTTGTGCTTCTTGAATTTTTTTTTCGTCTTGATTTTTTATACTATCAGTAATTAATTTTTTCTCATACTGGTACCTAAAATTAGTTTGGATGGCTTTTTTAGTATTTTCTTCGTTCAGTAAACTGTCCTTAAACTGTATGTATAGTTTATAATTAATTAAGGCTTGTTTGAAATTACTTGTAGTACTATCTAATTTAAAAAGATTATAATATATTTCTTTAGTTAGTTTTTTAGTTCCCAGTTCAAGAGATAAGGATAAACCCTTGTTTAAAAGAACTCTGCTTTCTTTAAAATGGTTGGTGTTTATGTAATTTGCGGCTAAACAACTGTAACACTCTGCTACTCCCCATTTGTCACCTATTTCTAAAGATATTTCAAGAGATTTATTGTAGTTTTTTAAAGCTTCTGAATAATTTTTTTCTAAGGTGTAATCCCCTCCAATATTTTTGTAGCAAATAGAAATACCTTTTTTATCAGCAATTTCTTTTCTTATATTTAAGGAAATTGTGTGATTTTTGAGTGCCTCCTTAAAATTACCTCTTAATTGGTATATATTCCCAATGTTATCATAAGAGCTGGAAATACCTTTTTTATTACCTAATGATTCTTTTATTTTTAGCGAAGCTAAATTGTATTTAATCGCTTCGTCATAGTTGCCTTGTTTTTCGAAAACACTTCCAATATTGTTGTATGAAATAGCAATTCCCTTTTTATCTTTAATTAATTCTTTAATTTTCAGAGAGTTAAAATAATATTTTATAGCCTCCACATAATTGCCTTGGGCTTCATAAACAATTCCATAGTTATTATAGGAGATTGCAATTCCTTTTTTATCATTTATTTCTTGCCTAATACTTAATGAAATTTGATAATTTTCTAAGGCTTTTTGAAAATCACCTTTTTCTGAAAAAATATTTCCAATATTATTGTAAGCGTAGGCAATTCCTTTTTTGAACTTATTTTTTTTTGCTATTTTTAGCGCATTTTTAGCATATATCATCGAAGAATCATATTCTCCAATATTCAGATTTTCCCAGCTAATTTTATTTAATACGTTGACTTTTTCAGTATCCGCTTTTGCATTTTTAAAATATACCCATAATGAGTCAATTTCTTTATTCTGAGCATAGAAATTTAATGAATACAGAACAAACATTATGTTTATGAAAAATCTCATAGTAGGATTTATTTACTTAAATTATGTTAAATATAGGTAAATACTATCGATTTATGATAAAAATCATGTTTGGGTGTTTTTCATTTTTTGTTAGGTAAGATTTTAAAATACTTATCCATTATTGGATATTAATGTGAGAAGTTTATCGTTCGTGTGATTAAATAAATTGTTTTTGTTCCAGAATCTATGTGTTTAAATTAGGAATAAATAGCCTACGTATTTAGCCATATTGAATCAAAGAGATTTGTATATTCGCACCCTATTTTCAATTTAGTAAACCGTATTATTGTATGACTTACTCCATCAATCCCGATCATAAAATTACCTTAAAAGATATTCAGCATATTTTGGATTCAAATGCCAAACTCGTTTTATCGGATAAAGCTATCAAGGCTATTGAAGACTGTCGGGCATACCTCGACCAAAAAATGGCTTCACAAAAAGATCCTATTTATGGTATTAACACGGGGTTTGGTTCATTATGTAATGTGATTATACCGGATTATGAATTAGAGCAACTGCAAACCAATTTGGTAATGTCTCATGCTTGCGGCATGGGAGCAGAGGTTCCGGTAGAGATAGTCAGATTGATGCTATTGTTAAAAATTCAATCGTTATCCTACGGTAAAAGCGCCGTGCAATTGCAAACGGTGCAGCGGTTATTAGATTTATACAACCACAAGGTTTATCCAATTGTATATGAGCAAGGTTCATTGGGTGCTTCTGGCGATTTATCCCCTTTGGCACATTTATCTTTGCCATTATTGGGTATGGGCGAGGTTAATTTTCAAGGAAATAAATATCCGGCATCTGTTGTATTAAAGCAATTAGGACTTGAACCTATTAAATTAAAATCAAAAGAAGGACTAGCGCTATTAAATGGCACTCAATTTATGAGCGCTTATGGTGTATGGTGTTTGTTGAAATCGAATAAATTAAATCAGTTAGCCGATTTAATAGGAGCTGTTTCTTTGGATGGTTTTGATGGAAGAATTGAACCTTTTAAAGATAATATACATATTATAAGACCCCACAAAGGTCAATTACAAACGGCGCAAGCTATTCGCCAAAATTTGAGTGGCAGCGAAATCGTAGCTCAAAAAAAAGTACAGGTTCAAGATCCGTATTCTTTTCGTTGCATACCACAGGTTCATGGAGCCACTAAAGATGCTACCGCTTATGTACTTTCTGTTTTTGAGACGGAAATTAATTCTGTAACCGATAATCCGACCGTTTTTCCTGAAGATGATGAAATTATTAGTGGTGGAAATTTCCATGGTCAGCCATTAGCTATTACGCTTGATTTTTTAGCAATAGCCATTGCTGAATTAGGAAATATTTCGGAAAGGCGTGTTTATCAATTGATTTCAGGATTGAGAAATTTGCCGGCTTTTTTAGTAGCAAAACCAGGTTTAAATTCCGGATTTATGATACCTCAATATACGGCAGCTAGTATAGTGAGTCAAAATAAACAACTATGTAGTCCGGCAAGTGTTGATAGTATAGTATCGAGTAATGGTCAGGAAGACCACGTGAGTATGGGCGCTAATGCCGCTACTAAATGCTATAAGGTAATCGAAAATGTGGAGAAATTATTAGCGATAGAATTACTCAACGCATCTCAGGCTATTGAATTTAGAAGACCATTAAAATCATCTTCTATTGTTGAGGGTTTATTAGAAGATTTCAGAAAAACAATTCCCTTTATCAATGATGATAAGGTGATGTATCAGGAGTTGGAAGCAGCTTTGCAGTTTGTTAAAACAATGGCTTTATCATAATCCCGTTATTTCATATATAGTATCCTAAAAGATGAAAAAAAGCTTAGTTATATTGTTATTAATGTTGGTGTGGAACTTTGTGTTTGCCTGCCAGTGTCCTTTAACAAAGCTTGATAAAAATGAGATTGCTAAATATGAAATCGTATTTAAGGGTTCTATTAAATCCATAAAATTAAATAAATCTAAAAGCGAAGCTATTTTCTCCATCTCAGAACTTTATAAAGGAATTATAGCCCAAGAATTTAAAATACTCTTTAATGATGAAGATCAATGTAAATTAGATTTAAGAGTAGGGGAGCAATGGATTATATATACCAATTATTATCAAGTTGATAATGCTAAATTAGATTTTTGTAGCAGAAGTCGGAAATATATTAAAAATGTGAAAGAAGATTTTTATGCAGAAACCACTGGTATTTCATTCGACGATGAACGAAGGTATTTACAAACAAACTTAGGACTTCATAAAGTGCTGAAAAATGACCTTAATAAAGTCGAAAATAGAAATGTACTACCTAATACTAATCAATTGATCATTTATCTTGTATTATCAATTATAGGTGTTGTATTTTTTTATTATATTCTAAATCAATTATTTAAAAAATACAGTTAATTTAAAAAATAACATAAAAATGGTCATATTTGCCGAAAATTTGACCAAAATAAGTTGTATCTCATGTATCCATATTCACTCATTAATAGATTATAATAATTAGAGAGGGGCACGTAAGATTAAAAAATTAAAAAATAACAATTAATTAAATATGAAAGTTCAATTACACAAAGCACATCCTTGGCATGGAATTTCTATAGGAGAAAAATCACCAGAAGTTATCACTTCTTTTATCGAAATGGTTCCATCAGACCATGTTAAGTATGAAATAGATAAGGATTCAGGCTATCTTAAAGTAGACAGACCTCAAAAATTTTCCAATATTATACCTGCGTTATATGGTTTTGTGCCTCAAACATATTGTGGAGAGTCTGTAGCAGAAAGAGCAAACGAAAAAACCGGACGTACTGATATACAAGGAGATGGTGATCCATTAGATATTTGTGTATTGACAGAACGAAATATTACAAGTGGTGATATTATTGTTGAAGCTATTCCTATTGGCGGGTTTCGCATGATTGATAAAAATGAAGCAGATGATAAAATTATTGCAGTCATGGCCAAAGACGAAATTTACAGTAAATGGAAAGATATTTTAGATTGCCCTGAACCGTTAATCAGTCGTTTAAAACACTATTTTTTAACTTACAAAAATATTCCGGGAGATGCGGGGGCTTTGGTTGAAATAACAGAAACTTACGGAAGAGAAGAGGCGCAAGAGGTTATTAGAAGAAGCGTGAAAGATTATAATAAATCATTCAGATCTCATTTAGAGTTAGGAGCGTAAATTCTAGCATATTATAGATTGTTGATTTTGACAATCTTTTACCCAATTCACATTGGCCTGAAAAAGTAGTTATTTTAAATAATTCTTCTTTTTCAGGTTTTTTTTTGCCAAATTTTATTCTGCCACAAAGTCCTAAAATTGAAATGGCACGATAATGGCCTAAACACATGACATTAAAAAAAACTACTATGAACTATTTCAATGATTCCGATAAAATCTCCTTTGAGCCAATGCTTGACGAAGAGAGCGACTTTATTCCTTTGCTTTCTGTGGAAGATGAAGATAGCATGAATGCGGAAAAAATACCGGATATACTGTCAATTTTACCGCTTAGGAATACCGTATTATTTCCCGGAGTAGTTATTCCAATTACTGTTGGTCGTGATAAATCGATTCATTTGATTAAAGAAGCTTATAAAGGAGATAAAATAATTGGTGTCGTAACACAAGTAATAGATAGTATAGAGGATCCGCAACCCGAAGATTTAAATAAAGTTGGAACGGTGGCTCAAATTATCAAAATGTTACGTATGCCAGACGGAAACACAACAGTTATTATTCAAGGTAAAAAGCGGTTTCGAATAAAAGAGTTTATACAAGATGAACCATATTATAAGGCAAAAACTCAGCGCTTTGACGAAACCCGTCCTGATAAAGACGATAAAGAATTTCAAGCAATAGTTTCGAGTTTAAAAGATACGGCATTACAGATTATTCAAAAATCTCAGCATATACCTTCCGAGGCAGGTTTTGCGCTCAATAATATTGAAAGCCAAAATTTTATGGTCAATTTTATCTCGTCCAATATGAATGCTACAAGTACTGAGAAGCAATTATTATTGGAAGTGCCCGACTTAAAGGAAAGAGCTACTATGGTGTTAGCTCATCTTTCCAAGGATTTACAAATGCTTGAACTTAAAAACCAAATTCAGAATAAAGTAAAAGTTGACATAGATAAACAACAACGCGATTACTTTTTGCACCAGCAAATTAAAACAATTCAGGAAGAATTAGGTGAGAAAAATCATGAGCTAGATATAGAAGAATTAAGAAAAAGAGCTCAATTAAAAAAATGGGATAAAGAAATAGGTGAAGTGTTTGAAAAGCAAGTGTCCAAATTAAGTAGAATGAACCCTCATTCTCCCGAATTTGGTGTACAATCTAACTATTTAGAGTTATTGTTGGATTTACCTTGGGGTGAATATACCTCAGATAATTTCGACTTAAAGCATGCGGAAGCTGTTTTAAACGAGGACCATTTTGGACTTGAAAAAGTTAAAGAGCGTATATTGGAACATTTGGCCGTTTTAAAACTAAAAGGAGATTTGAAATCCCCCATTATTTGTCTTTACGGCCCTCCAGGTGTCGGAAAAACGTCATTAGGAAAAAGTGTTGCTAAAGCATTAGGAAGAAAATACGTAAGGATGAGCTTGGGTGGTTTAAAAGATGAAAGTGAAATTAGAGGACATCGCAAAACATACATAGGAGCCATGCCCGGACGTATTTTACAAAATCTTAAAAAAGTTCAATCCTCTAACCCAGTATTTATTTTAGATGAAATAGATAAAGTCGGAAATGATTTTCATGGCGATCCGTCTTCTGCTTTGTTAGAAGTTTTAGATCCGGAACAAAATGCAAGTTTCTATGATAATTATTTGGAAAATGATTATGACTTGAGTAAAATTCTATTTATCGCTACTTGTAATAATTTAGCAACCATACAACCAGCTTTAAGAGATCGTATGGAAATTATTGACGTGAGCGGATATACCGTTGAAGAAAAATTGGAAATTGCCAAACAACATTTATTACCTAAACAAATTACTGAAAATGGATTAAAAAAGTCTCAGTTAAAAATTTCAGATAAGCAATTAGAATTTATCATTGAGAATTATACTGCTGAAAGTGGAGTTAGGAATTTAGAAAAACGTATTTCGAAAATAGCCCGTTACGTAGCCGTAAATCTGGTAAAAGAGGATGTTATTCCAAAAATTAACGAAGAGGTGATAGCGAAAGTTTTGGGACCATCTCATGAAAAGGCAAAATATCAAGGAAACGATGTACCTGGAGTGGTTACTGGTTTGGCTTGGACACAGGTAGGTGGTGATATTTTATTTATTGAAACCAGTTTATCTAAAGGAAAAGGCGCCAAATTAACCTTAACAGGTAATTTGGGAGAGGTAATGAAGGAAAGTGCAACGTTGGCACTTGAATTTATTAAAGCGCATGCCGAAGAATTAAAAATCAATGAGGACTTGTTTGAGAATTATAACATTCACATTCATGTGCCTGAGGGGGCTACACCAAAAGATGGGCCAAGCGCTGGTATTGCGATGCTTACCTCTTTAGCATCGGCTTTAACAAAGAGTAAGGTGAAAAAGCAATTAGCTATGACTGGAGAAATTACACTCCGTGGTAAAGTGTTACCTGTTGGTGGAATTAAAGAGAAAATTTTAGCAGCAAAACGTGCAGGAATTAAAGAAATTATATTGTGTGAAGACAATCAAAAGGATGTGGAAGATATTAAATCTGACTATTTAAAAGGATTAACCTTCAAGTATGTTAGTCAAATGACAGATGTTTTAAAATTAGCTTTACTTAAATAATTTTTTCGCTTATTTGCCGCCTAATCTCTGGCTAGTATTTTATTAAATGATTACAACATATTCACTCTTTATGAGTGAATATGTTTTTTTATTCAGCCAATTTGGATTTTGTCTAATCGTACCATAGAATTCTTGATTTTAATTCAAATTTTGAAATCAAGAGCTTAAAAATATTCTATATCTTTAAAAAGTATATCATCTGTATTTCAAAAAATGAGTAAGTTTTTTACGATAATAATTGTTTTTCTGCTGTTTACCACTTCATTGATTGCCCAAAATTGGAGTCTAAAACTAAGAAGTCGGGTGGAATTACGCACATTTCAGTTAACGAATAAAATTGATGTCATAGAATCTGATTTGGCAGGTGCTACGATTTCGTTAATTAGGGGTAATGAAACCATTAAACAGATTCAAAGTGAATCGAACGGCGATTTTTTACTAGATATTCCAGCGAATGGAGAGTATGTTATAACGGTTTCTTATCCTGGATGTAATACAAAACGTTTTTCTGTATCTACCATGAATGTTCCTGAAAATATAGCTAGCGAAAAATATATGCCAACTTTTGGAATAGAAGGTGTAGTCATGGCAAAAGCTTTCCCAAATGTTAATTATTCGATTTTATCCCAACCGTTAGTAAAAGTCATATATGTTGATAAGGGAAAAAAATTTGATGATGATGATGACTATACAAACGGAATTTTGGAATCATTGTTTCAGGTGAGGAGTTCTGAAAACGAACTTATGGAACGATTTACAACCACTAATAATGCCGGTGATATTGCTTTAAGTAAGGGAGATTGTGAATTGGCCAAATTGAATTATGAAAAAGCCATTGGAATATTGTCTGCCGAACGTTATCCTATTGTTCAATTAAGTAAGGTAGACGCTTGTTTAAAAGAAAAAAAAATCCAAGCGGAAAAACTGGCTTTAGAAAAAGCGCAAGTAGAGAAGTTAGCGGCTGAAAAAGTGGAAGCAGAACGCTTAGCGAAAGAAAAAGCCATTTTAGAAAAAGAGGCTGCGGAAAAAGCAAAAGCAGAAAAACTGGCTTTAGAAAAAGCACAGGTTGAGAAGTTGGCTGCTGAAAAATTGGAAGCAGAACGCTTAGCGAAAGAAAAAGCCATTGTAGAAAAAGAGGCTGCGGAAAAAGCAAAAGCAGAAAAACTGGCTTTAGAAAAAGCACAGGTTGATAAGTTGGCTGCTGAAAAATTCGAAGCAGAACGCGTAGCCAAAGAAAAAGCGATTGCAGAAAAAGAGGCGGCAGAAAAGGCAAAAACGGAAAAATTGGCTTTGGAGAAAGCCCAGGCAGAGAAGTTAGCGGCTGACAAAGTTGAAGCAGAAAGATTAGCTAAAGAAAAAGCAATTGCAGAGAAAGAGGCGGCGGAAAAAGCTAAATCAGAAAAACTGGCTTTAGAAAAAGCCCAGGCAGAGAAGTTAGCGGCTGAAAAAGTGGAAGCAGAACGAGTAGCCAAAGAAAAAGTGATTGCGGAAAAGGAGGCTGCTGAAAAAGCAAAATCAGAAAAACTGGCTTTGGAGAAAGCACAGGCTGAGAAGTTGGCTGCTGAAAAAGTTGAAGCAGAACGAGTAGCCAAAGAAAAAGCGATTGCAGAAAAAGAGGCGGCAGAAAAGGCCAAATCAGAAAAATTGGCATTGGAGAAAACCCAGGCAGAGAAGTTAGCGGCTGAAAAAGAGGAGGCTGAGCGTTTAGCGAAAGAAAAAGCCATTGCAGAAAAAGAGGCGGCAGAAAAGGCGAAAGCAGAAAAACTGGCTTTGGAGAAAGCACAAGCAGAAAAGTTAGCGGCTGAAAAAGTGGAAGCAGAAAGATTAGCCAAAGACAAAGTGATTGCGGAAAAGGAGGCGGCGGAAAAAGCTAATTCAGAAAAACTGGCTTTGGAGAAAGCACAAGCAGAAAAGTTAGCGGCTGAGAAAGTGGAAGCAGAACGAGTAGCCAAAGAAAAAGTGATTGCGGAAAAGGAGGCTGCGGAAAAAGTAAAATCAGAAATATTGGTTGCAGAGAAAGCGCAAGAAGAGAAGTTAGCTGCTGAGAAATTGGAAGAAGAACGATTAGCCAAAGAAAAAGTCATTGCAGAAAAAGAGGCGGCAGAAAAGGCAAAAACTGAAAAACTGGCTTTGGAGAAAGCACAGGCTGAGAAGTTAGCCGCTGAGAAATTGGAAGCAGAACGATTAGCCAAAGAAAAAGTCATTGCAGAAAAAGAGGCGGCAGAAAAGGCAAAAACTGAAAAACTGGCTTTGGAGAAAGCACAGGCTGAGAAGTTAGCCGCTGAGAAATTGGAAGCAGAAAGATTAGCCAAAGAAAAAGCGATTGCGGAAAAAGAGGCGGCGGAAAAAGCTAATTCAGAAAAACTGGCTTTGGAGAAAGCACAAGCAGAAAAGTTAGCCGCTGAGAAATTGGAAGCAGAAAGATTAGCCAAAGACAAAGTGATTGCGGAAAAGGAGGCGGCGGAAAAAGCTAATTCAGAAAAACTAGCTACAACCAATGATCAATTAGTTAAAACGGAAAAAGATAAATTACAACAACCTATACCTGTTTTGGCTCCGCAGAATTCAACGATTTCGGAACCTAAAAACGAAAAAACAGATGTTATTGATACAAAATATTCCATACCAAAAGCACTTGGAGTTTCTAAATACAAGGAAACCATCAAACGAGCCGATGAATTATTTAAAATGAAAAGATATCAGGAAGCTAAAGCTAAATATGCAGAAGCATTGGCGGAAAAACCTAACGACGTATATTCAGTATCTAAATTGGCCGATATAGAAAAATTAATCATTAAAAAATAGAAACAGATAGGTCTCATTAAAGTGATGCTTGTTTTTTTGACGAAAAATTTCAAAGTATTTTATTAGCCGTTAAAAAAAATAATATGATTACATTTACTATATGAAGTTTGAAGATTACCAGATTATCCCTGAATTAAAAAGGAGTATTGCCGAATTAGGTTTTAAGAGGCCAACAGATATACAATTCAAAGCAATACCTAATATTCTGAAAGGAGAAGATTTATTGGCAATTGCACAAACCGGTACTGGAAAAACGGCGGCTTTTGCTATCCCAATCTTACATTTAATATCTAAATTTTGGTCAGGAGAAGGGGTAAAAGCTATTGTGATGGTGCCTACACACGAATTAGCCATTCAAATAACTGAAGTTTTTGATAAACTTGGAAAATATACAGATGTTAGGACGCTTGGTGTTTATGGTGGTGTCGACCAAGCCCCTCAAATTCAAGAATTGCAGAGAGGTGTTGATATTGTGGTTGCTACTCCGGGTAGGGTATTTGACTTATCTAGTCAGGGTTATTTGAATCTCAGAGATATCAAGGTATTAGTATTAGATGAGGCTGATTTAATGCTTGATTTAGGTTTTTACAAAGACATAGATGATTTGATTAAATATTTACCCAAACAAAGACAAACCTTATTTTTTTCTGCGACTATAAACGAAACAATTAAAAAGTTGGCTTATTCAGTCGTTAAAAATGCTATTCGTATTCAAATTTCACCCAAAGATCCAGTTTCCAAAAATGTTTCTCATTCAGTTATGTTTGTAGAAATGGATGATAAACGTTTTTTCTTGGAACGTATTGTTAATGAAAACCCTGAAAGTAGAATTTTAGTTTTTGTGAGAACCAAAGTGCGGGCTGAACGTGTTTTTGAGGCTATGAAAAGAGTTGGCATTAAGAGTCAAACAATGCATAGTGGCAAAGAACAGAATAGTAGATTAGCCGTGATGAATGATTTTAAGAATGGAGTTTTTAAATTATTAATAGCTACTGATATTAGTGCAAGGGGTGTGGATATTGCAAATGTGGATTTTGTTATAAATTATGATTTGCCAGAAGTTGCCGAAAATTATGTGCATAGGGTAGGAAGAACCGGAAGAGGAAATAATAAAGGCACAGCGGTATCTTTTTGCAGTAAAGAAGAAAAACCTATTCTGACAGAAATAGAACAATTTGTTAATAAGCCAATTAGGGTATTAGAAATCCATCCGACAGATTATTCAGAAACACTTGTATTAACCGATGATGTTGATGATAATTGGAGACAATTGCTTCGTGAGGCTGAAAAAGACGATAAAACATACAAATCAAAAAATAAAAAAAAGAAAAAGTAATAAATTGCCTAAAAAGGCCCTTTTGTAACAAGCAGATTTTAGAATATTAGTTATAAAATTCAACATACAAGAATTAACAATAAAAAAATACAAATGAAAAATGTTTCTCTAATTATTAACGGAATTTTGGCAGTAGCAGTAGGTGTTTTATTTTATCAGGTTCATGCATTAAAAAATAATCATTCCTCTGAAAAAGAGTCAGTGGAATCTGTTACTAAGCCAGTGATTATAGAAAGTTCAACTAAATTGTCTGAAGCAAAAATAGCTTATGTTAATACTGATAGTATAAATGAACATTATGCTTATATAGCAGATTTCACGAAGATAATTCGGAATAAAAAAGTTGCATTAGAGGCTCAAATGCAAAGTATGACTGCAAAATTTCAACAGGATTATGAAGCGTTTCAGCAATCGGCAAGAGCAGGTGTGGCTCCTCAAGCAGAGTTGCAAAAACAACAAGCTAACCTTGAACGTCAACAGCAAGAGTTAGCAAATAAGGAATTACAAATGCAAAATTTAGGAGTAGAATTAGAAGAGAAAAATTTAGAATTGAATAAAAATGTAAAAGATTATTTACAGAAAATAAACAATGGGAGATTTGACTATATTCTATCGTATTCTGACGTTATACCAACAATTTTGTTGGCAAATCCAAAATTAGATATCACAGCCGAAGTTTTAAATGGTATTAATGAGGAATATAAATTATCAAAGAAAAAATAATGATGGAAGAACAAAAAACGCTTTTACATAAAATTATGCATGTGCATCATTTCCATGAAACATTTCAAATTGGAAATGCATCTGAGCTAACTTTGATTGATGAGCGTGACTATACATTGCGCTATAATTTAATAAAAGAAGAAAACGAGGAATATTTGGAAGCCTGTAAAAATGGAGACCTTGTCGAAATTGCAGATGCATTGGGAGACCAACTGTATATTCTGTTTGGTACTATTCTGAAACACGGACTACAACATAAAATCGAAGAGGTGTTTGACGAAATTCAGCGAAGTAATATGAGTAAGCTTGATGAACAAGGTAAACCTATTTTTCGTGAGGATGGTAAAATTTTGAAAAGTAATTTGTATTTCCGTCCGGATATCAAGCGTATTTTAGAAAAGTGATTTTTACATCTTATAACTTATGAGAGGGTGTATATAATTCCTTCTATGTATCTTTTATTAATCATTGTATAGGTTGTGTTAAAGCCGTTTTCATCGAAAACGGCTTTATGTTTTGGGTTGAGGTAAATACAGTAAATTTTTCTAGGATGTTGTTTTACACTTTCTTTGATATTTTCTAAAACTTTTTGTAAAATACTTGATCCGAATGGGTTGAAAAAATAAAATACACAGCTGTCTTGATTAATATTATAGGCTGTAGCATCATTGAATACAAAATCAATTGAGCTTTCAGAATGCTTTGGTTTATAGCAATTTTTATTTTCATTGGCTTCTTCAATCAATTCATGGGCAATATCAACACCAATAAGTTTGGTAAATCCACATTGCTCCGCCACAAAAATAGCTCTGCCTTTTCCGCAACCAAAATCCACAAAGGTATATTGATGAGTATTTAGGGGTAATTTTTGAAATATTTTAAATAAAACATCATAACTAGCCCCTTGATAATGATGATTTTCTATAGAATTTTTTCCCGCAAGAGTTAAATGGTTGAGCTCAACAATGCTATGGGTATGGATACCAAGTTTCTTTTCATAAAATTGTTCATAGAATAATAATCTTAGAGTGTTAATAAAACCTCTGTAATAGAGAGATCTAAAAAAATAGTAGATATATAGAATGATTCGCATCATATCAAAAGTAATATCTTGTCAAATAAGTATTGATAGTTTTGATAAAAAAAATTACCTTCATAGCAAATATTTGAAATATGCAAATTGATTTAGAAGCAGAAAAAAAGGAAATATTAAATAGGTATAAGAATTTAATTAAGGCTTGTAAACGTCGTTTGGAAAAAGGCGACAAAGAAATTATTCGTAAAGCTTTTGAGGTTTCCGTCGAGGCACACAAAGAAATGCGACGTAAATCGGGTGAACCTTATATCTATCATCCAATTGCAGTTGCTCAGATATGTGCCGAAGAGATTGGATTAGGAACAACAGCTATTGTTTGTGCACTATTGCATGATACTGTTGAAGATACAGATATCACCTTGGACGATATTAAAGGGATGTTTGGTGAAAAGGTAGCACAAATTATAGATGGATTAACCAAAATTTCTGGAGTATTCGATCAAACATCTTCTATTCAAGCTGAAAATTTTAGAAAAATGTTATTGACTCTTTCAGAAGATGTAAGAGTAATATTAATAAAATTAGCAGACAGACTGCATAATATGCGAACGCTGGATCACATGAAACGTGATAAGCAGATGAAAATCGCAGGAGAAACACTATATCTTTATGCTCCTTTAGCTCATCGTTTAGGTTTAAATGCCATCAAATCTGAGTTAGAAGATTTAGGATTAAAGTATACGAATGAGGATTGGTATAAAGATATTGAGCAAAAATTGAAGGAAAGTGAGCCGGTTCGTAAAAAATTCATCAAAAATTTTATTGATCCGATTAATGATATATTAACCGAACAAGGGTTTAAATTTAAAATATACGGTCGACCAAAATCGATTTATTCAATTTACAACAAGTTAAAAAACAAGGGTGTTTTATTTGAAGAAATATATGATTTATTCGCTATCAGAATTGTTATAGATACACCTCTTGACAAGGAAAAAGCTGATTGTTGGAAAATTTATTCGATTATTACCGACTTTTATCATCCAAATCCGGATAGATTAAGGGATTGGATTTCGACCCCAAAAAGTAATGGATACGAAAGTTTGCATACCACTGTAATGGGACCGGAAGGGAAATGGGTGGAAGTTCAAATTCGAACCGTTCGAATGGATGAATTGGCTGAAATGGGATATGCAGCGCATTGGAAATATAAAGATGCGGCCGCAGAGAAAGAAAGTAATTTAGAAAATTGGTTACGCCGAATTCGTGAATTGCTTGATAACCCAGATCCAAATGCCTTAGAATTTATTGATGATTTTAAGTTGAATTTGTTTGCTGATGAAATTTTTGTTTTTACTCCAAAAGGAGATATGAAAAATTTGCCGACTACAGCTACTGCGCTTGATTTTGCATTTGAAATTCATACTAAAGTTGGCGAGCAATGTATAGGCGCAAAGGTTAATCATAAATTGGTGCCTTTAAGTTATCAATTAAAAAGCGGTGATCAAGTTGAAATTTTAACTTCCTCTAAGCAAATGCCTAAGGAAGATTGGGTGAATTATGTTGTAACCGCTAGAGCAAAATCTAAAATTAAAGCGGCACTCAAAGAAAACAGAAGAAAAGTAGCAGAAGAAGGCAAGGAAGTATTAGAAAAAAAATTCATAAAGTCTAAATTAGATTTTAGTATTCAAAGCGTGAATGAGTTTATGGCATTCTTGAGATTACCATCAATTCATGAATTGTATTATCGAACAGCTTTAGGAAATGTAGATTTTAAGGAGATAAAGGAATTTATTGAATTCAAGGCTCATCCAGAAAAATTCAAGCCAAAGAAAAAAGAAAATAAAATTGAGGAGTTGGTCACCAATGTGAGAGGAAGTTCCGATATGTTGGTAATAGGGGATGATATGCAAAAACTTGATTATGGATTAGCAACTTGTTGTAGTCCAATTCCGGGAGACGACGTTTTTGGATTTATAACTGTTAATGAAGGAATTAAAATACATCGTGTCAATTGCCCTAATGCTGTAAAATTACTTTCCAATTATGCTTATAGGGTAGTTAAGGCCAAATGGAATAATGACCATTTAATCTCTTTCCTAGCAGGTATTCAAATTAAGGGTACTGATGAAATGGGGTTAGTAAATAATATCACTAAAGTTATTTCTAATCAATTAAATATTAATATGCGTTCCATAAGTTTTGATACAGAAGATGGAATTTTTAATGGAACCATTATGGTTTTTGTTCATGACGCGAAACATTTAAGCCATTTAATTGATAATTTAATGAAGGTTAAGGGAGTCACAAATGTAATTCGTATAGATAACGACTAATGAAGGATAAACTTACGCAAGACACCAAAGAGGCCGTTGAAAAAATCCTAACGGATTATCTTGAACTAAATAAGCACAGAAAAACGGCAGAACGTTTTGCTATTTTAAACGAGATATATTCGCATGATGGTCATTTTGACATTGAAGGATTATATGTGATGATGAAAAATAAAAAATACCGTGTAAGTCGAGCGACTCTTTACAATAATATTGAGCTATTGATGGATGCTGGATTGGTTATCAAACATCAATTTGGTAAAAATCTAGCTCAATTTGAAAAAGCCTATAAATTTAAGCAACACGACCATTTAATATGTAGCGACTGTGAAAAGGTATTTGAGTTTTGTGATCCACGAATTATGCAAATTCAGAAAATGGCAGAAGATATACTTAATTTCGATGTGGTTCATCATTCCTTGAATTTCTTTGCCAAATGCCGAAATTTAAAACATAATGGTACTTGTGAGCATAAAAAATAACACCTTATAATAAATAATTTGAACAACATAGTCACCCTTATTGAAAAAAATAGGTGGCTTATTCAAAAAAGATAAATAAAAAACATGAATTTAGAGTACAGGATAACAGAGGAACAAGGTTTTCAAGTTGTATGGCTAACGGGAGAATTAATTGATAAAAATCAAGCAATTAATTTGATTCAAGAAATTGATGAATTAATGGAGTTAGGTAAAAATAAGTTAGTTATTGATTTATCAGATTTAAGGTATTTAAATAGCAGTGGCCTGAATGTGTTGATTCAATTACTAACAAAAACACGTTCTAATGGAGGTGAAAGTGTGATTTGTAATGTTGGTAAAAAAGTTCACGAACTTTTAATTATCACTAAATTGAATACGTTATTTAAAATAGCTGATAACCAAGAAACAGCATTTCACATGTTATCTTAATCTAAGGCTATTTTTAAGCACGCATGATGTATTAAGTTAAAAACATGTTCAAAGCCTTTTTCATCACCAAAGTAAGGATCTGGTACTTCCTTATTTTGATTTGGATGTGAAGCATTAAGGAGTAAATCAACTTTTGATAGATGGTGTTCGTTATTTGTTAAAACAAGTACATTTTTTAAATTACTTTTATCCATCACATATATTTCATCAAAACGATCAAAATCATGAATAGTAAATTGTCTTGCTCTTAAATCAGTGAGATCAATTTTGTGTTCATAGGCATTTAGAATAGTCCGTTTATCAGGGGCTTCATCTATATGATATCCTGAAGTTCCTGCAGAGTCTACTTGTATATCAAGTTGGTGTTCTGAAATTAATTTGAGCATAATTCCTTCTGCCAAAGGAGAACGACAGATATTACCAAGACAAACCATTAAAATTTTTCTCATCTGAAGCGTTTAATGAAAAATCAGTTTTCGTTAGGTACAAATTCACTTTGTTCTGCATAAAAAGCAGTTTTACTCAATAGCGCAACGATATTTTCTTTGGTTAACGAATGCAATTCCGTTGTGTATTTCAAAAAAACGGAATCATCCATGATTGAATAAGCTAAAGAGCTTAAACCGTAGTTTTTTTTCAGAAGATGAAGCATGAACGCTTCTTTGTTTTCATCAGGCAGTGAGCATAATGGAGATATAATTTGAAATAAAAAGTGATTTTCCTGTTCCCATACATCTACAAAAATATCAAACTTTCCTTTTTTCAGATTCCATTGTCCAGCTTGTTGTCCTTTAGTTTCTTCGGGATTTAAACCTAAAGCAGAAATGGCGTCATCGACTAGTTTATAGTAAGGCTCTAGCATGTTTATTTGGTTAATTCGTTTAACTTTTCTGTAAAAAAAACGGATTTTTCGTTCGTGTAAAATTTATTTTTGAATTGTCCAACCCACTGAATTCCTTTAATGGCATTAGTCAGGAATACCTCATCTCCATTTGTTAAGGTATGCACGGTCAATGATTGCTCAAAAGCTAATATTTTATTCTGTGCGGCGATATCAAGTATCTGTTTTCGCATGACTCCGTCAATACATCCATCAGAAATTGGTGATGTATATAAAGTGCCATTTTTGATGACAAAAATATTTGAATTAATTGTTTCAATGATATGCCCGTTTTCATTCACTAGCAAACAATCATCTAATTTTAGCGAATTTTTGGTAATGCCAGCCATAACATAAAGTAAGGCATTACCAGTTTTTAAATTCGATATTTTATTAGCTTGTTTTTTTATTTCAGCATATACATCAATCCAAAGTCCCTTTTGGTTGAGTGTATAGCCAACAGGACAGTTTAATTGTTCTGTTTCAATTAAAAACGAAATGTCATTTGTTTGTGGTGTGTAATATCCACCTTCATTTCTGAAAACAGTTAGACGGATACGTGCTTCATTTTTAATTTGATTTTGTTCTAAGAGGTGAAACATCAACTGTTCGATGTTCGCTGATGTAAATTCAGCGGGAACATTCATTCGCAGAGATGTCATACTTAATTTGATTCGTTTAATATGATCTGATAGAAACATAATTTTTCCATTTGTAAAGCGTATGCTTTCAAATAAAGAGTCGCCATATCTAAAAGATCTATTCGTAAAGCTTATAGCGGGTTCGTACAAGCTAATAAGGTGTCCGTTATATATACAGTGTGAATCCAACATCGGGTGTTAAAAGTAAAAAATATAAATTTTTAACAAGCTAACTGTTGAAAAAACTTGAAAACAATTATGTTTTAAGTTTATTACTTGGTTGAAGGTTAATAATGTCAAGAATTGTTTTAGCCCATGTTTTTGGACTAATTTGATGGGCAAGTTGATTTGATATTTTTCCCATTTCAATTAATTCATTAGGTGCTTTACGTATAATTTTTTTCATAGCTTCTTTGAGGCTATATATATCATTAGCTTTGAAACTATAACCATTTTTTCCATCTTCTAAAAACATTTCAGATGAACCAACTTCATTACTTAATAACAATGGAAAACCGCAGGTTGCAAATTCATGAACCACTACGCCCCAGGGCTCAAAACGGCTAGGAAGTATAAACACACCAGTTTGTGAGGTGTAGTTTGCTAAATCTTTAGGTTGAACAAAACCAAAGTGTTTAATTTTTGGATGATTAATAGGTTCTATATCGCCTGTGCCTAAGCACCATAATTCCCATTCATTTGGTTCTTCGTTTTGAAGCTCAATAAATGCGTTCCAAAGTTCTTTAATACCTTTGAACTCGTAATATCGTCCAACATATAAAAAACGTTTAGGAAAATGACTTTGTTTTTGTTCTTTTTGTAATTGGTAAATAGATTCGAAATGATTTATATCGCAACTATAAAAACCTTCTTTAATTTGAGAGTTTTTAAATCCTAGTTTTGACACATATTTTTCTTGTATTTTACCAGGTATCCAAGCATGGGAAAAAATTTGGAGAAGAGTGAATCTACTGATTATAGTTGCGATATGTTGTTTGAAATTACCAAGCCAATGCGTATCACAAGTCATAATAGTTGGTATTACTCCATAATAATGTCTAGTGATTTTTAAATATTCTTTATCTATCCAACCACTACAAACAATAATACTTGGTTGAATGCTTACTATTAACGTTTTTAGTTCATTCAGATTGTAATCGTTTTTCGAATATAATTTAATGTTCAAGGAGTCTTTAAAATGAAAGGGAGCCTCTTTATTGACGGGCCATCTAACAATATGCACCTCTCCGTATTGAGCTAGTTCATTACAGCAGGCCAAAAAATATTCTGAGATTTCTGAATATAAAAAAAGGAATTTCATGTTAGTTTTTTATTTAAAAACAAGTTGTTTTGATTCAAAATTAGTTCCTTTTTATATTATCTAATGATATAACTCAATAGTAAATGATTCCGAAAAATAAAAAATCCATCAACCAATGCGGAAGATGGACTTTTTTAAAAAGAAACAATTTATTATGCTTTTTTAGCGTAACGAGTCTTGAATTTATCAATACGACCAGCTGTATCTACTAAAACTTGTTTTCCTGTGTAGAATGGGTGAGAAGTCATTGAAATATCTAATTTTACTAATGGGTATTCATTGCCATCTTCGTGCACAATAGTATCTTTAGTATCAGCACAAGATTTAGTTAAAAAAGTATAGCCATTTGACATGTCTTTAAAAACAACCAATCTATAATTTTCAGGGTGAATTTCTTTTTTCATTTTATATCTAATTAATTTATTGCAAATAAAAATTGGAGTGCAAATATACTAATATTATGTTATTATACAAGTGTTTTTTATTAAAAAAATATTGGATTTTTAAAATGGTTCATCGCAGATTCATTTTTTTTAATGGATATAATAATCAAACTGTATTTATTTGGACTCTTTTCTCTCAAAAAAAGGTTTAACTATAACTGTCTGTTGTTAGCACCCAATGACGATTTTTCTTAACAAGTTATTTCGAGGTATGATAGGTTGCTAACATTTATGTAATTGAAAATCATTCTGTTGAAAATGATTGTTAAATACGTGTTAAGTTCGTGAAATGATAACGGAAATTATAAATTCATTTATCGGAAAGTAATAAGCACCTTTGTATTTCTTATTTTAAAATATGCCAAACTTTGATAATCAAAATAAAACACGTAAAAAATTATTTACTTCCCCCTCTGTCGCAGAGGTTGGTAAAATCCAACCTCAAGCTGTTGAGTTAGAAGAAGCCGTTTTAGGAGCTATGCTTTTGGAAAAAGATGCATTAAGCACCGTAATCGACGTGTTATCAGCTGAAAGCTTTTACAAAGAACAAAATGGAATCATATTTAAGGCTATTTATAATTTATTTAATCGGTCTGAGCCGGTAGATATTTTGACTGTTACTCAAGAGCTGAAAAAAAATGGGGAGCTTGAATTTGTAGGGGGAGCATTTTATGTTTCAACTTTAACCAATAGAATAGCCTCAGCAGCCAATATAGAATACCATGCTCGTATTGTCGCTCAAAAATACTTGCAGCGAGAATTAATTCGGATTAGTACAGATACTATTAAATCAGCGTATGAAGATAGTACCGATGTTTTCGAATTATTAGATGCGACTACTCAGCATATTTTCGAAATTTTAGATTCGAATGTTCGTAAGCAACATGCGGGAATGACTTCGTTAATAGCACAAGCTATTAATGAAATAGAAGCTGCCGCCGCTCAAACCGATGGTTTATTGGGTGTTCCGTCTGGTTTTACGGCCCTAGATAGAATTACAGGTGGATGGCAAAAATCAGATTTATTGATTTTGGCAGCACGTCCAGGTATGGGTAAAACGGCCTTTGTAGTTACGATGGCAAAAAATGCTGCGGTTGATTTTAATAAACCTGTGGCTATATTTTCATTAGAGATGTCATCTTTACAGTTGGTGAAACGTTTGATATCATCAGAGACAGAAATCAATCAAGATAAAATATTAAAAGGGAATTTGGATAACCATGAGTTTGTTCAATTAAACGAACGTATTAAAAAGTTATCAGTAGCGCCTTTATACATAGATGATACTCCCGCTTTATCTATTTTTGAATTGAGAGCGAAGGCTCGCCGATTAAAAGAACAGCAAAATATTTCGTTAATTATTATTGACTACTTGCAGTTAATGAGTGGAGGCCCCGACAGTAAAGGTAATCGAGAACAAGAAATTTCTCAAATATCTAGGGGATTAAAATCATTAGCAAAAGAATTAGAGATTCCTATTATTGCATTATCTCAATTAAGTCGTCAGGTTGAAAACAGGCCGGGAGGTAGTAAACGACCTCAGTTAAGTGATTTGCGTGAATCTGGTGCTATAGAGCAAGATGCGGATATGGTTATGTTTATTTATCGTCCAGAATATTATGGCATAGAGGTAGACGAGAACAATCAGCCAACTAAAAATAGAGCAGAAATTATAATTGCTAAAAACAGACATGGTTCTATTGTTGATGTTCCTTTAAAATTCATTGGTCAGTATGCGAAATTTACAGACCTGGATTATAGCGAAGGAACAGACTTTTATACAGGTAACTCTGATTCTTCGGGTATTACTCAAAACACCGATTTTTTATCAAATCCAACTACTAAAACAGTCCAATCTACTAAATGGGATGATGAAGATGTCTCTGGAGGAGGTGATATTATCAGGCGAAATGATATTGATGAGGTATTTTAAAAAATAAAAAATACAACATGATGATTTTATTGGAGAATGATGTGAATGTTGACACTTCGAGAATTATCAATCCTTTTTTGATTAATTTTACCTAAAAAACATTCATACCTATGAGGCTTTTTATCTCTATTTTATTCATATCAGGATTAGTTCAATTATGCTTTGCTCAAACTAATAGTTGGGATTTGCAGCAATGTATTGATTATGCCATTAAAAATAATTTATCGTTAAAGCAAGCTGAATTAAATACTCAAATCAACAAGAATAATGCCTTTCAAAGCAAGGCAACTGTTTTGCCAAGTTTAAACTCAGGAGCGCAGCATACTTATAATTTCGGTAGAACAATAGATCGTTATACAAATACGTTTGCGAATGCTCAGGTATTATCACAAAATTTTTTCATCTCTTCAAATGTGGTTTTATGGTCAGGATTAGCACAGTATAACGCCATTAGGGCTAATAATTATCAATATTTATCAAGTGTAGAAAATTATCTGCAACAAAAAAACGATTTATCTTTGAATATAGCTACAGCTTACATTAATGTTATATTTAGTGATGAGATTTTACAAATATCTAAGGCTCAGTTTAAAATTACTAATGAACAGCTAGACCGCACTCAAAAATTGGCAGATGCAGGTACTTTAGCTAAAAGTGCAGTGTATGATTTAAAAGCTCAGCTAGCTAACGAGGAAGTCAATGTAACTTCTTCTGACAATAATTATCAAATTGCATTACTTACTTTACGGCAATTGTTAAACTTAGATACACTCAATCAATTTAAAATTTCAAAACCTGAAATCAACATTATTGAAAACGAATTATCAGGAATGTCAGTTCAGGCTATATATGAATTAGCACTTAAAAATCAACATTCTATTAAAAGCTCTGAGTATAATTTATTGGCCGCAGAAAAAAACATGGCAGTGGCTAAAGGCAGAGTTAGCCCAACCTTATCAGCCACAGGCAGTTTAGGAACCGGAACATCTGAATTGAATAAAAAAATTGATGCTGTTAATGTTGTAGGAGTAGAACAATTACCTTATGTTACATCAACCGGTCAAAATATATTTGGACCTAAGACGGAGATTATTACTTCAAAAAAAAGCTTTTCTGATCAATTTTCAGAAAATGTGAATAAAAGCGTAGGCTTTACTTTGTCTGTCCCTATTTTTAATGGATTGCAAACGTATACGGCTTTAAAAAATGCCCAGTTAAGTGCTTTAAATGCTAAATATACGCAGGATTTAACAGCGCAAAATTTATATAAGACGATAGCACAAGCTTATGCCAATGCTAAATCAGCTTATGATCGATATCATGCAAATATGGCATCTGTAGAAGCATCAGAACAATCATTTACGTATGCACAGCAAAAATATAATGTAGGAGCAATTAGTACTTTTGATTATAATAATGCTAAAACCCGATTACAAAATGCACAAGGAAATTTGGTACAGGCAAAATATGATTACGTTTTTAAGCTGAAAGTATTAGATTATTATCAAGGAAAAGAATTGAAATTTTAATAGATTATTGGCAATTAGTGATGTCCATCATAAAAAAAGCTCCTGATTTTGTCAGGAGCTTTTTTGCTTAATTGATAATTTTAGAAATATCAAACTTCTTCAACAATTTTTGGAGCTGCAGCTAAAATTTCTTCGTTAGCCGCAGAAGAATATTGACCGAAATTTTTAATGAATTGTTCTGCTAAATTTTTAGCTTTTGAGTCATAAGCTACTTTGTCAGCCCAAGAATTACGTGGGTCTAAAATTTCGCTTGGAACATCTTTGCAAGTTTTAGGAAATTTCAATCCGAAATAATTTGTCGTTCCGTATTCAGCTTTATCTAATTCTCCATTCAATGCTGCTGTAATTAAAGAACGAGTATAAGATAATTTAATACGATTTCCAACGCCATAAGAACCGCCAACCCATCCGGTGTTCAATAACCAAACGTTCACATTGTGTTTTTTTAATTTTTCACCTAATAATTCCGCGTACTTAGTCGGGTGTAAAGGCAAAAACGCTTTTCCGAAACAAGCAGAGAACGTTGTTGTTGGTTCTGTAATACCCATTTCAGTTCCAGCAACTTTAGCAGTATAACCAGAAATGAAATTATACATTGCCTGACCAGTATTTAATTTTGAAATAGGAGGCAATACTCCAAAAGCATCACATGTTAAAAAGAAAATATTTTTAGGAATATCTCCAACAGCAGGCGTTACAGCATTGTCTATAAAATTAGCAGGATAGCTCACGCGTGTGTTTTCTGTACGTGAAATGTCAGCATAGTTTACTGTAGTTGTTCCTTCGTAATAATTGATATTTTCTAATAATGAACCAAATTTAATGGCATTAAATATTTGAGGTTCTTTTTCAGCAGTTAAATCAACACATTTAGCATAACAACCACCTTCAAAATTGAATACAGATTTATCTGCCCAACCATGCTCATCGTCTCCAATTAATTTACGATTTGGATCAGCTGATAAAGTTGTTTTTCCTGTTCCTGATAAGCCGAAGAAAATGGCAGTATCACCATCTTTTCCAATATTTGCAGAGCAGTGCATGGAAAGTACTTTTTTCTCGTGTGGTAAAATGTAGTTTAAAACAGAAAATATGGATTTTTTAATTTCACCAGTGTAACCAGTTCCACCAATTAAAATTGTTTTTTTTGTGAAATTAATAATTGCAAAGTTATGCTGACGAGTACCGTCAATTTTAGGGTCTGCAACGAAACCTGGTGCATTTAGGATTAACCAGTCGTGTTTAAACGTTTTAATTTCTTCGGTAGTAGGACGTAAAAACAAGTTATAGGCAAATAAATTGCTCCAAGGAGTTTCAGTTACTACACGAATATTTATTCTATAAGCAGGATCTGCACAAGCATAAGCATCTCTAATCCATACTTCTTTTTTGCCTAAATAGGCTAACATACGGTTATGTAAAGCATCGAATTTGTCAGATTCAAAACGATTATTGACATCACCCCACCAAACAGAATCTTTGGTGTTTTCATCATAAACTACAAATTTATCTTTTGGAGAGCGCCCAGTAAATTCACCTGTATCTATAGCTAAAGCACCAACATCAGTTAATACACCCTGTCCACGAACAATTGTTTCTTCAACTAGTTCAGATGGATGCAAATTCCAATATGCCATTTCAACATTTGATAAGCCTAATTGGGCAACAGAAGCATCTTGTGCTTTTAATCCAATTTCGTTCATTTTAAAAGAATTTAGTTTTAGTTAGGCCGCAAAAATACGAATTAATTTCAGCCGTTTTCGGTTCTATTTTCCACAATTTCAGGATAAAAACGCCTTTTTTGTTGAAAAAACAAACTATAAAGCAAAAATCCCAGCCTTTTCGACTGGGATTTCCGGAGAACAAGTTGTTTTTTGTGTTAAAATAAAATACCAATATTTAACTGCATACCATCAGAAAGAGCACTTTGTTTAGAACTTTTGGGTTGGGTTTTATTATTTAAGTTTTCCCTAATCTGATCAACCATTATTTCTGAAGTGTTTTGGTATTGATTGATAAAACCTCTCAAATAATTAAGACTTACAAACACGGAAGTTGATCCTGATAAATTATATTCAGCACCAATTCCAGCATTTAAGCCAAGATTGACTGGTATCAAATCACCGTCTGGTCTCATTTCTGTGATATTACTTTTGCCGAATTCTGTGTAAGTAGTTCCATTAGGCCTCAATTCAGTTATTTCGTCAGTCACTCTAAATTTTGTTTGTACAGCAATGTTTCCACCAAATACACCAAAATATTTAAAGTGAGCAATATCTTTGGTCATCAATTTCAACATAATTGGAATTGTAACGTAGCTAATCTTAGTAGTTCGACTATTTATTTCATAAAATTTTTTATCGGTGACTGTTGTATTGTCCTCCGTGAATTTTGTATTTTTAGATTCAGTGTATTCATTATCCTTGGTTAATACATATCCCTGACCCTTTAGATAAGTTTGTTTTCCACCTAAAAAATCTCCACCAAGTCCTGTAACAAATGAAGCGGTTGAATTAATCGAGAATTCAGTTTGTAATCCAAAACCAAATCCTAATTTAATACCGTCGTTTTTGATATAATTTAATTCGTTACTTCTTAGCCAAGTTGGAGTAGGGGATATTTTTAGTCCGAATCTGAATGTTTTTTGTTCGTTTCCTGTAGCGTTGTTATCTTGGGCATAAAGTCCATTAGCTAACAAACTAATGCTTGAAACTAAAAGTAAAATCTTTTTCATTTAAATGTATTTTATTATAATTTAACGTGGCAAAAATACTATATTTTTTATCATGAAAGTTTTATTTAAAGTCTGTTTCTTAATCTTTTCAACCTCCTTTTTTTATGGGTGTAAAAGTGATAGAATGGATATAGATACCAATTCTGTAGAATTAAAACCGATTGAATTTAAACGTTTGGACAAGGACGTATTTTCATTAACTGAAACAAATATTTCAAAAAAAATACCGGGATTAGAGAAAAAATACCCACATTTTTTTAATCGTTATATGTCTTCTATAGTAAATAATGGTGGTAAATATGATTCAATTTATTCTCAAATTTTGTTGCGTTTCGTTAATAATGAAGATATTAAGACGGCTTATCAAGATTTATTGAAAGAGTATTCTGACAACGATATAGAATTGATGGCAGAATCACTAACAGAGGTTCTTAAGCGTTTTAAAATTTATTTCCCTAAACGTAAAGTTCCAAAACAGTTTGTAACGTTTATGAGTGGCTTTCAATACAATGTTGTGTACGTTGATTCTACTTTGGGTATTGGGTTAGATATGTATTTGGGAAGTAATCATCCATTTTATAGTATGATGCAATTACCAAAATTCAGAATGAGAACTATGAATAAATCCTATGCTTTATCTGATGCGGTGAGGGGTTGGATTATTTCTGAATTTGATAATACCGATCCTGTGAGTAATTTATTAAATCACATGTTATTTTATGGTAAAATTTTTTATACATGCGATGTGTTGATGCCCGAAGTGCAGGATTCCGTCAAATTTGGTTACACGTCAGCTCAAACGGCTTACTGCGAGAGGTATGAAAATAAATTGTGGGGATTTTTTGTTAAGGATAATAAACTATATGAAAATGATTTAAAATTAGTTTCAGAGTTTACTAGCGACGGTCCTTTTACAAGAGCTATTAGTAAGGAATGTCCTCCGCGTATCGCTATGTGGTTGGGTCGCCAAATCGTAAAATCTTATATGGAACACAACAGTGGTGTAACTATGGAAGAATTAATGAATGAAAGAGATAGTCAAAAAATATTAGCGAAATCAAAGTATAAACCCTAATTTTTTTGTGATTTATAATCCTTTTTAAGATATCTTATAGAAAAGAAATGACTTTAAGAGAGCAACAGATACAGCGAAATTCGGATATATTGAAAAAATATATTCCTGAATTTGCAGTGCCACAAATTGCAATTTGGATTATAGAATTTGATTTTAAACTAAAAATCACCAAGGAACGAAGCACTAAATTAGGAGATTATACACCTCCTAGAGATGGATTAAACCATACGATTACGATTAATCATAATCTAAACCCTTTTTCTTTTTTTATCACTTTAGTGCATGAAATTGCTCATTTGCAAACATACAATCACTATCGAAATAGGGTGGCTCCGCATGGCGAAGAATGGAAACAGTCATTTAGAATATTAATGACTCCTTTTTTACATCCTGAAAACTTTCCGTTAGATGTTTTTTACGCATTGCGAAAATATTTGCAAAATCCTGCCGCCGCCAGTTGTAGTGATTTGACATTGATGCGCACTTTGAAATTATACGACACTCACGAATCAAATGGTCATTTAATTTTGTTGGAGCATTTGCCCTATCGCACCCATTTTTTATTTAACGGTAACAGACTTTTTGAAAAAGGCGAAAAATTAAGAAAACGATACCGATGCAAAGAAATTGCAACCGGTGCCGTTTATCTATTTAGTCCATTGGCAGAAGTAGAAGTTTTAGAATGATTTTATTATTCTAATTTTTCGCTAATTAATCAATAATTATTTCTAATAGATTTTCTGTTATTATTTCCTCATTTTTTGGAATGAAAAGAGAAATAATTCCCTTATGATACTCGGCACTAATTTCTTCGGCCAAAATATTTTCAGGTAATTGATACGTTTGAGTAAAACCTTGATCATAAAAATCTCTGCGAATACAATTATTACTCATTTCCTCGTCTTCTGGTTCAGTTTCCGCACAAATAGTTAGCACATTGTCATGGTCTACATCAATTTCAATATTACTTTTATCCAATCCAGGAGCTAACAATCTCAGTTCATATTCATCATCATATTCATAAATGTTTGTTAAGATGTTTGTTCCTATATTCAAATTACCTTCTTGATCATATTTGGACTCAATCGAGATAGAATCTTGAAGATTAATCAGTGTATCTAATTCTTCATTCAATACACTTGCATATTCTCGCTCTTGTTTTTCATTTTTTTGGCTAATAATTAATGTTTTCATGTTTTTTTGGATTTAATGATCTAGTGATTATTGGTAATATTCGGATGAAATTTTGGATAGCAAAATCTGATTCAAAGGAACTAAATCAAGCCATTTTTTTCAATGTTCATGAACATGTTAAATCGTGAAATTTATCAATCTATCAGAGGGGTAAGTTTTGATGAATAGCATACTTTATAAGATACATATATGGCAATTGTCCTTTTTAATCTTTGCCCCTTGGTAGATAACTTGTTCGTTTGATTCATTTCTATCTACTGTAATTTCTTTAGTCTTCCATTTTCATATTTTTATAAAGGCTTCGCTTATATCCTTTATACTCGCATTTTGAGGGAAGTTAATTGTTTTTTAAACGGCATTAACAGTGTTTTCTTGAAAAGCTACTTGATGTTTCAGGTGCCATCCGGCGTCTATTTCAAAGGAGATTTTAAATAATTTTTTGACACGTTCCGGAATTTCTAAACAAATATCTACTCTCTAGTATTTTCAGGGCATTGGCGCTTAGTTTTAAAGGTGTTTGCATTGTTAAAATATAGGTATTAAAAGAGTGAGTTGTATTAACTAAATAAATGGTAGTAAAGTTATGGTAGTTGTAGTTTTTTATTAAGAACTAATCTCCTTCGTTTGATTGATAATAATCATTAAACATCAAAAACGATTTCTCAGATTAAACCTTTTGGAATTAATGTATCTCAATTTAGAAAGCTTGGAGTTGGAAATGTTTTTGCATAAAATCATTTAGCTCTTTGCGCGATTTAATATGCACTATTTTATGGGTGATTTATTTTTGGAATCTAAAAAAATATAAGATGTACGATTTAAAATACAACAGCACCGAATTATTAGTCGGAGCCAAAGAAAGGCTTTTATTAGAAAATAGTTTAGAGGCCCTTCATCGCGAATGCACAGCTTGGTTGAGCACCATTGATTTTTGGAAAGATGAAAACACATTTTATAAAGATTTATTAAATAATAGATTATTTCAGAATGTAACCAACAAAGACCGTGATAGTATCAGCGCCTTAATGGACAAAGTAGTAGGGGATAAGTTAAATGTATTTAAAGCAGAAATTTTAGTTCACGAACATAATTTGGATGTTTTATTGCAAACCAAATTGGATGAAGGTAATTATAGAAGCAAACATCGGTTATTGTTAAATCGTTTCAGTGAATTTGAAACTAATATGAAAGAAATTAAAACTGGTGTGTTTGAATTGTTGAGGTTGGTGAATGAAAATTTTTTTAATGGTAATGAAACTCTACATACAATTTGGGAAAGAAGATCGGTAAGAAAGTTTCAAACTAAAAGCATCGATAAACATTTTATCGAAAAAATGATTTCGGCAGGTAGAATGGCTCCATCTTCCATGAACAAGCAGCCGTGGAAGTTTTATGTATTAACTAATAAAACAAAGATTCAGATTTATTCTCAAGCTATAGTAAAGTGTGCTAAGGATGATTTACAATTAGCTTTTATTGAAAAAAGTAAGTATTTGGAAGATCCAATATTTTACCACGCTCCAGTAGTTTTATTTATTACTGTTCCTAAGGATAATGATTGGGCATCTATAGATGTAGGTATGTGTTCTCAAAATATAATGCTTGCAGCAAAGTCAATGGGATTTGATTCGTGCCCTGTTGGTTTGGCACGATTGATTGAAAAAACACCAATATATCATGAATTGAAAGTACCCGATACAGAACAAATTAAATTAGCCATTGTGGTTGGTTATGGTGATGAAAAACCTGTATTACATAAAAGAATAAATGATAATTTGTTTTTCTTGAATTAATATGCATTTCAACTTAAAGATTGATACGTTTGACACCATTAGTGTTAAAGATTTTAATCGAAATTATTTTCGGACACAAATACCAGTTATCATTCGTGAATTGTCTAAAGGAACACTAGCTGATGAAAAATGGTCGATTGATTATTTTAAATCTACTATGGGGAATTTGATGATGGATATTTATGATAATTCAAATAAAAAAACATCTGCTACGGCATATACATCAGCAGATTTGAAGATGAGGTTTGGTGATTATCTGGATATTATTGCCAAGGATGAGCCAACGGATTTGAGAATTTTTTTATGTAATTTATTTAAACATAATCCTCAATTGAAAAAAGAATTTCCTTGCCCTGAAATATTCAAAGGCTTGTTGGATGATGTTGGTTTTATGTTTTTTGGTGGTAAAAATACCACAGTTCGTATTCATTATGATGTTGATTGTTCAAACGTACTTCACACTCATTTTGGTGGAAAAAAACGTGTAGTGTTGGTTCCGCCTTGCCATTCCAACTTGTTATATCGTTTGCCATTGAACACCTATTCATTGGTTGATTTGGACGCACCTGATTATGAAAAATACCCCGGATTGAAATTTGTTAAGGGTTATGATTTTGAACTCAATGATGGAGATAGTTTGTATATGCCTGCCGGCTATTGGCATTACATGACTTATCTTGAGGGAAGTTTTTCGGTAAGTTACCGAAAAATTTCTCATAACATTAAACATCCTCTTGAGGGATTGATAAATTTGGGATTATACATGCCAATAGATAAATTACTCAATAAATTATTTGGCAAATCATGGTTAGAAACGAAACAGCAGATTGCTCAAAAAAAGGCTAATCAAATGATTCATATGTAGATTTTATTGTTTTTTAGTTGTCATATGTTATACGCCATGTATCTTCATTTGTGTTTGTGCGCGCAGCACATGGCTATTTCATATGTAGATTTTATTGTTTTAGTTGTCATATGTTATACGCCATGTATCTTCATTTGTTTTTGTGCGCTCAGCACATGGCTATTTCATAAATATCAAATAGCCATGTTACCATCAATATAAACAAGAATGCGATTGCTGAATATTTTAAGCCTAGATGACCTGGCTATACTTTCCTTCTATATCTTTACTCAAGCCATTTCATGCATTAAGTGACGTTTTTTAGTTTTTAACCATTTTTCAATCTCTTCCCATGTCATTGTATTTAAAATATCCGAAGGTTTACACCAAGCTCTTTTAGCCAAATCTACCCCAAGTGTCATAAAATCTAACTGCTGAATAGAGTGACTGTCGGTACTGATAACCAATTTAACTGCTTTTTCACGAGCTAAAAATACATAATCATCCTTTAAATCCATTCGTTGAGGTTGAGCATTAATTTCAAGAGCTGTATGAGTTGATACCGCAGTCTCAATGATAGATTTAATATCAAGCTTATAAGGATTTCTTTCGCCAATAAGTCTTCCGGTAGGATGGCCAATACAAGAAACGTAAGGATTTTGGCAAGCCTTTATAATTCTATCTGTATTATCGCGTTTAAATCCTGAATGAATAGATGCTGTTACCCAGTCCAATTGGGCCATAATTTCATCAGATATATCAAGATTTCCATTGGCCAATATATCAACTTCAATACCGGTTTTTATAAATGCTTCATCAAGTTTTTCATTAATTGCTTTAATTTCTATAATCTGTTTAAGAATTTGTTGCTCTGTTAATCCATTTGCAATACGCGATGATTGACTATGGTCTGTTATGGCTATGTATTTATAGTTAAAATGGTTTTTTATGAATCTTGCTATTTCTTCTATAGTTTGTGTACCGTCGCTCCAGTTGCTATGCATCTGTAAATCTCCTTTTATGTCTTTTAAAGAAATTAGAGTTGGTATTTTTTGTTCGCTTGCTAGTTTAATTTCACCTTTATCTTCTCGCATTTCTGGTGGAATGCTTTGTAAGCCAAGTGCTTGATAGATTGATGCTTCTGTTTCTCCAGCAATTCTAACGTATGATATTTGGTTAAAAAGTCCGTATTCCGATAATTTCATATGTTTTTCTTTCGCAACAGTGCGTAAATGAATGTTGTGTTCTTTTGAACCGGTAAAATAGAGTAAGGCAGAACCCCATTCCAAATCGTTTATTATTCTCACATCTACCTGCTTATCATTTTGTTTCAGAGTAATACTTGCTTTGGTATTACCTTTTGCAAGTATTTTTTTTACCATATCAGAATTGGTAAAATCATGGATGATTTTTTTTCTATCACGGTTATTAGCAGATATCAGGATGTCAATATCGCCAATGGTCTCCTTTCTTCTTCTCAAGCTTCCTGCTAGTTCAATATTTTTTATTTCGGGTATTTTTTGTAGTTTTTTCAATATACTTTCTCCTATGGCCAAAGCATCCCTTAATAACATACGTTTTTCGGTCTGCTGATATAGATTTAAATTCTCTAACATAGCCTCTGTTCTTTTCTTACCAAATCCTTTTATCGTTGCAATAGTTCCGGATTGCAACGCTTTCATTAATTCATTTTTTGAAGTAATATTGAGTACTGTATGAATTTTTTTGATGGATTGAGGCCCAAACCCTTTAATTTCCATCATTTCCAATAGTTCATGAGGAATTTCTTTTTTCAGTTGTTCATATTTTGTTATGGTACCTGAATTTATATATTCCCGAATTTTATCTGCAATGCTTTCACCTATTCCCGGTAAATCTTCTAATGTATTGTTTTGAATGTATTCGGTAACATCGTTTGGTAAGTCGTCTAAAACATTAGAAGCCTTTTTATAAGATAAGGCTCTAAAGCGTTCTGGTGTTCCAATATATTTATATAGGTTAGACATTTCCTTAAATATTGTGGAAAGTTGTTGATTGTTAATTGTGCTCATAGTGAATAAAAGAATTCATGAATAACAGTTGAATGGCTACCTCTAATTAAATATGGTTAGGTAATTACAGCTATGATTATAGTCAGGCTGTTTGGTAGAACTAGACATTACAAAATGTAGCATGTTCAATTATTTTTGAAAAAATAGCTGCGTCGATTTATCAATTTTAAATATTACAACTGATGAATACTACATTTCAAGAAACCGTTACTATTCGCTTGTCGGATGGGGTTGAATTATCCGGAGAACTTTATTTGCCAAAGGGAGCAGAGTCTCTCGTTTTATTTTCTCATGGAAGCGGAAGTAGCCGTTTTAGCTCCAGAAATAATTTTGTTGCTCAAGAGTTGCATCTGCAAACAATAGGGACTTTTTTGTTTGATTTATTAACTATTGAGGAAGATCAAATCTATTCTAATCGTTTTGATATTGATTTGTTGGCAGAGCGATTGATACAAGTTACCAAATTTATATCTGCAAAAAAAGAGTGTCTTGATTTAAGTTTAGGGTATTTTGGAGCGAGTACAGGCGTAGCCTCTGCTTTTAAGGTAGCAGCACTTTTGCCTGATTTGATTCAAGCTGTTGTGTCAAGAGGAGGAAGACCTGATTTAGCATATCCGTTTTGCTCGCGTATCAAAGCCCCAACATTACTAATTGTTGGAGAATTAGATCAGGATGTGTTAAAATTAAATCAGGACGTTTTCAAAAACTTAACCTGTCCCAAAAAGCTTGAAATAGTTAAACAAGCTTCGCATCTATTTGAAGAGCCCGGAGCGTTAAAGCAAGTGTCTGTAATGGCTACAAATTGGTTTAAAAAATATTTAGAATATGCAGTTCATGTTTAAGGATAGGATAGATGCAGCTAATCAGTTAGCTGAACAATTGACAAAATATAAAAGTAAAGATGGTGTTGTTTTGGCCATACCTCGTGGAGGTGTTCCTATAGGTTATATAATAGCCAAAAAATTAAATATGCCACTTGAAATTTTTTTATCAAAAAAAATTGGGCATCCTAATAATCCCGAGTATGCAATAGGCTCTGTGTCATTGAGTGGTGTGATCGAAAATGGCAGTTTGGATGAAGTAACTGAGGAATATATTCAGCGAGAGTCTGAACGGATTTTGAAAAATTTGAAAGAGAAATATGCTCTATATATGGGCACTAAAAAAAGCGCAAGCTTAACCAACAAAACGGTGATTATAGTAGATGATGGTATAGCCACAGGAAGCACCATAAAAGCAGCTATTCAGTCTGTTAAAAAAAGTTCTCCTAAAGAAATTATTGTGGCTGTGCCCGTTGCACCTCAAGAAATAGCCACGAAATTTAGTAGAGTAGTTGATGATTTTATATGTATTATAAGGCCATCTATTTTTCATGCTGTAGGTTCGTTTTTTAAAGATTTCTCGCAAGTTAGTGACGATGATGTGATGAGTTATTTAAATAGAAAATTAGATGGGACTCATATAAAATTGTAAAAAGAAGGACATTAATATTTCGTTTTCGCTGTTTGTTCGAGAAGAAAATTTTGTCTCTTTGGATTTTCGTATCGAGTACTTTTTCGACGGCCTTTTGATACCATTTTTTTGTGAAAAAAGAGAGAAAATTCAATCAAGTTAGCCGTGTTTGGGTGCGACAGTTTTCATTTTCCTCTCTCCTTTTGTAAAGGGTTAGGGATTACACCTATTTTAATTACCTGCAAATGGAGAATCGAATATACCTACTGCCAATTCGGCCCAAATAATGATTATAACTAAACAAATAGTAATACAAATGGCTATTTTATAAACACTATGTTTTATTTTTCTGACGGTGACATTCAATATAAAACTTGTTGAAAGTAGAAGTATTGCCGCTACAAAAAAATCAAAGGCACTCCAATTGACTTCATCTGAAAATATCATAGCAATAAGTGGCACTAATAAAATGAGCGCTATCGCCAATAAAATTATATTCCACCTTTTGTTTTTGAAAAACATAACCAAAAGGTAATCATTTATCATCAATTATCAAAAGCGAGTATCAATATGAATTGTTTTTTTGTCCAATTTTTTTTAAGCGTTTAATATGAGAATTTAGGGCGCTTAAAAACGTAGGTTTCAGGTTGTATTTGAGGTCATATTGTTTAGCTGTTTTTTCCACAATAGGTGCTATGTGTTTATAATGAATGTGGCAGATGTTTGGGAATAAATGATGCTCAATTTGGAAATTAAGACCTCCCGCATACCAGTTTAAAATGGCATTATTTCTCGAAAAATCGGAGGTAGTTAGAAGTTGATGAACCATCCATTCCGTTTCAATGATTCCATGTTTGTTTGGAGTTGGTTGTTTAGCGCCTTCAACCACATGAGCCATTTGAAATATTGTACTCATAATGATACCGGCAGTTATATGTAGAATGGAAAATCCGATGAAAATTTGCCACCATTTATAGGATGTTATTAATAATGGTAATCCTATGATGATTGAAAAATATATGATTTTTAAAAAGCATATTCTTAATAGTTCAATATTAGGTCTGTGTTTTTGTTCTTTAGTTATTCCGGCTTTATTATACGCTATTAACTGAAAAATATCTGTAACTAATTTTGATAACGTCATCATACCATACAAAAAGAAAGCATAAATGTGTTGAAATCGATGATGTTTTTTTTTAGGTGCATGCTCGCAAAGTCTCAGAGCGGCCTTTGTTTCAATATCTTGATCGTATTGGTATATATTGGTAAATGTGTGATGCATGATGTTGTGTTGAATTTGCCAGTTAAATGTATTACTACCTAAAAGATACATAGTGGATGCAAATAGTTTATTAACCCAAGCTTTGTTAGATAAAGCACCATGAGCCGCATCGTGCATAACAGACATGCCGATACCCGCCTCTCCAATTCCCATGATAATAACCATTGTTCCTGCAATCCAAATATGTATTGGTGCGCTTAGTATAATGATGAAAGGCATGATGTAGATACTAAGTAGTATAAATGTTTTTATATACATAGAGGTATTACCTTTTGTAGAGAGATTATTTTTTTTGAAATACGCGTTCACGTTTTTTCTAACATCGCCTGCAAATTGTTTTTGATTGTTGTGGTTGCTTATGAATTTTAAAGTTTTCATGGTTAGATTTTATTTGTTTTCAATTGTCATACTAGTTCTGAGTTTACCGAAGGATGATATAACTGGTTTAGTCAATAATGCTTGACTGCTTCACATGTTTTATTATTTAAGCAATTGTAAAATTATGGTTCACCTCTTTTTTATATAAATGATATGCTCACATCATTTGCAAAAGTTTGTCAAGTTGTGATATGATAAATCGTATTAAATTATGCATGATATTATGCTTCAAATGGAAAATAGTCATGGATATGAATTTTTTATAAAGCCATATTTGAATGATTTTACGCTAACTTATTATTTAACTAAATATGCAATCAACCGTTTCATTTCAGATATATAATCTATCCAATCCACATTTTCAGGAAGTGGAAATACAAACCCATGATAATCAAATTATAAAGGGGCAATTTGTACAATTTAAGGTTTTGAAAGGTGTTATTGAATATATTTATCCGGCTGAAAAATATTGTTTTTTGCCTGAAACTCATAAACAACAATTTTGGAACACTGTTGGGTTGAACGATGGGGCTTTTGACGAATTCCCTAGCTATATAAAACAATTTGGACTAAATCATCTAAAAAAGATTACAATAATACCACATGTACTCATTGGTTGATTTTTTGTATCCTAATTATTTGTTTAAGATTACACCGTTAAGTGATTAAACTCACTAGTTTTGTTTGTTACTTAAATTAGTTTTGTATACCATAAAAAAGTATAAAACACAAAAAAATATTTAAAATGACTAGAAACGTATTGATTATTGAAGATAGTGATGATGTGCGCGAAAATATGAAAGAGATTCTTGAATTGTCCAGTTACACTGTTCATAGTGCCAAAAACGGAAAAGAAGGATTGGACATGGCGCAGAAAAATAATCCTGATATCATTCTTTGCGACGTTATGATGCCTGAATTGGATGGCTATGGTGTGCTAAGAGGCCTTACCAATAATCCAAACACTAAGCACATCCCATTTATTTTTGTGACAGCTAAATCAGATAAACAGGATTTTAGAATAGGAATGGATTTGGGAGCAGACGATTATTTAACTAAACCATTTAATGGTAATGAACTGTTGAGTTTAGTAAGCACTCGTTTAAAAAAATATGAAATTTTGAAGGAGTTAATGAAAAACGATCTCAAAAATTTAGAAGATTTTTTTGCTAATTCAGAAGAATCTAACACAAGTATCTACGAGGTGAGCGATCGAATTACTCCAAAGAAAATCAGAAAAAAAGAAATTCTATTTATAGAAGGAGATTCGGCTAAGTACCTTTATTTTTTAGTGTCAGGGAAAATAAAAACATTTAGAACTAACGAACAAGGAAAAGAATACATTACTCAAGTTTACAAGGAACGTGACTTCTTTGGATATTCCTCGCTTTTAGAATCGAATAAATATGAGGATACTGCCGTGGCTATTGAAGATTCGGAAATAGCATCAATTGCTAAACAAGATTTTTATCAATTGCTTTTGACTAACAATGAGCTTTATGGCAAATTTATTAAATTCATAACTACCGATCTTTCTGAAACTAATGATAAACTGATTAAGTTAGCTTATAATTCAGCTCGAAAACGTGTTTCTGAGGCTATATTATATCTTGCTAAAAAATACCATACGCAAATAGAAAATGGTATTTCTTTTTCTGTTTGTCGTGATGATATTTCATCTATTTCCGGAGTATCTCCCGAATCAGTTAGCCGTAATTTAACAGACTTGAGAACGGAACGATTAATTGAACTTCAAAATGGACATATCAAGATTTTGGAAGCTAGAAAATTGATTGATTTGAAAAATTAATCGTTAGATATATGCAAGATTTTCCGAAAGAAAAACCCGAAGTAGAGCCGGTTCCTCAATCTCCACCCAAAGAACCTATACATCCCGAAGTTTTTCCAAAACCTGAAAAATTGGAACCGGAAAAGCCTTTACCTGAAATAGAACCACTTATTTCCCCCGAAATAGAGCCTACTAAATCGACTAACCAATAATCAGTTTTGTTTTATTGAATATAAGACATATGCCACGAGATATCTTGTGGCATTGTTGTTTTTGTTTATTTAATATGTATATTTGTACGAATTAGGTTTTTGGGTAATACCAAAATTAAAAGGGAATGTGGTGTAAATCCACAACTGTCGCGCAACTGTAAGTGCTAAACGTTTTTGCAAACAGCCATTGTTTATTTTCTGTAAATAAATGAGAAGGTGCAAAAATTAATGCTCAAGTCAGGAGACCTGCCGAATTATATAACACGCTAACCTTCGCGAAATAGGGTTGTGAAATATGTCGAAAAAAGATAACATACATATTGATTGTATTGTGTTATGCCCATTTTTAAATAGGCGTATATTCTTTTTGCATATGGCCAACCTTTTTGGTGAAGTCAGTGACATTAAAATACGATGTTTTAAGAATTACTTTAATTTAAAGCATAGACCATAACACCATTTAAAGCCAACATCTTATACTTATGAAATAGCCATGTGCTGCGCGCACAAACACAAATAAAGATACATGGTGTATAACATATGACAACTAAAAAACAATAAAATCTACATATGAAAAACTTGACACTAAAATTAAAACTATTATCTCTGGCTATTATTGCCACATTTGGATTAAAAGCTCAACGAATTGCTGATTTAGAAAATTTAACCTTGCAGGTTGATACTTTTTACGACGGTTCTATGGGAACCTCGACTGTATCTTCTTCAAGTTCATTTAGCAGCGGCGATTGTGTATTTCCAAATAAATGGAGTGAATATGGGTACTGGGAGTCAGGATGGGCTTATTCTAATAAACGAGATAGTGTTACAGCCGGTTTCGGAAATCAGTTTAGTGCAAGAACAGGAAAAGGTTATAATGGTTCGGTAAATTATGCGATTGGTCAAAATGGCTCTAAACTCAAATTTAATGGAAAGGCAACCCAAATTGGTGGTTTTTATGTCACTAATTCTACCTATGCCACTTTGAGTATGCAACAAGGAGATTTGTTTGCGAAAAAGTTTGGCGGTGCTACAGGTAGCGATCCTGATTGGTTTAAATTGAAAATTCAAAAATATGCAGAAGGCACTTTGGCAGCAGATAGCGTGACCTTTTATTTAGCTGATTTTCGTTTTGCAGATAATACCCAAGATTATATCATTAAAAAATGGGAATATGTTGATTTGTCGAGTTTGGGAAATGCAGATAGTTTGTTGTTTACGTTATCATCGAGTGATGTTGGAAATTTTGGAATGAACACGCCCGCTTATTTTTGTTTAGATGATTTTACAACATTAAATACAACGACTCATATACATGATGTTGAGCCTTTTGAAAATACTGTCATTTTATATCCTAATCCGGTAGTTAAGTCATTAACCGTTCATTCTGATCGGCCATTGTATAAGGTAGAAGTATTTAATCAAGTAGGAGATTTATTAATCACATCTCAGGAACATAAGCTCGATTTAAGTCTTTTATCAAGAGGAATTTACATGGTTCGTGTAACGAGTTATGATGGAAACATTGTTTCTAAAAGAATTATTAAAGAGTAGTTAGACATATTTTTTCAAGAATGAAAAAAAACAGTTTATATTTATTTTTATTCATTTCGTATTTAGGTCAGGCTCAGTTTGCCGGAAAAGTAGGAAGTGCTGGAACAACAGCCATGTATAAGGATAGCTCAGCTTTTGTAAACTGGGCTGTTTCTTGCCAGGTTTCAAGGGGTTATCAGCAATTATCTAATTTATCGTTAGGGTATGCTGTATTAGGGAATGACAGTAATGCAACCAAAAAAGCGGCGATTAATCCGGTGGTAAGTTTGGGAGATGGTGGTTCGGCTGTTCTTACATTTAAATCACCCATTGTAAATGGCAATGGGTTTGATTTTGCTGTGTTCGAAAATTCCTTTAACGATACGTTCTTAGAACTCGCTTTTGTAGAGGTGAGTAGCGACGGAGTAAATTTTTCCAGATTTCCAGCTACTTCATTAACTCAAACGCTTACACAAATAGGTCCTTTTGATGATAAAGGTGACCCAACTAAACTCGATAATTTGGCGGGTAAATATAGAGGGTTATATGGAACTCCGTTTGATTTAGAGGTATTGTCTCAAAAACCTGGTTTGGATGTTAATCATATAACACATGTTAAAATTGTTGATGTCGTTGGTTCATTATCGGTTCCTTATGCTACTTACGATCAATACCAGCAAATGATTAATGATCCGTTCCCAACACCTTTTGATAACGGAGGGTTTGATTTGGATGCCGTTGGGGTTATTCATCAGTTGCCCGTGGGAATACATGAGCAGATATCCCTAGATGCATTGGTTCAGTTGTCTCCCAATCCAACGGAGGATTTATTAGAAATTCATACCAATTCATTGTCTGTCATTCGTTTGGTTTTATCGGATATGAAAGGCAAGGTTTTGTTAGAAACAAATGAAACTTCATTGAATTTGAAAGCCTTTGATAATGGGTGTTATATACTCACCCTATTTTGTGCTGATGGAAGAATTTTTTTCAAAAAAGTCATGAAATTATAGGAACTTTAAATCACTATCGGCTCCGTTTTTTTGTACGCATTGTTTAAAAGATGACCGTTTAAGATTGTCCATAACAAAACTCCTATTCCTATAGATACCCCATAATGATTAATAAATTGGTAAGGAATAAATCCAATGCCGCTAAGCAAACATGTTGTTATAATCTGTTTCCATGTAATGGCTTTTTTCAACAGCATTTTCGTCTCTAATTGAAAAAATAGAGATCCCATTATCCCTCCAAAAACACTTGAGATTTCTATAAAAAGGCCAACACTGCCATAATATATGAGTATGGATAGTATTAAATGAAGGATGAATTGTATGTTTGAATAATTTGTATAATCTCTTTTTAAATAACAAGTAAGTAAAGGAAAGGTGAGTCCGGGTAAGAAGAACATTAATACCATAAACGGAGCTTTTGTAATTTCCATAAAGTCAACAGACCAAGAAAATAAAAAATAGAGTATACCAGAAATTATCGAGTTATAAAGAGGTTTGTTTTTATAGTAATTGAACATTGATGTATACTATTTAAGGATTTGGCGTTTAAAAGTTAATTTTCAATTAATCGAGTTTCTTTTTTGATTTTATGTAAACTTTCGATTAAATAGATGATTTCATTAGTTGAATTAAAAGCCTGAAATGAAAATCGAATATAAACTTTATTGAGGTGACGCATAACTGGAATTTCAATTTTATATTTTTCAAATAAAAGTTGTTGTAGCTTTTCCGGTTCGGAGGTTTTAATTTCAGAGCTGCACATTTGGGCAAAATAAGTTTGATTTAATGGTGCTAAAGGTTTAGCATTTAACACTTCGAAAAATTGGGGCGCTACAGATAATAAATTTAATTTACACTGATTAGAAACTTTTTCCCAATTATGTTTTTCCATAAATTCTAAGGCTTTTGGTATTGTTAAATAGGCCGAAAAATCGCGAGTCCCATTAAATTGATGGTAATCAAAAAATGTAGAATCTGATGGTGTATCGCTTTCATAACCCCACGATACGATTAAAGGTTCCAATAAATTTTGAAACTCTTTTTTTACATGTAAAAATGATGAGCCCTTAGGAGTCATCATCCATTTATGACAAGCGCCTGTATAAAAGTCAGCTTGTAATTCATGGAGATTTAATTCGATATGTCCGGGTACGTGTGCGCCATCAACAATGGTGATGAGACCTCTTTTTTTAGCTTCTTCACATATTTCTTTCACAGGTAAAATCAGCCCTGTACTACTTGTTATATGACTAATGAAAATAATTTTTGTTTTATCGGAGTATCCTGACCAAAAAATTTCTAAAAATTCTTCTGTCGATGAAATCGGTAATTTAATGTCTTGTTGAATATATTTTGCCCCTGTTTTTTTACAATAAAAATTCCATGTTTTATCCATAGCGCCATATTCTAAGTTGGTTGATAGAATTTCGTCGCCAGGTTTTATGGCCAAGTTTTTTACAATTAAATTAATGGCAAATGTTGGATTGGGAACAAATATTAAGTCGGCAGATGTGCAATGTATATAATTTGCTAATGCTTCTCTGGCAATATTTAAATAATGATAGCCATCTTTTTTAATAAATTGAACAGGCTCCTTTTCTAACAAATATTGCCATTGTATATAATCATCAAAAATAATTTTAGGACAGGCTCCAAAAGATCCAAAATTTAAAAATGTAATATCATCTTGAAGCAAAAAAAGATTTTTCATAACCAGATATTTAAAGTTGTTTGTTTTTCTTAGGATATATTTGGTTTATCTTCATTTTTTTGTGTTTCCGGAATTTTTGCTCGACTAGCTTCGAATTTTATTTTAGTTATTTTCTAAATCAAACTTTATACGATCTTCTTCAATCAATCTTTTCAATTCAGTTTCTGTAGGCATATATAATCGATACTTACTTGCAAATAATTTTTCGTTTTCAGACAGTACACTGTATTTTACAATGGTTTCATCTTTTTCTGTACATAAAATAACACCAATGGTTGGATTATCGTCTGCACCTTTTTTCAAATCATTATAGATGCGAACATACATGTCCATTTGTCCGATAGCTGCATGATTTAGTTTTTCAGTTTTCAAATCAATCAATACAAAACATTTGAGTAGATAGTTGTAAAATACCAAATCGACATAAAAATCAGATGTATCGGTGACAATGTGTTGCTGGCGCGCAACAAAGGCAAAGCCTTTTCCCATTTCCATCAAAAATTGCTGTAGGTGGTTGATGATGGCTGTTTCAATTTTATTTTCGTTGATACTCGTGTTTTGTGTTATTCCTAAGAACTCGAAAATATATGGATCTTTGATGAGGTGTTTTGCCTCGGTTTTTCCATCTTCCTTTTGAATTTCAAGTGCTCTTCCTAAATACTGACTATCGATGTTACGCTGAAGTGTTCTAGTATTCCAATTGCCTTCGATGACTTGAAGAACATAAGAATTTCTAATTTCTTGATTTTCAATACGACTGATGATGCGATAATGAGTCCAACTCAATTCGTGACGCAGTGAGTCACGAATTGGAAAAGCCATGTAAAACTGACGTATATTCCGTAAATTACTTTCATCAAGGCCTTTCCCAAACTCTAAGGTCAGTGCTTTTGACAAGTTTTTTAATACTTCTTTACCATATTCAGCCCTTGCTACACCTTGTTGTTCATCCTCAACAATCAGTTTACCAATTTGCCAATACATTTGTAATAAGATTGTATTAGTGCTTCTATAGGCTTGTTCCTTTGACTTTATTATTAAATTGGCAATCGAATTAAATAGTGGCGATTTTTGAACTTCTTTTTTCATCTCATTTTTTTGCATTTGGCATGTATTGTACACCAAATTAGATTTTAGCAGTTAAATGTCTTTTTAAATTGTTTTAATCAAGCGTGAATTTTTTAGAATTCCAGAAATGTTTTATGTTCATATCAGTTTTCAAATTAATCTAATTTTTAAACTTGTTTGACAGTTACACAAAATGGTTGTCAAACAAAGGTATTCTTTTTTATAGTTTATTGTTTTCATTTATATTTTGTCTTTTTTTTAATTACTGGTTATCATTCAATATAGCTCTGTTTTTTTAGTTTTTAGGTATTTTAAGCAAAAACATTTCATCGAAATAACAAAACATCACAAATACGAACAGATAAATGATATTTTTGAGTCATGCAATCAACGAAACATATAGGTTGGAATTTCGATAATAGCTATACCAAGCTCTCAAAGTCAATGTTTTCATTTGTTAAACCTCAAGCTGTTCAGGCGCCTAAGTTATGTGTCTTTAATAACCAATTGGCGAAAAAAATGGGATTGAATATGGCTGAAGTAAGTGAAGATGAAATAGCTTTATGGTTTTCAGGTAACGCTTTAATAGAAGGTGCTAATCCCATTGCTCAGGCTTATGCAGGGCATCAGTTTGGTCATTTTACGATGTTAGGCGATGGAAGGGCTATTTTACTTGGAGAGCATATCACACCAATCGGAAACCGACTCGATATTCAATTAAAGGGAGCAGGTCAAACCCCTTATTCGCGCCGTGGAGACGGTAGAGCCACGCTAAGAGCTATGCTACGCGAATACCTTATTAGTGAAGCAATGTTTGGTTTGAAGATTCCTACTTCAAGAAGTTTAGCCGTAGTTACTTCCGGCGAAGAAGTTTATAGAGAAGATGTTCATGAGGGGGCCATCCTTACTCGAATAGCTTCAAGCCATATCCGTGTGGGTACTTTCGAATTTGTGAGTAATTTTTTATCCATTGAAGATTTACAACGCTTTACAAAATATGTGATTGAAAGGCATTATCCGGAAATTCAATATAGGGAGTGTCCGCCACTCGAATTTTTAAAAGTTGTGATGAGTCGGCAAATAGATTTAGTGGTGAATTGGATGCGAGTTGGATTTATACATGGTGTGATGAATACCGATAATATGTCGGTAGCTGGCGAGACTTTTGATTATGGGCCTTGTGCTTTCATGAATATCTATCACCCGCAAACTGTTTTTAGCTCTATTGATACAGGCGGGCGTTATGCCTTTGGTAATCAGCCACGTATTACTCATTGGAATTTGTCTTGTTTGGCGGGAGCCTTGTTACCTATCATTCATGATGACAAAGCCACAGCTATTGCAATGGCTCAGGATGTTTTGAAAGAATTTTCTATACTTTTTGAAAAACGATGGACAGAAATGATGGGCTTGAAATTAGGATTTAATGTTTCGGCAATGTCATCTGAAGTAGCTGAATTGATTCATGAATTATTGACGTGGATGGAAGATCATCAAGCAGATTACACAAATACATTTTTAGTATTGCAATCCGGAAGCAAAGATTTTTCAGGTATTTATTCAAATTCAGTATTTATTCAATGGGTTTCAAAGTGGCATTATTTGTTGAACCAAAAGGAAATTTTATTGGAGAATGCCGTCATATGCATGCAAACATATAATCCGCAGTTTATTCCACGTAATTATTTTTTTGAACAGGCTCTTGATGATGTTTGTTATCAGCAAGATTTTAAATTACTTAATCAACTGCTTCAGGTTATGGAAAACCCTTATACTATGAATCCTGAATTTGATTTTTTGCAACAGTTACCCGAAACCGACGATAAGGATTATAAAACGTATTGTGGAACATAATCAACTTTTATTGATGAAATCCATTGTTATAATCGAATTCGGATACCTAAGTGAAACCTTCGGCCTTGCATAGATGCGTAGGTGTAGCTTGGGTCAAATTTATAACCGTTAGGATTATTTTCTTTATCAGAAGTGAGTTTATCAAACGGATCAAACGGACGCATGATAGGATTTTTGGGTAAAAAATTGAAAAGGTTTTTGCACCCTCCGTATATTTCAACGTGTTTTTTGAAGGTATAGGTCATTTGAACATTCATAATGATAAACCATGGAGAATATTCATCTCTGAAATCATTAGGTAAAACAGGCAACCTCATAGGTCCGTTGTAGTTGCTAGATAAGTCAATTTTATATTGTTTTCGTTTCCCAAAGCTTTGATTGATCATAAATGTACCTGACCATTTAGGAGCAAATAATTGTCTGTTTTTTTGGATGTTTGTAGCCATGCCAGGATTAATACTCTGAACATCTGAATAAGTAATCCCAAAATTATAGTTTGTATAATTACCTAAAATTCCCGAAAGATTGAATGAACCACCTCTGCTAAATGCATATCCTTTTAGATTTTCGTACATAATCAGTTGAGGATCTGAGTCGTAATTTGCGATGACTTTATTTGTAAAATGGTAGTAAAATAATGAGAGATCCCATACAAGCGGTTCTTCTTTTAAAAATGGCATTTTAAAAAGGTAATTAAAACTGAAATTAAAAGATTCTTCCGGTTTAATTTTTTCTTTAAAAACAACTGTTCTTGCTCCGCTGAGGGATAAATGATCTTCTGTAAAAACATTTACAATTCTGAAACCGGTGCCTCCATTAATTCGAAAAATATGTTTTTGATTGGGTGAAAATTTGTAAGCTATTCTTGGAGAAGGTATTAATCCATAAAGATTATTGTAATCAACTCTGCCTCCTAATAGTAAAAGATGTCGTTTTAAAGAATCGATTTGCCATTCATCTTGTATAAATAAGCCAGTTGTATGAAGTGTTTGAGGTTGATTATTATTTTTTAAAGCATTGAAAGTGGCTACAGTATTATCGTCAAACCATAAGTGTTTGTAGCTTATTCCCATCAATAAGTTATGTTTATTTATGGGTTTATCCCAATATGTTTGAATGAATCCAGTACTTTGATCAGCTATAAAAGGAGAAGTTCCGTAATGCGAGTTTTGCTGATGAAAGTTATACGATAATTGAGTGAAAAGTTGCTCTTTTAAATCCCATTGATATTTTGCAATGAGCTCCGTACGTTTGGTATCAATGCTTTCTCCATAAACAGAATCTGAACCCCTCCACATTTCTGTCCAATGAGTTTGACCACCCCAACGGTTTTCAGCTATACCTCTTATAGCAATAGAAGCTGGTTTTTGACAGACTCTTTCAAAATCAATTTTATGAAATAAGCCAATTCTTTTTTGAAGGGATAAATCAGTAAACCCATCCTTATTGTTGTCAATGACGGTATTATACCAATAACCGTTTATACCTGTTAAACTATTGGTGTATTTTGAAGATTTACTTTTAAAGCCAAGGTCAAAATTGTTTTCTTTCCAGGTGTTTGTGCTATAATCAGCTATTAGGTGCGTATTTTCTTTGCATGGGTCTTTTGTAATCACATTAATTACGCCTCCCATAGCTTCAGAGCCGTACAATGAAGCAGAAGGTCCTTTGGCAATTTCAAGACGGTTAATGATTCCGGTTGGAATACCAGATAATCCGTATACAGAAGATAAGCCACTGACAATAGGCATCCCATCAATCAAAATTAGGGTGTAGGGGCCGGCTAAGCCGTTTATTTGTATTTCTCCGGTATTGCATACATTACAGGCATTTTGAGGTTTTACACCATTTAAAATTCCGGATGCATCATATAAATTTGTGGTTGCTACAGCCTGAAATAATTTTTGATGAATAATATCAATATTAATGGGGCTTTCATCTTTATTGATGGGCCTCATCGTTCCGGTTACAACAACTTCGTTTAATAATTCGGAGATTGGTTTTAAATGAAAATTCAGTAACGTTTTTTCAGAATTTAAAATGATTGTTGTATCAAACGATTTAAATCCTGTTTTGGAAATTTTTAATTGAATATTTTTATCTGATATGTTTTTTAATTCATAAAAACCACTAGGGTTTGTTACTACAGCATTGTTTTGATTTAAAATACCAATTACTGTAAATGGAGAGGGAGAATTGTTCTCGAAAATTTGGCCTGAAATGGTATATTGAGAGTATCCTTTACAAGCTATAAACATGCTCATAAACAGCCAGATAAGGGTGTATGAGTTGTTAAAAATACGATGATATTTATTATTTTTAGTCAATAACGGCATACATTGAACTGAATAAATTGAAAAGTAAATAATTCATCAATTTATTTCAATATCAAATATAGCGAGTATTATTTATATACGATTAAGTGTATGTTTTAGTATTTTTTAAATGTAGAACAGATTACCATTTTACCAAATTGCCGTATTTATCAAAACCTAAATCACCTAGTTCGAAAGCGACATCGCTGTCTGTTTCGGAAATATTTTCCAAATTGTTGTTTGTCATTTCAGAAGTGCTTGATGATGGCGGTTGAATGGCATCTTTATCATTTAACTGATTGTTAGATTGTTTTTTTAAAGGATGGCTTCTTGTAGATGTTGTTTCCATGATAGTTATCGTTTTCTTGGTTTATTTGGTGTATTGTTTTTTTGCATGGCGGGTCTGTCTGTTCGGTTTTTTGGTTTATTTATTGGTGTTGATTGAGGAGTGACAGGTTGTTCTAAGTTAAAAGGAGTAGGTGTTTTTTGCTTGGGGTATCTGATTCGGTTGTTGAATTGAGGTTGTTTAATGACAGGATTTAGGTGAGGATAAAAGTTAGAATTGTTTTGTAGGAAATCGGATCGGCTAATGTTTCTGCCAAATACACTTTTTGTACTATTGAGGTAATTCATTTCAAAACGTCCTAATTCTTGAATTCTGTTTTTTCGATTATTGTCGGGCTTAAAATAGCCCATGGGTAAATTAGGTTCATTGGCTCTTTTCCAGGCATGTATTTCACTATTAAAGGCTGTTTGTTGGATACGGGAACCATAGTAAGTTTCGTGATGGGAAATACAGTACTCAGAAAAATGCGGATAATAGTAATGGTGGTGGGGGTTGAAAAAATACCAATGGATAAAAAATGGGGAGGGTAAACTCATGTAGGCAACACCGGATGAATTCCAGTAAAACCCGAAGTTATACCAATATGGATAGGGGTACCAATATGGGAAGTCGTACCACCATGGATAGCCAAACCAATACGGATAAGGATTGATGGGATGGTATATAGTAGGAGGTTCGTTATATACCATAAGTTTTTTTTCGTTTGATATATTATAAATGTCGTCGTCATTTATATCGTTTGAATAATCTTTGATAAATTCTTTGGCAACTTGCTCCATTTCCTTCTTAGCATCAGGATTTTTATCGAGTCCGTTTTTCCATTCTTCTGTTTCTTTTACGCGTTGCATTTCTTGTTTAATCTTCATCGATTCAAGCATCAGGCGTGTGTATTCCGGATCAGATTTATACAATTTTCCTAAGATATTAGATAATCGAATATTCGAAGATAAAGTGCTTAATACATCCGGATGCCGAATTAATGTGTGATATGTTTTTTTTATGTCATCGGTTTGAGTGGCTAAGAGTTTATCAAATTCTTCATTACTTTTTTTAGATAAGAGATGTATATCGTTAAGTGCATTCATATGCTTGCGTCCGTAGTCGATCACTATTTTTTGAATTTCAGGCGGATATGAATTCGTAATGATGTTCAGTTGCTCTTTGGATTTATTTCCCCCTTCCACAATTTTGGATAAGAGTTCCGGATATCGGGCTAAATTCCATAAATTTTCCTGCTCTTTTTTGGGGTATTTATCCATAATTTGTCTGAATGATTTACTGGAGTTATTCTGAATCTCTGCTGTTTTTATTAAAAGTTCAGGTGCCTGGCAAGCCTTTAATAAGTCGATTCTTAAACTATCAGGGTAGATAGCTATTGTAGCTAATGCCGAACTGTCGTCACTACTTAATCCATCAACTATTTTTTGTTGAGTTTGACTTCGCACTAAATGAGCAATTGAAAGTAGGAATGCTATGACTAAAATTTTCATGATCTCTTATGGTTTTTTGGTTATGAGCTTTTTGGGACAGGATATATTTATTCATTTCAAACAGCCTTTAATGCCTGTTGCGTTTGCTTAATATTTAAAACAAAATCAGCTTTTGCTATTTCTTTATCACTTGCATTTAATTTCAATAAAAATTTCCCTTCTTTGATATGTTCTTTGTATTTAATGACTTCATTTTTCTTTACGCCTAATTGAATTAATATCGTAGCAAGACCTCCACTAATAATACCGAAATCAAATCCTCCAATAGCTCCCACAATAGCCCCTGCGCCGTATAAAAAGCCAAACCCAGGAATAGAGAAAACGCCCATGCCAGTTAAAAGTCCTGAAACGATACCCGCCACTGCACCTACTGCTAAGGGTATGTTTTTTAGTGGTTCTAATGATTTGAGATACATATGATCGTTCACTATTTGAGCCTCGCCAATTAATGAAACCTTATCAAGAGGAAAACCGGCATTTTTTAATCGAGTAACAGCTTCTAGCGCTTTTTCGTGAGATTCGTAAACAACAATTCTTGTCTTCATTTTATGATTGATGAATGTATTTTTCCTACTAAAAGGATTTATTAAAGTTTGCTTGCAATGTTATAAATCCATTCATTTGTTTACTAATCAAGCTCTCATTTGGCAACGTGAGTTTTATCAAATTATCAGGTACATTTTTTACGTTAAGGAGATCATCAGTGAAAGTGTATTCTCTCATTGAATCGATTTTAATCGGTGTTTATTTTCGTTGTTCATTAATAAAATAAAAATGTATGGATACAACTATTTTAGAGGAATTAAAAGGGCATGTAGCAACGCCTTGTGTGTCGGTTATAATACCAACTCATAAATTATCACCTGAACGAGCATTGGATGAGTTGCACGTCAATCAAGTTATCAAAAAAGCCGAAGAGCTTGTATTAGATAAGTTTGGAAAGAATAAAATAGGCGAGGAAATAATTTTGAAACTGAACGAATTAGTCAGTCAAATAGATTTTGTGCATAACGATTTAGGTCTTGGATTTTATGTGTCCCCAGAAGTTTCTCATTTAGTTAGATTTCCTTTTGCAGTAAAGGAAAAAATTATAGTTGGAAATAGTTTTGAAATTAGGGATATTATCTACTTAGAGGCCACTTTATTAGAGTATTGTCTTTTTGTAATGAATGAAAAAGAACTTAAATTATTTGATGGTAAAGGAGAATCATTGACCATGTATAAGAATAAAGATTTTCCTGCTCACTTTGTGGATGATTATGAATATGAGCGACCATCACTTGGAAGTTCATATGGTTACGCTTTAAAATCGACTGAAAAAGATAAATCGATTGTTAACGAACAACGACTTATGATGTTTTTGAAACAGGCAGATCAAAAAATGTCGAAATATGTATCACCTCACACACCATTAATCATTTCCGGAAATAGCAAGGATATTGGTTATTTTAAAAAAAACACCATACACTCTACCAATATTATCGGCGAAATACATGGTAATTATTTACATGAAAACATACAAACACTTGGAGTTTTTGCTTTTGAAAAAATTACAGAATACCTTAAGATAGAGGAAGAAAAATTATTAACCAGATTTGAAAACGCCATTGGTAAAAAATTGGCAGTTCATGGTATACAAGATGTTTGGACATTTGCAAATGAGGGAAAAGGGCTATTATTGTTGGTTGAAAAGGATTATATGTTTAAAGGTTACATATTACCAAATGATTCTACATTGTATTCAACAGCCCCTAAAAAACAACATGAAATATTAGAGGATGCCGTAGATGATGTGATGGAAGTAGTGATGAATAAAGGAGGTAAGGTAGTAGTAATGGAAGAAGGTCGATTACAACAATATGGAAAAATTGCTTTGATTTTAAGGTACAGATAAATCAAAATGGACTAAAAATATTTTTATTTTTTTTAAATTACCATCTCATTTCGAGAAATAATTTCTTGGCAGAAAAGTATTAAATATTGACATACGGAAATTATGATGAGGCAATGGTCTGTTTCAGTATAATAATATCCTCTTTTAAATTTTCTTATCGAGAACTATTTAAACAAATTTTCTTTATATTTTTCGTAAGAATGAGGATGAAAAAACTTTAAGATAACAAACATTTGTTCTAACAAATACGTCAATGTTAACGAAGTCGAAAATTGTCTATTTCGACTTCGTTCAATATAACCATCAATGTACTTATATAATCAATTGAAATTTAAACGATTTCTTAATTTATGGCGACTTTATTTATTTTAAAAACATGCATTCATCCGTTTATTGGGTTTATGAAAATGGTATTGAGCAATTATCAGATTTATGCTTTAAGACGATTGATTTGAATCATTCATTTCAATGACAACATTCATAGAATGTATAATGTTGTCGGGATTACTTTTAACAAAATTTTTAAAAATACAAATTATGAAAAAAAATGCTTTTATCATTATTGCAACATCGTTAGTTGCCGTGTCTTGTAACAATAACAAACCTCAAGCTGATAATACGGCAAGCGCCGAACGTGAGAGGGATTCATTACAAGCATTGCTTAATCAAAAAGATTCTACTTTGAGCAGTTACTTAATGTCGTTTAACGACATTCAACGAACCTTGGATTCTGTAAATGTTAAAGAGAAAAATATTTACATAAAAACGGAGCGAACTTCAGACATTAAAACGAATGTGCTTGCCGAAATTAATGCAGAAATAGCAGCTATAAATACCTTGATGGATAAAAATCGTGAAAATATCACTAAGCTTAACAAACAGTTAAAAGCAGGTGGTGGTAAAAATAAACAATTAGAAGTAGCCATTAAATCATTGAATACCCAGTTGGTGCAAAAACAAGATGAATTGACTGCTTTGAATGTCAAACTAAATGGGTTAAATAGAGAAGTTATGCAATTGCAAACATCTATTGGCTTTTTAAATGCACAAAATGCTGCTCAAGCCGAAACAATTGCTCAAGAAAGAAATGAATTGCATAAAGCATTTTATATCGTAGGTACGTCGAAAGATTTGGAAAAAGAAAACATCATCGATAAGAAAGGTGGTTTATTGGGAATAGGAAAAACATCTGAATTAAAAGATGATTTCAATGCTAAGAAATTTACGCAAATAGATTATACGCAACTCAATTCTATTCCTGTTAACAGCAAGAAGGTAGATATTATTACGTCTCATCCAACGAACTCTTACCGACTTGAAAAAGAAAATGGAATTATTAAAGATATAGTAATTACTAACTCTGAAGCCTTTTGGAATACCTCTAAATACTTAGTGATTATTAAAGGAGCTTAGTAGATGGTTGATAATAATCGTCCCACCATTTAATATGTCTGTTTGATAAAAGCCATGTTGTCTTTATAATAAAGAAAGATAACATGGCTTTTATAATTTAAAAAACATTATGAACCTGAAGTTAACTTAAATAGGATATATTCAATGAACGTTTTGATTAATGTTTTTAAACTAACCGCAGGTATTGGATTATTTGTTTTTGGAATGAATTTATTAGAAGGCTCTATCAAAGACTTGTCTGGTAGAGAATTTAAAATTTTCCTTCAACGAATTACAAAAAACAGAATTAGTGCGGCATCCGGAGGTGTTGTCGTTTCTGCTATATTACAAAGTAGTTCGTTGGTTTCGCTCATGGTATTGGCATTTGTTGGGGCAGGCGTTTTTACTTTAAAGAATGCTTTGGCTATGATATTAGGAGCCAATTTAGGAACCACTGTTACTAACTGGCTTGTGGTTGCACTTGGATTTAAAGTAGACATGGAAATAGCGGCTTATCCATCTATTTGTTTGGGAGGCATCATGTTTATTTTATTTAATAACAAGAAAGCAATAAAAGAAATCTCTTTTTTTTTCTTCGGATTTGGATTGTTATTCATCGCTATTTCGTTTATTAAACAAGCCATGGAATCACAGGTAGGTACCTTTAGTTTTGAAGATTATAAGGAAATGCCTCTTGTGACTTTTTTGTTAATTGGATTTTTAATTACGGTAATTGTTCAATCTAGCACCATTACTATGGCACTTGTACTAAGTGCTTTGCATTTATCTGTTATAAATTTTACATCAGCGGCAATTATTGTATTGGGTTCAGAAATTGGAACAACGATAAAGATTGTGTTAGGATCAATGGGCGGAGTTTCAAATAAGAAACAAGTAGCCGTAGGTAATTTATTATTTAATTTATTACTCGCTTTTTTTGTATTCTCTTTTTTAAATCCACTTCTTTTTTTTATCACAGATGTTTTAAAAATTAAGGACTCACTAATCGCATTGGTTACATTTTCTAGTGTCATTAATTTTATTTCTATTTTAATTTTTTTGCCATTTATTGATTCATTTGCTAATTTTTTGGAATTTCTATTTAAAGATTCAACGCCTGTGGCATCTGCTTTTATATCTGATATAAATAAAGACAATAAACGCTCTATTCTAAGCTTATTTAAAAAAGAAGTGGCTTATTTTATCCATAATGGTTTGCTATTTAATTTATCTCTATTTGATTCCAAGTGTATCATATCTCATAACCACGATGAATTTGAAGCATTGAACAAAAAGAGAAATTTTACAACCAAGACACAAGAAGAAAAGTACATATATATGAAACAATGGCAAGGAGAAATTCAAGCATTTTTTATTAAATATAAGCAAGAGTTAAAACCTGATGAAGCGGAAAAATTTATGAAGTTAAATTCAGCCGTTCGAAGTGTGATGTATTCGGTAAAAAGTTTAAAAGATGTGTGGCTAAATTTGAATAATTTGAGACGTTCCTCGAAGGACATAAAGTTTAATTTTTTAATGGAACGAAAAAAAGAAATAGAATCATTGTATGGTCAGGTGAATGAATTTTTAAGTGAAGAAGTATCATCCAATTCGGCCCGTAAAACTTTACCTCAATTATTAAATATGATAGAGCAGCAATATGAATCGGCTTTGAATGATTTTTATAAACAAGCCAAAGATGTTTCTATTGATTATTCAGATATTACAACAGTTATTAATTTTAACAGGGAGCTATTTTCTTCTAATAAGGCTATGTTGATGGCTTTACAAGATTTTTCTTTCACCGAAAAGGAGCCTCTTGTTTTGATTGAAACACACGTATATTAAATCCTTTACTTTAAGAGTCTGTTTAAAATTCATCTAATTTTTTTGTTATGTTTCTTTTTAGTTGCGAATTCGTTGGGTTTTTTCGCCAGAACTATTCCATTATGGCTGTAAAATGCGCTTTTTATCACTCAAAATAATCTAAAACAAATTCATTTTATAGAATTTAAACAGGCTCTAACAAATCTTGCTATTTTTTTGCTAATCAAATTATAAGTATTTTTATTAAAAAAATAACATGTCAAGATACGCAATAGCTATACATGGTGGTGCAGGTACTATTTTACAGAGTACTATGACTGCTGAAAAAGAAAAAGCTTATACTGAGGGGTTAAGAGAAGCTATATTATCAGGAGAGACTATTTTAAAAAATGGGGGCACATCTTTAGATGCCGTTGAAATGGCGGTTCGTTTGTTAGAGAATAATCCATTATTCAATGCCGGTAAGGGATCTGTATTTACCAATGCCGGTAAGCACGAAATGGATGCCAGTGTGATGTATGGTAAAGATTTAACTTCGGGAGCTGTAGCTGGCGTTAGTCATATTAAAAATCCTGTTAGTTTGGCAAGAGCGGTGATGCAACAATCAGATCATGTATTATTAGCTGGTTCGGGAGCTATGGATTTTGCTAAGAAAGTAAATGCTGAAATCGCGGAGGATGATTATTTTTTTGTACAAATGCGCTACGAACAATTACAAAAAGCTTTAGAAAGTGACAGCGTTGTATTAGATCATACAGAAGACAATTTTGAACATGGTGAGAAAAAATTTGGAACTGTTGGAGCTGTAGCTCTTGATCAGTTTGGTGATTTGGCGGCAGCTACAAGTACTGGAGGCATGACTAATAAAAAATTTGGTAGAATAGGGGATAGTCCGGTTATTGGGGCAGGAACTTATGCAAATAATAAAACTTGTGCAGTGAGTTGTACTGGTCACGGGGAATTCTTTATTCGTTCTGTAGTCGCTTATGATATTTCCTGCTTAATAGAATACAAAGGGTTGTCGTTGAAAGAAGCTTGCGATATAGTGGTGATGGATAAGTTAGTGAAAATTGGGGGTGAAGGAGGTTTAATTGCTATTGATTATAATGGTAACATTGAATTACCATTTAATTCGGAAGGAATGTATCGTGCCAAAAAAAATAGCGAAGGGGATTTGTTTGTAGGGATTTATAAATAACATTATACGACATACATTGGATTTAATTCATTTGTCCTTATTCAGTGAAAACTTCAACTCTTCTGTTCAAAAATTGTAAGTTTATTTCTGTTACATCGTGAGAGGGTAGATTGCTTCCATGCCAATTTGTCGAAATGTTATTTTCGTTTATGCCTTTGATTTTAACTAAATAATTTTTAAGCGATTCTACTCTTTTTTGTGATAGTACTAAATTGATGTTTTCTTTTCCGCTTTTATCAGCATGTCCATCTAATCTAATTTTTGTTTCAGGTTTTTTTCGGCAAATTTCAGCAATTGAATCCAGTTCTTTGTAAGCGTAATAATTTTCATCGGTTTCATTAGAGCCATAATAAATTCTTAGGCAGTTACATGTTCCTAATTTTGAATTGATGTATGGATTGTTTTTAAAGTCATTGTATGATTCATTTTCTTTTGAACCAATACTAGGTGTTGAATTATATTTATTAATTAATAATTTTTCATTTAATAAAAGGACTTCTTTGCGTAAATAAGAAATTGTGTCAATTTGCCTCGATATGCGGTTATTTAATTTTTGAATGGTATCGTTTTCTCTTGTATTAGCTTTAACAAGATTATTTATGGTATTGATTCTATTTTTTAAATTGGCAATTTGTTGCTGATTTTTTTTAAATAAACTGTCTTTTGAATCATTTTGAGCGTTACAAAAAAATGATAAAATAAGACATAAGTAAATAATGTTAGTTTTCATCTTGTAAATTATCTTCTATTTTTTTTAATGCATTATCTATTTTTTGTAATTGATCGGAAACCTCTTTGGCTTTTTCCGGCGTAGAATTATCTATTTCCGCCTTTAAAAGTTGTTCTTTTACTAATTCCAATTCAGCTTTTATATTTTCTCTGTTTCTTTTATTAATATGTTGTT